>NZ_JBCLVI010000002.1:0-954409 GCF_048537885.1 Gordonia sp. CPCC 205333 | reverse complement strand
CAAGCCTAAGAAGGACCCCGACAAACTCAACCTCACGCCGTTGGCGCAGCAGATCGCGACACTAATGGGCGTCCACCCGAAGAACTGACCGCAGGAGTCGACAACAGCGCCGCGAGTCCCGCGACAAGTCCGACTATCGCTAACGCCCACCACGCCTCGTGGAACCTATCGAACGCTTGTTGCGGGCCGAGCGGGGTTCCGACAATCGCGACTACGAGACTGACACCTATCGTCAATCCCAACTGCCGCGCCATTGTTACCAATGCACTGCCGGTCGCGGATTGATCATCAGGCAGTTCCGCTGTAGCCGAAGATAATATCGACGGCAACGCCAGTCCCACTCCGATACCGCCGACAATCCAGCCGGGCAACATCGTGGTCATATACGACGGGTGAAGCGATACCGACTCGGCAACGACGATCGCTCCAACACCGGTCAACACGCAGCCGATTGAGGTAATTACGCCAATGGAGTAGCGCGCCGAGAGTTTATGCGCCACCGCCGCGAATATGGGAACCATAAGCGGTCCGGGAGCGACGCCAAAGCCGGTTTGAATCGCCGAATATCCCCACACCTGTTGCATCCAAAGGATGCTGCTGAATAGCAGACCACCGAACGGAATTGAAAAGAGTATCGCCGCGACATTCGACCAACGACACGACCGCACCCGGAGTAGCGCCGGCGGTATTACCGGAGCCGGGTGCCGGAACATCGATACGACGAAGACGCCAAGTGTCACCACGCACAACGCCCACGAAAGCAACACACCACGCGAGGTCCATCCCCAGTCGGGCCCCTGCACCAGGCCCAGAGTCAACGATCCGATGGCGATCACCAGCATGACGGCCCCGAAGAAGTCAGGTAGCGCGGACTGTTTTAGCTGCTCGATTTTCGGGACGAAAAGTATCGCCCCGACGAACACGCCAATTCCGATCGGCAGGTTGATGAGGAATATCCAGCGCCAGTCGATGGTCACCAAGAGTCCGCCGACTACTGGACCGAGTGCCGCAGCCAACGCTCCGACGGCAGCCCACAAACGAACCGCCCGGACCCGATGCGCAGGGTCGACGCTGGCCAACGTCAAACCGAGACTGGCGGGCGTGAGCAACGCCGCCCCAATCGCCTGAATCACGCGAAAGATGACAAGCCACACCACGCCGGGACTTAGCGCACACGCGGCACTGGCGGCGGTGAACAGCGCTATCCCGATCAGAAATCCCGATCGCTGACCAAATCGATCAGTGAGGCGCCCAGCCGGAATCAATAGAGCGGCATAGACGATGGTGTAAGCATTCAGAATCCAGGACAGACCACCGACAGTCGAATCAGGAAAGTCCTTTCCGATTGACTCGAACGCCACATTTACGATGAACGCATCGAGACTCGCCATAAAGGCAGCCATCGATAGGACGGTGAGACTGGCAACCGTGCGGGACCGGGCAGGAGCGGCAGAAGTCAATTGAGTCACTGGGCCATCAGTCATTTCACGGTAAATGAACGGGTCGCGGCAAGCGGATCGAAGTCATCCGGCCAGGCGCTGAACCGAGTGGGATCGGCCAAGACGGTTCCGCCTCGGATTTCGGAGGCCAAGTCCCGTCCGGTAGCGGCAGACGCGGCGTGCACTCCGCTAATCATCGAGCCGACAGTTCCCGGCCCCCAAGCCGTACTGGTTCCGGTGAGGAGAAGTCCCGAGACCGGCGTGTGTGAGCGCGGGCGCAGCAGTCCGCTCTGGGTGAACCGAAGTTCGAGGCCGAATGGTGCGCCTCCGGTGTTACCGACGAACCTTGTCTGAGTGGCCGGGGTGCCCAATTCAGCGATGGTGACCTTGGCTGACGAGCCGGGGAAGGCCTGCTCCATCCGTTCGAGCATGCCGTCGACGACGATCTTCTTGATCTCGCTATAGCGTGCGTCGCCGCGGTACTCACCACTGTCGATGTCGTACCCGTGAACGCCCCACAGACGCGGGTCGGCAGGGGTGATCGTCTGCACTTCGACAGTCGACGATCCGACCGGCGCCGCGCGACCATTAGATGGATCGCGCCGGGACGACGACTGCACGTACATCGGCTGGCGCGCGGCGAGTGCTCGCGCCCACTCCGCACCGTCGTCGAATCCACGCCCGCCGATAAGCTGGCCGGCCATCTTCGACAGCGACCACAGGGACCCCGCATCGTCCCAATTGGGAATGGAGAAGAAGTTGCTGTTGGGGTACGCGCCGGTGTCGTAGTCGAGGCCGAAGAATCCGGTGACAACCGGCTTGGACATCTTCCAGCGTCGCACCCGATTTCGGTGCCAGGCGGGCAGTCGATCCAGTCCGACCAGATCGGTGAATGTCTTGATGACATCGACATCGGAGACCACAACCGGAGCGTGGACGCGCTGGCCATCCGCCAACTCGACACCAACCACCGCATTTCCCTCAATCACGATGCGCGATACATCCGAGTGGGTGCGAATCTGCCCACCATGAGTAGTGATGACTTCGGCAAACCCAGCGGCCAGCATCTGACCGCCGCCGCGCGGGTAGTACGCCCCGGCGCCTACATAGTCTTGAAGGAATCCGGCCATCATCGCGGTCGGAACCGTCGCTGGTGTGGTGGCGAGCGCGCCGCATTGGACCGAAAGCGCCAGCACGGCTCTTCCGGAGAATCCGCACATCGCCAGAAACGCCCCGTAGGGCATCGCCGCGAATGGCGCCGCAGTCCCAGCCTTGATCAGCCATTGCCCGTGTCCGCGCGCGGAACCGGCGGTGTCAAAGCGATCGACACTTTCCCCGAGTTTTCGCATCACGCTATGGAAGCGGCGAACGGCGCGTGGCTCGTCGGGAAAGGACTTGTGGAGGTTCGTCAGGTACGCATCCCAACCCACCGGGGTCGCCAATTCGAAACCCGGGCCGATGATTCGATCGAAACCCGATTCATCTAACGGCAGCCACTCGATGCGGTCATCGAGTCCGAGTCCTCGCATCACGGTGGTGACGGCGCCATCGTCGCCGCATTCGCCGACGTAGTGAACGCCGCAGTCGAATTCCCAGCGCCCGCGGCGCTGAAATACATGCGACGAACCGCCAAGTGCCGAGTACTTCTCCAGCAGAATTACACGCTTGCCGACGGCGGCCAGATAGGCGGCGGCAGATAGACCGCCGAGGCCAGCCCCCACGACGATCGCGTCCGCGCCCGACATGCCATTGCTTGCCATATCTTCACTCCTCGTTCGCCGTTGCGAGTCCGGCAGTCGGCCGGATCCGGTAGGTATACCGATCGGTTAACCGCGTGGGGACCGACCCTAGTACACCGAGCGGTATACTTGCATTCACTGACGTAGTACGCGAACGAAGGTGGTGGCGGCATGGCGGCTCGAGACAAACTCGTATCCACGACAATTGATCTCATGCGACGCCAGGGCGTTGCGGGGACCGGGGTGGCGGCGATCGTCGAGAACAGTGCGATATCCCGGAGGTCGGTTTACGTGAACTTTCCCGAAGGAAAGTCAGCTCTCGTCGCCGAAGCGACGCGGGTGGCGGGGGCCGCGTTGGGCGCCGAAGTCGCCCGTTTCAATGAGTTTCCAACGCCCGCCGCAGCCATCGAGAGTTTCGTCGTCGCGTGGAAGCGACTGATCGCGGGCGCCGATTTCAAAGCCGGCTGCCCCATCGTCGCGGCCGCGCTCGGCCGGTCAGAAGCACCTCTGGCGGCGGATATCGCGGGCGACGTTTTTACCGATTGGCATCAGACATTGGCGGCCGGATTGCAACGTCACCGGATCAGACCGGAGCAAGCGGAATCGCTTGCGATCATCATCATCGCCGCGATCGAAGGTGCCGTAATCACCTCACTGGCGACGCGCTCGTTAGAACCGCTCGACGCGGTCAACGTCCATCTCCCCGAATTGATCACCTTGCATAGTTCGTGAGTGGCGTTGGGCCGCAATAGGTCCCGCTAAGCAGTACAGGGTATTTCGCGCGGCCTGATGCGACGCTGTGGAACGCCCTCGCCGCCCGAGTTGCGAGAGCGTTCCAGGGCCTAGCAGCGACCAACTGCCTTTTGGTTTGTGACGTATGACGAATGAACATAGAGCCACTGAGCGTGTGGCCACTTGTGCAGGCTTTCGTAGACGTAGACCTTGAACCATCGGTTCGAGGCGTAGTTTCCGTTGGCCCAGCCGCCGTCGGCGTAGCAACGCACGTAGGCGACTTGTCGGCCCAGTGATGCACCGCCCGAGTCAGTCACGTTTAAGACCCATCCCACGAAGGAGTTGGCCGTAGTCGGCGCGTTGCGTGCAGCGGCACCCGCTTGGACTGACACCACTGGATATGCCGCGTGCGCGGTTCCCGTCCCTATGCCGACCGCGGCGGGCACAGCGACGGCGGCTGCCATTGCCCCTGCAACCAGGGCGGCTTTCGTGCGTACTTTCAGTTCAGTCCATTTCATGGTCGATCCTCCTGCTCACCGTAGATAGCCCCGTCCTGGCTGGACGGTGGGTAGAGCCACGCGTCTCGATGCGCGCCAGGACCGCTATATGTAGCCTGCCGTCTCATTGTCGAGCTGGGCAGCAGCCCTGATAGATAGGTTGTGCCACAACATGTTTCGGAGTCAATGATTTCGTCTGCTTTTCTTGCACGGCTTGGTTGACGGTATAGATTTGGCGAGATCGGCCGTGAGGTCGAATGGCCTTCGGTATATGTAGCACCGGTGGGTTGCAAAGGTGCTAATGCTGTGACGTGTGTGATCGGCTCCGCTCCGATCGAATCCTGTTTGAGGCCCGGGTATCTGAAGACCCGGTCGGGCTGATGCGACAGTTCGGACTTTCCGTAGCGAGCGCAATGTCATATATCTCTGCCGCACACCCAGAGAAGGCGGCGGTACCACCCAGATAGCCGCCTGGCAGGGGGCGATCGCAAGTGGAGGGTTGCGCTTCCCGACGAAGTGTTCTGCTGTGCATGGGCAATTAAATTTGCCGAACAGTCAGATGGGAGCATAAGGGGCTTCGAGTGTTTCGGCCCACACTGGCAACGGATAGGCAGGATTAGGTCGACTATCCGGGCCTATTCTGCCAGGTCGCGCGAACTTGTCTTTCCGGTCCGGAAAACTCGGTTAGCGCCTTGACCAGCCGATTCTAGATGTTTATGTCACGGTCCAGTTGCGCGGACCGATTTGGCGTGCTGTAGTTCGCCTACGTCATCGTGGACACCCGGTGAGAGTCACTTTGCGGGTGTTCACGACTTAAAGGGTCAGGGGAATTCAGTGCATACGTCAGAGCAAACTCATGTCGATGTCGACGGTATCGATCGGGCAGTAAACCCTCCGATGCGGTGGTACCGACATACTCACTACCGTGTCGGATTCGTAGGGATTGCTGCGATCGTCTGTGTGTTGGTGAGCCTGTTGGGTGGTCTAGTAGTCGGGACTGGCACGGCGTCGGCGCGGGCGCACCCGACGCGTGATGGGCACACCATCTACTTGAACTCCTACACGGTGAACGCCAAGCCGATCGGCTCGGTCGATGCCCTCTCGCGTGAAGCGCTCTTGTCGGCAGATGTCCACGCCGCCGTGCGCGGTATCACCGATGGCGAATCAGTCCGAGCGACTCTGGAGGTCGGCTACCAGATCGGCTACCCCGTCTCGTTTGCCCCGACCGGGGTGAAGGTCACAGCGCACACACCCGAGCTCAAACTCAACGCCGGAGTGAACGCGAAGATCGCACCGACAATGACGATCTCCTCTTCTGGTGGTGGCGCCTCGATCGGTGAGGTCGGGGGAAAAGCAGAGATGGAAGCCACGGTCATTCCTGCTGCGGATCTGGAGTTTGAAGTTGGGGCAGGCAAGGTGCAGATCGTCACCCTAGCGTCGATCGCGATGACCAAACCCGCTGCTGACATCGTCCTGTCGGGTATTCAACTCTCGATGTCCAACGCGATCGGCGGGGTGCAGGTCCGCCCCTTCGCCAAAATCTCAGTCACCACCGATACCGGCGTCTACGTCTACACCGAATACGGCGCCCAAAAAAGCATCTAGTCGGTGCCAGTGACCGCATCCACCAACACATCTGAAGACCTCGCCAAGTCGGGTCGCACCCCCAACAGCACTCACTCACCTTTAGGGAGAACACATGACTATCAGCATCACCAAATCTCGCAACCGCCGCGGCGGCCGCCACCGCGTCACCACCACACGCCGCGCCGGCGTGTGGACCGCCGGCCTCGCCACCGCAGCACTCATCGGCACAGGCTTCGGCTTGACCGCGGTAGATGCCCCGTCTGCTCAAGCAAGTCGCCCAGGTGCCACCCCCGCACCCTCCCGCATCGATCTGACCAGCAAAGACTGCCACACCTATCAACGCCTGTGGGTGCAAACATGGGTTGTTACCCACCCAGGCCAGAACCCCACCAAAGCGCCGCCCGCCCCAACGATCCCCGGCTGCCTGGCCCAGCCCGGAATGGACGCATGGTCATGACTCGCCATCAATTCGCCTCCGCGATACACTCATTCACAATCATGAAGGGACGGTCGGGGTTCCATGGGTAACCACAGCATCGCAGTCGCCAAGCTTGGGCCACGGCTCTTACTGCTCGTCGCGATCACCGTAGCAATATGCGCTCTCGGTATCGCCGCGATCACCACCGGCACCTCGGCAGCAGAAACACCCGCCGAACGCTGCCAACGCGAAACCAATACCTACAACACCACCTGGAAGCAAGCTTGGGTTGCTACCCATCCCGGCAAGTCGATCGACGACGCCCCTGCCCCCAACCCGCCCTACAAATGCGGCGAGAACAACACCACACCACCACCGTCGATCACCACCACTAGCGACACGCCCACCCCCAGTAGCGCTTCACCCAGCAGCAGTGGAAATGCATCAACCACCCCACGCGTCGGCCCCAGCCTCAACCCACCCGCCAGCACTAGCAACCCCGCAGCAGGCGTAACACCCGGCCAACCGACCATAAATAGCGACACGGCAGCTAGATCTTCTCAGCGCGGTTCGGCAACACACGGGAATGGCGATAAGTACACGCAGGATCTTGTTGTCGGAAGACGCTAGCTTAGTAGATTTGCGCATTCGCTTCTGCGCCCTCATGCATTTCATCTAAATTCACTTAGTTAACAACTAGGCAACCTTGGCGCACTGCCGATATCAATGCAGCCGAGGTCTCCTTACACCCTAAAGAGGTCACCATGTACTTCTTCAAGAAGACCGATAAGTCGAGATTGCAAATAAGCATTCTGGCAATACTCACCCTAGTTTCGGGCGCGTGCCTGACTATTATTACAAATGCGGAAGCTGATGCATCCCCGGACGACTGCACCAATAGCAGGATCACCGCCTGCTTCTCTGGCTATGCTACCTCCACTGTTAAAAAGAACCAAGTTCCGGTAGATGCTTGGACAGTCAAATTCACCGGTGAAGCGGAGGGTGGCCAAGGAGCATCTACTTTTAACGTTGATATGCACTTCACGCTATCTCACGATATTCCGGGCACGATAGGAGGATCATTTAAGATTGATGTTCTGACAGCACGCTATAACGGCTCTGGATCGAACTTCGACCTCCGGGAGGAGTGGGGTGGAACTCTACAAAAATCTGCCGAGTCTAACGCGAAACCTGGGTTTAATATTCACATTCCTTACTCCTCTGCGAACACTCAGGTCACCAAAATAATAGTGAGAACAACGTCCATTACTACAGTAACTGCCCCATTGGTTCGACAAGTAGAAATGGATGCAGTTTTACGGTGTGACGATCTCTGGACGACACCGGGGTGTGTAAACGTAGCGTTCACCCCAACGCTCAATTTTTCGCCTAGTAAATACCCGTACGTTAGCAAAAACATAAGGAACGGATTTAGTAAAGGTTATCCATCGACCTTGAATCGAGTCGATGGTGGCCTCAAGGATGATAACCGCAAGGTAGCATGTAGTGATGCGCGTAAGGCTGCCCTGGGGCCGAAGCCTGACTTCTCGCATACACCTTGGAAGGATACCAGCGCGAGCTGCGATGAGTATCCCTTCGCGTCCTCGCGACAAGGAGGCAGTGCTACGGTCATCGCGTGGGTGCCCTCGGGAGAGAACTCAAGCCAAGGGGGCACCTTAGGCGGATTCTATGCGCGAGAGCGCGTCATGGACGGCGACTTATATCGCGTCACTGTGCAGTAGATTTGGAGGATTCAGTATGAGTGCAGCAGATCAGTATTCGTGGTTACGCTCCGACTTTGGAAAGTTAATTGCTCGCGGCTTTTGCTTTACTGTAGTAACGGTGAATCCAACGGTGCTTATCGACAAATTACAGCCTCTATCTGAACCGGCGGCAGCGAACGGCATTCATGACCTCTTCCTTCTTACCGAGGAGATCTACCGCAATGACCCACCACAGGGTGATGTTGGCCTCGTTGTCGGTGTCGGCTCCCACAGTGGTTCAACACTGATGTTCGAAGTTCTCGGTGGCCAATTGGCTCGATATCACAAGCTGGCGAAAGAACTATCTGCCGATGAAGGTTCGTGGGTTGCAGCAACATCAACCAGCGAATCTTCGTACACCGTTTTCCTATCAACAAATGGTGACAATCCAACATCGTTCGACACAGTCTCGCGAGATGCCGAAGGACCACGATTAGCCGAAGTAACGGCCGCCTTGGCGGCGGCCGAGGGTTCCACCGACCTGGGGGCCGCGATAAGATCGCCTTTCGAATCTGTCTTCTCTGCTGCCGGTCAGCTATCTGGCATACCAATAACTCCAGAGCTGATGTCTTCTAGTGAGCTTTCTGTTTTCCGCGCCAGTTGATGTAAGGAAAGCACAAGTTGTCCCATATCGTAAACGTCAATGCTGGAAAGCGGCAGCAACCGATGATCCGTGGAAGGACCATCCCGACAGCGCAGCGGGCTGCGCCAGCGCACGTTCGCCGCGCGCTAGCCGCATTTGCGGCATCTTCTGTGGTGTCGGTCTAGGTCATACGAGAACGACAGACTGTCCTCCGTCTATCATGATCGCTTGTCCGGTGATGAGTCTTTGCGTAGTCACTTGGGCAGATCATCGACTACGAGGCTGTCACACTCGACAGATAGTCACGAAACACCGTGTGTTGACCACCTATCTGTGTCGAGGGCACCCAACACGCCGAATTATTCCGTGCGCACCACTCCTCGGAGTTGCTCGTCAAGACGATTGGCAGCTCCGAATATGTGTTTTGGCACAGGGCGAGGCACGTTGTTCAGTTCTAGGAACTCACCCAGTGACAGCGGTACCGGGAATTTGCGCCACTGGTACAGGAAGTTCACTACATCGCCGGGGAGGTAATCTCCGAGACCCTCGAGTAGCTGGGCATCTCGCAACTGCAAGACAGCCGGCCGCGCGACTCGGCCCTGGTAGGGGGCGAATGCTGGCTCAGCTCGCTTCGCGTTGTCCATCTCGCTGAGTGCCGAACTTGGTGTGCCCGAGTTCGGCACGACGACGATGGGGATAAAGATCGCATCCGGTTGGGGTTGTCCCGACCAGCCTCGACTACGGATAAGCTCCATTACTGATGCGAGTTGCTTAAACTTTCGGTCAGTCAAGACTCTGTTGGCGTCTTCGTTGTAGGCTTGCCCATCTGCGAGTCCCTGCGCGAGTGACTCTTTCACTGGGTGGTGAGTCGCTTCAATCAGCACGTTGACAGGTCCAGCACGTAGCACCCAATCGCACACCGACGGCGTCTGCCCGCGGCCCTGCGTCCACTCCGCCTGGAGCTCGCTCTCGTTTACGACCGCGCTCACGCGTTGGCTGCTCGCCGCGATCCTTGCGGCGATCCGTCCGACAGTATCCTCGAACTGGTGCTTAATCCCTTCGTTAAATCGCTTTGTGTTGTGCGTGTCACCGCGGCTGGCGAACGCGGCGATGACGTCGAACTGGGGTGGGTCTCCGAAGAACCTCTCGATCGCCCACTGTGCCCGCAGGATCAGCAACGTTCCATCCTCTAGATCCAGGAGGGGATACCGGGTGAACCCATATCGTTGCAGCCCAACGTCTCCCCGAGCGCGATCATTGGCAAGTTGCGCGCGGAAACCCGCCAGATCCAACCCCATGTTGGCGGTGACAAAGTCTCGCACCGCGGGGTTGTCGGAGAGTTCGTCCAGAGCGACGATGGTGCGGCCAGCGGCCACCGCCGCTGCTAGTGTATCCCCGGCTCGGAGGTAGTCATCGAAGTCGATTCCGGTCGCCATCTTGAACGTGTCGACGGGCCTGGCGCCTAAGGTGTCGGAGGCCCGGCCGGACCAGTGCGAGTACCACAGGTCCCAGATGTCAGCCTTAAGGACCTCGATCTTGTTGGGTGCGTTGAATAGTATGCCCGCGTTCTGGGCGGTGAGAAACTCGCGCATGAGCGCGTAGAGCTCGTCCGGTGCCATCGCTTGGAACTTCGCATCTAGTGCTGCGAAGTCAACAGCGTCAGGCGTGTCGCTGCTGAACTCTGTGGTTTGTTGTTGCTCAGTATTGATTGACAGGAGTAGGTGCACCAGTTCTTCGGCCGTCATTGGTCTACCCGAAGACGGCAGATCGGCCTCCATTATCTCGCGCATCAATTGAACGGTCGCCCGAGGCGCTGCGAAGATATTGCCTTTGTTCACCTCCGCCCGGACCGCCGACATCCACTCGACTGAGGCCTGTAACAGCAGGTCTAGATGCAACCCCGCGAGGTTCCAGTGCGTCGTGGACGCTATATCCCACTGCATATGGATATCGGCCAGTCGGGACAATGCGTCCAGTATGTCGATCTCGCTCAGTAACCGACGACGCTGTTGCGCGCTTAGTGCGCTCGCGCCGACCATTCCCGCGTTGATTGCCATCGGCTGCTGCTGCATCGATTCGACATACTGGGCGGCTTCGGCGGGCAACCCTGTCATATCAGGCGTCGGGAACCTTTCACTTGCACTTGGCACGCGCGGGGCCAGACCCATTTCTCTACCACGGCGGGCTCTGCGCGCTCGTCTGTTCGCCATGATCCGGCGTCAGGCCTTGTGTGTGAGCGCGTAGAGATCCACGGAGACTTCCACGCCGTCTTTCCCGACGACAGCGCGTGGATGTTGGGCGGTCAGCGCAGCGCATGACGCTGCGGGTGGACGGTTGATGTGTGGTGATCGCCGACGCATCATTTCTAGAATTATGCTCTGCTCCACTGACAAAGTTTCGGCGATTTGCGCGTCATGGGGCGGTTGGTCAGCCCTGCTCGGTGGCGTCTGGCAAGTGACCGTGCGTCAGAGCGTCGCGATGACCACCGCGACCCCGAGCGCCATCGAGAACTCTAACCGTCGTCTGAGTCTGTTGGGCTGGTCGTCTGGTGTAGGTAAACAATGAACGCACCGACGACGTGCACGATGAACCACGCATCATTGAGCTCAATGCCATGTACGGCGCGGTGCGCCTCGCCGTTGTTGCGCTTCGCGGCGACCCACTGCGCGACCTTCACTAAGCTTTCTGCGAACGGCGAATTCGTCCCACCGAGCACACCACTGTTCCGTGCGCCATCGATCTGCTTGCCCAACGTGCCACCAGCGATACCGACGGCCTCGAATGCCTCTTGCAGTGCGGTACCTGCGTCGGTCACCGCATTACCGCCTTCACCGCGCCGCAACTCGGTCAGTGCATCTTCGTATGCCTTCTCCACACCCGCGAAGCGCGTATCGCCGCGCATAAGGGTGGGCGCTGGCATGACCACATTGGAGTGAACGACCGGCGACTCGATCGGGATAAACCGGCGCGATTCGTCGAGTTCTAAGTTCACGTTGTGATCTTGGAACACCTTGTTCACTTTCCTCGTGAACACTGCTCCCATCTCCGAGCCGGTGATAGTGCTACCTTGACCGGCCCTCACCTCCCGGCTCAGGATCTCCGCTGTCGCTTCGATTATCGACAGTTTGGTCTCCGCGTCGTAGTCCCCGCTGATTGCCGAGGCCATTGTGCCGCCGTACACGACGATTCCGGTGTGCATCTTCAGAACGCCTCGCACCAACTCGGACAGCGGCGATGTCCCCGGGAATGCGTGTCGATCGTAATGCTGCCCCACCGTTTCCCAGAGCGTTGCGAGCTTCACTCCCAGCCGCTCATCCTCTTCGAGGATGTCCTCTGCGGAGATCGGCGTCGATAGCCTCGCCGCCTCATCGCGACGTTTGCGTTCGGCGTAGTAGGGCGTGCCTGCGTTCATGGCGATGAGTGTAGAGGCGAGTGACGACAGGCACGGGAACCTCACCGACGGAAGACGGGAATGCCAACCTGGCCAACGCACAAGGATCCCGCTGTCCAGGGCAGACGTTTCTTGAGTCTCAACTAACTGTCACTAGTCTCATCTACGTTGTCATCCGACAGCAGCACGCCGCCGCAGAGCAGTGGTCGACGGGCGCGGGTCGGCTCGGTGGTAACCTCGGGACGTCGAGAACGCCACGCCCGCCGCACGCAGGGTGCGGCAGATGAACTCGACCCCGAAACGGTCACGGAATGTGTCGATGAACGTGGTCATTTCGTCGTGGTCCGGTCGAGCTTCGATGCGAAAAAAGCGCTTGCAGACTACTTCAGCAGCGCGTTGGTACGGCGCAGCTCGGCGACTTCTTCCTTCAAGCGCCCGATCTCCGCGTGTTCGGTGCCGGTCGCGCCTTGGCGTTCGTCGGCATCGATCTGAGCCTTACGGCGCCAGCAGCGCAGGGTCTCATCGGCGATCTGCTGCTTGACGGCAACCCCGGCGGATCGCCTCGAACTCCGAAAGCTCAGCGTCATTCTCCAACGATGTCCTGTCCTAGACCCACGTGAAGAACTCCGTCACGTAGGTCCCCAGATCCCTTACTGATCCGTCCCTGTGACGAAAGTTGAGTTGCCCGTGAACCCATCACACCATTGACGTCATCAGCGCACTCACAACCTGAGTTCCACCGTCACCTGCTCGCTATTTCTACGAACCCAAGCGGTTTCGCGAAAAGCGGACAGCCAATATGAACAAGGTCTAACGGCTAAAGGGTCGCATCCCTGACCCTGTGAAGTGCTAGTCGACCATCGCCAGAACCAGGACCCGTCCGCCAAAATCCACTATCCTGACGTCCTTCGCGCATATAGTCCACCCTCGTTAGGCGGCGCGTCAAACCCTGCCTTCAGGTGAAATGCAAACATTAGGAGACGCCATGCCCGCATCGCTTCCACAAAACATGATTGCGCATGCACGCATGGGGTTCCGAGCCCGCAGGCGGCGGGAGCGGGGGTGACTGATGATGAGGATCAGCCCGGACTAAATGCCATCCCTATTTAACACCTGAGTCACTATACGGACCGGTCCCTAGTAAGTGCCCTCGCCTTGCGGGCAACAATTCCTTGCTCTGGGGACGCTGAGGATTCGGTGAGAGTTGTCCTAGGACAGGACTCAGGGTCGGCACCGCTCAGCTCGATTCAGTGGATTGCTGTAGTTACCTCCGAGTGTTCCGGCCAGCGGAGATTTGTGTACCCGACAGTCGGCGGAAAGCGCGCTGTTCGCGGCTAATCCGCCTACCACTCGTGCGGTAGGCGCTATGAGATCCGTTCCGATCATCAGTACGGACGATCAGTCCGTATCCGCTGACTCAGCCGTGCTGTGCAGTTCCTTGTCACGCTGGATTTCAGCCAATTCGCGCATTCGGTCAATGACCGCTCGGGTTTCGGTGAATACCTCGGGGTGCATTTCAACCCACGAGACATCCATCCGGATTTCGTACCGGCCGGCGGCGCCGTAGTCGATGAGGATGATGTCTTTCGGGTTCGGGACACCGCTCACGCCAGAAGGGTTCGCTACAGGGTCGGGCACGGCCTGTGTTGCAGGAGGCTCTTCTGCCTCGGGAAGATCGGGCACTATGAGGATGCCGACGGCTTCGGCGGAACTCATCAGTACGCGGCGAACGTTAGCTGCTCGCTCAGAAAGTCTCTGTTTCTTTCCACAGCCTTGTCGGTCATCCACAGTATACAGCGAATATCGCCCGTGACACAAGGGCGCTAACACTGATCGCCACGAACAACTCCTCAAACAACGAGGAACGATTAGTGACTATTAGTGACGATTTTGTCGTATCGAGCCGTTAGTCTCAGGTTTCTTTTGTATCCACAGGTAAATACCTGTGGGGCATTGCGCCGCTTGGTCATGGCTAATGATGTACACCACGACCCTGACATTGTTCCCGATCGATACTTGGCCACCGATACGTCAGCACCATCAGCTCACGTACTCGCCCGGCAGTGCGTGGGTCGACTGCCGCTATTTCGAATGTAAATTCGTCCATGTCCAACGAGCGCACTGAATGCCGATATGGGCCGCCGTCTGCTTGTCTAGATTTGTAGCAACATTTCCTCGCGCAGCATCAAAGATACCTATTGCATGGGCCCTCACCGCCGCAGTCCACAAGCTCTCATCGACGAATCGATGGTGTTCCTTGTATGTCCAGTATCGAACTTCCGTGAAAAGATGCCCCCGCTCTAACGGGGGGAAGTCAGATATCACCGGCCGGTACCCCATCTCTCGCAATCGCTGCAGATCAGGATCATGACCAACACTATCGGCAGCCTTATCATGATGAGGGCATTTCGATTCCCACAGACGCCATTGACACCGTTGGCCGTCAGATCTTAACCGATTACACCACTCACGCACCTTAAACTCCCTCAGCGTCGTATTTGCACCAGAATGGCTTCTGGTCCCGGCGTACTGCCTATCGAACTGCCAGCCAGTGTCAGGTGAGGGTGGGGTGCTCGACCATGAAGTTGCCGCGAGTCAGAAAGCAGACCACCACAATGTTAGTATCGCGTGCGATACAAGTAGACGGTGGGTCGGTGCACCGAACACGTTCTGCGTGAGAATGGAGCTGTGCCCGTCCCCGAATCGTCGCTGTCAACAGCGCAGAGGCAGGTACGGAGAGTGCGTCGAGACGCAGTCGGAGAAGCAATTAGAAGCGCACGAGTTTGCGCTCACCTGACCCAAGCGAGGCTCGCAGAACTCAGTGGCGTCAGCCGTCCTGCAATCGCGCGCATAGAGACTGGCGAGGCATCAATTCAAATCGACCGCCTATGGGAGTTAGCCGCAGCGCTCAATACAACCCCTAGCGCCATACTCACAGCAGCTGAGCAAATACTTCAAGGCCCACAGTGAACAGTGGGGCACTCGCCGGCCGACGTCCCGAGACCGAGTGATAACAAGATATCGAGCTACCTTGCCTATCCCCGCAGGTCAGACTAAAATTCAAGATGCCCGATATGGGCAATACAAGGAGCATGAACCGCTCACTGTGGGCGAAGGGGGACTTGAACCCCCACGTCCCGAAGGACACTGGCACCTGAAGCCAGCGCGTCTGCCATTCCGCCACTCGCCCGTGGCCACCGCAGTCGGTGGGTTGTCCGTAAGGACTCGAAGACGTTAGCACGACGCGCCGGCAAAACATAAATCGCAGACGGCGTCTCCGACCCCGCGCACAACGACCGTGTCATCGACCTTCGGTATCATCGAACAACGATCCACGGTCTTAGTGACACGCCGAAAACTTTTGGACACTGAAGGGAGGTCTCGCGATGGGGATCCTGCAACGTTTTGAACGCAAGCTGGAGGGTGCCGTCGACGGCGGCTTCGCTCGAGTGTTCGGCGGTAAAGTCGCACCTCAGGAGATCGAACAGGCTCTTTGCCGCGCCGCCGAAGAGTCTTTGGAAGACCTGGGCGACGGCGCCGTCCTGGCCGCGAACAGTTATAGCGTGCGATTAAGTCCGTCGGACTTGCGGCAAGTGAGCGAAGAATATGAACTGAACCGCAAGACCTTCTCCAAACATCTGGAAAACTTCATAAGCGACAATGGTTGGCAGACATACGGCCCCGTCGTCGTAGAGTTCGAGGAGTTGTCGGACCTCCACACCGGGATGTTCCGCACCAGCGGAGCCGTCAACCCAGACGCCACACCACGTCCGGTGACGCCGGCGCACCCACAACCGCACAACCCACAAGGCGAAAACGCACAGCTAGGAGCCCCACACATGTCCCAGAATCCCCCATACGACCGTCGTCCCGGCGGGGATGCCGGCTACCAACAGGGTGGATACGACCAAGGTGGCTACCAACAGGGCGGTTACGACCAGCAAGGTTACGACCAGCAGGGATATGAACAACGCGGCTACGAACAGCCCGGCTACCAGCAGGGTGGCTACGACCCGCAGGCGTATCAGCAGGGTGGCCAACAGGGCTACGAGCCCGGCTACGACCAGCAGCCCGGCTACCAGCAGGGCTACGACCAGCAGGGTTACGGCCAGCAGCGCGGCTACGACGCCCAGAGTTACCCTCAGCAGGGCCAACAGGGACAGAGCTACCCGCAGGGCGCTTACGACCAGCAGGGCTATGACCAAGGTTACGACCAGGGCTATGGCCAGCAGGGCACCTACCAGGGCGGTTACCCCCAGCAGAACTACCCGCCGCAGGGCTACGCGCCGACGTCGATCACCCTGCTCCTGGAAGATGGCAGCAACCGCACCTTCTCGCTGCATGAGGGATCAAATGTGATCGGTCGCGGCCAGGACGCGCAGTTCCGCCTCCCCGACACCGGCGTCTCCCGTCGTCACGTCGAGATCCGCTGGGACGGCAACACCGCGATGCTCACCGACCTCAACTCCACCAACGGCACGACCGTCAACGATGTGCAGGTCAGCAGCTGGGAACTCGCCGACGGTGACCGCATCCGCGTCGGGCATTCCGACATCTCAGTCCGCTTCGGATAGCCACCGAGGCCATGTGACGTCATCGAATCGACTGACTCAATCGAGTTCGATACCGAACTGTCACATGGCGCTCAAGTGGGATCCGAATTTTTCCCAATAGGATTCAGACGAGACCGCGGGGCCGCGGCCTCCATTTTTCCTGTGATCGTCGCCCACCGGGTTCGACGCCGAGTACGCCGACAAACGGTGAGGAGGTGAACACCAGTCATGCAAGGCATTGTGCTGCAGTTGACCAGAATCGGATTTCTGGTGCTGCTTTGGCTGTTCGTGTTCGCAGTGATCCGAGCCGCGCGCTCCGACATCGGGCTGGGCAGCCGACTATCGGGCCTTTCCAGCTCGGTGCGTCGGGATCGCAAGAGCACCGGGAAGGGATCGGCGCGCTATCTCGTCGTCACCCACGGAGCATTGGCCAATACCCGCATCACTCTCGGCGAGCAGCCAGTTCTACTCGGCCGCGCCGACGACTCGACGCTGGTCCTCACCGACGACTATGCCTCCGAACGGCACGCGCGGTTGTCCCGCCGAGGTGACGACTGGTACGTCGAGGACCTCGGCTCAACCAATGGCACCTACCTCGACCGCGCCAAGGTGACCACCGCCGTCCGCGTACCGATCAACACTCCGGTCCGCATCGGCAAGACCGTGATCGAGTTGCGCCCGTGACCCTCGTTCTGCGCTATATCGCGCGCAGTGATCGCGGTCTGGTGCGATCCAACAACGAAGACTCGGTCTACGCCGGCGCTCGGCTGCTCGCCATCGCCGACGGCATGGGTGGCCATGCGGCTGGTGAGGTCGCCAGTCAGCTCGTCATCGGTGCGCTACGCGGCCTCGACGACGACGAGCCCGGCGGCAACCTCCTCGACAAATTGTCACGCGCCACCGCCGAGGGCAACGCCGCGATCGCCGCGCAGGTCGAGCACTCCCCCGAACTCGATGGCATGGGCACCACGCTGACTGCGATCCTGTTCGCCGGGCCACGGATCGGCCTGTGTCACGTCGGCGACTCCCGCGCCTACCTATACCGCGACGGTCAGCTCACCCAGATCACCCGCGACGACACCTTTGTCCAGACCCTCGTCGACGAAGGTCGCATCACCGCCGAACAGGCTCACACGCATCCCCAGCGCTCACTGATCATGCGCGCGCTGACCGGTACCGAGGTCGAGCCGACGCTGACCATGCGCGAGGCCCGCGCGGGCGACCGCTACATCCTCTGCAGCGACGGACTATCCGACGTCGTCAGCGAGGAAACCCTCGCCGAGACAATCGGCTCCATCAACGATCATCACGCCTGCGCCGACCGGCTCATCGAATTGGCTCTCCGCGGCGGCGGTCCTGACAACGTCACCGTGATCGTCGCGGATGTGGTCGCCGATGAACTCGGCGAATCCCGGCCCATCGTCGGCGGCGCGGCTGGCGGCGACGATCAGGACGGCTACGTACCGAACCCGTCGACGGCTGCCGGACGCGCGGCCGCCCTGCGACCGCCGGCCGCCAACCCGCAGCGCCCGACGATCACCGAGCCCGAGGTCGAGAAACCGCAGCGATCCCCGTGGCGCATCTGGCTGATTATCGGCACGGTTGTCGCGATCATCGCGATCATCATCGCCGCGTTGCTGGTTACCAAGTCCAAGATCAATAGCAACTACTACGTCGGCGAGCGCGACGGCAACGTCGCGATCTTCCAGGGTACTCCGGACAAGATCTTGTTCATCTCTCTCGGATCGCCCTACCAGCGCGTATGCGCAGAGAATCTTGCCGACGAAACTCCGAACCTCACCTTCGTCGACGATAATTCCGAAGGCCCGTGTACCGCTCTGCCGGTGAAATCTCTCGATGAGGTGAGCCGGGGTGCGATCAACTCGGACGCCATCAAGAACTTCTCACTGCCCGACGCCCAGCAGAAGGTCCGCGATCTGACCCTGCTGCCGCTATGCGTCGAACCCGCCCCGGAGCCCACCCCGACGCCGACGCCGCGTCCGGGCCCCGGTCAGACGCCACCGCCGAGCAGCGCTCCGACGACGACGCAAAGCCAACCCCCAACCGAGACCCCGTTCGACGGCGAAGGCCGTAATTGCCGAAAGCCGTCGTCATGACTCAAGCTCCTTCGGCCCCGACGTCCGGTCCGACGGCAGCGCCCCGCATTGAGCCCAAACGCACGGAGCGTCGCACCGAACTGATGCTCCTGGGCTTCGCCATCGGGCTGGTCACCGTCGCGCTCCTCATCGTTGAAGCCGCCCAGGAACAGACCATCACCTGGGAGCTAGCGAAGTTCGTGGCCGCGTATGTCGCGCTATTTGCCTTGGCGCACTTCGTGATTCGACGCTATGCGCCACATGCCGACCCGCTTCTGCTGCCACTGGCCGCAGTGCTCAACGGACTGGGACTGGTGATTATTCACCGCCTCGACCTCGGCACCGGCCGCACCGGCGAGTCGATGAATGTCGACGGCGACGTCAGCAGTAACGCCGATCAACAGCTGCTGTGGGCCGTGCTGGGGATCATCGCCTTCTCCGCGGTACTCATCCTGATCCGCGACCATCGCACGTTGTCGCGGTATAGCTACACACTCGGCCTGGTTGGCGTGGTCTTCCTCGCCATCCCGGCGATTCTTCCCGCGTCGATGTCGGAGATCAACGGATCCAAGAACTGGATCCGCACCCCGCTGTTCAATATTCAGCCGGGCGAGTTTTCCAAGATCCTGATCATCATCTTCACCGCCGCGTTGCTGGTGAATAAGCGTGATCTGTTCACCACCGCGGGCAAGCACGTGTTTGGGCTCGATCTGCCCCGCGCGCGTGATCTCGGTCCGCTACTGCTCGCATGGTTCGTGACGCTCGCCATCTTCGCCGTGCAGAACGATCTTGGCGGACCGCTGCTCATCTTCAGCACCATCCTCGTGCTGCTGTATGTCGCGACCGGCCGAATCGGTTGGGTCGTCATAGGTTTGACGCTGTTCGTCGCCGGAGCCCTGCTCGCCTATCAACTCTTCCCGCATCTGCAAGTCCGCGTCCAAGTGTGGCAAGACCCATTCGCCGACTACGCCAACAAGGGTTACCAAGTGGCGCAGAGTCTCTTCGGCCTGGCTACCGGCGGTCTGTTCGGCACCGGACTCGGCTCTGGCCGGCCCAACCTCGTCCCATTCGCGAACACCGACTTCATCATCGCGTCCATCGGTGAGGAACTGGGGCTGTTCGGGTTGGCCACGGTGCTATGTCTGTACCTGATCTTCGTGGTGCGCGGTCTGCGCGTTGGCCTCACCGTCCGCGACAGTTTCGGCAAACTCCTGGCCACCGGATTGGCATTCACCATCGCCATTCAGGTCTTCGTAGTGGTCGGCGGCGTTACCAAACTCATTCCGTTGACCGGACTCACCACCCCATTCATGTCCTACGGCGGTTCGTCCCTGCTGGCGAACTACATCTTGCTGGCCCTGCTGATCAGAGTTTCCAACGCGGCGCGCGAGCCCGATCCGGTCAAACGCAAGCCGGCGCCGGCGGTGGACAATATGCCAACTGCGGTGGTCCCGACAACATCGGCGAGGCGCCGATGAATAAGCAGATTCAGCGCATCGCGATGGTCGTCGTCGGGATGGTGGTCGTTCTTCTGGTGAATTCCACCTACGTGCAGGTGTTCAAGGCCAATACCCTCAAATCAGACAGCCGCAACACGCGCGTGCTGCTCGATGAGTACTCACGTCAGCGTGGTCTGATCACCGCCGGTAGCACCGTCATCGCGAACTCCGTGCCGACCAACGACCGATTCAAATTCCTGCGTGTCTACCCCAACCGCGGCGCCGAAGCGTTCGCGCCGGTCAGCGGATACTTCTCGTATCAGTTCGCCAGCGAGCGCATCGAGAAGTACGAGGATCCCATCCTCAACGGCAGCGACGACAGACTGTTCGGTCAGCGATTCCTCGACATGTTCTCCGGCCGCGATCCGCGCGGCGGCAATGTCGTGACGACTATCAACCCCAAGCTGCAGCAAGTCGCCTACAACGCGCTGCGCAACGGTTGCGACGGCGGCTGCCGCGGGTCAGTCGTGGCCATCGAGCCGACGACCGGCCGCATCCTGACGCTGGCGTCAGCACCCAGCTACGATCCCAACCTGCTCGCCAGCCACGACCAGAACGTCCGAGAGGACGCCTGGACCCGCTGGAACAACCCGAACAGCGTCCGTCAGCCGATGCTGAACCGGGCCATCGACCAGCGCTACCCACCGGGTTCGACGTTCAAGGTGCTCACAACCGCTGCCGCGCTGCGCGATGGTGTCAACACGAATATCCGACTGACCGCGTCGCCGTCGATGAAGCTGCCCGACTCACCTGAACCACTGACCAACTACGCAGGCGAGACGTGTCCCGAATCGTCGGGCGGAACCGTCTCGCTGACCCAGGCGTTCCAATACTCATGCAATACCGCGTTCGGCGATTTGACCGTCAACAAGATGAAGGGCGCCACGCCTGCGCTGATCGACATGGCCACTCGATTCGGCATGAATCAAAGCCAGCCGGGTATCCCGATCCCGGTTCGCGCGACGTCGGAAACCGGTGATATCCCTGGTCCGGCAACTTTGGCCCAGGCGGCCATCGGACAGGCCAGCGTGGTGATGAGTCCGCTGCAGAATGCGATTATCGCGGCAACGGTCGCCAATGGCGGCGTTCGGATGCAGCCGTTTCTCGTCGATAAATTGCAAGCCCCCGACCTTCGGACGTTGCACACCACCGCGCCGACGACCATCAACGAGCCGATCACCTCGACCGAGGCGGCAACCCTGACTCAGCTGATGATCGCCTCCGAACAGCACACGGCCGGTTCGGGCGGCCCGATTTCGATTGCGTCGAAAACCGGTACCGCCGAACATTGCGAAGCGGCATCGTGCGCGGGAGAAACACCCTATTCCTGGTACATCGCATTCGGACCATCATCTAATGCGAAAATCGCGGTAGCCGTGATCGTGGAGAACGGACAACTCGGCAGCGCGTCGACGGGCGGTGCCATCGCCGCGCCGATCGGCCGCGCCGTAATCAACGCACTGGTTGGAGGAGGTAACGGATGACGCTTCAGAGTGGCACGATAATCGCCGACCGCTACCGACTGATGCGACTTATCGCGACCGGCGGAATGGGTCAGGTCTGGGAAGGTCTGGACACCCGACTCAATCGTCGGGTCGCGGTGAAGGTTCTCAAGGCTGAATACTCCAATGACCCGGAGTTCACCGCCCGATTCCGCACCGAGGCGCAGACCACCGCGAGTCTCAATAATCCGGGTATCGCCGGCGTCTTCGACTACGGCGAGACGCCCGACCGCGGCGGCGGCGACGCGTTGGCCTATTTGGTGATGGAACTCGTCGACGGTGAACCGCTGAACTCGGTGATCACCCGCATGGGCCAGCTGTCGTTGAATAACACCCTGGACATGCTCGAACAGACCGGCCGCGCCTTACAGGCCGCGCATGCGCAGGGCTTTGTGCACCGCGATGTTAAGCCGGGCAATATCCTCATCACGCCGACCGGCCAGGTCAAGATCACCGACTTCGGCATCGCCAAGGCGGTCGACGCCGCTCCGGTCACCCAGACCGGCATGGTGATGGGCACCGCGCAATACATCTCCCCCGAGCAGGCATCGGGCGATGAGGCGACCGCGGCGTCTGACGTGTACTCGCTCGGCGTCGTCGGATACGAGGCGTTGACCGGCCGTCGACCGTTCCTCGGCGACGGCGCGATCACGGTCGCGATGAAACATATCCGCGAGACCCCGCCGCCGCTCCCGGCGAATCTGCCGTCGGGTGTGCGCGAACTCATCGAGATCACCCTCGCCAAAGACCCCAAGCAGCGCTATGCCAACGGTGGCGAGTTCGCCAACGCCGTTGCCGCTGTTCGCGCCGGCCGACGTCCGCCGCGTCCAATCACGGCCGGTGGCGTCGCCGGGGCTGCCGCCGCGGGTGCGGTGGCCGGCGCCGGGCTCGCCGCCGCGTCGTCGACTCGAGCGATGACCGGTGCACAGTCGCCGACGACTCGTCCCCCGGTAACCCGTCCCCCGACGACGAATCGTCCCGTGTCCCGACCGACTCCTGAGCCCGACAATGGCTGGACCGGCGGCCAGAAGGCCCTCGCGGCGGTAGCTGTGCTGTTACTGCTGGCTGCGATAGCCCTCATCAGCTACTGGCTCCAGAATCAGAACGACACGACTGGCCCGGCGCCGTCGTCGACGACGACGATCGGCACCACACTCGTGCCGACCTCTGAGGAAACGACGGAAGAGACCACCACAACCCGGTCAACACCGCGCACCACAACAACGACCACCGAAGACGAGACGACCGAAGAGACCACGACGACTCGGTCGACTCCGCGCACCACAACGCCGACGACCAATCCCGAGGACTTACCGCGCGACCCCGGTGCGACACCGGTGAAGCCGATCTTCCCGACCATCCCATTCCCCGGCGGTGGCTGACGATGTCTACGCCAAACCATCTGTCTGGGCGGTATGAACTCGGCGAAACCTTGGGTTTCGGCGGGATGTCCGAGGTGCATTTCGCTCGTGACCTGCGGCTGCATCGCGACGTCGCGATCAAAGTACTGCGCGCCGATCTCGCCCGTGATCCGTCGTTCTACCTGAGGTTCCGGCGCGAGGCGCAGAACGCGGCGAAGCTGAATCACCCGACGATCGTGCAGGTCTTCGACACTGGTGAGGCCGAGACCGAGGAAGGTCCGCTGCCGTTCATCGTGATGGAATACGTCGACGGCGACACCTTGCGGGACATCTTGCGCACCGAAGGGCCACTCGTCCCCCGGCAGGCACTCACCTGGATGGCCGACGTCGCGGCTGCGATGGACTTCTCCCACCGCAATGGCATCGTGCATCGCGATATGAAGCCCGCCAACGTGATGATCGACAAATCCGGCGCCGTGAAGGTGATGGATTTCGGCATCGCGCGCGCGATGAACGACACCACCTCCACGATGACCCAGACCTCGGCCGTGATGGGCACCGCGCAATATCTATCGCCCGAGCAGGCGCGCGGCATCAAAGTCGATCCACGCAGCGACATCTATTCGATGGGTTGCGTGCTATTCGAATTGCTCACCGGCAGACCACCTTTCACCGGTGACTCGCCAGTCGCCGTCGCACATCAGCACGTACACGAGGATCCGCCGCTGCCGTCGTCGCTGCGCGGTGACCTCTCGCCGGAGATTGATTCGGTCATCCTCAAGGCGATGAGCAAGAATCCGGCCAATCGCTATCAGTCGGCCGCAGACTTCCGTTCGGACTGCATCAAGGTCCTCACCGGCGGTAAGCCGTCGGCCCCGATGATCATGTCCGACGCCGAGCGAACCGGCCTTATCGACACCGGGCCACGGGCACTCTCGCGCACCGATCCGAACACACCACGGGTTCGTCGACGGAATGTCGACGAGGTCGACGATGGCGATCCGCCGTCGTCACCGCGGTGGTATCGACGCCGTTCGGTGATGGCGATCGTCGCGGTGCTGATTCTGTTGCTCGGCACGCTCGTCGTCGTGCAGCCGTGGTCGTCGGACCCGATACCGCAGGTCGCAGTCCCCGCTGTCGCCGGTATGACATCAACGCACGCCCGCGATGTGTTGGGAAACGCAGGCTTCTCGATAAAACAGCTCGAGGAGACGAGTCTGGACGTTCCGGTCGGCAGCGCGACGCGCACCGCACCGGGTGGCAATGTGCAAGCCGGCAAAGGCTCCGAGGTCACGCTGTACATCTCGACCGGGCCACCGCGTCTGGCGATCCCCGACCTGCGCGGCAAAACGCTGCAGGAGGCCAAGGACGCGCTCACAAAGCTGAACTTCACCAACGTCAAAGACGACAAGGTGGACTCGACCGCCGATATGAAGGGCAAAGTCGTCAGCACGACGCCGCCGGTCGGCACCTCGACGCCGGTTAACGCGGCGGTGGTCATCCTGATCGGCAGCGGTCCCAAGCAGGTGACCATCCCCGATCTCACCGGTCAGACCGAGAACCAGGCGGAAAACATTCTGCAGCAGGCCGGGCTGAAGATGAGCTCGGTGCCGGGTGATTCGGATCTTCCCGCCGGTCAGGTTGTTCGGACATCGCCGGCCAGCGGAACCACCGTCGACAGCGGCTCGACGGTGACCGTTGTGATCTCTCGCGGCAATATGTTCATCATGCCCGACCTGCGCGGACGCACTCCGGGCCAAGCGCGCGCGGCACTTGCGAGTGCCGGTTGGGACGATTCGACGTTGAACCAGATCCCTCGCGGTGTTGGCATCGGCAGCCCCGACAACGGGAAGGTCGTCAGTCAGAGTCCCGCTGCGGGCAGCCGGGTCCGAAAGAATGGCGCGATCACTATCGGCGTCGGGCAGATCAGCCTATTGCCTGGCGGCTAGGGACTAGATAACCGCGGCCATCTCCGCTTCGAGTGTCGCGACCAAGGCCTCGTCAACGTCGACGCCGCAAACTTTCAGCCAGTTCGCCAGCATCCGATGGCCGCCCTGAGTCAGCACACTCTCCGGGTGGAACTGCACGCCGTGGATCGGAAGATCGCGATGCATCATCGCCATCACGATGCCATTCTCGGTTCGGCCGGTGACGACGAGTTCCTCGGGGATCGTCTCGGGTAGCACAGTCAGCGAGTGGTAACGAGTCGCGGTAAACGGATCGGGTAACCCGGTGAGCACCCCTTGATCGGTGTGGCTGACCAGAGAAGTCTTGCCGTGCAACAGTTCTGGTGCGCGATCGACGGTTCCACCGAAGCTGGCACCGATCGCCTGGTGCCCAAGGCAGACACCGAGCAGCGGCGTGCCGGTGGATCGCACGGCATCAACGATTGGCATCGACGCCCCAGCTCGCTCGGGGGTACCGGGTCCCGGACTCAGCAGTACGCCGTCGAAGCCCGCGATCACTTCGGCGAGTTGGGTCGCATCGTCGGGCAATTGATCGTCATCGTTGCGCCAGACCTCGGCCACAACGCCCAACTGGCCAAGATACTGAACCAGGTTGTATACAAAGCTGTCGTAGTTGTCGATGACGAGGATCTTCGCGGTCACTCGGGTAACGATACTGCCAAACCTCGACGTGACGACCAGCCACCGTCGACGTTTGACTACGATGGACAAAGACCTACCTGCGCCCACGGCGTACCAACCGCCAACTGGCGATCGATAGCACCGAGGAAGTTATGCCGAAGTCAAAAGTCCGGAAGAAGACCGATTACACCATCAACCCCGCCAGCCGTGTGCCGGTGAAGGTCAACGTTGGCCCGTCCGGCGTGTGGTATCTGTCCATCATGTTCGGGCTGATGCTGCTCGGGTTGGCCTGGTTGGTCGTGTACTACCTCGCCGCGTCGGCGGGAACGGGTATCGCGGCTGAGGGCGGGTGGCTCAACTGGATGTACGAACTGGGCCCGTGGAACTTCTTGATCGGCTTCGCCGCGATGGTTGTCGGCCTGTTGATGACCATGCGGTGGCGTTGACCAGCGAAAACACCGCTCAATTCCCTGTGGATAAGTTATCCCCACTGTGGAAATTACATGTGTGTAATTCATCCCCATTGTGGGTAAGTCCTGTGGATAAGTCTGTGAGTCTCGATGGCTGAGCCGAATATCCAGTCCTGGTCGTCGCCCAAACCGTTCGCCTACGGGCTGATCGCCGGCGGCGTGGCGCTCTCGATCGCGGCCATCGTGACATTCGACGATCCGGCCGGTTCGGTTCTGATGGTCATTGCCGCGCTACTGCTATTCGGCTTCGGCGGTACGGCGGCGGCAGTCCGGCCTCGGCTGCGACTGGTGTCGACCGGCGGAACCCCAACCGTCACCATCCGGACGATATTCGGAGCGCAAACTTACGCCGCCGCCGACGTCGCGCGACTGCGCATCCTCGACTTTCGCCGAATGGGTCGCCGGATCGGTCATCTGGAGTTCGAGTTCGAGCCGCAACGCGGCTCGTCAGGCGAACCGACCGATGACGACACCCGCATCATCGTCATGGGCCGCTGGGAACTGGGCGCCGACATCCACGAAGTGGCTGACGCTCTTGAAGCCGCCGGATTTCAGGTGGAGCGCTGAGGACCGACAGCGCCGAGCAGCACCGCGACGAGCAGCACCGCAGCGGCCAACGCCCAGGCGACTCGCACTCCCCAGCCACGCGATAGGCCCGGCACGAATACGAATACGGCCGCGCTGATAGCGCCGAACAGCAGTCCGCCAAGGTGCGCCAGGATCGAGATATTCGGCAGGGTCAACGACAGCACGACGTTTACGGCGATAATGCCAATGACCGGCGCCACCGAGGTGCGCGCTCGCAGTACCAGAACCAGCAGGGCACCCATCAAACCGTAGATCGCGCCGGACGCGCCGGCCGTCAGGACCTCGGGTTTGCCGAATACTGCAACCGCCGCGCTACCACCGAACAGCGCCGTGAGATAGATCGCGGTGTATTGCCGAGGACCGAGCGCAGGTTCCAATGAGACGCCGAGCAGGTAGAGCGACACCATGTTGACGCCGAGGTGAATCAACGACAGGTGTAAGAATCCGGCGGTCAGCAGGCGCCAGTACTCACCGGCGGCGAGATCGATTCCGGACAGTGCCCAGCGGTCGAACAATGGGGGTAGATATGCGGCGACGTCAGTTGAATTCGCTTGTGCCGCACAGATTCCAAAGACGGCGACATTGATCGCGATAAGCGTGTAGGTAACCAACGGCCGGGCGCCGGCCACCTTGGTGGTCGACGCCCGGCCGTAGTTACCCGATGGCCCGGTCAGTTGATTTCGATCTTTTCGATGACGACGGCGTCAGTGGGACGGTCCTGTCGATCGACGGACGTGGTCGCGATCGCGTCGATGACCGCCTGCGAGGCAGCGTCGGTGACCTCGCCGAAGATGGTGTGCTTGCGGTTGAGGTGCGGGGTGGGTCCGACGGTGATGAAGAACTGCGAACCGTTGGTGCCTGGCCCGGCGTTGGCCATCGCGAGCAGGTAGGGCTTGTTGAACTGCAACTCGGGGTGGAACTCGTCTTCGAACTCGTAACCCGGACCGCCACGGCCGGTACCGGTTGGGTCGCCGCCCTGGATCATGAAGCCGCTGATGACGCGGTGAAAGACCGAGCCGTCGTAGAACGGGCCGGAGTCGCCGTCCGACGCGTTCTTGGTCGAGTAATCCTTACTACCGTCGGCGAGGCCGACGAAGTTGGCGACCGTCTTTGGCGCATGGTTCGGGAACAGTTCGACGACCACGTCACCGCGATTAGTGCGGATGGTCGCGGTTTTATTTTCACTCATACCTCTATCCAACCACTCTGCGCGACGGGCGTGCGCCGGACCCGCCCCGGGGGCGCGAAATGGCGACAGCTCCGGCATTTTGGCAGGGTGTAGGCATGCAATCGAAAATCGCGCGCGTGGCCGCCGTCGCCGCACTTCTCGCGGCCGCCGCTGCCGCCGCCTCGCTGACCCGACGCAAGGGTGTCGAGTTCCCGCCGGTCGCTCCCGAACCACCGCGTATCGAGGACATCTCACCTCCTTCAGCTCAGAGAAGGTAATTTATTACCGATGACAACAGACAACGGGGGTCCTGGCGCCGGGAGCGAAGCGAGCGGGCCACACCGACCTGGCGCCGGGAGCGAAGCGAGCGGGCCACACCGACCTGGCGCCGGGAGCGGGCCGGTTCCCTGGGACCGACGACAACCGCCGACTCCGCCCGCGCCGCCTCGGCCGACCGCCCCGGCTCCCGGAACTCCGGCACCGGGTCGGGTACCTCCTGGTCCCCGACCGGGTTGGCGACCACAGAACGGACCGCCTGCCGGTGGCCGTCGGGTGCCCAATCCGAATGCCGGACCGCGTCGCGCACCGACCGGTGCTCCTGCGGGTCCAGGAAATCCAGGTGGTCCAGGAAATCCGGGTGGTCCGGGAAATCAGGCGGGTCCAGGTAATCCAGCCGGCCCGCCGCGACCTAGTGGTCCGGGCCCCAACAATGGCCCGCCCCCGCGTACCGCGCCGCAGCGGCCCGCTCCCGCCGGAACACCGCCACCCCCGCAGCGACTCTCAAAAAGTCCAGCGCCACAAGGCAATTCGAAGGCCGCGCAGCCGCTCGCGTACTCTGAGGTTGATCACGACGACGCTACCGTCGACGAAAAGCCCGCGACCTCATCGCCCGCACCCACATCAACACCGCCCACGCGGTCAACCTCGCAGGAGAACTCGGTGCCGCCCACCAACCGCCTGGCGATTGTCGCCCTGGTGCTGTCCTTCTTGGGCGTCACGTGGTTACCCGGCGTGATCTGCGGTCATATGGCGCGCTCGGCCATCGCACGTACCGGCCAGACCGGTGATTCGTATGCGATCGCGGCGCTGTGGATCGGGTATTTCTATGCGGCGGTGACGATCACCGGCACCATTGTGTACCTCGTGATCTCCTGAACTAATTCACCGACGTCTGGGCACGGGATAGCGGAACGACCCGAGGTATCCTTCCAGATTCGAATTCGAACCGCCCGACGTCGGGGTTCCGATGTCAACCGGGGCTAGTGGCAAGGTCACCGTGCCGCCTTTGACCTGGATGCGGGCCTTCGTTGGCGTGTCATATCCCCAGCGACCGTTATTCGAATCGGTGACTCGGATCGCCAAGCGGTGACCCGCCGCAACCACCCAGTCGGTACTGAATAGTGCTATCGACGTCGACTTGGGTGCCAGGATCGCGGCGTTCTGGGTGATCAGTGTGCCGGTTCCAGTCTCGTCGACGTCGTATACATCGACCGCGACGGGCATCGTCGCTGGCCCGGTCGTATTGAGCGAGACCTTGATGGTCCCGGAGAGCCGGATATTCGACGCTTCGGGCGGCAGTACGGTCCACACTCCGTTCGACGCCGAGTCACCTGTCCTCGCCACTTGGAAGTTGGTGCCGCCGGGAGCCAGCGAGTCGAGCTGGGTTGCGTAGTATCGTCCCAGGTAGAGAATCTTTGTGGCGGTCTGGCGGCCGTCGTAGACATATGATCCGCTACGCAGGGTCGAGGTTCGCGAGGACACGTTCTGCGGCCAGGTCTGCTGTGCCCGCCAACGGCCCGTGTTGTCCTGGATGACGAAGCGAGGATCGCTTGTCGCCGCCGGCCTGCCCTTGAGGTGGGCGTCGAAGAACCTGCCGACCTCTTTGAGATACCCCGAGCGGCCGGTCGACAGCCGGTTGGGGGTGCCGGAATTGAGCAGCGCGGTCATGTCGGTGTCGTTGCCGCGGACGTGATCCCACATGCCGAGCCAGGCACGTACCGGTCCGCGCATTCCGGCCAATGCCTGCTCGAGGCCATCGGCCGAGGTGTTCTGATCGATGAATCCCTGGGTGAGGAACAGTGGGACCGTTGAGCCCCGCAATCGTGGCAGCAGATTTCTGGCGCGCCAATACGCGTCCGACTTCCGCGCGTTCAACTGCGCGAGCAAGCCGCCGGTCAGGCAGTAGGGATTTACGAAGTTCGCGAAGGATCGTTCGAAATACGACGACAGATCCATACCGGGTACCGGTGAGAATCCGGTCGAGAGATAGACGAATGACAGGGGCGTACCCAGTCGATTCACCCGCGGCACTCCATTGCCGTACAGGTAGCGGTACCAGTCGTAGACCGGCTCCTGGGCCACTGCGGCGGACAGTCCCGGCACTTCCATACCTGCGCCCATAAGCGCGGTGACGGCGTCGTAGGACTTGCCGTAGAGCCCAACCTTGCCGGTCGACCAGGGTTGGTTAGCCGCCCAGCGCACTGCGGACGCGACATCGGACTGCTCGCTTGGACCGGCCGCATCGGGGCAGCCCGAGCTTCCGCCGTAGCCGCGCAAGTCGACCATCACGACGGTATAGCCACGCTTGAGCAGGTCAGCGCCGGCGATCAGATCGTCGTAACGATTCGCCGGTATCAACCCGCGACCCATTCCGTCCCGGGCGTTGCCCTTTTCTCCCCGTCTGGCGAAGTGGTTGAAATACGGTCCGATCGCCATGACGACGGGAGTCTTCGCATTGGCAGGTAGGTTTCGCGGTCGCAGAACGTCGGCGTAGAGCGTGACGCCACCGGTGCTCGGAATCCGTGCGGCAGTCCAGAGTCCGTCGCCAACTGGTACACGGTTGGCTGGACCGACCGGTGCTGCGGACGCCGCGGACGGAATTACGACGACGCTTAGCCCAAGCAGCAGCCCAGCGACTAGTACAACGCTGAAACTACTCCGGGCTATATCGAATTTGCGGCGGCCATTTCGGTCCCGCCGGGCCAAATGCATGATCGACAGCTTATCGGAGATTGTGTCGCATTCCCTTATCCCCCAGTGATTCCCAGCAATTTGGGGGCCAATCTCAGGGTTATGGACTGGCAGTCTCATTTGATTTTCGGGTTGACAATTTGTGAGCATCACTCTGATCTCACGCGCCGTCGTTATTTGTTAAGTCGGCGAGTGATCTTCACCGAAGCCCATAGCCGACACTCGCGCCGCCAAATTCCCTGGTGGACAATGCAATTGAGAGCTTGCTGTCGAGATTGGTACACGCTCAGCACATCTTCGGAGGGGTGCAGCAGTGTGGACGCGCGATACAATTATCTGTACTCCGGCGTCGAGAATATTGAGTTATCCAATTTGATAAAGATCCGATATCGAAATGGTGTTTTAGGCAGTCAAACGACTTATCAATAGTCGGTTCTGCGTGCTTCCGTTTCCGTAGATCGGATGACCTCTTGAAGGATCGACTTCGAGATGTTCAAGTCGCGGATCATGGACTCGATACGGCCGCACTCAGCGGTCAGTTCATCGACCAGTCGCGGCGTCGCGTGTTCGTTGGGGCGACCTTCGGGGGCTCGCATACAGGGCAGAAGCTGCGCGATCTTGGTGCTGTGTAACCCAGCGGCGAATAGCTGCTGGATAAGGATGACCCGATCCACAGCGGCTTCCGGGTATTCCCGATGCCCGCCGGGCGTGCGCTCGGAGATGAGCATCTTCTGTTGCTCGTAGTACCGGAGTGATCGGACGCTTACGCCGGTGCGCCGCGATAGCTCACCGATCCGTATCCATTCCGCAGTTGAATCTGACATTGATGTCAGACTCTATCGTCTTCATACCTGAATATGGAACGGAGTGAGTAGTGAACATGGTTGATCATTCGTTCGTCACGGTGGGCGACGGTGTCGAGATCGCCTATCGCTTCGACGGTCTGGCGGACGGCGCGGTACTGATCCTGTCGAATTCCATCGGCACGACGATGAGGATGTGGGACGGAGTCATTGCCGACCTCGGGAGTCGATTTCGCATCTTGCGCTACGACACTCGGGGGCACGGAATGTCCGGCTCGCCGGCCGGTGACTACTCATTCGACCGCCTCGGCAGGGATGTATTGGAGCTGCTCGACGCGTTGCGAATCGACCGTGCCCACTTCTGCGGCCTGTCGCTGGGTGGGTTCATCGGACAATGGCTCGGTGTTCACGCTCCGCGCCGAGTCGACCATCTAATTCTGGCGAACACCTCCGCGTACTTGGGGCCCGCGGCTCAGTGGGACGAGCAGATCGCGCGGTTACGAACGTCGCCGGATATTCCCGCGACCGCCCAACGATTCCTGGACAACTGGTTCCCCGAAACCATCCGAGATACCAGCGAAGTAGATCCTTTTCGGGAAGACCTGCTGGCGGTCGATCCGCGTGGCCTCGCCGGATGTTTCGCGGCAGTACGTGATGCCGACCTGCGCCGCCTCGGATCGTTGATCCCCAACCCCACGCTCGTAATCACCGGCGACTACGACGAGGTATGTCTGCCCGGTCACGGCGAGCTCATCGCGGCGGCTATCCCCGACGCCACGCGGGTTGGCTTTCCGGTGGTACATCTTGCCAACGTCGAGCAACCCGCACTCTTTGTCGAGACCGTTCTCCACTTCCTCACAACTGACCGATGAAATCGAAGACGTCATCGGCCCACCGGGCGCTCTGCTCCGGCGTGAAGATATGTCCGGCGTCGGGATACTCGACGACCCTCGCGCCGCTGATGTCGCTGAACGCTCGCGCGGTGGCGGGCAGGACAATGCGGTCCTGGCCGCCAACGACAACCAGTACGGGCACGTCGATATCGTCGAAGAGGGCAGTAACGTCGGTCCGGCCGGCGAGTTCGGCATGCGCGGCGCCGCCGGCCGGATATCCCGATCGGACCGCTTCGACGGTGGCGGCGTAGTCCGCGGGCGACAGGGCGGCGAGACTGGATTCGGTGCCGATCGAATAGGTCATCAGGGCGGCCAGCGCCTCCCACTCCTCATGTGCCGCCAGGGATCGCCAGATCTGGGTGAAGGCTGTGATCTGCGCGTCAGAGTGAGCAAGACCAACCGTGAGGACGAGCGCGCTGACATGTTCTGGATGGCGAGCTGCCGCGGTCACCGCGACCGCTGCGCCCAGGGACAGTCCGACGATCGGGAAGGTGTCGCCGCCAGCACGAATGCCGGCCGCGACCACTTGATCGGCCAACGTCGAAATATCCAGTTGCCCTTGTGAATTCGGTGTCGATGCAGTACCGGGATAGTAGGGTCCGGCGAATCTGAACTGTTCTCGCCGACTATCGATCAACGGGCCGAAGTTCTCACGTACGCCGCCGCCCGCTCCATGCGCGAGAGCGATGACGGGGCCGTTGCCATCGTCGACGAAGTCGACATCGGTAAGGATCTCTTCGATCAAATGCTGCGGAATCATGCCGAAACCGTAAGCGTTGACGTCGGGGTGAAGGTCAAGCCAAAATTCGACACCGGAGGTCTGTAGTGCTGATCGGTGAATTAGCCGCGCGGACCGGCGTCACCCGCCGCGCTCTGCGCTACTACGAAGAACAAGAACTGCTACGTCCCGAACGTGCCGGGAACGGCTACCGCCGCTACCCGGCTTCGGCGGTGGCAACCGTCCACCAGATTCGGGCGTTACTCGACGCCGGTTTCACCAGTCAGACAGTCGCGCGTTTACTCCCGTGCGCGGCAGACGCACCAGTTCGGATCGATCTCTGTCCCGCCGTCGTCGCCGAGATGAATGACGTGCTGGCCGGGATCGAGACTCAGCTCGGTGAACTCAGTCGTCAGCGGGAATCGATCGAAGGCCTGCTTTCGCCGGGCTGAGAGTGGCGGCCAGCTCAGTCGCCTCGCACCCGACGACTGGCTCCGATCGCAAGCGCGCCCTGAGCGAGTGCATAGGTCGCCATGATCGGTACGGCAAGGTTGCTCGTCCATCCCCAATCGGGCAATTCGCGAATCGCGATCATGCCGTCAGAGACGAGGAATAGCGCGCCGCCGACGCCGGCGACCACTCCCAGACCCGTCGACAACACCGCTGACGCCCCGACAAGTAGCGCGTAGACGGTCACCGGCGCGAGTAACGCACCAGCGCCGGGAGCGCAGAGCGCTATCACCGCGATCGCCGCGATCACGTACGGCGCCAACCACATTCGGCGATGTAGAAGCGAACTGCTTCGGTAGGGCCAGAAGGCCGCGAGGTACGCGACCTGTGCACACGCGAATAGTCCCATCATCACCAGGAAACCGTCGTCAAGGAACTCCGGGACGGTATCGCCCAGCCAGGAAAAGCCCAGGCCGGCGAGCATCAACCAGAACAAGCGGGTGCGGACACCTTTCGACGCGACCCACAGATACGCGATTACGGTCGGAACGATGAGGATCTTGGTGAGGGTCGCCGTGTTGTCGTCGCCGAATCCCAACGCCACCAGGTGTACTGACACAATCACGACGAACGCGATGACGATCGCGACCATCGCGGGTTCTGGCCGGGTGTCGGTGGGCGCGGCGGGAGTTTCGGTCACCCGATCACCGTAAAGCAGACATTTTTGGCTCGAGTCGGAGGCATGACTGCACCCGGACGAGGATCATGGGTTCAATCAGCCCTCTCCCCGACTTTCGGAGTCTCCCATGGTCGCAACCACTGACCCGTTCGCTCGTCCCGCGCCTGTCGACATCGCGCACCATGCACATCTCACCGGAGTCTTCGCCCCGCAGCGCGAGGAAATCGACGTCGACGGGCTCGAGATTCGTGGAAAGATTCCGTCCGACTTGAACGGCGCCTACCTGCGCAACGGGCCCAATCCGCGGTTCGACCCGATCGGCCACTATGTATACCCGCTTGATGGCGACGGCATGGTCCATCGACTCACCTTGCGCGACGGTCGCGCCGCATATCTCAATAGGTATGTACGAACACCCATGGTCGTCGAAGAGGAACGCGTCGGTCATGCGATCTGGCCGGGCGTGACTGACCTGTGGACACCCGAGGCGGACGAGGTCGGCACAGCCCTGGCTGGAACGACGCGGGATCTGCCGGACATCAATATCGTGCGACACGGGGGGCGATTGCTTGCGATGGCGGAGGCCGCACCGCCTTACCGGCTGGCCCCGCGGGACCTGGCTACGTTGGGTCGCGAAACTTGTGACGGCGCGATGGCAGTCGGCAGCACCGCTCATCCCAAACTCGATCCCGAGACCGGCGAGCTGGTGCTGTTCAACTATCTGTTGGAGGCTCCCTACCTGACGTGGTCGGTCATCGGACCCGACGGCCGATGCACGCGGCCACCGACCGTCGTCGAAGGTGTGGCGCGGTCAGTGATGATCCACGACATGGCTCTAACGTCGAAGTATGTCGTAATCTTCTTGTGTCCCTTGAGGTTTGACATCGCCGCTGCGATGGCCGGTGGCTCGGTCCTCGACTGGCGACCCGACGACGGCACCCGAATCGCGCTGATTCCGCGCGACGGGTCGCCGGTGATCTGGATCGACACGGAACCGTTCTGGGTATGGCATTTCGCCAATGCCTACGACTCGGCCGGGTCAGTCGTCGTTGACTATGTGCAATGGTCGTATCCCGCCGGTTTCGCCAAGGAGTCCGCCCCGCCGGCCTGTGGTCTCGTACGGGCGACGATTGATCCGGCCACTCGCACGGTCACCCGCGATACCCGGTCCACACACAGCATCGAATTCCCCCGGATTGACGATCGACTCTCCACCAAACGGCACCGCTGGGTGTCGACGGTCGGCAAGGTCGTCGAGGGTCCCGGTCCGACTACCGCACTACGATTCTTCGATCTGGAGGCCGGAGCTGAGCATAAGGTCTCAGCCGAAGGGATGATCTACGGCGAGCCGATCTACCTTCCTGGTGCACAGGACGACTACTGGGGAGCGTTCACCACCGACCTGCGCGACGACTCGTCGTGGTTTGTCATTCTCCCGGCCGATGATCTCGACGCCGGACCGGTGGCCGAGATCAAGATGCCGCACCGAGTGCCGGCGGGCCTACATGGGGCGTGGCTGGCCGAATAGGGGGCGGCACGATTCGCTATCAGGGACGTGGCCCGCGCGTTGCGACTGCGAGACGACGGTGACGGTATTCGCCGACACGATTCACCCGGTGGCCGAGTCGTGGTGAGACCCCAGCCGACTGCCTGGGGTTCCGCCTGTTAAAGAGCACGAATCGTTGGGGGCTGGAACCGGCTGCGCTGGCTGCCGATCATGAGCGCGGTACCCCGGGGCGTCGGTTGGCGACCTGATAACAGCGGTTGACCCAAGGATGTATGTAAGGGCACCTGCTCCGTCGAAGGAGCGGACCCACCAATCGTGGGCAAAGACGAAGAACGGCACCCTCCCGAAGTCGAGAGAATGCCGTCTCAATTCAAACTGTGGAGCCTAGGAGATTCGAACTCCTGACATCTGCCTTGCAAAGGCAGCGCTCTACCAACTGAGCTAAGGCCCCGTGCCGGGGTACCCGGACTTGGGTTTGCGTCGACCGAAAATTCGGTGTTCGCGGTGGGCCTAGGAGGACTTGAACCTCCGACCTCTTCGTTATCAGCGAAGCGCTCTAACCGCCTGAGCTATAGGCCCGTGAACCGAGGAATGAGATTACCCGAGAGTGCCATCATTAATCAAAACGGCACAATCGTCGCAGGTCATACCCCGGTTTTCGGTCAATCGAGATCGGCCAGGGTCACTTCCGCGCCACCGACCAAATCGGCACACAGGTTGTAGATGAACGCACCGATCGTCGCCAACGCTGTGAGCAATATCGCGTTGATCGCGCCGAGCCCGACGGCCCACCCGAAGATGGTGCCGGCACCGAAGATGTCGCCACCGCCCGACGATCCGTCCGCCGTCGTCAACGTTCCGAAGGAACTGTTGACCTGATCCCAGACACCCATGCCGTCGAGGATCAGATACAGCACGGCAACCGAGATCAGCCAGACGAAGAACCCGACGATCGACAGCACTGCGGAGATCTTGAACATCGCCCACGGATCGATCCGACGAATCTGCACCGACGCCCGCAGCGCCCGCCCGGCACCCACCTGAGTGGGCCCAGAACGAGTCGATGACGACGACGGCACTGCCTTACCCGACTTAGCCGCATCCACATGGTGGATCGCGTCGAGATCCGGCAGATTCTGCGTCGCCAGTCCCGCACGATCGATATTGCGAGTCGGCGACTCAACAAACGTCTCCGACGCCGCGCCACCGCTCTCACCATCACCCGCCTTCGCGCCGGCCGCATCAAGCTTGTTCAACGGCTTGCGCTTATCGGTGCCAGGCGTCCCACTCACGACACCACGAGGCGGCGGCCCCGCCGGAGCCTTCGCTCCCGGCGCCGAATCAACCTGGCCCGCTCGCTGCGCTCCCGGCGCCGAATCAACCTGGCCCGCTCGCTGCGCTCCCGGCGCCGTCGACTCACTCTGACCGCGCTGCCACGGGGGCACAACCGTCGCCCGGGTCCCCGACGTCGACGGAGACTCGGTCGACTCCGACGAACCAGCACCATCGGTCTTCTGCTCGTCTGGTTCATTCGCTGTGCTCAATGACATTCCTTGAATCGGCGGTGGCGGGTGGGCTGGTCCGGCATGTCACGTGGACCTGGGTTCACGGTACCGACGTTACTTCTTGGTGGCCGTGTCGCTCGACGGTTCCTCTTCAGGCTCGTCCGCGTTGCGTGCGATCGCCAATAGCGTAGTGCCTTCGCCCAGGTTCATCAGGCGAACACCCTTGGTCTGGCGACCCGCCTTACGTACCTGCTTGGCACCGGTACGGATAACACCGCCGCCGGAGGTAATCGCGTAGAGCTCGGTCTCGTCGTCGACAATGAGGGCACCGATCAGATTGCCGCGTCGACGATCATGCTGAATCGTCAGCACACCCTTGCCGCCGCGACCCTGTACCGGGTAGTCATCCATCGCGGTGCGCTTGGCATACCCGCCCGACGTCGCCACCAGGAGATAGGTATCGGGTACCACCACATTGAGCGAGAGCAGCTTGTCGTCGTCGTTGAATCGCATACCCTGCACACCCGAGGTCTGCCGGCCCATCGGCCGCAGTACCTCGTCAGTGGCGCTGAATCGGATCGACTGACCGTGATCGGATACCAGCAGCAGATCGTCTTCGGAACTGCACAACTGCGCACCGACCAACTCATCCTCGCCGCGCAGGTTGATCGCGGCGATGCCGCCGGACCGGTTCGAGTCGAAGTCCTCGAGCTTGGACTTCTTCACCAGCCCGTTGCGCGTTGCGAGCACCAAATACGGTGCGTCCGAATAGGTTTTGAGCTGGATGATCTGCGCGATTCGCTCTTCCGGTTGGAAGGCAAGGAGATTCGCGACATGCTGACCGCGTGCGGTGCGGTTCGCTTCGGGTAGCTCGTAAGCCTTCGCACGGTATACGCGGCCCTTGGTGGTGAAGAACAGCAGCCAATCATGCGTCGAGCAGACGAAGAAGTGCGCGACGATATCGTCCTGCTTGAGGCCGGCACCTTGCACACCCTTGCCACCGCGGCGCTGGCTGCGGTAGAGGTCGGTCTTGGTCCGCTTGGCATACCCGGTCTCGGTGATCGTGACGACGACGTCTTCACGGGCGATGAGGTCCTCGTCGGCTACATCACCCTCTGCCGCAACGATTTTCGTGCGGCGCTCGTCGCCATACTTGTCGACGACCTCGCGCAGCTCGTCGCGCACGATGGCACGCTGACGCTCGGGTTTGTCCAGGATGTCCTTTAGGTCGGCGATTTCGCGCTCGATCTCGGCGAGCTCGTCGACGATCTTCTGACGCTCGAGTGCGGACAGGCGACGCAACTGCATCGCGAGGATCGCGTCGGCCTGGATCTCGTCGATGTCAAGCAGATCGATCAGTCCGCGACGCGCGGCATCGGTATTCGCCGACGCACGAATCAATGCGATCACTTCGTCAAGTGCGTCAAGGGCTTTCACCAGACCGCGCAGAATATGAGCGCGCTCTTCGGCCTTGCGCAGCCGGTACCGGGTGCGTCGCACGATCACGTCGATCTGGTGTGCGACGTACAGGCGGATCATCTGATCCAGACGCAGGGTGCGTGGCACACCGTCGACGATCGACAGCATGTTGGCACCGAAGTTCGTCTGCAGTTGGCTGTGCTTGTACAGGTTGTTCAGCACCACCTTCGCGACCGCATCGCGACGCAGTGTCACGACGATGCGCATGCCGACACGATCGGATGACTGATCCTCAATTCGGCTGATGCCCTTGAGTTTTCCTTCGTTGACCTGCTCGGCGACCGACGCGATCAGATTGTCCGGATTGACCTGATACGGCAGCTCGGTAATGACCAGGGTCGTGGCGCCCTTGTTCTCCTCGACGTCGACGACGCCGCGCATGCGGATCGAGCCACGACCGGTGGTGTAGGCATCCTTAATGCCCTGACCACCGACGATAAGTCCCGAGGTTGGGAAATCGGGACCCTTAACCGCGTCCATACACGCGGCGAGCAACTCCTCGTCATCGGCCTCGGGGTTAGCGAGCGTCCAGAACACCGCGTCCGCGACCTCGGTGAGGTTATGCGGCGGAATATTGGTCGCCATACCGACCGCGATACCGCCGGAACCATTGATCAGCAGGTTCGGGATACGCGACGGCAGCACCGTCGGTTCCTGAGTCTTGCCGTCGTAGTTCGGGATGAAATCGACTGTCTCCTCGTCGATGTCGCGCAGCATCTCCATCGCCAGCGGCGTGAGACGCGCCTCGGTGTAACGCATCGCGGCCGCGCCGTCGTTGCCGCGCGAGCCGAAGTTGCCCTGCCCGTCGACCAACGGATAGCGCAACGACCACGGCTGGGCCAGACGAACGAGGGCGTCGTAGATCGCGGTGTCACCGTGCGGGTGATAGTTACCCATTGTCTCGGCAACAGGTTTCGCGGATTTCACGTAGCTGCGGTCCGGCCGGAAACCAGCATCGTTCATCGCGTAGAGCAGGCGGCGGTGCACCGGCTTGAGGCCGTCGCGGACCTCGGGCAGCGCACGGCCGACAATCACGCTCATCGCGTAGTCGATATAGCTGTTCTGCATCTCCTGTTGAATGTCAACGGGTTCGATGCGGTCGCGGGCGCCGCCGTCGTCGGTGCCGCTTGGGGGCAAAGTGGTATCTGTCATTGGTGTTTCACGCCTTCGAGATCAGTGGATGCTAGGAGACCTAGACATCGAGGAAGCGGACGTCCTTGGCATTGCGCGCGATGAAGCTGCGGCGGGCGGCGACGTCCTCACCCATCAGGATGGAGAACAGTTCGTCGGCGGCAGCCGCGTCGTCGAGGGTCACCTGGCGAAGGATACGAACCTCGGGATCCATTGTGGTTTCCCACAATTCCTTAGCATTCATCTCGCCGAGACCCTTGTAGCGCTGGATGCCGTCCTCGGTGTTGATCTTCTTATTGTTGGACTTTCCAGCTTCGAGTAGAGCGTCACGCTCGCGGTCGGAGTAGGCGAACTCCGGCTCAGCACCCTTCTGCCACTTCAACTTGTAGAGCGGCGGCTGCGCCAGGAACACGTGACCGTGTTCGACCAGTGGGCGCATGAAGCGGAACAGCAGTGTCAGCAACAACGTCGAAATGTGTTGTCCGTCAACGTCAGCATCGGCCATCAGCACGATCTTGTGATAGCGCAACTTGGCGATATCGAACTCGTCGTGGATACCCGTGCCAAATGCGGTGATGATCGACTGGACTTCAGCGTTCTTAAGCACCCGGTCGATGCGCGCCTTCTCGACATTGATGATCTTGCCGCGCAACGGAAGAATCGCTTGGTACATCGAGTCACGACCGGATTTCGCTGAGCCACCGGCCGAATCGCCCTCGACGATGTAGACCTCACATTTGGTCGGGTCGTTGCTACGGCAGTCGGCGAGCTTGCCGGGCAAGCCGCCGATATCGGTTGCGGTCTTGCGCCGCACCAACTCTCGCGCTTTGCGGGCCGCCATCCGCGCCTGTGCGGAATCGACGGCCTTACGGATAATGACCTTCGCCTCGGCTGGATTCGACTCAAACCAGTGCGCGAGATGCTCGTTGCACATCTTCTGCACAAAGCTCTTCACCTCGGTGTTGCCGAGTTTGGTCTTGGTCTGACCCTCGAACTGGGGATCGCCGACCTTGACCGAGATAACAGCGGCGAGTCCTTCGCGGATATCATCGCCGGTCAGCTTGCCGTCTTTCTCCTTGACCAACTTCTTGTCGGCCGCGTACTTGTTCACGGTGCTAGTCAATGCCGCGCGGAAACCCTCTTCGTGGGTGCCGCCCTCGTGGGTATTAATGGTGTTGGCGAAGGTGTGGACAGACTCGGAATAGCCGTTGTTCCACTGCATCGCGATCTCAACCTCATGGCCGGTTCCCTTGCCGGTGAATCCGACGACCGAGGTGTGGATAGGATGCTTCGTCCGATTGAGGTGCTTGATGTAGTCGACCAGACCATCGGGATAGTGGTAGGTGCGCGTCTTGATCTTCGCGACCCGATCAGCCTTTTCTTCTTTATTGCCAACGACTTCCGCCGTATCGTCGCCGTCGTTACCCCCGCCCATCTCGGCCTCAGCCTCGGCGGCTTCGTCGGTCAGACGCTCGTCGGTCAGTGTGATGGTCAGGCCCTTGTTGAGGAAGGCCATTTCCTGCAATCGGCGCGCGACGGTTTCAGCGTTGAAGGTGGTGGTCTCGAAGATTTCGGAGTCGGGCCAGAATCGGACGGTGGTGCCGGTCTTACGAGTGGCCGCGCCCTTCTCGAGCGGATTGGGCACCGCGTGGTGGTAGGTCTGGTCCCAGTGGAAGCCGCCGTAGTCGATCGCGAGTTCCACGCGGGTCGACAGCGCGTTGACCACGGAGATACCAACGCCGTGCAGGCCACCGGACACCGCATAGGAATCGGAGTCGAACTTGCCGCCCGCGTGCAGCTGGGTCATGACAACCTCGACGGTCGGCACCCCGGTCTTGTGCATGTCGGTAGGAATGCCACGACCATCGTCAACGACTTTCACTCCGCCGTCGGCAAGCAGCGTGACGTCAACCTGCGACGCATAGCCGGCCATCGCCTCGTCGACCGAGTTGTCGACGACCTCCCAGATCAGGTGGTGCAAGCCTCGTTCACCGGTGGAACCGATGTACATACCCGGTCGTTTCCGGACGGCCTCGAGACCCTCGAGAATGCTGATGGAATCGGCGCCGTATTCAGAACTCTTCTTCGAGCTCTTCTTGGCTGCTGACGAGTCGGAACTATTGGTATCGGTCACGACGTGCGTCCGCTCCTTCTGTTGTCGGTTTTACCCCGCGGATGATGGCCGCACGCCGAGTGTTCGGCGGGGCACTTCACACATAGTACTGGACCAGTCAGACAGAAGTAGGTACGCAGCACCGCTAATTCGCGCTCAGATCGCCTAACGCGGCATGAGTGCCGTCCGATTGTGGGTTCGGAAGCAAAATCGGTCTCAGCAGGCTGTCAGTCGGTGATCCAGAAACCCTAGCCATAAGTGTCACGCGGACCGCGTCCGGAGACATGCCGCTCACCTTTACGCCACGACGGTGCCTTCGGTCCGGTGATTCGCAGCGACTTCACCACGCCGTCGCCGACAGCGGCGGCGATTTTCGCCAGGATTTGCGCCTGCACATACCGCAACTGCGTAGCCCACGCCGTCGATTCAGCCTGTACCTGCAATATCCCGTCATTCAATACGCTCGGCGTGGCATGTGCCGCGATATCTTCGCCGACAATCTCGCGCCACCTCGCGAAGACCGTCCCCTCCCCGATCTTCGGTTGCCATCCACGATCGTGTGCCAATCGACCGGTCAATCGACCGAATGGCTGCGGATCGCGTACGTCCGGACCCGGGCCGGACCATCGTCTGCGGGTACGGCCACCACCACCGCGACCGCGGACCGGAGAGGCATTCCCCTTCCCGGCGATCTTCCCCTGCGCGCGCGCTTGTTCCAACGCCTTACGCGCGAGCTCGTATCCCGACAGGCCCTCGAGGTCGTCGCTCATTGACTCACCTCCTGGATGACTGACCGGCGCTGTCCCTCATTCTCCTCGATATCGACCCCGATGACGCGTCCACCGATCCCATCAGGCAGATCTTCGGCGACCGCGGCGGTGATCAACAACTGTTCGGCGGATTCGACGAAGCCAGCCAAATGCGTACGCCGGGCCGAGTCGAGTTCGGCGAACACATCATCGAGCATGATCACCGGTTCGACACCTTCAACGCGCAACAATTCCACCGTACCCAACCGCAATGACAACGCCAGCGACCACGATTCCCCATGGGATGCAAAGCCTTTCGCGACATCCGAGCCCAAGATGATATCCAGATCATCGCGGTGGGGACCGAGCAGTGACTGCCCTCGCTCGATTTCTTTGTCCCGAATCGCGGCGAGCCGTTCGATCATCAGTTCTTCAATCGCGCCGGCCTCCAACGCAGTGCCATCGACGTTGATCACTTCGGGCCCGAGCGAAGAGCGATAAGCGAGTGTCGCCGGTCGTGAATGCGGCGCGATAGACGAATAAGCTTGGGAGAAAAGGGGTTTCAGGTTGGCGACGTCGTCGATTCGCGCCGCGACCACCTTGGAACCGTAGCCGGCGAGTTGCGCATCCCAGACATCGAGAGTTGAGATGATCGATTCCGCGTCGCCGCCGCCACGCCGCATCGCAGCTGCCGCAGATTTCAGCAATGCCGACCGCTGGCGTAATACGCGGTCGTAATCTGCCTTGTCGGCGACCGCCCCCGGTCCCCGATTTCCGACGATTTCATCAAGGAACCGACGCCGGTCGGCCGGTTCACCGCGAACGAGCGCCAGGTCCTCCGGCGCGAATAGGACTGACCGCAAGATCCCCGCTATCTCGCGGGTCCTGCGTACCGGTCGACCATTGATCGCGGCCTTATTCGAACCCTCGCCGCGAACGGTGAGATCCACCGTCAACTCTCGTCCGGCATTCTCCACCGTCGCGGTGACCTGGGCATCAGTTGCTCCTGACCTGACCAGGACGGCATCCGAACTCACCCGATGCGATCTCAGATTAGTCAGATAGAACAGCGATTCGACGAGATTTGTCTTCCCAAATCCGTTGCGGCCCACAAAGATTGTGGGTTCAGGCTGCAGTGGCAACGATACGTGCGACCACGACCGGAAATCTCGGAGAGTCAGCTCTCGGACGAACACCTGCGACCGGTCAGCCCGGAAGTCGAACTGGCATCAGTAGGTAGCTGAACGCGGAATCAGGTGCCACGAAGGCCCCGGACTCGTCGGCTACCGGCTCTTCGCCAGTCGACGGACGCAGCACGGCCGGACGACTCGGCGTGGTGAAACCGAAATCGACCGATGACGCGCCGATCGCATTCAGACCTTCTTGGAGATAGCCTGGATTGAAGGCGATGGTCAGTGGCTCACCGTAGAAGCTAACCGGCAACTCCTCCTCCGCGCGGCCAGCGTCGTCGCCACCCGCGGTCAGCAACACAGATCCTTCGCTGAATTCCATCCGGACCTGTGCACCGCGTTCGGCGACGAGCGCGACACGCTTGATCGCCTCGAGTAGCGGTGAGCTGTCAATAGTCGCGACCGAAGTGTGGCTGGCCGGGAGCAGCTGACGGAATTTCGGGAATTCGGCGTCGAGTAGCCGAGTGGTGGTGCGTTTGCTCGAGCCGAGAATGCCGAGGATTCCTTCACCACCAATCGCCGAGCCGCTACCGAAGGCAAGGGAGACATCATTTCCGGCGTCCGAACCCGCGGTCTTCGCCGACTCGGAAAGTGTCTTCGCGGGAACCAACACGGCACCTGTCGCACCGGAATCGGTTGGCTGCCATTCCAATTCACGTACTGCGAGACGGAACCGGTCGGTCGCGGCCAGGACTACTTTCGCGCCGTCGATCTCCACCCGCACGCCGGTCAGCATCGGCAGCGTGTCATCGCGGCCGGCGGCAACGGCAACCTGTGAGATCGCTTCGGCGAAAACCGTCGACGGCACGGTGCCGGTGACCGTCGGAACTTCTGGCAGCTGCGGGTAATCCTCGACCGGCATTGTCGGCAACGAGAATCGTGCGCTACCGCAGGTGATGGCCACCCGCGAACCGTCGAGAACCACATCGACCGGTTTTGCCGGCAGCGCTTTGGTGATCTCGGCCAACAGCCGGCCAGAGACCAGCACGGTGCCGGGTTCGGCGATTTCAGCGGCGACACTCTCCTGAGCGGACACCTCGTAATCGAAGCCGGACACGGTCAGGCCATTGTCGGTGCTGGTGATCAACACGCAACCGAGGACCGGGACGGGCGGGCGCGACGGGAGGCTGCGGGCAACCCAGGCAACTGCGTCTGCAAAGTCGTCGCGTGCAACACGGAATTTCATGCCTGGGAGTCACCTTTGCCTGAAGTTGATCGTCGGTTGGGATTCCACTGTAGAACGCCACGACGTCAAGGGGGTTCTCTGGGCTGGATTCGGTGGCGGATCGGCTCTGCAACCTGACCGGTCAACCCTGGTTGTGCACATACCTGCTTTTAAAGATCTTCTTAAAGAAAGAAATACTCATAGTCATAGGTCCTGTGGATTCTGTGGAGAACCCTAATCGTCGCAGGCCAACTAGCATTTCGGCATGTGCATGAGCGGTGGACGGATCAGGGAGCAACCTCTCGAGGGTGTGCACGAACGACAAACTGTTAGTCGACTGTCCCCTATCTGTCCACAGTTTGTTGAGGTTGTGCTCATAGTTGTACACAGCGTGCGAGGCGGTGCTCAGGGTGAAAATGGCATGACAGAACTCTCGGGTAGCGGTTGAGAGTCGGCTCGATCAGCCCTGTGCGCCCTGCTTGATTCTCGCGGTGAGTTCTTGGACGTGGTTGTACACATCCCGGCGCTCGGCCATCGCTCCGCGGATCTTCTTGTCGGCGTGGATGACAGTGGTGTGGTCGCGATCGAAGGTTTCACCGATCTTCGGCAGCGATAGATCGGTGAGTTCACGGCACAGGTACATCGCTATCTGCCGGGCTTGGGCGATGGCACGAGTACGGCTGGGACCACGCAGTTCGTCGACCGAGAGATCAAAATAGTCTGCGGTAGTGGTCACGATCCGGGCGGCGCTGACCTCGAAGGCGTTGGTCTCCGGCAACAGCGCCTGGAGCACCACCTCGGCCAGCGAGCGATCGAGTTCGGTGTTATTCAGCGAGGCGAACGCGGTGACGCGGATCAGAGCGCCCTCCAACTCACGGATATTGCGTTCGATCTTGGACGCGATGAGTTCGAGCACGTCGTCGGGCACGGTGATGTCATCCATCTGTGCCTTCTTGCGCAAGATCGCTACGCGAGTCTCGAGATCGGGCGGTTGCACGTCGGTGATCAGCCCCCACTCGAATCGAGTGCGAAGTCGATCCTCAAGTGTCGCAAGCTGTCTCGGGGGTCGGTCAGAGGAGATGACGATTTGTTTGCCCGAGTTATGCAGGGTGTTGAAGGTATGGAAGAACTCTTCCTGGATACCTTCGCGGCCCATCAGAAACTGGATGTCGTCAACCAGGAGGATGTCGATGTCGTCGCGGTACCGACGTTTGAACGCGACGCGTCGGTCATCACGCAGCGAGTTGATGAAGTCGTTGGTGAACTCCTCGGTCGATACATATTTGACGCGCATACCGGGAAACAGGCGTTGTGCGTAGTGACCAGCCGCATGCAACAGGTGGGTTTTGCCCAGTCCAGACTCGCCCCAGATGAAGAGTGGGTTGTAGGCCCGTGCGGGAGCTTCGGAGACGGCGACCGCCGAAGCGTGTGCGAACCGGTTGGATGCGCCGATGACGAAAGTGTCGAAGGTGTATCGCGGATGCAGACTGCGGGCGGTCGGCCCGGTCAGGCTGGTATCAGCGGTGTCATTGTTGAAATACGCAGACCAGTCGCCCCGAGTAGCGGAGTCAGGTTCGTCCCTACCGGAGAAGTGTCGACGCTCTGGGTGGTCGTTGATGCCGGCGGCTTGGTTCGTCGGTCCGGTTTGCGGAGCGTCGAAGACGGTGGGTGCTGGCTCATCGGACGCGGGTGCGGATTCTTCGCTCGGTGGTGCGATACGAACGCCAAGTTCGACCGGTTGACCGAGGTGTCGCGAGAGCGCTGACCGGATTGGTTCACGAAGTGTTCGTTCGATCTGTTCCTGCACCAGTGGTGTCGGCACGGTGAGCAGAGCGAAGCCTTCGGCGAGGGTCAGTGGGTGAACCAGAGACAGCCAGGCCTTCTGTTGGCGGGTCAGAGGATGATGGTCGATCGCGTCGGAGTCGGCGTTGAGCTCGGCGACAACACGTCCCCAGACCTCGCTGAAAGAATCACGTTCCGATGTCATCGGCCCCAGGTCCTCCTGCACGTCGGGTATTTCGACAACTGTTCTGCAGTGAGATTGCCATTGATTGGGTCTGAGTGCCAAGTTGTCCACATGATCTATCCACAGGTGTGAACAAGTGGTGTAGAGATAGAGGAACCGCGTCGAGAAGCGTGTTCGGGACATGCCCAGCCCGGGGCGTCTGGAGAAACCTAGCAGACGTGTACGTGGTTGCGAAAGAAGAATCTGAAATTTATTTCACGCCGGGCGTGTCGCACCTGAAGTGGTGTGTAGCACCACGGTTTGATTTGTCACCGCGCGATCAGTAGTCTCGAGGGGTCTACCAGGGTGTGGATTTGCGGACTAGCCTGCGCGAAATCGCAGGTCGTCGAACCGAGATTACTCGGCACCATCCCCGGGACCGCCAAGACCGCAAATGCTGTCGATCAAGGGTGCGCGTGCGCCTGGGATTGATGGCCCGATACGAGGAGTACCTCATGGCCAAGGGCAAGCGTACCTTCCAGCCGAACAACCGTCGTCGTGCCCGGGTGCACGGATTCCGCCTGCGTATGCGGACCCGCGCCGGCCGGGCGATCGTCAACGGTCGTCGTACCAAGGGTCGCGCCAAGCTGACCGCCTGAGTTTCATCGGGCAAGTACCTGACTCGGTTTCCGCATGACGGAATGCGTTGTCGCGCAGCCGGGTCGTGTGAGGCGAGGCGTCGATGAATGCACAGCAGCAGACTTCGCGCAGATTGGTACGCGGTGATTTCAGCCGCACGATCAAATCCGGTGCGCGAGTGGGTAGTCGAGATCTGACTATCCACTTCCTCAGGGTCGGTTCCGACTGGCCCGACACCATCGGTGTGCGTAAAGACGTTGCTCTCACCGGTGGTCCCTGGTTTGGACTCATAGTCAGCAAAGCCGTCGGCAACTCGGTTGTGCGCCACACTGTGGCCCGCCGATTGCGGGCGGCTTTCGCGTATCTATGTGATTCGGTCGACCTCGGCGAGACATATGTCGTGATCCGCGCGCGCCCTAGTGCGGCTACGCGAAGCAGCGTCGAACTCGGCAACCAACTGGTACGCGCGCTGGGAAAGACGGATCTGCGATGACAGAACACTCTTGGTGGTCGTCGATCTATCGGTCGCCCCGGCGCACGGTCATTTTCATCATCGAGCTCTACCGCACCTGGGTGTCCCCCATGCGGCTGCCTACATGCCGGTTCGAACCGACATGTAGCGCGTATGCGGTCGAGGCGCTGGAAACACATGGATTTCTAATAGGCAGTTGGCTGTCGGTGGTACGGCTCGCGAAATGCGGTCCGTGGCATAGGCCTGGATATGACCCGGTCCCCGAGCGCCGGGTCAGCAAAGCAGTGAGGGGTTCATAAGAAGTGCTTAACTTCATCTACTACCCGGTGTCGGGAATCATGTGGGTGTGGCATTGGCTGTTCGACGCCATCCTGCCCAGCAGTCCGGGTTGGGACGGCCTCGCATGGGCCTTGTCGGTGGTGTTCCTGGTGTTCACCCTCCGCGCGATCCTCTACAAGCCGTTCGTCAAGCAGATTCAGACGACGAAGAAGATGCAAGAGATCCAGCCGCAGATGCAGGCCGTGCGTAAGAAATACGCCAAGGACAAGGTCAAGATGACCGAGGAGATGCAAAAGCTGCAGAAGGAGCACGGGTTCAATCCCCTGCTCGGCTGCCTGCCGATGCTGCTGCAGATCCCGGTCTTCATTGGACTCTTCCACGTGCTGAGGTCTTTCAACCGAACCGCTACGGGTATGGGACAACTCGGGCTCTCCCCCGAGGAGACCCGACAGCTGCCGAACTACTTCTTCAGCGTGGACCAGGTACAGAACTTCCTCGACGCTCGTTTCTTCGGCGTCCCGCTGTCATCGTTCATCACCGAGCCGATCACCGAGTGGCAGGCCTTCATGGCCCACCCGACCGACGCGGTCGACTTCACTCGCGGAAACATCGCCGTCGTGGTGATTCCGATCATGCTGGTCGCATCCTTCGCGACTTATATGAACGCGCGAGCGTCGGCAAAGCGGATGACTGCCGAAGCACTGGAGAACCCGCAGACGCGGTTCATGACCATGTTGTCGCAGTATGTGTTCCCGCTTGGCATCTTGGTCACCGGACCCTTCTTCCCCGTTGCGATCTTGCTCTACTGGGTCTCGAATAACGTGTGGACCTACGGACAGCAGCATCTAGTGTTCGGTCGCATCGAGCGAGAAGAGGAAGCGGCGCGTGAGGCTAAACAAGAGAAGCTGAAGGCGAATGCCCCTAAGCCTGGCGCTCGGCCAGATCGGAACAAGACAAGCCTCGTGAAAGACGGCCCTGAGACCGATGAGGCAGCCAGTGGTGACACTACGACCAAACAGAAGACGTCGAACGCTTCTGCTGGTTCGGGACAGGGGCAGCCCAAGAAGCAGCAGCCGCGCCCGAATACCAATAAGAATCGGCGCAAAGGCGGCCGCAAAGGCGGGCGACACTGACTTAGTTGTCGGGTCGCGATAACACACTTATAGATGGCAGAGAGTTAGGTGGACTACATGACTACGGAAGCAGCGGCACAAGAGGCCGCGCAGTCCGACGTCGCCCAGGCGGCACAAGAGGACTCGGTCGAGGAAGCGCAAGCCTCCCCCGGCGGCGACACGGTCGCCGAGGTTGCGGACGCTGACGACGTTGCCGCCGACGAAGGCGATGACGAGGATCGGTTGGTCGAGGAAGGCGAGATCGCGGGCGACTACCTAGAGCAGTTGCTGGACGTCCTGGACTTCGACGGTGACATCGATCTGGATGTCGACGGTGATCGTGCGATCGTCAGCATCGATGGTGGCGAGGATTTGACCAAACTCGTCGGACGTAAGGGCGAGGTTCTCGATGCTTTGCAGGAGCTGACCCGACTTGCCGTGCAGCAAGCGACGGGAGATCGTAGCCGGCTGATGCTGGACGTCGCGCGGTGGCGTGCTGATCGTCGCGACCGTCTAGCGCGCCTCGGCACTGAGGTCGGTAACCGGGTGGCAGAGAATGGTGGCCGCGAGGCACTTGACCCGATGACCCCATTCGAGCGGAAGATCGTGCACGATGCCGTGGCGGTTGTTGAAGGTGTCGTCAGTGAGAGCGAGGGCGTCGAGCCCAAGCGTCATGTTGTGGTGATCAAGACCAGCTGACGCACTACAGTAATACGAAGGAAGTAAAGAGTCCCGGCTTCTAGCCGGGACTTCTTTCGTTTCAGGGGCATAAATTACAAGGGTGTTGTTTGAAGCGTTCGCTCGTGTTTCACGTGAAACAACGCACCCGGAGGGACGATGAATGTCTGACACTGCAGCACGGGATGCTCCCGCGCTCGCACGAGAGATCTTCGGTGACGCTACGTCTGTCGCCGAGAAATATTGGGATTGGTTAGCTGGAGCTGCCGTCACTAGAGGACTGATCGGCCCACGCGAGACCCCGCGGTTGTGGGACCGCCACATCATCAATTGCGCGGTAGTGCGTGAGTGCCTTGCCGAAGGTGAGTCGGTTGTAGACATCGGCAGCGGTGCCGGCCTGCCCGGAATTCCGCTCGCGATTGCGAGACCCGATGTGCGGATCACGCTCGTCGAGCCGTTGCTGCGACGAGCGACTTTCCTTGAGGAGGTCGTTGCCGATCTGGGCATCGACGTTGCAGTCGTGCGAGGCCGGGCTGAAGAGGCCGCGATCGTTAAGCGAGTGGGGAACGCCGACGTCGTAACTTCGCGGGCGGTGGCACCGCTCGATCGTCTGGCGAAGTGGTCCGCTCCCCTGATTCGGACCGGTGGTCGTCTAGTCGCGATGAAAGGCTCGTCGGCGGCAGACGAGATGGTCGAGCACGCGATCGCGGTGAAGCGTGTTGGGCTTGAGGACTTAGTAGTGCGGGAGTGCGGCGTCGGTCTTCTGCCCACTCCGACGATCGTCGTCGTCGGAACGCGCAACCGTTCTTCTGGAAGGTCTTGAAGTTGGCTTGGAAGCGCGCGAAAGCGCACAATAGAAGTCGCGACAGCGGAACGCCTAAGAGCGTCGAGAATGTCCATTCGCATCCATCGAGTGAAGCACCGAGGAGTTCCAGCGTGGCCCAGAAAAGACCGACTGTTTCACGTGAAACAACGGCCGGCGGCGCCGGGCAGTCCCCGCAGCCAGACTTCAACGACACACCCATCGCGGCAGCAGCAGCGCGCGCCAGTCAGGTTCTGACGCCTGGCGCCAGCGGCCAACTCCCCCGTCCCCCGGCAGTCCGCGTGATCACCGTGGCCAACCAGAAGGGCGGCGTCGGCAAGACCACGACGGCGGTCAATATGGCAGCGGGTCTCTCCATCCATGGACTCGGTGTTCTCGTCATCGATCTCGACCCGCAGGGTAATGCCAGCACCGCGCTAGGCATCGATCATCGTCGACCCGACATCGCGTCGGTGTATGAGCTGCTCCTCGGTGAGGTGACACTGCGGGAAGCGATTCAGAAGTCGCCAAGCAACGGCAATCTCTATTGTGTGCCGGCGACTTTGGATCTGGCCGGCGCCGAGATTGAACTGGTTTCGCTCGTCGCGCGGGAGAATAGACTCCGCAATGCCATCGATCGAGAGACGCTTGCCGAACTCGGTATTGACTATGTCCTCATCGATTGCCCACCCTCGCTTGGCTTGTTGACGGTCAATGCGATGGTCGCGGCCCGCGAAGTACTGATCCCAATTCAGTGTGAGTACTACGCGCTCGAAGGTGTCGGCCAGCTACTCCGGAATATCGAGCTGGTGCAGGCTCACCTCAACCCTGATCTGCACGTGTCGACCGTGCTGTTGACGATGTATGACGGACGAACGAAGCTGGCGGACCAGGTAGCCGAGGAAGTTCGTGCCCACTTTGGCGATAAGGTATTGGGCACGATCATTCCGCGTAGTGTCAAAGTTTCCGAAGCGCCGGGCTATGCGATGACGATCATCGAATACGACCCCGGTTCACGTGGAGCGATGAGCTACCTCGATGCCGCTCGCGAGTTCGCCATCAAGGCCGTAAGTCCGGAGGGAGTCAAGTGAGTCGGGAAACTCAGCGTCGCGGAGGTTTGGGCCGAGGTCTAGCGGCCTTGATTCCGACGACTCCGACTGACGAGTCCGGGCAGCCATCGTCTATCGACGGACCCAAAATGGGTAGCGCGGCCGCCGACGTCGTAATCGGCGGTGGTGGCACTCCCCGCCGAGAACCCGCGTCGGTCTCCGAGGATATTGCGGTCTACCGAGAGATCGCGCCCAAGCAGATCCAGCCCAATCCGCATCAGCCGCGCACGGTCTTCGACCAAGAGGCGATGGATGAGCTGATCCATTCGATCCGCGAGTTCGGATTGATGCAGCCCATCGTCGTCCGACCGCTGCCTAAGCCGACCGCTGAAGGCGTCAAATTCCAGATCGTCATGGGTGAGCGCCGCTGGCGCGCCAGCCAGGAAGCGGGTCTGGAGGCAGTTCCCGCCATCGTCCGTGAGACGAATGACGGCGACATGTTGCGCGACGCACTCCTCGAGAACATCCACCGGGCGCAACTGAATCCGCTGGAAGAGGCTGCCGCGTATCAGCAACTTCTCGAAGAGTTCGACGTGACACATGAACAACTTGCCGCCAAACTCGGCCGGTCGCGCCCACTGATTACCAACATGATCCGCTTGCTGAAGCTCCCGGTTCCGGTGCAGTCGCGAGTGGCGGCCGGTGTCCTGTCCGCCGGGCATGCTCGTGCCCTGCTTGCGTTGGAGACCGGAAGCGAGGGGCAAGTCGAGCTGGCGAAGCGCATCGTGGCTGAGGGGATGTCGGTCCGCGCGACCGAAGAAGCGGTTACCTTGGCCAATCGAGACGACGCTCCGAACAAGCCGACTGCGCAGCGTCGCAAGCCGATGCAGATGCCGGGACTTCAAGACGTTGCCGAACGCCTCTCCGATAAGCTTGATACGCGGGTCACAGTCAGTCTGGGCAAGCGCAAAGGCAAGATAGTCGTCGAATTTGGATCGGTCGATGACCTCGAGCGGATCGTCGGAATGATTTCCGAACAGAGCCGCGGATAGCGGTGAAATTCTCCCATACACGGACACCTGGAAATAACGTCACAGTGACGATATCGACGGAAAAGGTTGGCGGACTTGCGAAATGTATTGCAAGACAACATCTTTCGTCTGAGCGCTATTTCGATCGGGTGAGCTGACCGTGGGACTCTCGATTGTGCGCCTCGATCTCAGTGGATTTGAGAATCTGCCATCGCATACCCGGCGTTGTGTCTACTGGGAGGTCGATCCGGCGACAGTCGAGCAGAGTCTGGCGACTCCAATGTTCGCCGACGCCGCCTCGACTACAACAGCGATCTTCGAGAGCGAGTTCGACAAGGAAGCCTGGGTGTCGGGGCTTCTGCTCGAGTGGGGTACGTGTGCGCAACTCGCTATCGACTCCACTATGCAATCGGTGGTCGGTACCGCGTTCTACGCGCCGCCCGCGCGCGTGCCCCGCGCGAGCCACTTCCCCACTTCTCCGGTGAGTCACGACGCCGTGCTGTTGACGTCGATCACGGCGGAGGCCGGTTTCAAGGAGGCGGCTCCGATTTTGCTCGACGCCGTGGTTTCAGATCTGATGCAACGCGGTGTCCGTGCGATCGAAGCGTTCGGGATCATCGGAGCCGACGACGGCATTGCTGAACTGATCGCTGAGCTGTGTACGTCATGCATGATGGATGCCGACTTCTTGAAGGACTCAGGTTTCGATCTCGTCGCTCCGCATCCGCGGTTCCCGCGGTTCCGACTGGAGCTCGATGAAGGTCTCGGGTGGAAGTCAGCCGTCGAAGGCGCATTGGAGAAGCTTGTGGTGGAGGCGGCGATGGAGCTCACCTCGCGTGAGCAGAAGGACGACGCGCTTCCGGTCGGCTGACCTGACGGCTAGGTCGCGACTTCTTCGGCGGCGAGCAAGTCGGCGAAAGTGTACGTGCCAGTGGGACGGTCGTCGGCGTCGAGGAGATACAACCGCTTGACAGCTACCAGGATGGCTTCGGCGATCACGTCACGCGTTCCGGGGTCGTCGAGCTTGTCAGCATCGAGGGAATTGGTCAAGTATCCAATGTCGATGAGCGACACCGGCATTCGAGTCAATCGGAGAATATCCCAGGTGCGTTGATGTGTTCGGCAGTCAGCCAGACCGGTGCGCGCGACGATCTCGCGCTGGATAAATCCAGACAGATTGCGGCCGATCATTGATGACGATCCATGCGAGTTGCCGAAATAGAACGTCGCGACGCCGTTGGCGGATTCGGTGCGGCTCGACGCACAGCGCAGTGCGAGGACGATATCGGCGTCGACGGCATTCGCGACGCGGGCACGATCCTCGTCGGTCGGTTGGCCCCGGCCGTCGTGAGAAAGGAAAGTCTCCATGCCGGCTGCCGACATCCGGCCCTCGAGTCGAGAAGCGAGATCCCAGAGGACGCGCGCCTCGAGATCGGCGAGTGCGTCGGTTGGCTGGCCGCTCCCCGAACCCGGATCAATCACAATGCGCTTGCCGGTCAGACGCGGGCCGGAGCGCCGGACCCGCTCCTCCTCGCGGATGGCGTGTGGTGACCCGCCGGTGATGCGGGTGCCGAGCCGCTCGAGTGAGCGCAGTGTTGCCGGCCCGCAGATTCCGTCGGAGGACAACCCGTACTCACTTTGGTACAGGCATACCGAGTTGTGGGTGGTCTCACTGAAGACGCCGTCGACGATAGACGTGTAGTAGCCGAGATTCTGCAGGCGGGATTGGAGTGTTGCGACGTCGTCGCCGACCATCGGTGCCGATAGTCGATAGAGCAGAACGCGCGCGCCGAGATGGTAGGACGACTCACGCAATGCCCGGTAGGTCGCCTGGCCGACGACGCCGTCGACAAGTAGGCCTCGCTGCTGCTGAAACGCTCGCACGGCATGGTCGGTCGCGACGTCGAAGACCGCGTCGGGACTGGTCCAGCCATTGGCTGAGATGGCGACGTCGTCGGAGACCGATCCGGCCAGCAGATCCTGGTTGATCAGGATGGACCGGATCTCAGCGACTGCCGAGCCGTGGTCACCCAACCTGAACGACGGCATCCACGTACTCCTCGCTGACAATCTGGGTTTCGGACAATGTGGCAAGTCAGATTGTCGCAGGGTTGGACGTCGACAACCAAATAATCGTGAGTTATCGCATCATCTCATCGACTTCGCCCAGCATATAGTTTTAACCACTAAGCTTCGACGACGCTGCTCAGTTCGCGTAACAGGGCAGCTTTACCCTTGGCACCGACGATGGTCTTGGTCGCCTGACCGTTCTCAAACAGGATCAGCGTCGGAATCGACATCACCTGGAAGTCGCGAGCGGTTGTCGGGTTCTGGTCGACGTCGAGTTTGGCGATAGTTAACTTGTCCGCGTAGTCACCGGCGATTTCCTCAAGGACCGGCGCAACCATCTTGCATGGTCCGCACCAGGTGGCCCAGAAGTCAACGAGGACGGGTTTGCCGGACTCGATGACGTCGGCCTTGAAGGTGGCGTCAGTGGTGGCGATGGTGTTGTTACCCATGAGATCTCCTTTAGATCGGGCCTAGCAAGTAATGGCTTTAGGATGCGGCCGCGGCAGCAACCGGAGCTGTCGCGTGCTTCTGGTCGGCGAGCCAACGCTCGGCGTCGATGGCGGCGGCACAGCCGCTGCCCGCGGCGGTGATCGCCTGACGGTAGGTGTGATCAACGAGGTCGCCGGCGGCGAAGACGCCCGGCAGCGATGTGTAGGTTGTGCGGCCCTGAACCTGCACATAACCCTCGGCATCCAACTCCACCTGGCCGCGTACCAGTTCGCTGCGCGGATCGTGGCCGATCGCGACGAACATGCCGGTCACATCGAGGCTCGCGGTTTCCTGCTCGACGTCGGTCTTGCGCAACGTGAGGCTGGTAACGCCGGTTTCGCCGTGTACCGACTCGACGGCGGCATTGGTGATGAATTCGATCTTCTCGTTGTCGCGCGCGCGGTCGAGCATGATGCGTGACGAACGGAACTCCTCGCGGCGGTGGACCAGGTACACCTTGCGAGCGAACTTCGTGAGGAAGGTTGCTTCTTCCATCGCCGAGTCGCCGCCGCCGATAACGGCGATGTCTTGGTCCTTGAAGAAGAAGCCGTCGCAGGTTGCGCACGCGGAAACGCCGCGTCCGAGCAGGTCCTGCTCGCCGGGGATGTCGAGGTAGCGAGCAGCGGCACCCATCGCGAGAATGACCGCGCGGGCCCGATGGATCTCGCCGTCGACCTCAACCTCCTTGATCTCGCCAGTGAGGCGGATCGCGTCGACATCCTCCATGCGCAGGTCAGCGCCGAATCGGAGTGCCTGCTCACGCATTTCGTCCATCAGGGCCGGGCCCTGGATGCCGGATTGGAAACCGGGGAAATTCTCCACCTCGGTGGTGGTCATCAAGGCACCGCCGAATTGGGTGCCCTCGAACACAACCGGAGACAGCTCGGCTCGCGCCGCGTAGACAGCAGCGGTGTAACCAGCGGGGCCGGATCCGATGATGATGATGTCGTGGATCTGGTCGGTGTCGGTCAATTGGTCCTCCGGAGTTACCTGGCGTGTTATTCGGCTAATTCAACATAAGGGTAGAGACAGTTGTTCCCGGACGGGTGAGCCGGATGGATCACGCGCCGATCGTGGACTGGCCACACCGGTGGCGAACAGAATGACGATCGAGGGTTGCTGAAGCTTGCGACAATCAACGGCCACGGGCGGGAGGGACGACATTCTTGTACCGCGACGTCGAGGCGATGTCGGCGAGGGTCCTATCGGTGGCCGCCTGGACGTCCGGTGGGACCTCGTGTTCGATAACCGGCAATCCCCCGAGCACTAGTCGAATACGATCCAGTGCTGCGAGTGTTCCCTGCGCGACCGGGTCGGCGGCGATATGCGCGCTGATATGCGCCGCGATATCGGGCGGGAGGGCGTCGGCGTGCAGGTCGGCCAGTAGCTCTGACGGATAAGGCGACTCGGGCGGGCCGGTAGACCCAGGCTCGGTTGTGCCGGGTACCGGTGGGGTCATGGCCATGCTTTCGTCGGTGTCACGGGACTCAGACTCGGGGGAGAAGGATCGTAATCACTCTATGGCTCAGCACCGCTGCCGGTGGTCCATTCAGACAGGTTCTTGAAGATGTCCGAGGAGCGCCGCAAGTTTCAAACGTCCACGTGAACAACGACTTTTGATGGTCCCGGTTGGTACGCCAAGGCGTGCGGCTGCTTCATTGACCGGCAGCCCCTCTACATCGACGGCGACAACGGCGGCGCGCTGGTCGGGTGGCAGGAGGTTCAGTGCGTGGCCTACGGACACCGCCAAGTCGACGTCGGTGGTGTGGTCGTGCGGGTCGGCGAGCGGTAGGACGTCGAATTCAGGAATCGGAATGGTGCGGTGGCTCTTATTCCGGCGGATTCGATCCAGGCAGGCGTTGACGACAATGCGATGCAGCCAGGAAATCACCTTCGCTTCGGCCCGGTAGTGCTTCGCCATGCAATGCGCGTTGAGCAGGGCATCCTGCAAGGCGTCGTGTGCGTCTTCGGGGTTGTTGGTGGTGCGGTAAGCGATCGCCAACAGGCGTCGCTGATGACGCTCGATGAGCGTCGCGAAAGCGCCGGTTTCACCGGCGATATGAGCGTCGAGCAGTTGTTCGTCGGTACGGCCATCACAGTTATCCCCCCAGGTCATGCGATGACACTAATGGCGCGAAATGCGCTTTTCGGCTTATCGGGAAAATCTGGCGGAAATCTGTGGACAACGGCGTTCACCTGCGGCGTTGTGCACAACTGGGTGGTTGGAAAGCCTAGAAGTTCTTCATTCGCTGGTACCAGGCCTCGGCCTCGTCGGTGATAGTTCCCAACTCCGTCGCCCGCGCACACCAGCCCTTCGCCGAGGCGAGGAACTTCATCGGGTTGTAGATGTCTTCCTCTTTGGCCCATTGACCGCCGCCGGCGTAGGTGAGGATGGTGATGTTGGTGGCCGAATGAACCGAGCCGTCGCCCGGATCGACTATCGGGTTGTCGATCTCGCAGATAACCCGTGCGGTGTCCTCATCAATGATGTGCCACAGCGAGGGAAAAGCCACCATGTGGTTGCCGGGGAACCGGCCCATCGTCTTCTCAATCCAGGGCCGAATCTCCTCGCGCCCGTTGAAGGTACCCATCGCGTGCTCGACGTAGCGGGCATCAACGGTGAATTGATTGGTCCACGGATCCCAATCATGTGTCAGCGCAGCCGAATTCGCTCGACCTTCGAATAGCTGGAACTCGGCTTCGATCTCGGCTCGGCTGAACTGTCCCATCATTAAACTGTAACACGTTCTATTTGGTGAGCGATCGCGCGACAATCGCTTGCAACGCGGCCATATGACCGGCAAACGCTGCCCTGCCGGTGTCGGTGAGCTGGGCCCGGACCGTTCGTCGACGTCCGGTGGCCTGCCGGTCGGTGGTCAGGTAACCGGCTTCCTCCAGCGTCGAGAGTTGTTTGGAGAGAGCCGAATCCGATAGGCCGAGCTGCTCCTTGAGATAGGCGAACTCGGCCCAGTCAGCAGCCGCGAGGGTGGCCATCAGTGACAGTCGAGTACTCGGATGGATCAGCTCGTCGAATCCGTCCGGTGTCATGCGTGCACCAAACGCCGTGTGGCGAACAAGATTTCGGGGCCGCCGAAGCCGACGATGGCCGCGACGGTCAGTGCCGCCCAGGTACCCGCGTGGTTGGCGCCGTCAGCATCGAGCGCGAAGCCAAGTGCGATGGTCAGGGCGGCCATGACGAGCAGGATGGCGATAACTGCCAACGGGATTCGCCTGCCGGCTACGTCACGGCTGACCAGAAGCTTAGACGTGCGGCGACGTCCGTCGAGCAGGCTTGAGGCGACAACCGAGTGGCCGAACGCGAACGCGATGGTCGCGACGGTGGTCACCCAGGAGGGGGTGAAGTCGCCGAGCACTCCGAGTACCAGCCAGCCCGCGGCCAGCACCCACCAGTACGCGCGCGGCAGACCGAGTTGTCCGGCCACCGATTGCTGTGCGCGTCGGGCGGCGTCGAGTGCGTCTTGTGCCTGGTCGTGATTGAGATCTGACATGGGAGCCTCACTTTCCTTGTTGGAAAGTAGCGTGTCACTTTCCTAGTGGGAAAGTCAAGAGGCGGTCGCGACGATCTCTTCGACCGCGTGCTTCACCCGCGACGCATCTTCGGGTATCAACCCGATTCGCGTCCGGCGTTCGATGACGTCGTCGGCGGTCAGCGCGCCCTCATGTGTCAGCGCGTACTGAATCTCCGCGCGGGTGACGTCGATGCCGTCGGCGATAGACGCGGTGGGGTCGGGCACGGTGGCGCTACTGACCACCCTCGACGATTCGGTGCCGAACCGGGCGACAAGCGACGGCGGCAGATCGCTGCCGGGTGCGCCGCCGGTGGCACCGACCAATGGGGTCGCGGCGGTGATACATGAACCGGCCTGAAGCCCGGCGGCGCCCACCGCGGCATCGACGGCATCTTGAGCCATCCGACGATAAGTCGTGAGCTTGCCGCCGACGATACTCACCAACGTCGAATCACGTACCCGCACTGCGTGTTTGCGGGACACGTCGGCCAACGAGCCGCCCTCGCCGCCCGCGCTGTCGATCAGCGGTCGCAGTCCCGAGAAGGTACCTCTGATGTCGGAGCGGGTAAGTGGTTGCCGCAGAGCGACATTCACGGTGTTGAGCAGAAATTCGATCTCGTCGTCGTCGGCGGTCGGCACATCGGGGATCGCGCCCGGAGCGTCGACGTCGGTGAGTCCGAGATACACCCGCCCCAATTGTTCAGGCATCGCGAAGACGAAGCGACTGATCGAACCGGCTACCGGAACCGTCAGTGCGGCAGTGGGATTGCCGAAAGCCTGGGCATCGAAGACGAGATGGGTGCCACGGCTCGGCCGGATCTTCAGGGTCGAATCGACATCGCCGGCCCAGACGCCGGTCGCGTTGATCACGCTGCGCGCCTTGACGTCGAAACTCTCGCCGGTCAGCGTATCGGTCAACGTCGCGCCGGTCCCCGAAACCGCGCCGGCTTTGGTGTACGTGCAGACGTGCGCGCCGAAAGCCACTGCGGTACGAGCGATTCCGACCACCAGCCGTGCGTCATCGACGAGTTGACCGTCGTAGGTTCCGACGCCGCCGCGCAATCCCGCTCGAGCAACGGTCGGCGTGACCGCCGCCATTTCTTCGCTACTCAGGTTGCCGGGTCCGGGCAGTACTGATTTCGGCGTGCGGGCTACTCGGCGCAGTGCGTCGCCAGCGCGAAAGCCGGTCCATACCAATTGTTTGGTGCGACGGTCGCCAAAGTCGGGAACCACCTGTCGCAGCGGCGAAACAAGATGCGGCGCAATGGTTGTCATCAGATGGTGACGTTCGATGGCGCTCTCGTAAGCGATGCCGATGCTGGCCGACGCAAGATATCGTAGGCCGCCGTGGACCAACTTGCTGCTCCAGCGCGAGGTTCCGAACGCAAGATCGTTAGCCTCGACGAGGGCGACGCTGAGTCCCCGTGACGCCGCGTCAAGCGCTGCGCCGCAACCGGTCACACCACCGCCGATGACCAGGACGTCGAGTGGTTCGCGCCGGTCGGCCAGTGCGTGTAGATCAATGCTTCGACGTTGTGCGGTCAAGGCGGACATCAGGAGTTCTCCGGTTTCAAATAGGCGGACAGCGCGTAGTGGAGTTCGATGGTCCAGTCGTCGCCGAGGATCGGTTCCACCAAAGATCGCGACTGCACCGCGGATTGGGTAATCAGTAGAACCATCGCCGCGAGTTTGTCGGGGTCTCCGGAGCGGATGTGGCCGTCGTGCTGACCGTCGGAGATACCGTCGGCGAGCAGTCTGAGCAAACCCCGCTGACTTTCGCCGAGGCGATCGAAAACATAGGGCGTCAGGAAATCCGAGCGAGCTGTCCACAGCACCGTGAATAGATCGTCGTCGCGCATCGCGGCCGCGATGCGAACCACCTGATCGACGGTCGCGTCGAATCGGGGACCCGTGTGCAGCGGGGTGGTTTCGGTGACAGCGGTGACGATCCGACCGACTTCACGAGTCATCAGGTCACGCAGCAGCGTGTCCATATCGGGCCAGCGGCGATAGACGGTCGGCCTGCTCACACCGGCTTCGCGGGCGACTTCGGCGAGCGTCACCCGGCGGCCCTGATGTCGCAACACCGCCATTCGGGCGGCGTCGAGGACGCGGTCGGCGATCTCGTCCGCTCCCGAACCGGAGTTATGCGGAGTGTCGTTACGGATTGACATTATGTGTAACACTGTATCTTATGACCAACGCTCGCGCCGCTCATCTTCCAAGGCCGCCGATGAAATGGAACGCCTGGGGAGACCCAGCCCTTGCTGCGCCACTGTCCGACTCGGTGTCGACACTGATACGCGGCATGCTCGGGGTATCCGGCGAGCCATCCGCGCAAGTCGCCCAAGCGGATATCGCACTCGCGCCGTCGCGGCTGACAGCTGCCGACATCGAGGCGCTTGCGGGGATTGTCGGCGAGCAGTGGATCTCGACCGCTGACGGCGATCGGTTGCCGCGAGCCGGTGGAAAGTCGACGCTGGATCTGCTTCGCCGCAAACTGGCTACGCAGGACGCCCCTGATGCGGTGGCGCTGCCCGCGGACAGTGCCTCGGTCGCGGATCTGCTTTCCTGGTGTTCGTCGAACGGGGTTGCCGTGGTCCCCTTCGGTGGTGGCACGAGCGTCGTCGGCGGACTAGACCCAGTTGCCGGCGATCTGCGCGCGGTCCTGAGTGTCGATCTGCGCAGGCTCGACTCGCTGGTCGCCCTCGACGAAGTATCCGGTATCGCGACGCTTGGCGCGGGGATGACCGGGCCGGCCGCCGAAGCCGCGCTGGCTGAGCGGGGATTCTCCCTGGGACACTTCCCGCAGAGTTTCCGGTTCGCGACTATCGGCGGATTCGCGGTGACGCGATCGTCCGGTCAGGCATCGGCGGGTTACGGGCGATTCGACGACATGGTCATCGACTTGACGCTCGTCTCACCCGCTGGGGTGCTGACCGTCGGCCGCGCGCAGAAATCTGCCGCGGGTCCGGACTTGCGGCAACTCATCATGGGCTCAGAAGGTACCTTCGGCATCGTCACGCAAGTGTCAGTGCGCGTACATCCCGTGCCGGCGACCACCGGCTATGAGGCGTGGCGATTCGATTCATTCGACGCTGGTGCTGACGCGTTTCGCAGACTGGCACAGGAAGGCGTGATGCCGACAGTCTTGCGGCTGTCGGACGAGGCGGAGACCGCCCTGAATCTGGCCCGCCCCAACGAGATTGGCGAACAGAAAGGTGATGACGCGCTGCCGCCGGGCGGCTGTCTGGCGATCACGACCTTTGAGGGCTCCCCCACCGCGGTTGCGGCACGGATGAGTGTCGCGCGTGAAATATTTACTGCCGCGGGCGGAATCAGTGGTGGTGACGGGCCGGCGAACAGTTGGGAGCATGGCCGTTTCAACGCGCCATACCTGCGCGATGCGCTACTTGAGATCGGTGTCGGTTGCGAGACATTGGAAACCGCAACGGTGTGGTCGAAGGTCGATGCCGTGAAAGCTGCTGTCACAGCGGCTTTGACCGCCGCGTTGCCCGAGCCGACGGTCGTGATGTGCCATATCTCGCATACCTACGCTGCCGGCGCATCGCTGTACTTCACGGTCGTCTACCGACAGGAGGGTGACGTGATCGCTCAATGGACGGCAGCCAAAACGGCTGTGTCGCAGGCTATTATCGATTCCGGGGCGTCGATAACCCATCATCACGCGATCGGCGTGGACCACAAGCCATGGCTAGCACAGGAAGACGGGGACCTCGGCATCGAGGCTCTCGCGGCGGTGAGACGGGTATTCGACCCCGCCGGAGTATGCAACCCGGGCAAACTGATCTGATGACGGACGTCAAACGGATTGCGCTGCTGGTCAATCCGCATTCGCGGCATGGGCACGGATTGTCAGTCGCCGCGCAGGCGCAGGTCGCCTTCGCCGCCCGGTCGGTGGCAGTCGAGGTTCTTACCGGGTTCGATGCCGACGATGCCGAGCGGCTGGCAGCCGAAGCCTGTCGACGTGATGACATTGACGCGCTCGTCGCCATCGGCGGCGACGGCAGTATCCGATTGGCACTCGACGCCGCACTGGCTACCGGCGCGAAGAAGCCCGTCGGAGTGATTCCGGCCGGCACCGGCAACGACTTGGCGCGTGCGCTGAAAATCCCGATCGACGATGTGCCGGGTGCGGTCTCGGTGATCGTCGGCGGCCGAACGACGCGGATCGATTTGGGGCGGGTGACCTTGGGAGACGGGGTGACGACCACGTTCGTCACTGTCGCCGCAACTGGTTTCGACGCCGAGGTCACCGCCCGAGCGGTCTCAATGGTCTGGCCGCGAGGGCAGGCGAGGTATACCTTGGCCGCGTTGCGCGAACTCGTGGGACTGAAGTCGCGGCGGTACCGGATCGTCGTCGACGGCGAACTCGAGGTCGATGCCGACGTGGTTTTCGCCGCGGTCGGCAACACCCGTTCCTACGGCGGTGGCATGCTCATCACGCCCGGAGCATCACTTACCGACGGTGAGTTAGACGTGACGCTGGCGTCCTATCAGCGTCGATTCGGGAGGATCACCGTCGCGCGGATTTTCCCGCGAGTCTTCAAAGGAACACACGTTGAGCACCCGCTGGTGCGGACCCTGCGTGGAGCGAAGATTGAAATAGATTCCGAGCCAACAGCTTTGGTGTCGGTGGATGGTGACGTGATTGGTTCACTCCCGGCGACTCTGGAGGCGCTGCCGTCGTCGGTGTTGGTGTTCACACCGTAGACGTATCGCCGGGCCTCGATACCCGCGCGTCTCGATACCCGCTAAGCCGCCACCGGCGCCGAGAAACCACGTTCGCTCTCCGACTCCAGATCACCGGTCGCACCATCGAGATACGCGTTGCGCCCCAAGGTGAACACGTACGCGAAGAAGCCGATCTCGACGGCAATACCCACTGCGATACGCGCCCAGGTCGGCAATCCCGACGGCGTGACGAAGGCCTCGATGACTCCGGTGATCAACAAGAGCACGACAAGACCCATCGCGACGGCCATGGCAGTCCGGCCCTCCTCGGCTAACGCTTGGAAACGTGTCCTGGCTCCAGGCGCCACCCACGTCCAGAACAGCTTCAATCCCACTGCGGCCGAGACGAATAGGCATGTCATTTCCAGCAAACCGTGCGGGATGATGAGCCCGAAGAACAGGTCTCCCCTACCGTGGCTGATCATCATCGATCCGACGACACCCACGTTGATGACGTTGTTGACGAGGATGTAGACGACCGGGATGCAGAAGACCCCGAACGCGATGCACACGGCGGCGAGCCAGAAGTTATTGGTCCACACTCGGAACGCGAATGCGCTTGCCGCACTTTCCGAGTAGTAGCTCTCGAAATCATTGTTGACGAGCTGGTCGATCTCCCCCGGCGACGCGAGCGAGGACTCGATCTGCGGGTGCGACACCATCCACCACATCACGACTCCGATCGCGAAGAAGGACGCCACCATTGTCGTGATCCACCACCAACGCAGTCGATAGAGTCCGGCCGGCAGGGTGCGACTGAAGTAGGTCCCGACGTCGCGCAGCGACGTGGCGCGCGTACCAGCCGCCCGTGACCGGGCCCGGGCCAGCAGTGCCGACAGGTAACCGATCACGCCGGCATCTGGCGCCGTCGATCGAATGACCGACAAATGTGTGGCGACCCGCTGGTACAGATCAAGAATCTCGTCAGCCTCGGCGCCGGTGAGGTTACGCCGCCGAGACAACTCGTTGAGCCGGTGCCAGCTGCCCTGGTGTGCGGCAACATATGCGTCAAGGTCCACGACGATCAAGCCTAGCCCTATATCCCCCGCTCATGTCTCGGTCAGACAGCCGACGCACAGCCGCGTGGCCAGTATTGTTACTGCCATGACCTATCGCCCCCTGCCACCGCCGGTGTCAGTGTCGACGAGTGCGACGATCGGCGTCGGCCGCGACGACCTGGTATCGGGTGAAGCGGTGGCCCTTGACCTGCCCGCCGCGAACATCGGTTTACGCATCCTGTCTGGACTCATTGACTGTTTGCTCGGTGTGGCCGTCTATCTGGGGTTGATCTTCTTACTAGTGCAGTCGTTCATCGGTGGCGGGTTTTTCACCAATACCGGCCTGACCGTCGCACTGGCGCTACACACTTGCATCATCATCTTCGCATTGGTCGCCATACCGACGGTGACCGAAACCTTCACGCGCGGAAAGACTCTGGGACATTGGATCCTGGGCCTGCGCACTGTACGCGACGACGCCGGCCCGATTACCTTCCGGCAGGCGCTAACTCGCGCTCTGTTAGGTTTCGTCGAAATCTATAGCTGCTGGGGACTTCCCGCGCTGTTGTGCGCGGTCACCAATCGTAAAGGTAAACGATTCGGCGACTTGTTGGCCGGCACTTACGTTGTGCGAGATCGCTTTTCATTGGATCTGCCGACACCCGCGCCGATGCCGCCTCAACTTGAGCAATGGGCATCGACTGCCGATGTCGCTCCCCTTCCGATACCCCTGGCGATCGCGGCGCGCTCTTTCCTCGGGCGGGTCGACAAACTGAACCCCATTGCGCGCCAGCAAGTCAGCGACCAACTCGCTAGCCAGATGGTGCGATTTGTGGCACCTGCTCCACCCACTGCGGCTCCCCCAGAGATGGTCATAGTCGCGATCCTCGCCGAGCGGCGTAGACGTGACGCCGCTCGGATCGAGCGAGACCAACGACTCCGGGAACGAGTTGCCCGATAGCGGGTTAGTTGATCACTTCAGCTGTGCTGACGTGCGGCCGAGAATACGCCGGGCAATGACCAATTGCTGAATCTGCTGAGTGCCCTCGAAGATATCCAAAATCTTCGCGTCGCGCGCCCACTTCTCCACCAGATCACGCTCGGAATAGCCTGCGGTAGCGGCGATTTCGACAACCTTATTCGTCAACTCGTTGACCATACGGCCGGCCTTGGCCTTCGACATAGATGCTTCGGCGGAGTTCGAGTCTTTATTGTCACTCATCCACGCGGCGCGCAAGGTCAGCAACCATGCGGCTTCCAAGTCGGACTCAAGCCGCAGGTATTCGGCAACCGCCGCGTGCTGGCTGGCCGCCGGCCGGTCGTAGTCGATCTCATGTCCAGCGTCGTCGAGAATCTTGGCGTACGACTCGAGCGCGGCTTGCGCCAGTCCGACGGCCATCGCGGCGACAACGGGACGGGTGTTGTCGAAGGTCTGCATGACCCCGCCGAACGCCTTCTTGGTATCGATCTCCGGCGAGCCTAGGAGGTTTCCCGCGGGTACTCGGGCGTTCTCGAAACGCACAACAGCGGTGTCCGAGGACCTGATTCCCAGCTTGTGCTCGAGTCGGACGACGGTAACGCCGTCAGTGTTCATCGGCACGACGAAGCTCTTGATCGCGGCGCGTCCCGCTGATTTGTCGATGGTCGCCCACACCACTACGTGGTCGGCACGCGACCCGGCGGTGACGAAGATCTTCTCGCCGTTGATCAGGTAGTCGTCGCCGTCACGCGTCGCCGTCGTGGAAACCGCCGCGGAGTCGGACCCGAAACTCGGCTCGGTGATGGCCATCGCTGCCCATACGTCGCTGAACCGCTCCAGTTGCTCTTCGTTGGCGACCGCGGTGATCGCGGCGTTGCCCAGTCCGCGCCCCGGGATGGACAGCATCAAGCCGACGTCTCCCCAGCTCATCTCCCGGGCCGAGAGCACTGCGCGCATGTTGGCGCCGTTCACCGTTTCGGCTGACTTGGCGCTCTCGCCGTCGGCTGAGCGCTCCGACGAAGCGGCTTGTTTGGCGAGTTTTGCCAGCTCATCGAGTTCTTTGGGGTACTCATGCTCGGCCTCGTCGTATTTGCGAGAAATGGGCCGGAAGATGTGCTCGGCAGCGAGATGGGTGCGCTCTACCGTCGAATTCAGCTTCTCTGGGAGCTCGAGATTGATTGCCATGCGGCTACCTTACTCCTGAGTAAGATTAAAGGCCAGTGGGCCGGGTCACTCGCGCGTAGTCTCGACGGCGTGTCATACGACGACGAGTTGGCCAACCGCGTCCGAGAGGTGTTCGCCGAGTTCTGCGACCGCGACGATATGCCAATCCGCGCGACGTCGATCACCGAGAAGGCCATGTTCGGCGGGCTCGGGTTTATGGTTGACGGGCATATGGCCGTCGCGGTCAGTCGCGAGGGCGGCATCCTTGGTCGATGCGATCCCGACGACACCAAGACAATTCTGACGCGCAAACATTCCGCGCCGATGGTCATGCGCGAACGCGATCTCGCCGGGTGGTTTCGGGTTGATGCCGAGGGCATCGGTACTAAACGTCAACTACGAGGCTGGATGGAGCTGTGCAGCCGTTACGTTGCACAGCTCCCGCCCAAACACTGACGAAAATTTAGAACTGCGTCCAGATGGTGATCGGCCGCGGAAGGTGCTTGTTGTACGAGACCCAAACGCGCCCATTGGGATGATGTGCGGCCTCGTCGACCAACTTCTGCACGGTTGCCTTGACGACATATCCCCGGCCCGGAACGAAGTAGCTCTTGTAGACGGAGTCACGGTCTTGCTGCGCATAGAAGTACGGATGCACCTCGCGTCGGCTGAAGATCGACGAAACACCGCTGTGCGCGATTTGCTTAGTCTCGGACGGGGTGAACCCGACCCACACGTAGTCCCGCGTCTCCTGAACCGATGCCGCTGTCGCCGGCGAGCTGCTGCCGACAACAATCGACGCCCCGGCTGCCGCAGCAATACCCAGTGCCGCGGTCACGATCTTCGCTGAGCTCATAATGGCCCCCTTGTTTTAGAAGTTAAAGTGCTCATTCACATTAGGGGATAGTCCATAGGTTGGCAACTAGGCTCGGCGGTCCGCGTACCGAGTTACTGGGTCATCGAACCGATAGCCGTCACGCTCACCGCCTTCGAACTCGAGGACCATCAGTACGTCGAGGAGGCCACGGTTGCCGGCACCGAATCTTTTGTGGCACAACGGCCCTATCCGGTGGAGATCACACCAGTAGTTCTCCTCGGTCCGTTCCGCTAAGCGACTAAGGCACCACATTTACCATTCGACCGGGCACCACGATGACTTTGCGTGGCTCACCGTCGAGTAGCGGCGCGATTTTGTCATCAGCGAGTGCCGCCGCACGGATCGTCTCCTCATCGGCATCGACTGCGACCGTAATCCGGCTGCGGACCTTCCCTTTGACCTGAATCGGTATCTCGATGGTTTGCTCAACCAGCAACGACTCGTCGGCCACCGGGAAAGGACCGCGGACCAACATACCGTCGTGGCCAAGTCGCAGCCACAGTTCCTCGGCGATATGTGGTGCCAAGGGAGCCAACATTGTCACCAGCGGTTCGACCGCCGCCCGCGGTGCGCCACCGGGGTACTGCTTGGTCAGGTGATTGGTGAACTCGATGAGTTTGGCAACCGCCGTGTTATTGCGCAGTGCCGCATAGTCTTCGCGCACTCCGGCAATGGTCTTGTGCAGGAGCTTGAGGGTGTCCTCGGATGTATCGACGTCGGCGACGATCACCTCCCCCGAATCCTCGTCGACGACCAGTCGCCAGACCCGCTGCAGGAAGCGTTGTGCGCCAACAACATCCTTGGTCGCCCATGGCCTCGACTGATCCAGGGGCCCCATGAACATCTCGTAGACACGCAACGTGTCCGCGCCGTAGTCGCGAGCGATATCGTCGGGCGCGACGGAATTCTTCAGGGACTTGCCCATCTTTCCGTACTCCTGCGTGACGGGCTTACCGTCGTGGAAGAACTCGCCGTTCTGCTCGGTGACTTCTTCGGCCGGCACATAGACGCCGCGCTCGTCGGTATAGGCGAACGCCTGAATCATGCCCTGGTTGAACAACTTTCGGTACGGTTCGACACTCGTGACGTGGCCGAGGTCAAAGAGCACCTTATGCCAGAATCGCGAGTACAGCAGGTGTAGTACCGCATGCTCGACGCCACCGATATACAGGTCCAGACCGCCAGGGTCCTTTTCACCGAACTCGGCCGGGCGCGGGCCCATCCAGTACGCCTCGTTCTCCTTGGCGCAGAATTCGGATTCATTGGTCGGATCGATATAGCGCAACTGGTACCACGAGCTGCCGGCCCACTGCGGCATCACATTCGCATCGCGAGTGTAGGTCCGCGGTCCGTCGCCGAGATCCAGTTCGACGCTCATCCACTCGGTTGCCTTGGCCAGCGGGGGAGACGGCTCGGAATCAGCGTCATCGGGATCGAAGGCAACCGGTGCGTAGTCCTCGACCTCGGGCAGTTCGACCGGCAGCATCGACTCCGGCAGCGCGTGCGCATGACCGTGTTCGTCGTAGACGATGGGGAACGGCTCGCCCCAATAGCGCTGCCGCGCGAACAGCCAGTCCCGGAGTTTGAAAGCGACTGTGCCCGAGCCACTTCCGTCCTGCTCCAGGCGCTCGATGATCGCCGCTTTGGCGGCGTCGACATCGAGACCGTCGAGGAAGTCGGAGTTGACCAGGGGACCGTCGCCGATGAACGCCTCGGCGGCGATATCGGTATCGGAGCCGATGACCTCGACAATGGGCAGGCCGAACTCGGTAGCGAACTCGTGATCGCGGCCGTCGTGGGCGGGCACCGCCATAATCGCGCCGGTGCCATACCCGATCAACACGTAGTCGGCGATGAACACCGGGACCTGTTGTCCGTTAACTGGATTCGTTGCGTAGCCGCCGGTGAAGACGCCGGTCTTCTCTTTGTTCTCCTGACGCTCGAGATCCGACTTCGCGGCGATGGCGGCACGATAGGCGGCAATGGCGGAGGCCGGGTCCGATTGTCCACCAGTCCATTTCCGATTCACGCCGGCGGGCCATGTGGCTGCGACCAACTCATCGACCAGCGGATGCTCCGGCGCGAGAACCATATAGGTCGCACCGAACAGGGTATCGGGACGAGTGGTGAAGACTTCGATCGAAGTGTCCGCGCCGGGTACCGGAAAGTGCACCCGTGCACCGCGCGAGCGTCCGATCCAGTTGCGCTGCATGGTCTTGACCTTCTCCGGCCAGTCCAGCAAGTCCAGATCATCGAGCAACCGATCGGAATACGCGGTGATCCGCATCATCCACTGTCGCAACCGCTTGCGGAACACCGGGAAGTTGCCGCGCTCGCTACGACCGTCGGCGGTGACCTCTTCGTTGGCCAGCACCGTGCCGAGTCCGGGGCACCAGTTGACCAGCGAATCGCTCTGGTACACCAGCCGATACGAGTCGACGACAGCCGCGCGCTCGGCGGCATCAAGCGAATCCCACACCCTGCCGTCGTCGAGTGTCTTTGCCCCGGAATCGAATTCGGCGATCAACTCGTCTATCCGCCGCGCCCGCTGCTGCGCCTCGTCGTACCAGGCATTGTAGATCTGTAGGAAGATCCATTGTGTCCACCGATAGAAGTCGATATCGGTGGTGGCGACGCGACGGCGTTCGTCGTGGCCCAGACCCAACCGCCGGATTTGCTCCAGGTAGCGCTCGATATTCGCCTCGGTTGTCGTCCGGGGGTGCGTGCCGGTCTGTACCGCGTACTGCTCGGCGGGCAGGCCGAACGAATCGAAGCCCATCGTGTGTAGCACGTTGCGGCCATCCATCCGGGCATACCGCGCGAAAACGTCGCTGGCGATAAAGCCGAGTGGGTGCCCGACATGCAGACCCGCACCCGAAGGGTAGGGGAACATATCCTGGACGAAGAGCTTGTTCGCTGCCGCGTCAACGCCGCCGAAGGGTTCCAGATCCCCCGCCAGCGGGCCAACCGGGTTGGGAGCTTCGAACGCCTTGCGGGCGGTCCAGGTTTGCTGCCACTGCTGCTCGAGAGCGCCGGCTACGTCGGCGGTGTAGCGGTGGGGCGCGGTGGTCGCGGCGTCGGGGGAGTTCGATCCAGTCACCCCACCAGCGTAAATCGTGCTCGGATTGACGAAGTATGGTGGGCATCGTGAGTGTTGTGTCTGTTGTCGTCGCCATCATCGGTTTCGCCCTCGCGGCGCTGTGGTGCGCGGTCGGCGTCGCCGGCCTGTCCGGACGGTTGGGGCGCAACAAATGGCTTGGCGTGCGTGCCGACGAGACGATGCGCTCGGCGAAGGCATTCGAGGTCGCCAATCGAGCTGCCGGTCCCGGAATGCTGGCCGCTGCCCTCATCACCGGGGTGGGCGCCGCTCTTAATCTCGCGGTCGGTGGAGTCTGGGGACTCGTGTTCGCGGTGTCCTCGATCGTGGTATCCCTGCTGGTTATCGGCATTGTCAGTGGGCTGGGCATCCGGGCCGCGGCAGCCGCGCCCAGTGACGACGAATCGACCGGCTGCGGGTCGGGATGTAACTGCGGCGGCGACGAGCCGGTGATCGAAGATGCCGATCCGGCGTCGGATTGCGGTCAGTCTTCGTGTGGCTCCTGTGCGCTGTCCGGCCTATGCACCAACGAGGCTGCCCAGGCGTAAGAGATGAAACGCCTACCCATAGATGGGTTTGTACTAGCGATCTTCGCGGCTGTTCTGGTCGCTGCCGTCTTACCGGCGCGGGGCGCCTTCGCCGACATTCTCGATGGAGTCGTCGTCGCGGCCATCGCGTTGCTGTTCTTCCTTTACGGCGCTCGCCTCCATCCCCGTGAAGCCCTCGCGGGGCTGGCACACTGGCGACTGCATCTGACGATCCTCGCCTTCACCTTCATCGCTTTTCCCCTCATCGGGCTCGCCCTGAAACCAGCACTCACGCCGATCATCGGGTCAGATCTCTATGCGGGCGTGCTATTCCTTTGCCTGGTTCCATCGACGGTCCAGTCATCGATCGCATTCACCTCGATCGCAAAAGGCAACGTTCCCGGAGCCATCGTCAGCGCATCCGTGTCGAACCTGCTCGGCGTGTTTCTGACGCCACTGCTGGTGGTCTGGCTGATGAGTTCGTCGACCGCAGGTCTGCATATAGACGCCTCATCGATTCTGAAGATCGTCGCCGAGATCCTGGTGCCATTCATTCTCGGCCAACTCGCTCGGCCAGTCATCAGTAATTGGATGTCGCGCTATGCCGAGCCGACCAAACTGGTCGACCGAGGGTCGATCGTGCTGGTGGTCTACGCGGCGTTCAGCGAAGGTGTCGTCAACGGCATCTGGTCGAAGGTCGACGCCTGGCAGGTCATCGCGATGATCGTGTTGGCATTCATCATGGTGGTGGTGATGCTTGGCGTCACCCGCTGGGTGCCCGAGCGGATGGGTTTCGATCGTGCCGACATGATCGCCATTCAGTTCTGTGGCACCAAGAAGTCACTGGCCACCGGTCTGCCGATGGCAACGGTGTTGTTCGCCGGTTCGACGGTTGGCCTAATCGTGTTGCCGCTCATGATCTTCCATCAGATTCAGCTGATCATTTGCGCGTGGTTGGCAACCCGATACAGCCGTGAAGCTGTCGCCTAGCGCACCAATGGATCGGACACCGGAATGTTCACAAAACTCGGCCGGTTGGGATCGAGCTGAATATGCTGCGGCCGTAGGCCCGTCTCATTCAGCAAGGGCCGCAACGGAAGTCCCCTCGGCAAGTTCATCGCATATACGTCAATACGAAGTCGATGACCCGGTTTGAGCATGGCCTCGGTCGGCAGTAGTCCGATATCGAGTGACACCGCCCGACCGGGCTTGGTGCGCTGCCTCGACTCCAAAGTCATCGTGTAGAACGGGTCGATGACGTCGCCGTTGTCCGCGTAGCCGCTCTGCGACTTGTCTACCGCCCGCAGTGAAGCCATCACCTGGCCGGAGCTGATCGGTCGCGACGACCCATCCGGGGCGACATCGGTGAGCATCGCGGTCCAATACCCATCAGTGGCGTCCATCACCGCATTTAGGTGCAGGTTGACGTACCCCGACAGCGTCCGGGTCTTCGTTACCGGAGCCGTCGTGAAGGTCAACGCGTTATGCTCGGCGACTCGATTATCCTTGCCGCAGAAGGTGAATAGCGCCGTCGCCCCCGCGGTCTGTTGTGCCGAGTCGCGGGAACAGAGCGTCAGCACTCCGGGAGAAATCGTCAGGCGCCCACGAGAATTCGACTTCTCGGGACTAAGGCTTCCATCGCGCACCGCGTGTGGAGCAGTCCGCGAGGAGCGATCGGATAGGTAGAGTCGCTGGCGCGTCATCCCCGCGCGCGGGAACTGCTTAGCGGTGATCCACTTGTTGCCCTGCTGAAAGAGCGTTGCCGGGCCGTAGGTGTCGACGCCGTTGTCAATCCCCTTGAGCCACTTGTCGTACCAAGCCTTGGCGAGGACATCCAGGCGCGGCGGTTTGCCGTATTCGCCGAATCCCATTCCCGGTGTGCCGTGGTATGTCTCGCCCATGATCAGTTGCTTCTGGCCAGGCGGCAGTGGAATCTTGTTGTACATCCGCACTTCGGAGTTGGTGAACAGATCGAACCAGCCGCCGTAGATCATGGTCGGAGTCTTGATGCGCTCGGCATGGTCCTGCCAGCTGCGACGTTCTTCGGAGTTGGGCGAGAGCAGCTTCTTCAGATCCGGTGGAATCGACTTGATATCCGGGGTGAACAGCGCCGCGAACAGCTGCGGGAAGAAGACGAACGGGTCAGATATCCTGCTGGCCAACCACTTCCAGTCGAATGTGCCGGTAAACATCGACTTGACGTCGGGCACGAACTTGAGTCCGTTGACCGCGAGCAGCCAGTTCGGCAGGAAGCCGAATCCCAATGCGCCACCCGGCGCGACGATGTCGCGGATGAGGTCTCCGCCGGGTTCGACCGGCATGATTGCCTTGAGCGCCTTGGGATTCTTGTTAGCCGCCTGGATCTGGTTAATGGCGGAGTAGGACACGCCACTCATCCCGACCTTGCCGTTAGACCATCGCTGCTTGGACGCCCAGTCGATAACTTCGACGGTGTCCTTCTGTTCGCGCTCCTGGAAGACATTCCACACGCCTTGGGAGAAGCCGGTGCCCCGAACGTCGACCACAACCTGGGTGTAGCCGCTGCGAACGAGATCAAGATCAACCGAAAATGACCGGAGGCCACCACCTTTCGCGGCCTTGGCGAATTCGGTGACGCCGTCGATCGGCGTGCCGCTGAGATTGATCATCGACGCGATCTGCATGACGAACGGTTCGAGGATTGGGTTCTGCAGGGCCGCGGTGGCCACCGCGGCCACAAGTTTGGTGTACGGCGTCATGTTGACGATGACGGGAGTCTTCGTCGACGTCGGCCGTTCGGCAGCATCGCCGGGACGGTAGATATTGGCCTTGAGAATGGTGCCATCACTCATCCGGATCGGCACATCCCAGTCAACATGGACGCCGGCGTACGGATGCGGACCGTCGTGAGAGCGGGTCCATTCCCGTGGGGAGGCCGCCCCGGCCGTTCCCGGTTGGATCAATAAAAGTATCGACGCCATCAACGTCGAAATGATCAGAGCAGCGCGCATCCCTGGAACCCGACTTTCCATCCTGAGCATTAGCTGAGATATGAACTGCGGAACATAGTGCCTTACTAGTGGGTCAGATCACAAGAAGGTATAGTAATAGAGCGGCCGCTCTGTTATTGTGGCCGGGTGCCGCGGCCCCGACTACATGACCTCGACGAGTTGATGGACGCAGCCGAGAAACTGGCCGTCGAATCCGGGCCAGCCTCGGTAACGGTCCGGGCCTTGTCGCAGGTCACCGGCGCTTCCAATGGTGCGATCTACCATGCGTTCGGATCCCGGTCCGGACTGTTGGGACACGTCTGCCTACGTGCCGCGCAACGCTTTCTCGATCTACAGCGAGCGGCGGTCGATCAAGAGACAAATCCCATCGACGCTGTCATCGCGGCAGCCGGCAGCCCAGCCGAATTCTCCATCGCGTTCGGGACTTCCGGGCGATTTCTCTTGACGGTCGACCGTGCCGAACTACTTGGCTCACGAGAAATGCCAGCCGACGTCGCCGCACGATTGCAGGCCCTCGAGAGCACCCTCACCGAGCTGTTCATCCGACTCGCGCAGGCGATGTGGGGGCGCGGCGACCGGGAGGCGGTAGCCGTAATTCGCGACTGCGTCGTAGAACTACCGACCGCCCTACTACTACGTCGCGACCGACCACCCGACGCCGCGGCACGTGCACGCCTGGGCGCCGCGGTACGAGCAATCCTGGCCCTGGAACCACCCGCCCCAAAACCGAGAAACCCCAACAGATAGGACCAAATCATGGCGCCGACCGTTGCCTACCGAGACACGATCGCACTACTCACTCTCGGCGACGACGAGAACCGTTTCACTCCCGACTGGCTCGACCAGGTCAACGCGCTACTCGACGAAATCGAAGGCAGCGCCCAGGGCCTGGTCACCGTTGGGACGGGGAAGTTCTACTCGAACGGTCTCGACCTGGAGTGGCTGCTTGCCAACGGTGACCGCAGCCAGTGGTACGTCGGACGGGTGCAGGAGTTGTTCAACCGGATTCTCACCTTCGGGCTACCGACCGCGGCGGCGGTAAACGGCCATGCGTTCGGCGCCGGAGCGATGCTCGCGATCGCACACGATCACCGAGTGATGCGTGTGGACCGCGGCTACTACTGCTTCCCGGAAGTCGATATCAACATCCCTTTCACGCCCGGCATGGCGGCGCTGATTCAAGCGAAGCTCAGTCCCCGCGCGGCGCTGGACGCGATGGTCGGCGGACATCGCTACGGCGGACAGCAGGCCACCGACGTTGGTCTGGCAGACACGGCGGTCGCCGAGGCGGCAGTCGTCGACGAGGCCGTCGAGCGGTTGGCGACACAGCTCGGAAAGGACCGAGGCACGGTGTCCGCGATCAAGGCGACGATGTACGCATCGGTCACCGAAGCGCTGACGATCAGTTCCCCATAACGTCGTCGGGAAAGGTCGCCAACAGGGGCAGCGGCCAGGGCTGCCGGCGCAGCACCGACGACCACACGTCGACAGTTGCCGGCGCGGTGATGTCGCGCGGCAGCCCCGACGCCAACAACCAACTGTCCTGACCCAGCTCGTCGTCGAGTTGACCGCTACTCCACCCCGAGTACCCGGCGAATAGCCGCACGCCCTCAAGGATTTCGGCGAGTTGCTCGGGGTCGGTGTCGAGATCGACCAGTACGACTCGGCCGTCTACTTGTCGCACGCCTTCGATCAGCCCGGGATCGACTCCGGGCTTGAGTACTCCCAGACACAGCGCGGAATCCTGCTTAACCGGCCCGCCGATGAACAGTGCTCGCGGACTCGCGGCCAAGTCCGTCCAGCGTGGCAACAGGTTGTGCACGGCGGTCTGACTCATCTGGTTGAGAATCACGCCGAGACTGCCCTCGTCGTTGTGTTCGATCATGTAAATCACCGAACGCGCAAAGATGGACTCGGTCAGCGTCGTCGATGCGATGAGCAACGTCCCAGCTCGCACCCGACGTTGCGCTGCCACGAAGTCGTCACCGCCGCTCACGAAACAATCATGGCATGCGCATCGCCGCGAGGTCGGTAGTCTTGTGCAGTGAGATCCCGATCCCCATCGTCGCCATCGGCAATAGGGATCTTTCTATCTTCGCTCACCCACTCACCCGGCCTCGGTCGGCTACTCGCTGTCCGGCTGACAAGTCAGATCACCGACGGTGTCTTCCAGGCCGCATTGTTCACCGCGATCCTGTTCAACCCCGAACGCCACACCGACCCACTCGCCGTCGCGGGCGGGTTCGCGGTGCTCCTACTGCCGTACTCGGTCCTGGGGCCATTCGCCGGAGCGCTCCTCGATCACTGGGATCGCCGTTCAGTCCTGGTGTACGCCAACATCATTCGGGCCGCGCTGATCGCAGTCGTCGCGGTAACGGTGGCAACCGGCGCACCGCAAACCGTAGTGCTGATCGGTGCCCTGGTGGTGACCGGTGCCAGTCGCTTCGTCAATTCCGGCCTGTCCGCGAGTCTCCCGCATGTCGTCAGCAAGGACGTTCTGGTGGCGATGAACTCCCTGTTCACGACGTTGGGAGCGGGCATGCTCGCGGTGGGGGCCGGCATCACCGTCGGCCTCCGAGCCGTATTCGGCGACGACAACACCGGCAGCGCCGAAACGACGATGGCCGGCGTCGTCTGCGCGCTGATCGCGGCGTGGATCGCCCACCGATTCCCGCGCAAAGCTCTCGGACCAGACATCCCCGACGACGCTGGACATTCCGCTCTACACGCGGTGTCGGTGGGTCTGACGCATGGTGGCCGAGCGGTCGCCGCGCACCGAACCGTCGGAGCCGCGCTATCGGCCATCGGCGCTCACCGACTCGTCTTCGGCATGAATACGTTGATGCTGTTGGTACTGATCAAACACCAGGGTCTGGGCAGCGGATTCGGCGATATCGCGGTGATCGCCGCCTGTACCGCCGCGGGGGCCTTCGTCGCGGCAGTGACTACGCCGCTGTCCGTTGCTCGGGTCGGTCGCCGCAACACGATCCTGCTGGCGATGGCTGTCGGTGTGATCGCGCAGCTCGCCCTCCTCGGACTCGCGCCGATTGCGGTGGGTATCGCGGCGGCGATACTCGGCCTCGTCGGCCAAACGGCCAAGCTATGCGGCGACGTCGCGATGCAGCTCGACATCACCGACACCGTTCGAGGCCAAGTTTTCTCCGTACAAGACGCTGTTTTCAATATCGCGTACGTCGCGGCAATCACCATCGCCGCCTTGACAATTCCCGACGACGGTCGATCATCGCTTCTGATTTTCTTCGGTGCCGTGCTCTACGTCTGCGGCGGGCTAGCGACCGTCGCGTTGTATCGAGGCATTCGACATGCGCCCGATCAGGCGGCGCCGGCTGCCCTAGGGTGAAGGGATGCGTGCCATCCACATCAGCAGTCTCGACGGTCCGTCGGCAATCGAATTGGTCGACGTATCCGCACCCCACGATCCCGGGCAGCTCACTATCGAGGTGAAGGCCGCAGGCGTCGCCTTCCCGGAGTTGTTGCAGACCCGCGGGCTCTACCAGATGAAGCCGGATCTGCCCTTCATTCCCGGCGCCGAGGTGGCAGGTGTGGTGTCCTACGCGCCGCAAGGTTCAGGGTTCGCGGTCGGCGATCGGGTCGCCGCGCTCCCCCTGCTCGGCGGGTTCGCCGAGGTTGCGCTTGCTCGTCCCGATCTGACGTTCAGGTTGCCTGACCAGGTGAGTTTCGTCGAAGGTGCGGCGTACCCATTCAATTACGGCACTTCGTATTTCGCCCTCATTGAGCGCGGTCACCTTGAGCCGGGCGAGACCGTCCTTGTCCACGGTGCGGCTGGCGGTATTGGTACCAGCGCCATTCAGGTGGCCAAGGCTTTCGGTGCCGGTCGCGTCATCGGGGTGGTGTCTACCGACCAGAAGGGGGCGGTCGCGATCGCCGCCGGTGCCGACGAATACGTTCTGGCCGAGGGCTTCCGGGAATCGATCGGACGTGAAGTCGATATCGTCGTCGATCCGGTCGGCGGTGATCGCTTCACCGATTCGCTCCGCACGCTCCGCGAGCACGGCCGGCTACTCGTCATTGGGTTCACGGCGGGCGATATACCGACGGTGAAGGTAAATCGCTTGCTGCTCAACAATATTGGGGTAACGGGTGTCGGCTGGGGTGCGTTCGCCCTATCGCGTCCGGGACATATCGCCACCGAGCTGACGGCGATGGAACCTCACCTGCGCAGCGGTGCGCTAAAGCCCGTCGTCGGTCAGACTTTCGGTCTTGAACAGGCCGTCGATGCTCTGGCCAGCCTGGAGGGCCGCACCGCCACCGGAAAGGTCGTGCTGACGATCGGCTGAGCGCAGCTCGCAACTCCAGCGACTTCGTCGGGCTCGACGAACTCATCGATGTGGTCGCGATTCCGTGGCGTTCGGCGTGCCCGCCGCCCGACCAGCACAGCGCTGATCGCGGCGAGTACCACCAGCACGATCACGTAGACCGAGTAACCGATATACGTTGTGCGCAAACCGAAGTGGCCGGTCGCCGCGCCCGCGATCACGGCTGGGATGGAGAAGCCCAGGTAGCTTCCGACGAAGACCGCGGCGAACACCCGCCCGCGTTCTTCGCGCGGCGTGGCGGCTCCCAGTAGGGCCACGACCGCGACGAACGCCGTGCCGAAACCGATTCCCGCGATTCCGGATCCGACGAGGTAGACCGGCGTCGACGCCGACAGTGCACCACCCAGCGTCGTCAGCACCCCAACGAATAGGGCCAACAGGCCGACCGCACGCTTAGGCCCGGGATCCATCGAGCTGGTCGTGACCGCAGCCACCGCAGCGACGATAAAGAAGACTCCCAGTGCGGCGCCGGCCGCCGCATGATTGGTGATACCGAGGATTCGGGCAACCACCGACGACCCGAGCGAGAGTTGCATGCCGCCCAGTGACCAGGTCGCCAGCATCACCGGAACACCCGCGAAGAACACCGGCGCGACGGCTGAAGGCACCGATGCACGCGGTGCGATTGTCGTCGCTAGGTGCCGCCGGTCGTCGAAACCGACCCGTGGCGACGTCTCGGGGAGCCAGAGCACTACCAGCAGCGCGCCGGCCAGCGCGATCGCGGTCAGCACGTAGATGATGACTCGCGGGTCCGGGACGTACTCGACGAAGATTCCGGCGACGATGACGCCGGAGGACAGACCGATGCCGGGCGCGGCGCCATTGGCCATCGCGCCGGTCTGCTCATCGGGCTGCAGATCGAGCATGGTGGCGCTCAGCGCGCCGAGAATGGCGCCGGTGGCGATTCCCTGAAGTACTCGTGCGGCCATCAACGTCCCGACGCCGTCGGCGAACGCGAAGGTCACCATCGCGAGGATCAGGACAGAGATGCCCGCGAGGAGGACCGGACGTCGGCCGATGTGATCGGAGATAGACCCGACGGTGAGCAACATCGACAGCAGCGCGATCACGTAGACGGCGAAGATGAGCGTGAGCGTGAAGGAGGAGAATCCCCAAAGTTGTTGGTACAGAGGATATATAGGGGATGGTGCGGCCGAGGCGAATAGCACGAGCGCGGTAATGGCCGCCACGCACCAAAATGGGAGATTGCTGTGTTGTTGTTAAGGTGACCACTATGACTAACGGTAGAAGCCTGGTGCGTTCGGCTGCAGTGTATGCCCGTATCTCACAGGATCAGGACGGCAAAGGTCTTGGCGTGCAACGACAATTAGAAGACTGCCGACTGTTGGCTGCCGAGCGCGGGTGGGTGATTGGGCGGGAGTATGTCGATAATGATGTGTCTGCGTATTCGGGCAAGGTGCGGGTTGCGTACCGGCAGATGGTGGATGATCTTGCTGCCGGGGTGCGTGATGGGGTGATTGTTTACAACTTGGATCGTCTTCATCGTCGGCCGGTGGAGTTGGAAGAGTTTGTCACTTTGTGTGAGGCCGCTGGTGTTCGGGAGGTGGCGACGGTGACTGCGGATATTGATTTGGGTAATGATGATGGGTTGTTCATGGCCCGGATTTTTGCGGCGTTTGCGGCGAAAGAGTCAGGCCGGCGTTCGGCAAGGATTACTCGTAAGCTTTTGGATAATGCGCAGAAGGGGTTGCCGCATGGTCCGTCGCGGGCGTTTGGCTACGAGTTGGGTAATGCGAGTATTCGGGAGTCGGAAGCTGTTGTGGTGCGGCAGGTGGTGGCGCGCGTTATTGCGGGGGAGTCGGTGGGGTCGTTGACTCGCTGGTTGAACGAGACCGGCGTCCAAACGGTGCAGGGGAATGCGTGGATGACTTCGTCGTTGCGGCATATGGTGCGTTCGGGGCGGATCGCGGGGTTGCGGGAGCATCATGGGGAGGTGGTGGGTCCGGCGGTGTGGGAGGCGATCATCACTCCGGCTGAGCGGGAGCAGGTGTTGGCGGTGTTTGCGTCGAAGGCGCGTGCGAACAAGCGGGCACCGCGCACCTATGTTTTGTCGGGGTTGTTGCGGTGTGGACGCTGTGGGAGAACGTTGTTTTCGCAGCGACGGTATGACACCCCCGGTCATACTCGCCGGTATGTGTGTAAGGCGGGCCCGGACTTTGCGGGGAGTTGCGGACGGTTGACTGTGGTTGCTGATCCGGTCGAACAACTGTTGGTTGATGCGGTGTTGGCCCGCCTGGATTCCCCAGCCTTGCGTACAGCGTTGGCGGGTAAGACTATCCAGAACCCCGATACTGCTGCGTTGAGCGCCGCTATCGCAGCAGGTACTGCGAAGCTCGAAGAACTGGCCGGTTTGTATGCGGAGGATCAGATCAGTGCGCGGGAGTGGATGGCCGCACGTAATCCGATCGAGGCGCGTATCGACCGGGCGCACAAGGACATTGCTGCGGTGACCGCCGACGGGCCACTCTACGAACTACTCGGCACCGGGGAAAGTCTGCGCACCCAGTGGGAAGAGTTGTCGATCGAGCGTCAGCACGCCATCGTCGCCACTGTCCTTGACCACGCGGTCATCACCCCCGGCGCCAAAGGGGCCCGCAGTTTGGATATCAACCGCGTCCAACCACAATGGCGACTCTAACATCGGTGCTGTGATAACCGTGCTTTATTGTGGGGTGTCATTTTGTGCTGAGACATCCGTTTGATATCGCGGCGAAAGCGTAGAGGCAGCCGAGAATGATACCGCTGGCTTCAACAATGGTCAGTTCGGTTACCCCGTAGTCGTCGAGGGGGGTGTGGGTTGGGTCGAGGTGATCACGCATGATTTGGCGGGTGATCTTCAGTGGGCCAAAGTTGAACATGGTGTCGGGGAGCCGGAAATGGGCGGCGGGATCGAAGGTGTCGAGGAACGCGAAATTTACGCGGCTGGGAAACACTCGTGGGTAACGTTGACGTAGAAGTCGGTTGGCTTCGGTGGCGAGGTGGCGGGCCAGGAGATCACCGAGGCCGTTGTGAAAGACCGCCATTAACGTGTCTTCGTCGGCGATGTCGGGCAGGCCGATCGGTGTCATCGGCTCACGTAAATGTTGCTCCATCACGGCGGTAGTGTTGACGAATATCTGGCCGACTTCCACGGCGATCTGCCCTGGACGATTCGAAATTGGTGCTGAGGCGGTGGGATCGACATCGCTGATGAGTCGCTCCACATCGGAAACCTCGAACAATGCGAAATCAGGTTCGGAACAGGGCATCCAGTGGTGGGTGGCAGCGAATCTGGTGATGTCCGCGGGCACACTCGCCGGTACAGGTTGGGGAAGTTGGACTTTGATCGCTTCGGGCACATACAGGGTAACCTTGGCCCCGTAGAGGTCTTCCAGACTCCTGACGAACGTGCTCTCCGATGTGTTGTTGGCGGTGCTTTCCCCGACGAACGAACTTGATCTGCGATACCAGAATGTTCCCATCAATATCCCTTATCTTTGAGCTAGTTGGCTGGGCTATAGCCAGCCTTTGAGTTGTAGTGCGTGCCTAGTTGCTTCCCAGATGGCACGCGATGTGAGTTGGGCTGATGCTTCGTTGATTCGGGATCGTAACCATGCCAGGGAGGTGTGCACTCTGCTGTTGTCGACATTGCCCGATTCTGCTGCGTCGGAAAGTGTGTGGGCCACTTGCGTGGCGATACGCCGAGTCTCGGGATCGAGAGCGGGTGTGTCTAGTTGTATTGCATAGGCAATGTCGGCAAGGTCAGTTCCCGATACATTGATGCTGTCACCATTGTGATTCCCCTGTATTTGTTGTGTTCCTGAACCCGAGTTCACAGACGCCCCCGGGCTACCCTCTACTCGTATCGTTGGCTCTTTCACCGTTGCTAACTCCCATCCATTAGTTGTCAGTGATACGCGTGGTCGAAGTGATAGCAATTTGTTCACCAGTGTCCAGTCATGCAAATATATCCATCCCTGGTTCATCATCCATACAAGAAGTTGGTTGCTGGCGTTGCTATCAACGCCTATCCGTGAGAAATACTTGTCCACAGTTTGGGGGTACTCAGGTCGTGGAGAGCCGCCGCGTAGATCCGCCAACACGGCCCTGCCTAGGTGTTCAAGTTGCGGTTCAGAAAATCGCGGCGTGGTATAGATTCGCCACCGCCACATTGATAGTGCCAGCACCGCTACTGTGATTGGAATCAGGTACCACGCGAACGATTGCACTAGCCACTCCCGGTGTTAGGGGCATCACATTCGTGACGCGTTGAGAGCGACATTACCTGCAAATCTCAAATGCTGCCGCGACGCTGCGAGCGTGGTCTTGCCCCGTGGTGGTTTGTGGTTGCGTGGGTCAATTCTTTAGGAGTGCGGTGATGTGGGTGAGGGTGGCGGGGTCGGTGATGGTCAGCGGGACACCTTGTTGCCTGCAGGATTGGGTGAGCCATTCACGAAACGCCGTGTCGGGCGCGGTTGTTGGTTCTGTGGTGGGCGGCGGGTTTTGGCGACGATGTGCGGGCGTGGTGGTGGTCATGGTGAACCGGCCGGGTTGGGGTGTTGGTGTCGGGCGCGAAGTTGGTCGTGGTGGGCGCGGGCGGCGGTGAGGGTCAGTTGGTAGTCGCCGTGGGTGTGGTGTCCTGATGCGGCGAACGACCATGGGCGGCAGTCAGCCTCGGTGTCGAGGTTGGTGTTGTCGGTGTCAGGTTCGCCGGTGGGGTGGTGCGCTCGCCAAAGGGCGCGGATGGCGCGGAGGTGTCCCATGGTGGTGGAGTAGCGGCGGGATTTGGTGGTGACGTGTCCGCGATAGCCGAGGGTGTGCAGTTTGGTTGCCATCGCGGCGTAGTGCTCGGGTGCCTGGTGGGCGAGGTTGATGATGGTGTGCCACAACGCGTAGGCGTGTGGTGTGAGTGTGTCGGTGATAGCGGGGTCGCCGATGGCGTGGGGGCTGATCGGTTTGGGGGTGATGCCGGTGTCAGCCACCGATTTGGTCACGTATTTGGCCAAGTATCCGGCGATCTTTCGGCGTGTGTTGGTGGGCATGGTGGTGTCGAGGGGTTGGACGTCGGTTTGGGTGCCCAAGCGTAGGGTGCGGGTGCCTTCTGCTCGGGTGGGGTCGGGGACGGTCAGGGTGATGTCGCGGGCTGCCTGTGCGGCCAGTACTGCGAGCTGGCTGCTGTTGATGACCGGAGGTGGTGGGGTTGGGGGTTGATCGGGTGTTGTTGGGGCGTCGAGGCGGATGATGGCGTGGTAGTGCGGGATGAGTCGGGTTTGGTTTTCGTGCACTTTGAGGAATGACACCCGCACCGTGTTGCGCGGCAACCCGTGATCGGACAGGTGTGTGGCGACCAGGCGGCGAAGGCGGATGGTGTAGCGCCGCCACAAATCTGGGGCCCACCACGTAAACAGGACATGCCCGGTGTAGTCGTATAAGTCTGGCTGGACGGGTTGCCCCGCGTGGGTGCGGTGTTCGGGCGGGTGGACTTTGCCGTAGGAGGGCGCAGTTAGGGTGAGGAATGTTTGGGGGTGGGTAGTAATGGTTTCGGGGATGTTGTGGTAGCCGCCGCATAGTCCGGCGTGCACTAGGTGCCAGGTGTCGGCGGCGTACAGGCGTGAGCAGGATGTGCAGACGGCGGCGCGGCGGTTTCCGCAACGCACCATCAACCGATCCTGTGTTGTAAGGCCGTGTCCTCGGTGCAGGTGGATGGGTTGTAGACAGTAGCCGCTGGCGCGCACACTATTCCACCAGTGTGGATAGCTCGGGTGCGTAGCGCGGGCCACCATCTCACCAATCACCCCGTCGGCGAACATCGTTTGCGTGGCTCCGCCGGTGAGGATGTCCGCTGGTAGGGCTGCGCTCAATAGTGTTGTGCCCGTGCCTGTTCGGGGGTTGGTGGTGGTCATGGGTTCGGGTATTCGCGGGTGCCGTACGTACGGTTGAGGGTGTTGATGTGGGTGTCGGTGTAGTGGAAGGCGCGCACCAGGGTGGGGGCGGCGGTGCCGTCGAGCAAGATGTAGCCCAGGCCGGGGAGGTGTTCGGGTAGGTGGTGGGCTAGTGCGCCGCGGTCGGTGGCGCCGGGTCCGAGGATCATGGTGGTTTGGGTGGATTCGGCCATTCGTAGGGCGATTCGGGTGGGGAACAATTGCCGTAGGGGTACGACGTCTTTGGAGGGGTCTTGTACGGCGGCAACCACACTGACGCCTACGGCACGCCCTTGGGTCAGGAGCAGGCCGAGGTGGCGGTCGATCTCAGTTTTGAGTTTGCGGTCGGCGAACACCGTCAACGCAGCTAACTCGTCGACGATGACCACAATCAATGGTTCGTCGGGGGTGGGGGTGTGTTGGCGGGTGGTTCCGCGTAGGCGTTGGGCTCGGTCGGCCATGATGTCGGCGGCATCGGTGAGCATGGTGGCGATGGTTTCGGCGGTGTAGGCGAACCTGGCGTACAGGTCCGCCCCGGCAGACAGTTCCATGCCGCCTTTGGGGTCAGCGACCCACAACGCTGTGTGACCTGTGGCCACTGATGGTGCCAGTGCGCCGATGATGGACCACAGCACTGAGCCTTTCCCGGCTCCGGTGACCCCGCCGATCAGGATGTGTGCTCCCAGTATGTGCAGCAGCCACGGCCGGCCGTCAGCGCATGCGCCCACAGCTAGCCCGGCCGACAGGTCCGAGGTTGTTGAGGAGTTGTTCGCGTGTGGGGTTAGTGGTTGGGTCAAGGGTTGGTGGCGGTGAACGGTGAGTTCGATCTGCCCTGGTGATGTGCGGGTGGCGGTCACCGACAATGCCTCGAAGGCATCAGCGAGTGCGTCAAGCTCGCTGTGAAAGTCGGAGACGGGTTGCCCACGCGCTGGTATCACCGTGAGCACATCGGCGTCGGCACCCAACTCGACCGACCTCAACGTGGGGACGATGACGCGGTCACCGCGTGTGCGCGAGAGTCTGCAGTCGATGCAGATGGCAGCCCAGGAGCGATACCTTCGCCACACCACCCACCGCCCACGCATGATGCCGACAGTGTGGCGGGCCAACGACGCCCGATCAGCAACACTCCACCCACACATAAGGGCGGCATACGCGCCGGTGGCGGCGACCATCGTCCCGCCGCCATAAAACCAGCCCAACACACCAATACCGATAGTCGGGAAAGTAAGCACGGGCAGTCGCCACACCCACCGGGCAGTGAACCCGATGAGCCGCCACACCCACCCGACAAGGGATGTGACAAGAGCGTCAAAGAACGTGTCAGCGGCAGACCCGCCCGAGTTGTGTTGAGAAGAATTCATAGCGAAAGTCCTTAACTCGCAAAGAAGATGGAAGAATGAAGGAGGGTGGAGTAGCCGGATTTCGGGGTGAGGCGAGAACATCACAATGACGATTGGTTCTCGCCCCACCCCGGTCAGGTGCCGCTATTTGGGTGCTCGTCCACCAGCGACACCATCAGATGCCGACGCCGGTACCGGTGGGGTGGTTGTTGTGGTGGTGAGGGTGTCGGCGCGAAATGCCACCCCGGACCGATCGCCCTGGGCCCAGGGGATCGCCACCAACCCGGTCAGCGTGACGGGTTGGGTAACAACAACTTTCGGATCACCCACGACGGTGACGGTGATGACTTCACCACCAGCATCATCCAATGCCAACACTTGCACTGCGTAGAGTTGCAGCCCGGTCGTGGGGTCGAGTTTGGGGCTACCTGAATCAAAATGCATACGAGGTTCGGGTGCCTTCGTAACAATGAACTGCGACCCACTGGTATCAATTTTCAACCGCATAACAAACGCCTCCAAGGTTGGGAATTATCTTGCTGTGCAACCACATTGACTGCACACCACCCACACAACCCCCAACGCGATGCCATAGCTACGCCATCACGACGTCACTCTGGCGACACAACAATGTCGCAGATACAGCAGGACTGCACACCTGAACGCACGGGCTACTGGGCGACTCGATCGACAAGTTCGTCCCAAATGCGTGGTTGCGGAGGCCATTCTCCTTTGGCCGTCATTTGGGCGACATTCCTGTGTCATGTCATGACAGACTGACGGCATATTCGGTGCCACGAGCAGTGGCCCCGCAGGGCCACAGGAGGATACGCAGGGTGCACGACGCCCCAGACGAGGACAACACGGTTGTTCAGGTGAGCGCGAATGAGGTCTTAGTCCACGCCGTTGCCACCTCAGGCCGGAGCATCGCGGAACTGGCACGCGAGGCAACACTAGAAAAGCGCACTATCGAGCGGTGGTTAGCTGGACAGACCTTTCCGCAGCGCAGAAACGCCCGCATCCTTCTCGACGTACTCAACAAGGACCGAGACAAACCGTTAGAACTGGGCGATGTGTGGCCCGACCAATTCCCACGCGCCCAGTCCCCAGATGCGGGAACCGTTGAGGTCAGCGTCTATCCGAGTCGGATTGCAGTACCAGCGGCGGTATGGATCGAATTGTTCGACAGCGCCCAGACCCAGATCGACATCCTGGTCTACGGCGGCACCTTCCTGTTCGACGGGGTGCCACGGTTTCCCAAGCTCATGCGGGCAGCGGCCGAGCGGGGTGTTCGTATCCGGTTCTTGGTCGGTGACCCCGACAGTGAAGCCGTCGCCCGACGCGGCCGTGAAGAGGAGATCGGGTCGAATTTGGCTGGGCGTTGCCGCATGACAGTGTCACGGCTCAAACCTCTCAACCACGTACCGGGCCTGACCGTGCAGCTGCATGCCACGCCCCTATACACCTCGATATTCCGGGGAGATGACACCCTCATTGCCAACCACCACCTGTTCGGTGCCCCCGCGAGCGACAACCCCGCCACCGTCGTCCGCCGCCAACATGCACCCGACCTGTGGGACGACCACATGGGCGCATACGAACGCGTATGGCACGCATCGAAACCACTATGACTCACACACCGCCGCAACAGCGATTCTCGAAAGGCTCTGCCCATGACTCGCATCGACTACATAGATGATCCCGACGCGCCAACGGCCAACAGTGTCGTTCCCTCAACAACGGCGATTGTCACCAACAATGAAGGGCATATCCTGCTCGTCCGCCGCCGCGACAACAACCTATGGGCGTTGCCTGGAGGTGGTATGGAATTGGGTGAATCCATCACCGAGACCGCCGTCCGGGAAGTGAAAGAAGAAACTGGGCTCACCGTGGACATCACCGGGCTGGTGGGCACCTACACCAACCCCAACCATGTTATGGCATACACCAATGGTGAAGTGCGCCAACAATTCTCACTGTGTTTCACCACTCGGCTGATAGGTGGCACCCTCGCTATAGACGACGAAAGCACCGATATCGCCTGGACTTCCCCCACCACACTCGATCAACTCTCCATTCACCCGTCGATGCGCCTGCGGATCACCCACTATTTGCAGCACCGCCCTCACCCCTACCTCGGCTAAGGTCTAGCTCCCGACTAATCGCGGCCTTTCACGCGTGCGACCGCCGCCAACAATTCCGGCGCTGACCGCGATACCGCCCGATGTACCGGGTCCTCAGCGGGGTAACGCGTCAAAATCTCTTCCACTCGCGCAGCCGGAGATACCGCAACCCCGTCGGGTCCGGTCATCATGTCAGCGCTGGTTAACGCATCCAACAGCTCAGTCGGTGGATGAGTGAAGGGTGCCAACTCACTTGTCAGGCCACGTTCCTCGGCTTCCACAGTGGCACCGGTGTGATACGCGATTAACGACGCCACCAGTTCAGGGAAGCCTTGCGAAAGCACAAACCGGGCACCATCAACCGGATGAAACCCACAATCACGCACCGATTCGGAGTACCCCACGTCATGCAACCAAGCCGCCGCCAGCAAAACCTCACGAACCGTCACCGGATACGACTGCGCCAGTTGCTCCATGGTCGCTGCAACGCCCTGCACATGCGCCCACCGCCGCGACTGGCCGGACAGCCGCTCTTCGGCGATCGACCGCGCGCGCTCGATCAGCTCCACACTCACCCCATCAACACTACCGAGGCGGCCTACGCGCTTCACTGCACTCGCTCTGCTCCCGTCCGCTGCGCTCCCGTCCGCGCCACTCGCTCCGCTACGCACTCCACCCGCCCAATCCCCAAACAAGTGAACTAGCCGCGCATCAGCCCGGACCCGCCTGGCGCCCACCGATGCCACCGTCGTCTTGACCGCCCCGAGCTCGCGTGACCACCGTCGCCGCGCAGCTGGTTACAATTTTCTCTACTTGTATCAAGCTGCGCGACCGAACTGTCACCCAAGGCGCACAAGCCCCTACTGCATGTTTTGTGCGTCCAGCAGTCTTCGCAACTATCGGGTAAACGGCTGAACTAATAACTCAACGTGAAGTGCTCCAACAGAACCGCGCTGTCGGAGCACTTCACCTTCTGCGTTCTATCTTACGGCGATTGATTGAACGTCGTTGGGATAGCAACTAGTTTGCTTCTGTAGAGTGGCAGTCGCAGCAATTACAATCGCGCTATCTTTTGAGATGGTCGGAGTTCTCAACTCGTGGAGTTGCGCGGCACTTAAACGTGCTGTTGGAAACGTCGCAAAGTAGATTCGGTCGTTAACTCCGGGCTTTGGTTCCTTTCCGCTGAGTGCTCTCTCGGCTGGCAGGGTCTGGCAAACGGCGACAATAGTTAGATCCTCAAGCTTGTATCCTTCGGGTTTGTCGCTACCCAATCCGGGTGCGCCCAATGTAACCGGCGCTTGTTGATACAGATTCTTTCTCTGTGAGTAACCTAACAAATCTTCACCGCTTTTTACGGTTCCGCCGATAAGGGCCTCATATTTCACTATTCGCGACGGCGAAAAACTATCCGGATTTGAAGCGGCCGATGCTGCGGGGCGCGCCTCGTAACTAACTTTGTCCCACGCGCTCAAGATGAGGGGGCGAACTACGAAGACCGCTAACAGTAGAACGAGGATTGCGAGGCCGGCGATCTTAGCCCAACGGCGTTGAGTAGCGCCAGCATGTGCGTTCCCAGGCTCTGGATTCTGCTGATTACTCATACTAACTTCCACTTTACATCTTGGGTGTAAACGGTGGTCGTACAGTCGTAGATATGCCCTACGGTTGCGCCAGACCGCGTGTCTACTACATCAAGATTATATACATAAGCTTCATATATTTGGTAGGCCACCATCTCCCTGCCCGGGGGGCAGGCCTTAGGGTCTTCAGTCGGAGGTTCCGTCTGCACTCCGAGCTTTGAACTTTGTCCTGTTGTTTCCGAGAATGACTGGGATACCGCAGCGTTCAGTTCGACGCCCGAGATTCCAGCACTCATGCCGGCCTCAGATTCCTTTCCGACTGAGCTCTCGGTTGTAATTTCGACTTCGGAGGTGCGAGTGGTCTTCACGCCGCACTGCGCATGTCCGACTGGGTTAGTTCCCACGCCGCTTCCGGTATGCCGGATATCTCGAACGATGTAGTCGTAGTCTGTGTAACAGTAGTCCCCCGCTAACGCGTATGATTTGTGTTGGCCATACGGGCAGCTCTCCCACGCCCACTTCTTCTGGCCATCTTTGCCATTAATATGTGCGCCTTCTGTAAGGCTCAGGGACGAATTGCAGATAACACCGTATATATCGCAGAACTTGTTTGGTTCAGTCTTACGTTCGTTGATTGGGGCTTCTGCAGGTCTTCTGCCTGTGGGGGGCTCTGCCGTAGCTCGGGAGGGGAGGGGGGCAACACTTGGATTCGCGCTGGATGTGCCCTGAGTCGCGTTCCCTGGTGCCCGGACGATGGGTGTTTTGCCTGGTGTGGGTATGTCGGTGGGGGCGTGGACGCCCATGTTGGGGCCGGGGCCGGGTGTTGTGGTGGTGGTGCCTGGCAGGGTTGCTGGTGGTGCGGTGCTGGGTGTGGTGGGTGTGGTGGTGTTGGGGTTTTGGCAGGTGTATGGGACGGGTGGTGCGGGTGCGTCGGAGATGGTTTTGCCGGGGTGGGTGGCGACCCAGGATTGTTTCCACGCAGTGTTGTAGGTGTTGGTTTCGCGGGCGCAGCGTTCGGCGGGTGTTTCTGCTGAGGCGGTCGGGATGGCGAGGACGGCGATCGCCAGTGCGACGGCGAGTGCCAGGACTGCGGCGATGCGGGCAAGTAGACCCGTGATCGGTGCCCGCGTGCGGGCTGGTGTGGTCTTCATGGTTAGTTGTTTCCCCCTGGTGTTAGAGCCACATGCGGGCTGAGTAGACGGTGGTGGTGTCGTCAGAAGTTTTGGTAGATACTGAGAAACGGGCGAGGAGCCTGACGGTGGTCGGTCCTACACATCCGTCGACTGAGACTCGGATTTTTTTGGCTCTGATGGAGGCGTGATCGGTTTGCAGGGTTTTTTTGCCGAGGCTGAATTCGCTGATTTTGCCGGGGGCGAGTTTGGAACTGATGCTTGGTGCGACTGAGGCGCTGCCACCGATGCTGGCGCTGGGGACGCCGCTGATGTTGACGCTGGCGTTCGGCCCAATCGACGTCGCCAACCCTAAAGTTGCACCGTCGGAGACATCGACTTGGCAGCCGATGATCAACACTTGTTCCAAGATGGCTGATTGGACATCTTCGCGTCCGGCACCGGTAATGGTGCCCTTCACTCGCGAGGAGATCCATCCTTCGCGGGAGGCGAAACTGTTGGCCACATTCGACATGGGGTTGACGACCAACTCCGAGGCCCGCAGATCAACGTTCCAGCCGTCATCGGTGACCAGGTGATCATGTTTTGACGCTAGCGGTGTCGGCGTAGCGTTCGCCGTCCCGACTAGTCCTGCTGCTGTGAGAAGTACGGCTGCACAGGTGGCAGCGATCCCCCCGACCCGACGAAACATTCGTGTACCCCTTGTGTGCTGCGCTGAAACCAGGTGTGGTTGTTAAACTGGAAAATCAATATGATCACGACTGTCGAAGATGCGCAACTGCCCTCCTTACAAAGGCCGTATTTGTGCAGGTTAGAACGCCTAAAACCGTTTCCGGACCGGAAACGTGCAGCACATAGACAGGAGTCTTGACGTGTCCTCACAGCCTTCGCGGCCGACACTGGTGGAGTTGTTGGCGGGGTTGTTCGCCGCCACCACTGATCCCGGCGGCAGGGTCGTGACCGCCAAAGAGATTGTCCACCGCACTCGCCGGGTGGGGCCGGGTGAGGTGGGTGAGTCGTATTTCAGTCAACTACGCAGCGGTGTCGCGGCCACGCCATCGTTTCGCACGGTCGAAGCCCTCGCGGCGGCGTTCGAGGTTGATATCGCCTACTTTACTGCTGACTTTCACCACCATTTTGCGCACGCGACGATGACAGATCGGGTTTGGCGGGCCCGCGCAGACCGCACCAACCACTACCACCAACTCGTCTTGGCGATGGCCGATCTTCCCCGACAGCAACACGACGACATCACCACTCTGATCAACGTCCTGTACGACCACGAACACACCCGTTGTTCCTGTCACGCTTCTTGAGCCAACACGACCACCGATCCCCGCACCCAAAAAGGTTCAGGAAAACCCCGCAATCAGCCGTTGGCTAACAGGGCGCAGCGCGTATCTTCCAGAAGCTCAGCGCGCCCAGTTCGCACACATCTGGCACCAGGTGACTGCTCAGTACACCACCACGGTCGAACGCGACGCGGCACTGACTGCAACATTGCGATTTCTGACCGGGCAGACAACCCCCATCGACGCGAGGACCGCCCTTAAACGTGCGCGTGCTGAACTCAAAGCAGCAACCGCAGCCGCCCAACAAATCGCAAACTATGTGCTCCTGCCCCCTGAAAGGGTTGTGCACCCGCATCTGACAACCGCGCGGGTCTGCACCACCGGCCGCGCGGGCGTTCCAGATCGGGGAAGTCTGTTTTAGGACTTGCCAGGTTCCTTGAGTCGACGATTGCCCTGTTGGCGCCTTGGACAACGTATATCCCCCGCGCGGGTATTGTTTCTGTCATTCGTGTCCCGCTTACTGGTGACACGCACGGCCCGGGCAATACCCCCAGGGGTACATACTGAGGAGGCGAGATGCGTATCGATTGCTGCGTCGACCCGGCCTGTCCGTTCGCGTGGGCTACGTTTCGGTGGTTGACCGATGTCGCCGGGCGTCATGGCGGCGTCACGCTTACTCTGCGGCAGATGAGCCTGGCGGTCTTGAACGCTGATGTGATCGCGAAGGGCGATATGGATCCAGGTATGGCCCACCACATGGAGGTGTCGCAGTCTGGTGGTCGGCTTGCTGGCCGCAGCCCGCCGAGGCGTTCGGCGATCTGTATGCGGCTGTCGGTCGTCGCGTACGTCTAGATCAGGCCAACATCGATATCGAGGTGGCGCGCACAGGGCTGACCCATGTGCCCACGCGAAGACATGACCTGCGAAAAGAACACCTGGCCCGGGTGCGGACGCCACGTCGACGCTATCCGGCGCAAGGTGCCACCCCGCAGTGGTGCGACGGGCACCCCACATCCACCAAAAGATCCATGTCCATCCGATTGACAGGAGGGACGAGTCCTCCCGTCGATCACCTTCGCCCACAACTGACGAACTTACGCCCAAAACAACGAAGGACAGAACCATGGAACTCGGACTGACCACCACACTGACCGACACCGACTTCGCCACTGCCCGCGAGAAGGTGACCGCCGCGTTGAAGGATCAGGGATTTGGCGTGCTCACCGAGATCGACGTGCAGGCAACTCTCAAGCAAAGGCTCGACGAGGACATGGAGCAGTTCACCATCTTCGGCGCCTGCAACCCGACGCTCGCGCACAAGGCACTCGGCGTGCAGCCCCAGATCGGGATGCTGCTGCCCTGCAACGTCGTCGTCCGTGCCGACACCAGTGACGCGACCGGCCGCACGATGATCGTCGAGGCGATGAACCCCAACCTCATGGTGTCGATCACCGGCGAATCCGACCTCGAGCCGGTCGCCTCGCAAGCCACCGAACTCCTCGGCAAGGCTATCGCCACCCTCGGCGGCGCCTGACCCCGCTACCGCGAACACCTCAGGGTTCATGCCCCCCGGGGGTACGGTGGACTCTTTACACGGGAGGATCTGACATGACCGGAGACGACGAGACGCGCACCCTTGTGCTGAACCGGCTTCGCCGGGCGCACGGACAGTTGAGCGGCGTGATCTCGATGATCGAGAACGGCAGAGATTGCAAGGACGTCATCACCCAGCTCGCCGCGGGATCTTCGCCGACGGCGGCGCCCTCGAAATGGAAGTCCACCGATTCCAGCAGATCTACAACAGCATCCGACCGCATCAAGCACTCGGCGGCCGGGTTTTAACGGCCGCCTATCGTGCATCCTCAACCCGTCCGCGGTGAGTCCCGTCATATCAGTGACAACGGTCGATTCCCGGGTGGCCGATGCGGCCGTGATCGACGCGGCAGCACGAGGGACGATGCCTCGACAATCCGCCGCGTTTTTACCAAGCGCTGACTCAAACCCGGCCGGCATTCCTGCCAACTGCCAAGGCAATGTAGACCGTCAGCGCGTTTCGACGACACGAAACTACTACGGGACGTAGTATCAACTGGTATGAAGATAGGAATAGTGGGTGGCGGATTTGCAGGACTGTCGGCTGCGATTGCCTTCAGACACCACGGCCATGGCGTAACTGTGTACGAGAAAACGGCTGAGCCGCCTGCAGGCGGCGGGGCAATTTCGTTGGCCCAAAATGCGTTGACATGCCTGGAAATGCTCGGTGTTCGGGAACGTATCAGCACCACCCGCTGGGCAGACACTCCCGCGTCGGTGCGTAGCGCCAACGGCAAGGTGCTTGTGCACAGCACACTGCCCAAGCTCACGGGCGGAACCGAATACGCGACCGTGCCGCGGAGCCAACTGCTGAGGTGGCTGACAGAACAGTTACCAGCAGACTCTGTGCAGTACTCGACCTCCGTGACCGGTGTTGATCCCGACGGATCAGTGCAGATCAGCGACAACGTCCGCAAGTTTGATCTTGTGGTCGGGGCCGATGGCCCGAACGGAATCGTCAGATCCACCCTGTGGCCCTCGGGGCCCGCTGCACGGCTGATCAACACCACAAATTGGGCATGGTTTGTCGACAAAGATCTTCGCGAGGGGTTCGGCACTATTTGGGGCCGGACAGCCCAGTTCGGCGTTCTACCGCTCAACGACGGCCGTACCTACGTTTATGGTGGCGCCTCGCGGCACGACATTGAACTATCCGCGTTTCGCGATTGGCCAGCACCGCTGCCTGAATTGATCAACGCCGCAAGACCGGAACACATCATCCGACCGCGCATTCTCGAAGCCCGACCACCACGCCAACTCACGCGCGGACACGTTGTTCTCATCGGCGATGCGGCGCACACCATGCAACCCACCTTCGGCCAGGGAGCCGCACTGGCGATGGAAGACGCCCTAACCCTTGCCTGCCAAGGCACCCAGGCACTGTCCAGGCGGCGGCGCAGAATGCTCGCTCTCTACGCAATGTCGAAGGCCGGCGCCTATTTCGCCACGCCACAAAACGCATTCCTGGAAATCGCCCGCAACACCGCGCTACACCTCACACCCGGCCCCGTCTTCAACCGCATGGCCGGAACAGCGAGCCGATGGCAACCACCCAAAGACCTACAGACCAAAATCCTGTGAAGTGCCCTGGGTTTAGTTCCGACTTCTATAGCAAGATGGAGTATGCCGCGACAGTGTCCGCCAGAGTTCTGGCAGGGAGGCTGGCCGCCGCCTCGCGCTCCCGCCAGAACGCCGCCCCGGCCCTCGTAACCAGATAGGAACAAACCGGGGGACATCGACAGCCCTTGCTGGAAGCTGGGTGCCCTTACGAGCATTCACTCGCGCTTGACTACCTGGTTGCGTGGCGATAGGTCATCCTCGATCGCGCAAGTTCAGCGGACGGTGGGCCGCCGTTCACGGCATCGGCCAGTTCTGTTGCCGCAGTGGCCAGTTGCCGTGGCTGGGAAAAGGGCAGCCAGTGGCTGCCCTTCATTACGCGTAGCCAGGTCTGATCTACCCACTTGGCCTCGTCAGCGTATGCGGGACGCAGCATCACAGGTTCCAGCGTACCGACGATGTTCTGCACTGGGACGGTTGTCGGGCGGCCAACGGCGCGAAGTGGGTTGGTGGACATCGTCGACCGGTAGATAGCAATGCCGCTGATCATGTCCTCGAGGAAGGTCGGCGACAGCGAAATTTCCGACGGCGACACCCTCTCGAGCATGCCGATCGCGAAGCGCCACCGCCTTTCAGTGACAGCGATTCGTAGCACGAACTCGGGAACAACGGGTATCATCATCAAATACATGTAGGAGACCACGAAAACTTGGGCGAATACCTGCATAAGGTTTTTCGGGGTCGGCCGACTTATGCGAGACCGACCCCATTCAACTAGGTGGCCGCGGCTAAGGCCGGCAACTGCAGAAAAGGATGCAACGCGTTGTTCAGCCCCTGGCCTTGTGACCAGTTCCCACGCGGCGGCACTGCCCCAATCGTGGCCCATGATATGGACCGGTTTATCGGGACTGAGCTCGGAGATCACCGCTTCATAGTCGTCGGCCAGCAATGACAATGTGATTTCAGTGGGGTCAAGATTCGACATATTTCCAATCCATCGATTGTCAATGGTAACCACATGGAAGCGGTTGGTGAGGAACGGAACCACTTTGTCCCAGAGATGATGGCTATCTGGCCACCCGTGACACAAGATAATCGTGTCGCCGTCAGGATTTCCTTGCTCATAGATGACAATCTCGACGTCGCCATTCACGATGGTTCGTGGAGTTTCCATGCTATTTACCTCCAGAGTTACATGGGCAGTACGGCCTCTACTACGCGAAGTTCACTGAATGTCGAGCACCAATTGTTCGCCGCGCGGCGCGCGCGAGACACAAATCAACATTTCGTTTTGCTCTCGCTGGGCATCATTCAATGTGTTATCTCGATGATCGATTTCTCCACCTAGCGTCTTGATTTTGCAATTTTGACAGTATCCTTGTTCGCAGGAATATGAGACCAATGGTCGAGATTCCCGGACGACTTCGAGAATGCTCCGATCTGCTGGAACCGACAGAATTTCACCTTCCTTGCCCAGCTGAATGTCGAAAGGCTGACCATTGACTATGGGCGGCCGGCTAAACCGCTCGGAATGAAACTCGACTCCCTCGCGATGCTGCACATCAGCCCGCACTAGTTCCATCATTGGCGCTGGCCCGCAGCAATATACCGCAATTTTCGAGTGGACGTCTGGTAGCAGATCGCGGGCGCTCGGCAGACCTGATTCGTCGTCCGTACGGATTGCCACACGTTCACCATATGGTTCCAGTTCATCGAGGAATGGCAAGCCTTCAGGGCTGCGCCCGGTGTATGTCATTGTCCAATCAACTCCAGCCTGATCTGCTGCACCCAGCATGCTCAGGATCGGAGTGATTCCGATTCCTCCAGCGATGAAATGCAGCCTCCGGCCTTCGGTGTCACCTTGTCCCATCGTAACGAGTGGAAACACGTTCCTAGGGGTACGGGCACGAATCCGATCACCCACTCGCAGATTGTCATGCATTTCAATAGAGCCACCGCCACCATCTGAGATTCGCCGGACGGCGACCCGGTAGTAGCCACGATCATTGAAATCCCCACACAAGGAGTAATGGCGGATCCGCCCTGAGGGGAGCATCATGTCGATGTGCGCACCAGGCCGCCAAGCAGGCAAAGGGGCACCGTCCGCACCACTGAAAGTGAAGCTCACCACACCATGATCGGCCGCCACAGACCTGCGCTCGACCAGACACAACTCAATAGTGCGGTCAACCACTTGCGGTGGAGTGCCGGTTGGCGACAGCCTGCCGAATAGCCGAACCGCAGGACCGACAAGCGCATCGAATGCAATCAGCACCGGATCGTGCTTGAAGTTTGCGTAGAAACTCGGCGGAACACCGCCTTCAAGGTGAAGCAATGCACGACGGCCCTCGATGGTCTCTGTGGTCGGCCGGGACATCATGTTGCGCTCCGCTGCTTCACAGCCCGCGACTTCGCCAGGTAGGCGAGAGCCTCGGACGCGTTCCCCGTACTCGCCGGACTGTAGTCACGATATGCGCATGCTGCCGCCGCGTGACGCATTAAGCTCCACGGAGGCATCTCACCGCGCCGCTGCGCCTTTGTGAATTCCCAAAAGACACGAACAGGGTTCATCTTCGGCAAAGTAGGATCCCTGCGGATTAGCAACCACGCACCGGCTACCGCGGCGAATGGAAAGGCCAGTGCGACGACAGCTGCCATCGGCGCTAATCGCGCCCGACCGACGCCGAAGTACTGCGCGACATTCCATGCGACGCACCGATGTTCGACTTCCTCAGAGCAATGCCAGCGAAACATATCACTGAGCGTCGGATCGGCATCGTGAACCTCAAAATCAAAATTCGAGAGAACCCAATAGCTCAGGGTGTTCGTCATGTGCTCGGCAGCGGCGGTCATCGCCAGCATCTGAACGATAACTGCATAGCGAAGTCGTTCCGGAAGCCTGTCGATCGCCGCGATCATCCGGTCATAACCGTAGTCAGCCTCTTTGACCATCGGTCCAAGGTCAAGTCCGTGACGTTCCAGGAACTCCCACACAGCACGGTTGTGTACGTCCGCGTGCACGCCTTCCTGCCCGATGAACCCGATCATTTCCTCACGGATCGAATCATCTTTCACATAGGGAAGTCCCCGCTTGAACGAATCAACAAACCCTCGCTCCCCCAGCGATAGCGCAATATGGAATGCCGAGAACGCGTGGGATAAAAGCGGCTCACCGGGAATCCAATGCAGGGGTGCTGCCGACAGGTCAAAATGTACCTCTCGCGGACGAACTGTTACGTCCTCGACTAAGTCCTCGGCGAGCTTCTGCTCCTTGGTCAATTGGTCCGGGCTCATGGAATCTCCTAGTTTCTAGCTGTCGGAGACCGGTTGCCGAGACAGCCGATCGCGGTTGCATAGATCCAGAGCCTGCGGCCGACGCCAGAAGTCGTGAGACTTGCCGCTTCTGCGCGGTGACGGTTCGCCTCCTCTGCTTCTCATGCGGGCTCTTACTCGTAGCTAGTACGGTACTATGAGTATCACATACTGTGTGTACCAGTGTCGCGCGTTTCATGCAATAGGACCTAGGAGCCCCTGGGCATTGACGGCGGTCATTGCGCTTACCGAACTTGGCGGGAAAGAATCGGGCACGCAGTTCAATTGGGCTTTCCGCCCGGTGCTGACGTCGCTTTGTTCCGATGGCGGTGCTGCCGACGAGCTCCCCGCTCGTGGTGCGCTCAGGGAACGAGCCGAGCGCGCAGTCGCTGACGGGCACCTGAAGGTTGTGGTTGGGTGTCGTACCGCCGCAATCGGATCTGACAGTGGCCAGATTTCTATGATCGGCGACATTGGCCACCGGGTCGACCAGTTTGACCAGGTGGTCGCGTTTGCTGGATTCCGTTTTCGATCTGTCCTGGCCGACTGAGATCCAGCTCGCACTCGACACCTCTCTGCAATGAGGCGCGACGCGCTGGTCAGGAGGCAGACAATGCTCCCGCCCATGCCAAGTTTCGCATTGGCCGATTTGCACGCTATGACTACGCGCATGCTTTGCTCAATGAGGCCCGCGGTCTGCCTGGTCTGCCACCGCGATGCATGCTTCGTTGTTCGCCGCCACCGCCGAGATTCACCCACATCAGCAGGATCATCACCAGGCATTAACTCTGTTTGACCAAGCTGTGTCTCTGCTTCCCGCAGACACCAGCGACCCAGCAATGCCCTACCTGGTCTCGGACATCACCCACTTGACCAGGCGGCGAGGGCATGGTGTGGCTTTGCTTGGTGATCCTGCGGCGATCGACTACCTCAACTGGCGTTCTCGATCAACTTGACCCAAGCATTCGTGCGCGTCCACTGTCCGGTACATGCAGACCTGGCCGCCGTCTTCACCGCAACAAAACGAACGCAAGCAGACCCACCACCGCGCGCCTCACCGCCAAGCTCGCACGGAGCATGCGTCCGAACGCAATCGTCGCCACTTCCAAACGATCACCGGCAACGCGCAAACCCCTAAGAGCTAAGCTCAGCCAGCTGAAATTCGTCAGCATCAACCCAGCCGGGATCACCCGCCCGCCCGTATCAGGTTGTCTGGCGACTTTTCTTTCGGCGCCTAATGGTGCGCCCGCCACTGCGGTCGGGGTCATCTTGTGGTGCTGGTCGCCACTGCGGCTGCGCGTCCTGCGGTCATCCCGGAGAATATGCATCCGCCCAGGAAGGTGCCCTCCAGAGCGCTATAGCCGTGTACGCCTCCTCCGCCGAAGCCCGCAACCTCGCCGGCGGCGTAGAGTCCAGGAATTGGATCGTCGTTGTGTTCGGTGAGCACCCGCGCCGAGAGGTCAGTCTTCAATCCGCCTAATGTCTTGCGGGACAGGATATTAAGGCGGACCGCGACGAGTGGACCGTGCGCCGGATCCAGGAGGCGATGGGGTTTTGCTACACGAGTCATCTTGTCTCCGAGGTACTTTCGCGCGTTTGTGATTGCATGCAGCTGCGCGTCCTTGCTATATGGGTTGCCTATCTGAAGATCCCGGGCCTCGACCTCAGTTCGGACGGTGTCGTAGTCGACAGTGCCGCCCCGGCCTAACCGGTTCATTCCGTCGACCAGCTCGCGTAGGTCATTGGCCACAACGAAGTCCGCGCCGCGCTTCTTGAACGCCTCCACCGGACCTGGTTCACCTTTCGACATGACACGGCCAAGCGTTCCTTTGATGTCTTTTCCAGTGATGTCGGGATTCTGTTCCGAGCCCGACAGGATGAACTCTTTCTCGATGATGGTTTGTGTCAAGATAAACCAGGAGTAGTCGTATCCGGTGGACAGAATCGCGCGCATCGAAGTGTTGGTATCGAATCCTGGGAAATTCGGAATCGGCAACCGCTTCCCGTGTGCATCGAGCCACAGCGATGACGGACCGGGAATTATTCGGATCGCGTGTTCCGGCCAGATCGGATCCCAATTGTGGATTCCCTCGGTATACGCCCATACGCGGTCTCTGTTGATGATGTGTGCGCCGGCCTGCTCGCTGATCGCCAGCATGCGGCCATCTACATGTGCGGGTACGCCGGCGATCATGTGATTGGGGAAGGGGCCGAGTCGTTCTGTCGGCCAGTACTGACGCAAGAGATCGAAGTTGTGACCGATTCCTCCGGAGGTCACAATGACCGTTCGTCCTCGAATCTCGAACGGTTCCAACACTGCGCGGCTCGATGCGACGCCGCGAGGTTCGCTGGAAGGGGTAAGCAGCTGACCTCGGACTCCGACGGCGGCTCCGTTCTCAACGATTAGTTCGTCGACTCTGTGTCGGAACCTCAGCTGTGCCAAGCCGGTTGTCTCGGCCCGTTCCACAGGTTGGCGAAATACCCGTACCACTTCCGGGCCGGTACCCCAGGTGAGGTGGAAGCGGGGAACTGAGTTGCCGTGTCCGGATGCGAGCCCGCCGCCTCGTTCAGCCCAGCCGACAACGGGAGTGACCCTGAGTCCCAGGTCGTGAAGGTACTGCCGTTTGCGATGCGTTGCGAATTCCACGTACGCGCGAGCCCAGCGGCGTGGCCAATGATCATCGCTTCGATCGAAGCCGGCCGAATTTAGCCAATCACTGTAAGCGAGTTCGAACGAGTCCCTGATGCCTAGTCGGCGTTGCTCGGGAGAATCGACGAAGAATAGGCCGCCGAGGGACCAGAATGCCTGGCCACCAAGGTTATTGCGGTTCTCCTGATCGACGATCACCACGCGCCGTCCGGCTTTTGTCAACTCGTGCGCGGCGACAAGCCCGGCGAGGCCTGCGCCGACGATTACTGCGTCAAACTCTCCAGGTTCCATTTCATAAAAGTATCACGAGTCGGTTTATGGCATGGTCTATCGTGAGATTCCTCGGCGACCTACGGAGGACTGATGGCTAAGGGAGCGCCCACGCGTGCCCGTACTACCGCGCGGATTATGGATGCTGCAGAGGGACTATTCGCTGAGAATGGGTTTCACGCGACGTCGATTGAAGACATCTGTCGGGGCGCTGGTGTTTCGCGCAGCGCCTTCTATGCGAATTTTCCGAACAAAGACGAGGTGTTTCTCGGGCTGTTCGATAGGCACGCAATCAACCTCGTCAGTGAGATTGAACGAGGTGCGCAGGAGGTGAAATCGCTAGAGGGGGTAGTCGCCGTCACGCTAGAGGTTCTTTCTGAGCAGGGTGCTGACGAGCGCCAATGGGCATTGCTGTCCACCGAGTTCTCCATATACGCTGCACGGAACGCGGCTGCGGCCGCGGCGCTCAACGAGCGGGATCGGGCGCTGCGCTCACAGTTGCGAGACATCCTGGGGCGCATGGGATCCGACCTATCAGACAGTGAAGTGACGCTCTTGGTCAGGGGGGCAATCGCCCTCTATGAGGGGGCGTTGTTGCAGTCGATGGTTGAGGGGGCAGACGACCTACCGGTGTTGTTATTGGCGCAGTTCGCACGGTTCGCCGCCGACAAGGTATTCACCGCCGAATCGGAGGCCAGCGACGTACTTCGATAGGCCATCGCTCACGCCCTCGCTGGATATGAGCCACCGCAACTTTGTTGCAGGGTAGTCATGCTCGTTGTGATGGCGAATCTGCGCATGGATGAATCGGTCCCGTGGCGACGGATTTGTATGGAGTTTGCTGGAAGTGGTCGTGAAATACCCGATGTCGACCTGGATGCGTCCGCGACCGAGGCGATTGAGTGAAGCTGGGTCGGGGAGTGGTGCCGCTTTGATCTGTTGCTCTTCGCCCACCGGGTGGATGCGCCGACCCGTCGTGCAGTCGGCGACCCCCCAGCAGCACTGCACAGTCCTAGTGAATCCAGTGCATCGAAGAAGGCGCGTCAGAATCCCGGCTAGCTCCAGGGGGAACGTATCTATGTTTGCAGGCTTCGAGTATTTGCGCACTTCAAGGCGCCGTGCGGGGTTCTGGGTTCCAATTTGCTCGTCAAAGGTCACGCTGGCTTGAGCGGCACGATCGAAAATCGGCGCTGAGTGATGCCGAGCTACTGGAAAACTTCTTTGCCTGCGACCACACGGTCTATGAACAGGGTCCTTGCGTGCCAGGTACACCGCGCAACCAACGCGGTGCAACGGACGCGGAGCGGCGGGATAGCGCGTTCGGGTCGACCTCGCGGTAACACGCGCACACCACATTCGAACAGCGAGTAGAACGCGTGCCGCGCGGCCACCGGCGCCCTCAGTCAGATAGGAGTCGCACTTTCTTCGCAGGCGCCATGTGCCTGATTTACGATATCCACACACGCTGTCAGACATTCTCTCGACAATGGGCGCTCCTCAAACAGTGCGGGGCCGCTATCATGCAGCGCTCCGCGAGCCTAGCCGATTTAACTTAGTGCATAGAGGATTAATGCTGCTCAAATAGCTGCAAAGTTAGGGGCAACACCTGACTGAGCATCCGACTTGTGACTGCCAGATCTGTGCCGACCACATCCTGCAGCATGGCGCCGTCATACAAGGCGACTATGAATCGCACGGCTAGGTCTGTATCAATCGACGACTCGTCGACGAAGCGGGCGAGGGTCGCCCGCAACCGCGCTCGAACAGCGTCCTCGTGTTTGGTTAGTAGCTGAGCGGCCTGGGAATTGCGGGCGGCGTACATGGTGAATTCGGTGGAGATGATGAACCAGCGGCGCTCAACGTCCGGCTGTGCGGTCGCCGCCCCCGCCGCCCCCAGAATCGCCTCCTCGACCGTGCCCGCCAACTCAACCGCTTCGGCAATCCGGTTCAGCTCCTGGGTCATGTGCTGCTCGAACAGAGCAAAGAAGAGTGCGTCCTTGCTTTCGAAATGCGAGTAGAAGGTGCCGCGGGCCAGATGGGCTCGCGCGCAGATTTCATCGATCGACGTCGAGTGAAAACCCAACTCGGCGAAAGCGCTCAACCCGGCGTCAAGTAAGCGAGCCACGCTTCGCGCGCGAGTCTGTGCCCCTTTGGCCACCGTCGCCCCTCGTCATCATCGATCTTCTGTCCTGCGCAGCTTATACGAACCAAAATTCGCCGATAACTGACTCCATCTGTCTACTTATGATTTAATCGCTGGACCCTGCTGCCTAAGTCCTGGGTGATGCGGGTCGGAGAACCGAGCCGCGGCCTGGGCAACCTGGACGGTGAGGTCTATCTATAGCCATGCCGATGACGCCGTGGCTTCATGCCAGGATCTTGGACGATCCGACGAATAGGCGGTGGTGCATAGTGAACATAAGACGAATAGGACTGGGCGGCAGAATTTGGGCGATCGCCGTTCTTACTACTGCCGCGCTGGCGCTGGTGGTACCGGCCAATCTGGCACAGGCTTCCCCTGGAAACGATGTGTCAGCCGCCGATACCGTGGGAACACTTCTTTCCCTCAAGTCGTCCACGTCTGCGGTCCCTATTCCGGGATCAGTTCAGCGCATGTCCTACTTCAGCCGCACCTCAGCAAACAGGTCAATCCTGGTGACCGGCGACCTGTTCCTGCCGTCGGCTCCATGGACAGGGCCCGGTGAGCGCCGACTAATCTCTTACGCATACGGCACCCAGGGGCAGGGTGATCAGTGTGCCCCGTCGGTTAGTGGCCGTACTTCGCCACTAGCTGAGAACGTCCTCATCGGGGCGTTGATGAATGCAGGTTATGCGGTGGTTGCCACTGACTATCAGGGCCTAGGGACCCCGGAATTGCATAGCTACACCGACCGGGTTGCAAGTGGCCGGGCCGTTCTTGACGCCGCGCGAGCTGCGCTGGCTAGTGGACGGGGTGGGCTCACGCGGAAGTCTAGGGTTGCCCTCTATGGCTATTCCCAGGGCGGCGGAGCGGTGGCAGCGGCAGCGGAGCTAGCAAAAAGTTACGCGCCCGAACTCTCAATAGTTGGAACGGTAGCGGGGGCGCCAGTGGTGGACCTTGTTGCCACAGCAAAAGCTATGGACGGCGGGCCCGCGATGGGTGACATCGGCTACATGTTCAACTCACTCATCAGTCGGCACCCCAAGCTCGCGGCGCAAAAGCGCAGAGACCTCAATAGCAGGGGCCTCGCTTTCCTCAAAGCTGTAGCTGTGCAATGCGACAAAGATACCGAATCCGCTTTTGGTGGAACAGATTCCCGCACTCTCACCACTGACGGCCGGAGCATGGCGGACTTACTGAATAGTGTGCCGTGGGTGCACTGGGTCGAGCGTGAACGTATTGGCAACGTCGCACCGAAGGCGCCGGTGCTGGTAGTCAGCGCCGCTCACGATGACACGGTTCCCACCGCCGCTTCGGTCGCTCTTGTTCGCTCGTGGCGTCTCCTTGGCGGCAAGGTCGGCTACAGCGAAGTTGGCATACCTCATCTTGGCTTCGGTGCCGACCATGCCGCCACCGCGGTCCCTACTGTTCCACTAGGACTGTCTTGGTTGGGAGACCGATTCAACGAGCCCGAGATGCCCCGCAGCTAGAGCAGCTCTGACTGACTTCTGGCCCATAACTGAACATTGTTGTGTATTTATGCTTCAATGGATCAACGACCCACTTCAGGCCGGAAGAGCTATCGGCCGCGCAAGGAAGCTCTTCATGCCGTACTGCAGTTCAAGCCTGCGGCACGACAACTGCAGTAAGACGAATGAGGTGTAGAAATTGAGTGATCGATCAGCAGGCCCGGCAGCAACTGCGCGCCAAGGGATATCTCGGCGAAATATGCTGAGCGGCATCGCGGTCGGCGCTGCCAGTGCGGCTATGGCCGCCACGGGGCTGAGTCGAGGGACTGCTTCGGCGAGTCCAGGAACGTCAGCGCATACCGGTTCTGGGTTCCTTGTCGGAGCAGGTAAGGCCGACATGACCGGCGCCATTGCGGGCCAGGGAATGATGGGGTACGCCGACTTCAGCCAGATTGCTAGCGGACTGCTGCAGCGATGCTGGGCCCGCGCCTACATTATCGTCGACGTGAGGACCGGCTCACGGGTGGTGTTCGTTAACGCAGATATTGCCATAATCTTCGCATCTCATCGAGTGGGTGTAATGGCTGCGCTGCGCGCGAAGTATGGATCTCTGTATACCGAGGAAAACATCAACATCAATGCCACCCACAATCACAACTCGTGTGGTGGCACGTCCTGGGACTATGCACATCATCTGTCCGCGTTAGGTTTTCAGCGCAATTCCTACGATGCCGAGGTTGCCGGCATCGTCGCCGCTATCGAGGCAGCGCATGCCACCGTGGCTCCGGGCACCCTGCATGTGGGTCACGGGGAATTGTACAACGCTAGTGTGAACCGTTCGGCGGAAGCCTTCGACCTTAATGCGGGCGATGACAAACGGGTGTTCCCAGAAAAAGTCGATCCGCAGGTGACGACACTTGTTCTGCGCCAAGGCGGCAACGAGATTGGGATAGTCACCTGGTTCGCCACTCATGGCACGTCGTTGACCGATGCCAACTACTTGATCGCCGCCGACAACAAGGGATATGCCAGCTACGTTGCCGAGGCGTCATCGCCGGGCACCGTGTGGTCATTCCCACAGACTAACGCTGGCGATATGACGCCCAACTTGTGGACTCGCCCCCTCCGCCCTGGCGGCCCGACCGATAGCCATCGTCACAATTGTCAGATCATTGGGGACCGCCAATATCGAGCTGGCCGCGCCAGCATCGGCTCGACTAGGGAATTAAGTGGCCCCGTACGGTATGCGTATCGATACATCAATATGGCCGATGTCGCGATCGACGGCACCTACACACCAAACGGACGCCGAGCGCGCACCTCGCCAGCGATGATGGGCGCTGCAGCGGCAGCAACCAGTACCGAAGACAACACCAAGAGTCAGCTCGGATTTCTCAAAGAAGGCATGCTCAATCCCGTGGCACAAGCGTTAGGTGCCAATACCATTCCGACTCCACCGCAGTGGATCAAAGACGTGCAGGCACCCAAACTCATCGCATTCCCTGTGGGCATCATGCCGCCGCGTCCATGGATTAACCAGGTTGTTCCCATTCAAATCATTTGTATCGGAGATCTCGTATTGTGCGGCGCACCAGCCGAATTCACGATTGTCGCCGGTCTTCGGGTACGACGCACTGTATCCAATGCGCTCGGCGTGAGCCTGGAAAATGTTCTCCTACAAGGCTATGCAAATGCATACGCTGGATATGTGACCACACCCGAAGAATATGTGTCGCAACAATACGAAGGTGGCGAAACCCTGTTCGGCCGCTACACCCTCTGCGCATATATGCAGGAGTTTGACCGGCTGGCGCGTTCGTTGGTGTCTGGTCGGCACCTCGATCTCGGTCCGCGACCGCCGAACACCAACAACAATCTGATCAACCTGCTGCCGCCGATACCTCCTGACACCTCCATCGTCGGACACCGCTACGGCGATGTGGTCAATGCCCCCGCAACGCGATACGCACCGTCAAGCACTGCCGTGGTCCAGTTCTGCGGTGCCCATCCCAACAACCGAATCCGTACCGGCAGCAGCTACTTCGTAGTGGAACGCTATACCGGCGGCAGATGGGAAACCGCCTACGACGACAATGACTGGTGCACAGAGCTCAAGTGGGAACGCCCTAACGGAAGCCAGACCGCGAGCCTAATCACCATTACCTGGCGAGTGCCGGCCCAGGTGCTTGCAGGGCGGTACCGCATCCGATACTTCGGGGACCAGCGTTCGGCATCAGGGGCATTGACCGCATTCACCGGGACCAGCCCCGCGTTGATGGTGGCGAGTTGATGTCAGCACTTGATGCAGCAGCCGCCGCGGTGGCCACCGCAGCCCGACTGCTCGGCGCCGAGGGGCTAGTGATCGGATCGGCAGGCAATATCAGTGTGCGAGTTGGTGAGCTAGTTGCCATCACCGCAACCGGCATAGAACTGGCCAAAGCCGATCCCTCCGCCATCACCATCGTGGACCTGGCAGGAAATACCATCGCCGGCACTTACGCGCCCACCTCCGAAATCGAGTTGCATTTGGGTGTGTACCGACGTGAACTGGCCAACGCGGTCGTGCATACCCATTCACCGGAAGCAACTGCAGTATCAGTGGTACTCGAAGAACTACCCTGCCTGCATTACCAGCAACTGGCCCTGGGCGGTGCAGTCCCGGTGATTCCGTTCGCGCCCTTCGGCTCTGACGAGCTAGCAGCTTCGGTCCTAGCAGCCCTGGCCCACAAGCGAGCAGTACTGATGGCCAACCACGGCGCCGTCACCGTCGGCTCCGACCTAGCCGATGCCATGGACAAAACCTTGCTACTCGAATGGGCCTGCGGACTCTACCGGCGGGCCAAACAAGTGGGCGAGCCTCGAGCGCTCACGACCGCAGAGCAGCAGGCGGTCATCGACACCGCGATCACCCGAGGGTACGGCCAGACGCATCGAGCAACTTCACACACCCACGACAATTCATCTCCCAACCAGCAGGAACGGTAAATGGCTATGACCCAAGACAATATGGCCCAGAAAATCATGTGCCTGGGCGCCCATGTCTTCGATGTACAGGTCTACCCAGTCGACTCGATCCCCGAAGGGCAGGGCGCTGCACTGGTGCAGGCCATCAAATTCAGCCCGGCCGGCGCCGCAGGGGGGACAGCAGTCACCGCAGCCAAGCTGGGGGCGCAGGTCAGTGCCGCGGGCGCGATCGGCACAGACGCCATAGGTGACCAGTTCCTGACCATGCTCACCAGATACGGCATCGACGTGACGGCGCTGCAGCGGCACGACGCACACCAAACTTCAGCGTCAGTACTTCCTATCCGATCCGACGGTAGTCGGCCCGCCCTTCACATCCCTGGCGCGAATCTAGCGATCACCCTTACTGACGAACTGATCGCGGCCGCGAGCCACCACACGCATCTGCATGTTGGTGCCCCCGAACTACTTGGTGGACAATCCTATTCGACAATCCTGCGCGCGGCTCGACACCGTGGCACAGTAACCTCCGCCGACATTTTGGCAAGCGGTGATCCGGGGACGCTGGAATGGATCGCGCCGGCACTGCCCCATCTTGACTACCTGCTACCCAACGCCGACCAGGTACTCGGGTTAACCGGGGCGGCGACCATCGAAGATGGTTGCCGACAGCTGATCGATCGCGGCGTCGGGGCGGTGGTTGCCACCCTCGGCGCTGACGGCGCAATCATTGTGACCGATACCGAGATAGTTCGGGCACCAGCTTTCAGTATCGACGTGATCGATACCACCGGCTGTGGCGATGCGTTCTCAGCCGGATTCTTGCGGGGAATCGGAATTGGCAGAAGCACCCTTGAAGCCGCTGTATTAGGCAACGCAACCGCCGCGCAGGTTGCTGGCGGGCTGGGCAGCGATCACGGTGACTTCGACCTCGAATCAGTAGACGCCTTTGCCGCCAACCATGAGCCGTTGCTCAGATGAGCCTGACAATTTCCGCCGCCTACTAGCCCGACGTCGTAGATAGCTGCAACAACTGACCATCGACAGTGCTGCCACCCATTCGCCATCTCTCATTAAGGTCTGAACATGACAGTGCCCGTTGACAATCCGGAATCTGTGTCACCGCAGGCTAAGTCCAATCCAGTAGGGAATGGGTTTACCGCCCGTCTTGGCGTGGCGCTACGGCGAGTTCCGCAGCGGCGGTCGATACAACTGTTCGTGGTCGCGCTGCTTGTGCTGCCCGCCATCATCTCCGGCATTTACATGTGGACTATGTGGGACCCAGAACTATATCTCAAAGACGTGCCCGTTGCGGTCTCGACCGATGATGCCGGAGGAACCAGTGACGGCAAGTTCGAAAACCTCGGCCAGCAAATCCTCGACGACATGACGTCCTCCGGAGAGTTGCAATTCCACAAGGTGTCGAGCGCCGAAGCGGTCAAGGGCATCAAGGAGACTCGATACGCGTTTGCACTCATTATTCCACGCGACTTTACCAAAAAGATCTATTCAGTCACCGATTCGCATCCGCAGAAGCCGAGAATCTCGGTGTACTTCAACGACTTCAACGGAACTCTGGGCCCGGCGGTGGCCACTAGCGTGATTGCCCAAGCACAAAAGGAAATTGCCGCAACCATCGGCGAAGGCTACGCCAAAGGGGTCCTCCTCGGCCTGAACCAGCTCGGTGACGGGCTCAAAGATGCCTCAGTCGGCGGTAAGCAACTCAAAGACGGCACCAAGCAGCTCAAGGACGGTACTTCACAGCTTGCCAACGGAATAAACCAGGTGGCCGACGGCGTGGGACAACTCAAAAACGGCAGCGGCCAACTTCACGCCGGGACGACGCAGTTATCCGATGGCACGGGCCAACTAGTTACCGGAACCAAGGAACTCGGCTCCGGCGCCACGCAAATCCGCGACGGAGTCGGTGGAATTATCACCCCATTGCTTGCTCAACTGGAGCCGCTGAGCAAAAATGTCGCCGCCCTGATGCCTGCAGTCGATGCCCTGGCGTTGAATTCTGATGCAACCATCCGCGCCGCCGCGACACAGCTGAAGTCGCTATTAAACGAATTGAACACCGAAGCACCCAATAGCACCATCGGCCAACTGGCTCAATTACGCAACGGTACAGTCGAACTCGCGAGGCAGCTCAACGATCCGAAAGCTGAGTACCTCTCGGGGGTACTTTCACTGAATACTGGCGCAAAACAACTCAACGAGGGCGCAAAACAACTCGATGACGGCCTCGGTGAACTACACAAGGGAATGCCCGACCTAAAGAACGGAGCAGCTGCCCTCAAGAAGGGCAGTCGTGATCTCGATACCGGCGCCAGTCAACTCAGCAGTGGCCTATCGGATGGGTCCGCACAGGCACCCCATATCGACGATGTCCCTGCCAGCGCGAATATGTTCGCCGCCCCAATGAATGTGAGCATTGACAACCTGCAACCCAGCCAAAAGGTCATCAACAACGATCGCAGCCACAAAGAGATCGACCGTGGTGCCGGCCCGGTCATCGTGGTATTGGGCGCCTTCTTGTTGAGCATCCTGATGTGGATGGTCCTCTCCCCCAGCCGCGGCAACAACAACTACGCCTCAGCACTCAAAAGGGCCGCAATGCCAACACTGCGCGGCGCGAGGCTAGGTGCATTAGGGGGCATTATCTTTGGGCTTCTGCTTACATCGTATGGTGCATTGATTGGCTGGAATCCGCACAATTGGGCCTCAATGCTGCCGATCGTGATGCTAGTGGGTGTCACCGCCGCGGTCAGCACGCAGCTGTTCGTGGTGGTCTTCGGGCGAGTCTACGGTTCGATCATCTCGTTCGTCTTCTTCATGTATCAGATCTTTGCCTTCGGCGGCATCTTCCCACTGGGAACCACACCACCTGCGTTCCGGCCGTTCCGTGACATCGCACCTATGACCTACGCTCACCGCGCGCTCCTGCGCACTCACCTGTCGTTATACGACAACATGTTCTGGATATCAATATTGGCCCTGGTAATCATGTCCATGGCGGCCATCGTGATCGGAGTGGCTATGCGATACCTGCTTGCCCAAGCCGATCGGGTGGATGAACTAAACGTGGCATCACGCGGCCGTACGCCAATCGCGGGCGGAACCGTATGACTTCTCATGAGCGGCGCCGCCCCGTGGAGAACGCGACGATCAGCAATGAGGTCCGCTCCGCGCAGACAGTGGCGCCCGATCGTCCGGTGAGCCGACGCTGGATCACTTACTTCGCTCTCGCCTGGATGGGCGTCTGGATGGCGCAGCTCACACCGTTCCAGCTTGTCCTACCTGTTCAGATCAATGGATGGCTGGGACTTGCCGCGAGCGAGGTTCCAGAAGACCAATGGCAACGCAGCGTGATGTCATTCGGCCAGATTTCTGGCATCGCAGCAGGCTTCGCGTTGATTGCCTTTCCTCTGGTTGGTGCGCTAAGCGACCGGACCACCAGTCGGTTCGGCCGCCGCAGACCATGGATTGTCATCGGAGTGCTATCCACAGTCATCGGCCTATCTGGACTCGGGTTTCAGCACACGTGGGTGGGTATGGCTGTCTTCTGGTCCATCGTGATCACCGGATTTTCAGCCACGGCGGCCGCATTGACTGCGCTAATCAGTGACCAGGTCCCCGTGAATCAGCGCGGTGTGGTGTCCAGTTGGGTCTCGGCGCCGCAAGCGCTCGGGATCCTGCTGGGCGTGGCGGTGATTGGCGCCCTGTTCGGCACCCGGTATACCGGCCCCTATCTGACGCTGGCGATCTGTGTGGTTGTGCTCGTGGCGCCGTTCGTGTGGTATCTCAATGACCCGCCGCATCCGACGCACAAACGAAGCAAGCTGACTGTGCGGACATTGTTGAGCGAGCTATGGATATCGCCCCGACAGTACCCCGACTTCGGGTGGACTCTACTCGGGCGCGTTCTGATCAGCATCGGAAACGGACTTGGTACCGCACTTCTCTTGCAGTACCTGCAGTTTGGACTTCGGTTATCCAATCCGGTCGACAAACTCACCATTGCCGCCAGCATATATACGCTATTCGTTCTGTTTGGCGCGCTCGTCACCGGCCAGGTCAGTGACCGGATCGGTCGGCGCAAGCCATTTGTACTCGCAGCTGGCCTGGCCCAAGCGCTGGCGGCGATCGGTATTGTCGCGGTATCGAATTTCCCGATGACAGTGGTTGCTGCAGCTCTGCTTGGCGCTGGTTACGGCTGTTTCCTGGGTGTTGACCAGGCGCTTGCAACGCAAGTACTGCCTGATAGCGAGGACAGCGGCAAAGATCTCGGCATCATGAATATCGCGATGCAGGTACCACAAGCGCTAGGTCCGCTCATTGGCGCTTTAGTCGTAAGTGCCACGGGCGGTTTTTCCAGCGTCTTCGTGGCCGCCGCAGTGTTCGGCATCGCGGGAAGTCTGGCGGTTCTGCCGATCCGCGGCGTTCGATAGCCCTCGGAATCTTGCGCCGTAACACGTATTCGATATACCTGAGGAATTACCGAAGAATGGAGTCAAAATGACAGAGGCCGTTGATGTGATAGTCGTGGGAGCGGGTCTGGCAGGACTGACGACCGCACACGCACTGACGGATGAGGGATTGGGTGTGCGCGTGCTGGAGGCGCGCGATCGCGTCGGGGGGCGTACCTTAGACCATTCACTTGGACAGGGAAGAGTCGTTGAAGCTGGTGGCCAGTTCGTGGGTCCAACCCAGAATCGGGTATTGGACTTGGCGGCAACGCTTGGTATTGATACATTTCCTGCGTATGACACTGGTTTGAACGCGTACATTCACGGTGACCGTCGACGGTTGTTTGGCAATGGGATCCCACCGGATCTCCTAGTATTGCCTGATTTGGCGCGAATGATGACGCGCATCAACAAGGTTGCCGGTGACATCCCAGTCGGGGCCCCGTGGGAGGCGCCGCACGCTCGTGATCTCGATGGACAGACCTTGAGCACTTGGGTCCGCAAACACTCATTTTCCAGTGGCGCGCTCGAACTGCTTAATGTCTTGCTTGGGTCGGCGTTTGGGAAGTCAGCGGACGAAGTCTCGGCGCTTTTCGGTCTGTGGTACGTAGCTGGTTGTGGAGATGAACTCAACCAAGGAACTATCGAGCGGATGATGGGCGTTCGTGGAGGAGCGCAGGAATCACGAATTGTTGGCGGGTCGCAGCTGTTGAGCTTGCGATTGGCCGAGAGGCTGGGCGAAGCGGTCGCCGTCAATGTTCCAGTCCAGCGGATCGAACAAACCGAGTTGTCGGTCACCGTCTATTCAGGAGAATCATCCTGGACAGCGCCGCATGTGGTGGTTACTGTGCCGCCGAATCTCATCACCCGGATTGACTGGGCGCCCGCGCTACCGCCACATCAGGCAGCATTATTTGAACGAATGCCGTTTGGCGCTTTGATGAAATGTGAAGCCGTCTACGATAGGCCATTCTGGCGCGAAGAGGGACTATCCGGACAAGGGATATTCCGCGACCCGTCGCTGGGCGTATGTTCGATGTTCGACAACAGTCCTGCCGACGGCAGCCGCGGGGTGCTAATGGGCTTCGTGGGGGCCGATCAGTGGCGCCAGTGGGCCAATCGCTCCGACCAGGAGCGTAGAGGCTCTGTTCTACGAGCATTCGCCCGAGTCGTCGGTCCGCGCGCCCTGCGACCGATCGACTGGATCGAAAAGGACTGGACGAGTGACCCCTGGACTCAGGGTGGACCGACGAGTTCGCTGGGCCCAGGGGTACTTACCGGTTTGGGGCAATGGAGGGACAAGCCATTTGGATTGGTGCACTGGGCGGGTGCCGAGCACGCCGACTACTGGAACGGATACCTAGACGGAGCTGTGCGCTCTGGCGAACAGACAGCGGCCACAATTGTTGCTATACGAGAGGCAGGGAGAAAATGACCGACCGACTTATTATTACTGCGCAACGAAATCTGGTGGTGACCCCAAGAGAGTTGTGGGCGGTTACGTCCGACACCAGCCGGTATGCCGAGTGGGTGACCACTGTGCGCGAAGTGCTCATTCATCACGGCACGGCGACCTCGGAATTGACTTATCGCGAACGAATCGCTGGCGCTGGACCATTTGAAGCGACCGTGGAATGGCAGGTGCAACAGCTAATTCCGAACAAACTAAGGATCGACAGCACAGAGCGAATCGGTCCGCTTTCTGACGTCCTCAATATCTTTCGGTTCGAACCGATCGAAGGTGGTATAGCCTGCTCGATGGTGTATGAGTTCCATTTCCGGGTGCGACCTAAATTCTTGGGCAAGCCAGTGCTCAAGGTAATGTCCGCGAGCATTCAGCGTGACTTCGACCAATCCATGCGAAATTTGGAGGACCTGACCCTGTCGGAACGAGATCTGAACATCTCGCGGTAGCCGCGAAGGTCGCAGCAGCGGTGCCGATCAAGCACGGTGTCGACGGCCAATTCAACGCGACCGTCGAGATCAAATGTCTAGACAACTGCGTCCACGCCGCCTAGTCGCCCGCTGCCCTTCAATGACACGTTCTCCTTAACGGTGATGACGGGCTCGTGGCGACGCGGGGAAGTTGACGGAGCGGGCGATGAAGCACACCTCGGGATCTTGACGTGGACCTCGCGCGCGATGTCCGGGTCACTGCTGGTGGTGACCGTGACGCAGGGTATTAGGGTTACCGACTCGACCTGCCCGCCGCCGGTGGAGTCTTGGACCATGACGCCGTGGGCGCTGTCTTTGTGGGTTGTGACGACGCCGGCGACGGCAGCCAAGTTGAGATACCACAGCATGTGGCACTTTGGCAGGGCGGCGATCTGTAGTTTGCTCGGGATTCCGTCGGGCGGGGTCGCCCCGGAATTCGGGATCGGCGCTACATAGGATCCGCTTAGTCAAGGCAGTGGTCTCCCCGTGCTCGCGCCCGTAGTCGGTGTACCCGGACGTGCCGGTCCCGTGGTTGCCGGTCCATACGTGATCGATACCGCACCCGTTCGTCTGATTTTGACTGTTAATTCGGAAGTCGTTTGATCACGAATTGGGAAGTCGTTGAGCGCGTGGGTGCTGCCGGATTTCTCACGAATTGGGGAGTCTTCGGTGGGGCCCGTGACGTGCGCTGCGTCGCTGCCTTGGCTCATTGCTGGCGAGGCATCCCCAGGGCTGTCCCGAGGATCCAGGCGAACAAGAAGGCCGGCATCGCCGTGATGGAGATGCCCTGCATGGAAAGGGGGCCTTCCTGGACGATGAATGCGGCGAGCAAAAGCGGGTGTACTGCGGCGCCGACGATCGCAAGGTGTGCGGTATACCGAGGCAACACTCGATGGCGGTATACCGCGCCGGCGTATGAGCCCAGCGCCACGATGGTGGGCATCCCTGACATCGCTAACAGTCCAAAAGTCAAGTCGTAGAGCAGCGTTGACAACTCGGCGGAGTATTGCCGGTAGAGCAAAAGGTTGAAGGCGGTGAAGCCGCTGAGCAGCAGGATCACGCAGCCGAAGAAACTGGCGGCAAAGCACACCGGCAGAGTCGATCGCGCGGGCAGCCGATCGCGAAGGTAGGTCCACAGCGCGGCGCCGAAAACGAACCACAGTGTGACGCCGACGATATTGAGCAGCTGGGTCACGACCAGCTGAACATGGTGGTTGGTCGCCCACGCCGCCACATCGATGCCCGAAGTCTCGGTTTGTGGGTAGGACCAGATCGGATACACCGGCAAGGTCAGCGCGGGCAGCACAAAACCGATCACACCGCTCCATCGGATCACGCGTGCCGCGCTCCACCGTGTAGCGACGCCGCTCGTCACGGTGCTTTCGATCACAGGGCGGCTCTCTTACTCGGCAATCTGACCAATGGACAGTTCTTCGAACTGCTCGTCAGAATGCCCGATGCAAGGAAAATTATCAATGGTCAGATTGCTCTGTAGGGCGCGCATATGGCGTCAACTGCGCAGTCGCGGCCATATCACCACGGGCGGCTTGAACGGGCGGCGATCGACGGTGCGATTGAGGAGGTGGAGAGCGTCGGGGTTGCGGCGGTGAGTGTGCGCCGCATCGCCCGTCGTGCTGGCGTGTCCCATTCAGCATTGGCCTATCAGTTCGGCGACAAGGCCGGTATTTTCACGGCGGTAGTGACCGAGGGGTTCAGCCTGCAGGCGGAGATGATCGGTGCGGCCGCTACGGGTCCTGCGGGATTCTTGTTGGGCGGCTAGGCCTATATGACATTCGCTCTCACCCACCGCGGCTACTTCGAGGTGATGTTCCGCCCTTATCTGTATCGCGGTGACAATCCGAAGTTGTCGGTGGCCAGGAACGCTGCGTTCGATGTCCTCTTCGGTTCGGCACGATCCGGTTTGTCAGCTCACCGTTCGGAACCGGTCACCGATGAAGCTGTCCGTGCACTCGCTTTGGCGGGGTGGTCGCTGTCTCACGGGTTGGTCACGCTTGCGCTGTCGGCCAACATCGCCGAGCAGATCGAGACGGACCCCTCGGTTTTGGCTGCGCAGATGATTCAGGGCGTTATCGCCTGATTCTCCCTTGACATCATAAATTATACTTGAGATTCTCAATCGCACATCAGAGAAGGGGAGTTCAACCATGACCGCTGGGGAACGGCCCGCGTGGGTCGACAACAGCCTGTTTCCATTTGACAGCCAATTCGTCGAGATCGACGGCAATACCGTTCACTACATCGACGAAGGGAGCGGGCCGGCCCTCCTCATGCTCCACGGAAATCCGACCTGGTCCTTCTTGTGGCGCGATGTGATCCGCATTCTGCGAGATGACTTCCGTTGCGTCGCTCTGGACTACCCGGGATTTGGCCTGTCCACGGCGCGACCTGGATACCGCTTTCGGCCCGAGGAGCACGCCGGTGTCGTTGCCGCGTTCGTCGACGCAGTGGGCATCGAGGCTGCGACGCTGGTCGCGCAGGACTGGGGTGGACCAATTGGACTGGCAGTCGAGCGCAGACGTCCGGGAACGTTCGACCGGCTGGTTCTCGCCGACACCTGGGCATGGCCGACGAATGGCGACCTGTACTTCGAAGCATTCTCCCGCATCGTAGGCTCCCGTCCGTTGCGTGCGCTTGCACACCGTTTCGGCTTCGTCGTCGACCTCCTTGTTCCGGCCGGCCACCGACGCCGCACACCCACTGACGCTGAGATGGCGCACTATCGTCAGGCCCAAGACACTCCGCGACGGCGGCAGGCATCCGCGATTCTTCCCCGCTGCATCACGTCCAGTCGTGAGTTCTTCACTGAAGTCGAGGCGACTCTTGGCGATGTCTCAGAGCTGCCAACGCTCATCCTGTGGGGCGGTGCGGACCGAGTCTTCCGTCATGTCGAGCGAATCCGACTGGAGGCGGCGCTTGCACATCACCAGACGGTGATCGTCGAGGGTGCTGGCCTTTACGTCGAGTCCGATGCCCCCGTCGAGTTCGCTGCGGCGATCGTCGAGTGGTCGGCCGAACTTGGGCGAGTCAACCCGTGTTGAGCGTCCGGAAGCTGGCTCAGGCAGAGCGCCGCAGCTTCGCGGCTTTCTTGCGCGAGTTGAGCGATGAAGACTGGCAGGAGCCTTCGTTATGCGCGGGGTGGACAGTCCAGGACGTCATCGCGCATTCGCTCAGTTTCGACGACCTAGCCTGGCCCGAGTTGCTCGGTCGATTCGGTCGTGCCCGGCTCTCGCTGGCGGAGGTCAACGCCGCGGGTTTAGCAGACTACTCGAGCTGGGAACCAGACCAGTTGATCACCAGGATGGAGCGATGCGCCGATCCGCGCGGCCTCACGACAGCGTTCGGCTGTCGCGTCGCGCTACTCGACGCGATGGTGCACCAACAGGACATTCGACGGCCGCTCGGTCGACCTCGCATGATCCCTAACGAACGGCTCGTCCCGGCGCTGAGTTTCGCGCGATTCGCCCCGCCGATCGGTGCCCACCATCGCGTCGTCGGACTACGGTTCACCGCTACCGATGTCTCATGGCGTCGTGGCATCGGCTCTCATATCTGCGGCAACGCGGAGGCGATCATGATGGCCATTGCCGGGCGGACATGTGTACTCGACGAACTCAGTGGACCTGGAGTGTCGGTGCTTCGTCGTCGTGGGCTCGCGAGCTGATGCGGATCGCCCGGATTACGCCGCTGCTGAAGACTGTCGGCCAATCACCTTCAAAAGTCGCGCACTACTAGTGCAATAATTCGTTCCGCTCGGGTGCCCGGTTGCTCTGACGTCGTTCCCGTGCCGAGAAGCAGTCGGAACGTGAGTGCCCACCGAAGGACAGCATCGGCGAATGCTGCCGGGCGACGTCAGGCCGCGGTGGATCTTCGTCGCCAAACCCTTGTGCACCGACGACCCCGCAGCGCCCTGATCTCACTCTGCGACCTGTTCGGCTTCCTGACGCACGAGAGCGCCGGCGGTGAGGTCCACTGAGACAACGGTCGGCAGGTCTGCGGCCACGAGATATTCCGCGTCGACTCCGAGGGGATCATCGGACGGCCCGAAGGCGCAAGAGTAGGAGTTATCGCTAGGCGCTCGCAACCGCGAATTACGCTGGTACCAACTAGGAGCAGATGGACTCGGACAGGCAAAACAAGCGATCGGCAACGTTGTCACCTTCATCGCTCGGGAGCGCTCAACCGCATCATAGAACTCGACCTATACCTGCCTCATGACCGGACGCGGGCAACAATCCGGGCCTGCTTCTGTATTCGCGCTATTGCACCTTCCATCTGCATTTCATCCCGACCTCACCGAGCCGGCAACCTGATGTCCCAGTCGCTGATCCGGCCCGCGATGTACGCGCGGAGTTTTGGAACCGCCGCGATGGGTGGAGCGGCCAGGGTTTCCTGGTTCGTAAATTCGGCAAACCAATCCGAACCCGTCGGCGGAGTCGCACGATCACACGATGGCGGGAGGCAATGCGTGGCGGATTTGCCGCCGCAACCATCCACACACTGTTCGTTACACAGTAACCAGATGCGGAACAGGCATCGCGTAGGCGAAAAACTGCCCGTAGCCGCCAAAGTATGCTGTCGATCCCCACGCCACCACGACTACCGGTCCCCGACCTGTGCTGATGGTGCGCTCACGGTTCAGCTTGGTCACCTTGCGTGAGTTACAGAACGGGTGACCATTCTTGGTTCCACATTCTTGAACGGTGTGTACCTCCGTGACGACTCGCTGGTTAAGATCGGTTACCCCCGACCGGCCGTTGGAGAGATTGATCCATGCGACCGCCACCTTCGACGGTTCAACATAAGGCAGCTCGCTATCGGGCGGCCCCGCTACCTCAAATTGGGTGATCGTGACCGAACCATCGGTGGGTGTGGTCTCCAATTGAATTGGGCTGCCCATCCATGGGTCGACGGACTGCCCGGTGCCGTGGATTTGCACCGTTTCTCCGGTCGGTGCAGCTACCAGTTGCTGCTGTTGCGCCCCCACTCGAATCGGTGCTCCTAGCGCGGCCAATTTAACGATTGCTGTGCTGGTACTCACGCTTTCGGCCGGCGCTGCAGTGGCCGGCACCTCGGTAATCGTGACGAACGACAATGTCGATGCCGAGACAATCGCCATTGCCAATATTCGAACCCTCATCGCACTTTACCTACCTATTTCGATCGTTGTTTCTTGATGGACACAGCCTCAATCGTCGGCGATGACTGGCGATGCAATAACCTGGCGATGAAAACTGAACCATCACAGGGCGCGGCCCAAGTAGCTTACTGACGTCTCTGGCCAGTCTCCATACCGCCAGCACATATTTCCTCAATGAGCGTGTAAGTTTTGTTTGTCAGGCCTTTATGCGGAGTGGGATGGCTAGCACAGTGGTGAATTGGATCGGCTGGCCGACAACTGGGGCGGTATTGCCCCACGCGGTAAGCACAATGTCGCCAGGGCCGGTTGGGAGAACTGCACTGCGGTCGTAGATCGGGTACCGCCGCTTACTGGTGCAATGACCAGCGCCACATACCACGGTGGGTGAGTAGGTGTGTGTCGACCGGATGTTGAGCCCGGTGACGCCGGACCTACCGTTCGACAGGTTTACCCATCCGACAGAAATCTGGGAAGGTGTGTTGCTTCGGTAACGATCGCAGCCTTCCAATCCCCATTGGTGTACAGAAATTTGGTGATGGACCCTGTCGACCTTGATGTCAACGTCGCTACCCTGTGTCTCGCATACGAGCTTTCCCTTGTCGCGGGCTGACATGTGGCTGCCCACCAAGTGAATCTCGCCCGAATGCGAGTTCGATGGCGCCGCTTGAACTGCCGGCAAAGAAACGAGACTAAGTCCAAGAGTCAACAAAGATACTCCGACTGTCAGTAGCAGGACCCGTAAACGCATTACATTCTCCATTCTATGTGTGACGGGTCTCATGACCCAAAACGTATTTCGCGAAACTGCCCGGCGGCGTTACAGTGGATAATTTTCTTTTCGGCACGGCCCAGATCGCTACCGATATCGCCAAACTCGAAGAACTTGCCGCCCTCTACGCCGACGATCAGATCACCGCCCGCGAGTGGATGACCGCCCGCAACCCCCATCGAAACCCGCATCGACAAAGCACACAAAATACTGCCGCTCGTCAGCTACACGAAGATCGAGGCCACCTGGCCGATCTATCGGTGGGTTTCGAGTACCTGTCAAATTCCAGCTATACGTCGTTGGGAACCACGCCCCGAAGCGGCGCCTAGTAGTGTGTAACGCCACACTCCGGCTCGGCGATGTGAGGAGGAACACCCTACAAGCTGGATATTCCTGGCCGGGGGAGATGGAGAGGTCGTGGATTCCAAACTAGGTATGGTTCATCGAATCAAGCTCGGCACGGCGGTCGTGGCCGGAGCTACAGCCGTGGCTCTGGGGGCTGGCGGTGTCGGGGTGGCGACCGCTGCGCCAGCGACGCCCACTGGCTCGTACATCGGGCTGGGCTGCTGCGCGTCCACCACCACATATACGCCGGCGGGCGGGCAAGTCACCGTCGAAACGATCCTCAGTATCGGCGGACCGGGTTATCTGTCTAACTATGTCAGTGGATACCAGGTTGCTTGGCTCAACACCTCTACCGGAGCATCCGGCGTCCAAAATTTCAGCGCCCCTTATGTGCACCACACTGATCGCGGAATGGACGTATATGCACGAAAAGCGGTCGTGAAGCTTTCACCAGCTACGGTGGCGAAGCGGGACTAATGACGGGACTCGGGCCGGTGCCGCAGTTTGGTCTACAGCTCCCCGGAGCGATCACCGTACGGGTCTAGCCCCAGCTCTCGCCGGCAATCATCACAGTCCTGAATGGCCACATCGATAGCGAGCCTCGTGTCGTTCTGCGCTGCCGCGACGGCTCGCGCGCCGCCTCGCCTTCCACCAGTAGTGGCACGTCAGTGACGAACGAGACCAATCATCGAGTGACACACTGTTGTCGGTCCATTTAGGCGGCTACCAGGTCGCGGTCAGCGGCGACCTGTGCACGATATTCAGCACGAGCAACAATCCGGTATTCACGGGCTCGTGGCGCTGCAGGCAGTGCCAAAGCCGGTCCGCCTCAGAGACGTGCCCGATCCGGTCGAAATCCCACACCTGCACACACTCATCAACGCATCGACCTGCACACCGGGACCGGCCACCAGATCGATATCACCAGGTTCAGTCCACTCGCAATAGTCAGATCATCACCGTCGCGGCAGGTAGTGGTGGCGTCAGCTCGCCACGCTGCCCGATAGCCCGTAGGGCGGTCATCGCGTGGAGAAACGGCGGGGAGTTGCTCGTCACATGCCCGCGATAACCCAGTCACCCACATTCGTGAGGTTGGCTGCGGCAACGATCAAAAGTGCCGTACCGGCAACATCCAATACCACCTTCAACACTGGCACACCGCAACCTTTATCGGCCGCAAAGTCTGCCGGACGCTCATGTAGAGTGTCGTCAACTGCGATGGGTTCGGTCAGCGCAGAACTTCCAGAACTAGCTGTCACGATGGTGATCTCTCCGGAGTGGGGGCGTTCGAGGTTGGTGGGCCACAGCGCGGCCGTCGTCTCCGCGTGAATTGGTTTCCGCTTCATAGGCAACTAGTTGCTCGACGATCTCAAAACGTCCCTGCTGCACCGCTAGGTGTAGCAGGGTGTTGCCAGCGGAGATGCCCTGATTCACATTGAAGCCGCCGGTAGCGAGCATGGACCGAACCAGTTCGGTGTGGCCTCGCCCGACGACACAGATCACTTCTTCAACGTCGGGGTGAAGTCGAGGTGTCGCTGACTTGGGGGTCCTACTGCAACCCGAAGATTTCTTTCAGCTCTTCGTTGACCATAGTCTCGGCGACGTTCTTGGGAGTCTTCCCGACGCTGTTCACACTGTCCGGGTCAGCGCCGCGCGCAAGCAGCAGCCGTACGACGAGCTTGCTTCCAGGCCCAGGCTGGAACATTGCAACCCATAGAGGCGTATTGCCGTCGGAGTTCTTGGGGTCTACCTGTGCCCCATTGTCAAGCAGCAGGGTACTAGCGGCCAATTGCCCTTGCTGCGCGGCGAAATGAAGTGGTGTGAAATCCTGCTGGTCGCGTGCGTTTAGGTCAGCGCCGGCCGCGAGGAGTTCGCGGAGCAGCTCAACCTTGCCGTCCAGAGCTGCGTAGTGAATTGGGGACCGTCCGCCTTGGTCAACTGCCATGTCTATTTCTCCTTCGGTTGTTCTAGCGGTGTTCGGATGGAGCCTAAACTCCATGCCGCCTCATTTGTTGGTTGCGTCGTGCCGATGGAGGGTGGTTGGCGGTGGTGAGGATTCGGCGATCATGTCGTCGGTGGTTATTTTCTCGGATGGTGTGGCGTCTGCATGTGTTGCTTTGGCCTGGTCGAACCGGAGCTTGTAGTCGTCCCAGTGTTTGTCGAGTCGCCGGGTGTAGGCGGAGCCGTCGGCGTTGACGGCGGCGGCGAGCGCAGTGAAGATTCGTCCCACCCCGACTTCGTCGAGGAGTGTTCCTTGGAATCGTTTGAGGGGGCGGGTGATTTTCTGTGGCAGCAGTGAAGTCGACGAGGGGGCGCGCACGGTGGCGTTGTCGAGTGTTTTGGAGAGGGGCTTCGAAATCGAGCCAGGGTGCGTGTTGGATTGCTTGGGTGACGACGACGATGCCGAATCTTGTACCGTCGAGTTCATCTTGTTGAGGTCGTCGAGTCCGCGTGAGCCGACTTCAATGTCCGCGGCGGAGACGAAGGGGTCGGTGCGGTCGCTGATTTCGCTAACGAGGTCGCGCCAGATGGGTGCGATGTCTTTCGCGAGTGGTCCTGTCCAGCTGATAAAGACTGTGAGTTTGTCGCCTGCCATGGTTGGGGAGGGTACCGGGTGTGGCGGGATTGCTTGGGCGCATAGATTGACCGGAGGGCCGGAAGGTACCTCGATGGCCGCTCACACCAGTCAGAATACAACTGGCCCCGACAACCAAACCGGAATCTATGCCCACAGCGACCAGCAAACAGGAATAGCAGGAGGGGCGGGTCCGTTCCCGCTCAGTCTGCTCCCGTCCGCGACGCTTACTCCCAACTACCCCGCCAAACCCCGACGCAAAGTCCTTATCGTGAGTGTCGTGGCCTCAGTAAGTTGTGCACCACCAACCGCGGGCCTCCAGTTCCAGGGGGTGTGCTTTAGTTCTTGTTAGATTGGTAGCCGAGGTGCGACCGCTGGTCATCTTTTCTCCTCTAATGCATTGATCATTGCATTAGGAGCCTAAGCCCAAAGCGATACAAAAGCCAACCGATTTGCAATAATGGTGCCATGACTACGACGACAGCGGCACGCAAACGGCCCGGCGGCCGCAGCGCACGCGTCCGGGACACGGTGTATCGAGCGGTCGGGCGGCTGGTGACCGAAGGTCACCGCGAGACGATGACAATTCCGCAGGTCGCCGAGGTCGCCGGAGTCAACGCGACCAGCATCTACCGCCGGTGGGGCAGCATCGACGTGCTACTGGAGGAGGTCGCCGTCGCGGCATTGACCCGCGACGAACCGCTGCCCGAAACTGGCGATCTGGCCGGCGACCTGTCCGCGTGGGCGGCAATCATCGGCGACGACATCAGCCGACCACACCGCACGTCCTATCTACGCGCGATGGTCGCCGCGCGCGACGGCCTCGTCGAAGCCTGTCCATGCTGGGATATCCGAATCGCCCAGGCCGGTGAGATGATTGCCCGGGCACAGCAGCGCGGTGAACCAACACCACAGGTACGCCAGGTCCTCGACCATGTGATCGCACCGCTCTACCACCACGCGGTATTCGGCCTGCCAATCGACGCCGACTACGCGAAACTGCTTGTGTCCGACGTACTTTCGATGAAGTAGTCGCTGACTCTCAGTAGCCCATCGTCCGCAACTCACCCGCGACCCGGTCGAGCTGTTCGCGGGTGACATCTAGATGCGGACTAAGCCGTAGTACCGAATTCTCCATCGTCAGCGGCGCGCGCTGCACATGCGCGGCAGTGACCAGTACACCCGTGCTGCGCAGATGGGCGGCAGCGGCAGCGACATCGCCGGCCTGCCAGCCCGGCGGGGGAGCGAGGGTGACCAGCGCGGACGGTTCTTCGATCGGTTCGACAACCTCCCAGCTACCGATGCCATTCATCCGCTCCCGTGTCGTCTGCCCCACTTTGGCCAGCTCACGGTAAACCTTCGACGCCCCGATGGTCGTGATCTCGGCGACGGCCCGCCCAAGCCCGAGGCGCCCGGCGATATAGCCGGCGTCGGTGCCAACTTCAAGATCGGCCAGGGCTATCGGGCGCAGCGACTTCTCCTGTACCGCAACGAAACCCACGCCACGAGGACCGGTGAGCCATTTGCGACTGGTGCCATAGCTGAAGTCGGCTCCGGTGACAGTGGGGACATGCCCGATCGCCTGCGCCATATCGACGACGACCGGCACTCCGGCGTCATGTGCGACGTCGACGATCCGCTTGACCGGCTGGACCACGCCACTGGCCGACCCGATCTGACACATGTGAATGAACTGCGGCTGCTCGAACTGCAGCATATTCTCCAGTGCATCGACGTCGACGTGACCGAAAACATCGGCATCGGGCAGGGTCCGGACGGCGAATCCGCGCCGTTCGAACTCGATCAGGTTGGGCCCGAACTCGTTCTTCGCGACCCACACGGTGGTCGCGATCGGCAGATTCCAGGCAGACAGCAGGGAGCGCAATGAAGCTCGCGCGCTGTCGCGGTAGACAATCCGGTCGCCGGTGGTGCCCAACAGCGCGGCAAGGCCATTGCGCCCGTCGAGCAACTCGTTGTACACATCGTCAAGCGCTACATAGGAGCCCCGCTTGGATTCACGCCAGAGATGATCTGCGATCGCTTCGATAACCGCGTTCGACGATCGGCCGGCCGACGCCGAGTCGAGGTGGGTGATCGTCGGATCGATTCGGGCGGCGTGCCATTGCTCGCCGAGCTCGCTGATGAACATGGTGATGAGCGTAGTTGGTCGGGGAGAACTCGAGGGAACCCAACGGCCCGCGGCTGCGTCCAATAGAAGTGGACCACGTCATCGACTACTTCTTCGGCAGCGGCTCCGGTCCGGTGAGTCACTGGCATTCGCCTGCCGACGTCGACCTGGATCACGACGGCACGAACGAGGCCGTGCGACTGGACTTCGACGGCGACGGTCGTACCGATGACGCCATGTGGGATTCCGACGGGGACGGCGTCGCCGATGTCGCGGCCCTCGACCTCGACGACGACGGCGCCACCGAATCGTTCTATCGGGACGGCGGACGCGGGCTGTGGGACCAGCCTTCGTCGGCCCGGCGCATATACCTCGACACCGACGGAGATGGCCGAGACGACTACGTGCTCATCGATCGGGACGGCGACGGCGTCGCCGACGAGGCAGGACAGATGTGAGGTTGACAGCTACTTCGGCCAGACGCCTGACGCGCCTCGCCGGTGGGAGGTCAGCAGATGAGTGTCGACAATGCCGATCGCCTCCATCAACGCGAACATCGTCGTCGGGCCGACGAATCGGAAGCCATTCTTACGCAATGCCTTTGACAGTGTCACCGACTCCTCCGAGGTGGTCGGGACGTCGGCGATGGACACCGGTCGGGGAGTATCAGACGGCTTGAACGACCACAGGAACTCTTCGAGTCCGCCCTCGTCGCGCAATGCGATGACCGCGGCGGCATTGGTAATCGTGGCTTCAATCTTCTTGCGGTTACGCACGATTCGCTCGTCGCCCATCAATCGCTCGACATCGTCGGGGGTCATCGCCGCAACCGTGTCGACGTCGAAATCCGCGAATACCTCACGGAACGCGGGTCGCTTACGCAAGATGATCGCCCACGACAGTCCGGACTGAAAGCCTTCGAGCACAAGGCGTTCGAAGTGTGCGGACTCGCCGACTACCGGAATGCCCCACTCGGTGTCGTAATAGTCACGCATCATGCCGGGCTTCTCGGCCCAGATCGCACGCACCAGTCCGTCGTCGCCCAGGACGGCGCCGGGAGGTAAATCGTTATGCGACATCAGCTGGACATCGACACCTGGCTGATAACCGCTTGATAGCCGTTGCCACTCGGGCCGCTCGGTAGGTCGGTGATCCACACCATGAAGTACGGGCTCGCGACCGGAGTCGACACCGTCAGCGTGTTACTAGCGCCGGAGACCGTGCCCGATCCCACCACCTTCGTCTCACCGAGCGTCGCCGATGGCGAAGGCGCGGTACGTAATTCGACGTTGAACCCAGGTGTGGTGGTCCGGATGGTCACCGATTTCACCGTCTTCGAGCCGCCCAGATTGAACATCAAACCGAGGCCTTGTTTGAGGCCGCCGAAGTCGGGCGACGAGCGATAAGGGTCGGTCCGCCACGCGGGTTGGCGTCCACTGATCACATTGCCAACGTTGGTCGACGGATCTGGTGCCTGATCCGAGTAGTCCACAACGCTGGCGTCGGTGAGCGCAATCGGCCCGGCCGCGTTCGGTTGTGCCTGTCCCGACGTCGAGGTGGTGATGATGGTGTCGATATTGCTCGGACCGCCGCTGCCGCCCAACGCATTCGACATCCATACGATCAATGCGATCACTACGAATAGTGCGAGCAGTCCAGCCCCGACGATCAATCCCACATTGCGTTTGCGTTCGGGTTCGTCGGTGTCACGGCCCGGCTTCAACCGCTCATTGCGGGTAACCGCTACGGGTTCTGGTCCGCCCTCCACGGCGGGCAACATGTCGGTCTTGAGATCGACGACGGTCGCCTGGTCCAGCACATGCTGAACCGTTCCGGCAGTACGGATTCCACGGTCACCGTCGAGCGCGCGGGCCGCGACGGCCGAGATCTCGAACGGCACATCTGACCGAGATTCCCTCGGCTCGACGGGCTTACCGTTGCTGTCCGGGATGGCTGGCGGCAGTCCGCCAACCGAACCTTCCTTCTCGTTGGTCGTGACGATCTTCGATCCGGTCTCGCCGTCGAGCGGCCAGCGCGCGAGAAGCAGGGCGTAGAGCACCGCGCCCAGACCACGCACGTCCGAAGCCTTGCCATCGCCGACGAGGGTGCCGGGGAACGCCAGGACTGCATTGCCGTCGGTCGAAATACGAACGCGGTCAGGATGATCGATCGATAGCGCGGCACCGTTGCGGTGTGCGGACTCAGCCGCCGCGGCAAGTGCGCGAACCGCACGTGCCGCTCCGACCGGCGACGGACTGGATTCGGCAACCTCACGCAACGATGAGCCGGGCACCCACTCGGTGACGACGATGCCGCCGGATGAACCGCGCACCACATCGAGCACGCGGGCCACTCCCGAGGAGTTCACATGACCGAGGCGCAGTGTTCGGGACAGCACCGCCTGTGGGCCTTCCTCAGGACCGTCAGACTTCTCGCCCGCCGCCGGAGGTGTCGACAATTGGTCGGCGTCGACGAAGGTCAACGCCACATCGCGATCAAGATTGATATCGAGGGCGCGCCAGAACTGCAATCCGCGGGTACCACCATGCGGGTCGAGCAGTCGATAGCGTCCACCCGCGACCGCGGCACCGGGAACCAGGCGTGGGCCCCGGGGGCGGGTAGGCCGCGGCGATTCGTTCGGTGCGTCAACGGCTTCGGTCTCGTTCACTGCTTCGACGTCACCGTCGCTCATGCCCCGAGCTCCTCTCCTGCGATACCTCATGTCGGGTGGGCTGTACACGCCGGTGCCAGCCGCGCCACCACTATGGACGGAGTATGACTGCCACGTTGACGTCCCGCGGTCGAAGCGCCGCAAAACCTGTACTTGTCCAGAATACGGTACCGATTCCTCGACACCGATCCGCGGAAACTGAATCGTCATCGCCGCAGTCGATTCCGCTTCCGGCACACTCGCCGGCGCCAACGCCGGGATGAACCGCCCGGCCATTCGACGCACGCTGACCGTAATCGCCACGACGTCGGGGACCTTTAGGGCGGCCAACGCGGCATAGGAGAGTCCAAGCGCGACGATCGCGGTAAGGAACAAGTAGATCAACGAGCCGATCTTCCCGGCGTCGGTAGCGAGTTCGTGGAGTCCGGACAACTCGGCGAGCATCCACGTCAACCCGGCGGCGACGATCGAGACGACGATGGCCAACACACTTGTCCGCGTGACATTGGTCATCGCGACATTGCCGAGCCGCTTTTTCAACAGGAAATGGCCGACGATCGCGCCGACCAGATATCCGGCCCCGTTCGACAACGCCAGCCATCGCACGACAAGGTTGGGGTCGTCGAAAAGCACCGGCCCCAAATACGACAGAGCAACCTTGATAGCGGTGATCCCGAGGACCATCAGCGTCGGGGCCCAGGCATCCTCGCGCGCGTAGAACACCCGCAGCTGGACCAGTGTCATCGCATAGGGGATGAGGGTGAACGCGCCCCAGGCGAGTACCGACCCGAGTTGGGAGGCGACGTCGGCGTCGAAGTTGCCGAATTGGAAGACAGCGATACCGATAGCCGGACCGAAAAAGGTCATGAATGCGACCACCGGCACCAATGCGACCATCGTGAGCCGGGTCGCCAGCGAGAGGTCATCGATGACCGAATTAGTGTCCTTCGCCGCCGCGTTCCGCGACAGTCGCGGCATGATCGCGGTCAGAATCGTCACGCCGAGCACGCCGTATGGCAGTTGCAGCAATTGCCAATGCGTCGCATACACACTGATGCCGGATTCGTTGGCCGAGGCCGCGATGCGATAGGTGATGATGAGACCCACCTGCAAGATCGCGACGTACACCACGACGGCCAGCGCCATATTGCCGAATCGCCGCAGTCGGTCGTCGATACCCCACACCCAGCGCAGTTTGACGCCCGCTCGCTTGAGGTAGGGCACCAGGACCGACACCTGGACGATCACGCCGATCGTCGTACCGATACCCAGTACCAGGATCTGCGGGTTGGACATGCGGACCGGATTGAGCGTGATCTCGCCGGGCAGAGCGGCATAGATGATCAGCGTGACGATCTGCACGACATTGTTCAGGACTGGCGCCCAAGCGCCCGGTTTGAAATAGCCCTTGACGTTGAGAATCGCCATGAACAACGCCGACAGCCCGTAGAACAGGATCTCGGGCAACAACAGGTAGGCGAGGGCGGTCGCCAAGTCGCGGTTGACGTCGCCGTCGCCGACGTTGAGATAGGTCAGGACGGGCGCACCGACCAGCGCGAGCACCGTGGCCACACCGAGTAGCGTCACGGTCAGGGTGAAGATCCGGTTGATGAAAGTCGCGCCGCCGTCGTCGTCTTCGGCCTCAGCGCGAACCAGCACCGGAATGACGATCGCGGTGAGAACGGCGCCGAGCACCACTTCGGCGACCATATTCGGCAGCACATAGGCCGCCTGGAACGCCGACGATACCGCGGCACCGAGCATCGCCAACACCAGCACGGTTCGGACGAATCCAGTGATCCGGCTCATCAGCGTCGCGATCGCAATCGAGCCGCTGGTCTTCAGGATCGACGAATCGGATGCGCGCTTGGGCTGGGCGGCTTTGGGCTGGGCTGGGTTGGGTTGGTCACGAGGTGGGATGTGTTCGGGGGTCGGTCGCCCACCCGCTAGCGGTGACCGATCGGCGAGCGGCCCCGACAATGGTCGAAAGCCAGGGCCCGGTGGCTGGCGATCAGGCATCAGGCCCTCCTTCCTTCTCCTGCGCGAGACGATGTTGGTAATCAGTGGCAGCCAACGCTCGAGTGGCCTCGTCGGCTTCCGGGCGGTCGGCGTCAGCCGGGTCGGGTTGCCCGCGGAACCGATGCCACAGCCGGCGAATCACCAACAGGATCAGTACGACGCCGGCGATGAGCGTGACGATGAACAACGGTTTGCCGTAGGCGTTGGAATTCACCGAGAGGCTGATCGGCGCCCCTACGCTGACCCCAGTGCTGGACACCAATGCTATCTGTACCGACATCGACTCCGACGTCTCCGCGCGAGTCGGGAGTTGGACCTGGCGGGTACCGCGTGCCGGAATTTCAATCACACCGACGTCGTCGATATTGAGTTCGTCGGGAGCAATGGTGTCGAGCCGGACCCGGATCGGAAGGTCGAGATCGTTTCGGGCGACGAGAAGAAGGGGACTGCGCTCGGAGACCAGGGTGTACCGGCCACCGGGGTCCAACAGGGTTACCGACGACCGCATTCGTTCCAGCGTCTGCCCGACCGCGGCCACTCGGATCACGCGGTCGGCTCGCAATGCGATGCGATCGGCAGCGGTGTCCTGGGCCGGACTTCGCAACCCGCGCAACAGATCGGCGCGCAGCGGAGCCAAGTAGGACTCCGGTGATACGTCCACGTCGTCGCTGTTGACGAGCGATGCCTGCAATTGCCAGCTCAGCGCGGCGTGGGTCGAGATGTCGCGGCTGACCGCCGACGACGGTACCCAGCCGCGGTTCGTGGCGAGCATCGTGCCCGGTGGCGGCACCAGACGAGCAAGGCGCGGATCCTCCGAGTTGAGCCCGTCGACGACCTTCGGCAGCGGCATCGGATTGGCGACACCGGATTCGAGGAGCAGGGTCGCCGACGACACCAACGCTTGCGCGTCGGCCGCCGAGGGTGACCAATAGTCCGGCGGTATCAGGAATTGGGACCGCCCGACAGTCGGCCGCCGCTGCGACGGCACCTCGATCGACGGGTAGGCGAGTGCGGCGAGTGCGGACTGGCGTCGGCTTTCCGGTGATTCGTCAGCGAGCGCCACCTGCTGATCGTCCGGGGTCAGTACCGGGGTAATCGGGTGCGTGCCGATGGCGCCGAGTGCAGCGGTGATCGGCGCGTCGTAGGACTGGAATCGCAGATCGCCGACCCGGTATTGACCGGTCACCGATCCGGCGCCGGCCAATGACGATGACGCGGTTACCGCCTTGTTCAGTTTATTGGCGGTGAGCACACCGGCACCTTCGGTAGTCACCGCGCCGATTGACGGAATGGCAAGTCCGCGAACACTTTTCACGTTGAGAATGCTATCGACGATGTCGGCGGGCGCGGTGAGCGCTGACTCGGCCAACGACCCATTGCCCACCTGCTGCAACGAATCCAGATCCGCCCCGGCGAACGGGAGCGCGACAACGCACAGACGTGCGGCGACCTGCTGTAGGTCGCGCAACCACGCCGCAGCGTCGTCGGCACCGGTACCAGGCGTCGTCGGAGCATCGACGTTGCGCGGGTCGCTGGTGACGGCATAACCGCCCGTCATGGCACGGACGGTGAGCAGCAGATCGGGGTCGACGGCGAGGCAGACCGATTGCTGCAGTTTTGACGGCGCAGCGAGTGTCGGTGGAGTATCCGACGACGGTGCTGCCGCGGATTCTGAACTATCGGGGACCTGTTCGTCGTCGGCTATGCCGGAAACCGACTCAGCGGCGTCGACAAGGGTGCGCAGACGTCCACCGGGGGCGAGTGACCGTGCCATATCTTCGCTGATTAGTCGGGGCTGTGTGCCGCCGAGTCGGCCGGGGGCCATCTGCGGCGGCGCGGCGAGCGGCCACAACATCGTCAGAGATGAGGGCGCGCTGAGATTGGCGACAACCGAGCCGTCCGAACCGACGTCGGTCGTCGTTTGCTCCTCGCCGATGGGTCCGGAGTCGGCTTCGGACGCACGTTGCGGATTCGGTGGCAGCGAGAGGACCGGGAGTAGTGTGCGCGAGTCGGCGACCCGCGCCATCTCGCCATATTCGGGGATCGCGTTGAGGTTCACCAGCAGCGGATACACGCCGGTCGAGTCGATCCCCAAGCCGGTCGAACCAGACAGTGGTACGGAGAGGGTGAAGGGCTTGCTCTGTCCCGGGGTCAGGGGGCCACCGAGGGACACGAACGGGCCGGAGCGATCGAAGGTCGCGGCGTCGGCGGCCAGCGCGGTGCGTAATCCAGCGGCGTCGGCGACGCGCTCCCCGCGTTGCAGGCGGATTCCGAGCTGGCTGAGCGCGCGGTCGCTGGTGTTGGTGACCTGCCCGGAGACCGTGACCGACGAACGACTGCTGGTGGTCACCATCGACGGCGAAACCGATTCGATGGACACCTTGGCGAACCGAGCGGTCGTCTCGCCACCGGGTGCCGCCGACGCGGACGCCAACAGTGGGCCCGCGAAAACCAGCACGGCTACGACGATGAGGGTTAGCGTCGTACGCATTGCGCGCCTCGACGCGTCAATCATCTGTGGACGGGCTACGACGTCCGCGGCGTCGACGTCGGCGCGATCGTGCCGGAGGCGGCGGATCGTTGCGACGCTGGTTGCGTGCGGCGGCGGCTCGTTCATAGGCATTTGGTTCGGTGCGAATGCTCTCGGCTTCAGACTGCGCCAATCGAGTGGGATCGGCCATCAAGTCGGCGATGACTCCCTCGGCCATTCGTGCCAAGCGACGCTCGTCAGAATACGTGAGCCGACGCGGCAGTTCGGTCAACGGGACCCAGGCGACTTCCGCGACTTCGTAGTCGGCATCGGACAGCTCGCCGCCGAGACTGCGTAATAAGTAGTGGTGCACCGTCTTATGGATGCGGCGACCCTCACTGACAAACCAGTAGTCGATCTTGCCCAAGGGTGCGACAACCGATCCGGTGATGCCGGTCTCTTCGGCGATCTCCCGGACCGCGGTCTGTTCGGCGGTCTCGCCGGTTTCGATATGTCCCTTCGGTAGCGACCACATCATTCGGCCTCGACGATCGACGCGTCCGATCAGTGCCGCCGACAGCTCTGGGTACGGCTCACCGAAGGTCGAGATGACGAGCCCGCCCGCCGACGTCTCCCGCACGGTGCGCAGCTTGGGGCCACGGCTTTTGCCGTTGGTCGACTCAGCTGAACCAGGGCTCGTCGACTCCGCGTCGGGGCGTCGGGTGCGACGACGCCGATTCTTGTCCGGTCGAGGTCCGGGTGGCCCTGGTTTTGGCCGCGAGTTCTGCACAACTGGCGGGCCCGGCTTGGGAACGGCCAGATCCGACGGTTTGGGGGGACGCGCGACTACCTTGTCCGGCGGTGGTCCAGGCTTCGGGCCAGCCGGGTTGTCCTGGGATTTCGTCGGCGTGCTCGCCGCCGGGGCCGCTGGCAGGGCAGGACGACGCCCACGTCGACGTCGACTCCGGTGGGGCCTACCCGAAGAGGTCTGGCCCGCATCGGCGTCGGCGTCGACGCCTTGATGTGGGCTGGACGGTTCGGCGGACACGCCTTGAATGCTAGTCGTTGGACACCTGCCGTTCGCCTGGAAGGGCTAGCGAGTGTCGTAGGAACGATTGCCCAGACAGGACAAAGTACGTTTCGGGAGGTTGCCGCAGGCCCAGGTAAGGTGTCTGACCGTGACCGAACCCGCGCAACGCCGCACCAGGCTCCTCGCCTCCGCCGCGGCCGCCCTCCGCGCGGAGTCCAGTGTCCTCAATTCACTCGGTGCGCTATTCGCCGACGCCGGGCACGAGTTGTACCTGGTCGGGGGATCGGTGCGGGATGCCGTACTCGGACGCCTCGGCAATGATCTGGACTTCACTACCGACGCTCGGCCAGCAGCGATTCAGGCGCTGCTCGACGACTGGGCCGACACCGTGTGGGACACCGGCATCGAATTCGGCACGATCAGCGCCCGGAAGGGGTCGGCCCTGATCGAGGTGACGACATACCGCGCCGATACCTACGACCAGGTATCGCGTAATCCCAAGGTGACCTTCGGCGACACCCTTGACGGCGACCTCGTGCGGCGCGACTTCACTATCAACGCGATGGCGGTCAAGATCACGGCTGACGGTGCCGCGGACTTCATCGACCCGCTCGACGGCATGACCGCGCTGCTTGCCGGAGTAATAGACACTCCCGCCGCGCCTCAACAGTCATTCGGCGACGACCCGTTGCGCATGCTGCGTGCCGTGCGCTTCGTTTCTCAACTCGGTTTCCGGCTCACGCCGCGCACATTCGATGCCATCGTGGAGATGGTCGGTGAGATCGATCGGATCACGGTCGAGCGGATCCGCGCCGAACTCGACAAGATGATTTGTGGTGAGCACGCCATCGAAGGCGTGGATGCGCTGGTCGACTCCGGTCTGGCCGATCGCGTGATTCCGGAGATCCCCGGAATGAAGCTCACCATCGACGAGCATCATCAACACAAGGACGTGTATCAGCATTCGCTGACCGTCCTTCAGCAGGCGATCGATCTGGAGACTGGTGACCCTGACGTCGTATTGCGTTGGGCCGCACTGCTTCACGACATCGGCAAGCCCGATACGCGACGGCACGAACCCAATGGCGGAGTGAGTTTTCACCATCATGAGGTAGTCGGCGCGAAGATGGTGCGCAAGCGTTTTCGAGCGCTGAAGTATCCAAAGGCCGTTACCGACGACGTAGCGCAACTTGTGTTCTTGCACTTGCGATTTCACGGTTACGGCGAGGGCAAGTGGACCGATTCCGCGGTGCGCCGGTACGTGACCGACGCCGGCGATCTGCTGGAACGGCTCCACAAACTCGTCCGAGCCGACTGCACGACGCGCAATAAGCGGCGCGCGCGGAAGCTGCAGGAGACTTATGACGACCTCGAGCGTCGTATCGCGGTATTGAAGGAAGCCGAAGACCTCGATCGGGTGCGTCCGGACCTGGACGGCAACGCCATTATGGAATTGCTCGGCCTGCCAGCGGGCCCGCAGGTCGGCGAAGCCTGGCGATACCTGAAGGAACTCCGGCTTGATCGCGGGCCGATGGATCGCGACGAGGCCGAGGTGGCGCTCAAACAATGGTGGGCCGAACGCTCGTAAGTTGATGCGCCGTCGAGACCCGCCCCGTTGGTCGGGTGCGCTCGCAAGTTGGGTGTGTCGAGACCCGCCGTTGGTCGAGTGCGCTCGACGAGCGCTAGCGAGACGCGCGTGTATCGAGACCGGGTGAGACGTCATCAGAACGGTGGGTCCTCAGTCTTCTCGAGGTGCGGTTGTGTTCTCGTTCTTGTTGTCGGTGATCACATGCAACGCGATCTTCACATTCGCTTGGGACAGTTCAACAGTGTCCGGCTCTCCTGCGTGCGGGACGCCTGTTTCGGTTTGGGGTGCAGTTCGCATTCGAGGGGCAGGCCATTCAAGCGGACGATGAACGCCTCGAGCGTTGCGCCCACGACGCTGGGCTCGATTGCGACACTACGTTCAACCATCCTCCAAAATGATTCCCCGTCAAGGGAATACAGTTCCTATCCCCAGTCCATTCCTTCGCTGATCGCCGCCATCGTCGTCTGGCCGTCGAGGGCTTCGCGGATGATGTCTGCGTGGCCGCAGTGCTGAGCCGTCTCGCGCAGTCGATGTGCGACGAGGCGGCGGATCGACCACCATTCCCGCTCGGGCTGCCACGGCGCGGTTGGCATCGGGATAAGTTCGTCGAGACTGCCGGCCTGGGCGATCACACTATCGAATTGTGCTGCCGCACGGTCGTATTCACTGATCCACCCTCCGACGGTGTCGTCGGGGCCGAAGCTGTATGAATCCGCTCCGGCGGCCGGGTCGAATACCGCGGTCTCGTCGCGGGCGACAATCTCGGCGGCGGTGTCAGCCTCGCCCGACGCCACGTGCTTGAGCAAACCACCAAGTGTCAGCTCGGAAACAGTTGTGCGCTGACGCGCTTGTTCATCGGTCAGATTGCGCACTGTGATCTTGAGCAGCGACCGCTGATCTGCGAGCAGCAGTAGAAGGTCCTGCTTTTCTTCGCTGAGATCGGGGTTCAATTCGACAGCGGTATAGGTCCCGGCCATGATGATGCCTCTCGGTGATGGGTTTCCCTGCACCGATGACCTTACGACCGCTCTAGGACAGGTTCTGTCCGGTTGGCGAAGTTCAACTACTACGCGATACGAATCGGAACCGGTCACCCCGGTATGCCGACTTAGTCCATTCCACGACATCGCCAGCGGCATCGCGTGCCTGACGTCGGACCATCAGAAGCGGTGCACCGGAAGGGATTTGGAGCAAGTTTGCTTCGGTCGGGGTAGCCAGTGCCGTTTCGACACTGTCTTCAACCGTGCCGATCTCGATGCCGTAGTCTTCGCGGAGGGTCGCGTACAGCGAACCATTCGCCACGACGCGTTCGGCCAATCCCGGCAGACGTCCAGGCAGGTGGGCGGTCTCGATCGCCATCGGTTCGTCATTGACGATGCGCAACCGAGTCAGCCTGTGCACGCGTCGACCCGAGGGGACGTCGAGGTGAATGGCCAGATCGGCGTCGGCGCGTAACCGATCGGCGGATAGCAGGCGCGAGGTAAGCGTAAGTCCTTCGGCGCCAAGATCGTGGGTCAATGACGTCAACTGCCGAACGTGGACCAGCCGTGGTGGCGCGACGTAGTTGCCGCTGCCCTGGGTGCTGCGCAAGACGCCCTCGGCGGTCAACTCCGCGAGTGCCTTCCTCAGGGTGGTGCGAGATGTCCGAAGCTCGGCGGCGAGTTGTCTTTCCGGCGGCAGCGACGTTCCTGGCGCCGCTTCGGCTATACGCTCAGTGAGCGCGATCTTGATTTGGAAATACCGCGGCAGTCGCGCGGCGGCGTCGACTGCGGCGGCGGGATCGTCTGTCATGAATTGCAGGATACCTATTGCCTATCCCATTGGTGTATGCCAATGTAGTTCCCATCACATATTGGTCTATACCAATCCAGGTGCAGAGAGGTAGCGCATGAACCGTCCACTTCCGGTACGCAGCACCGGCCTCGCTGCGCTGGTCGCGATCGCCGCGGCCAGCCTGGGCATCATCTACGGCTACGACACGTCGAATATCGGCGCCGCCAAGGACTTCATCAAAGACCAATATTCGCTGGGTGACGGCATGACTCAGGCGATGGCCACGGTGGTCGTGGTCGGCGAAATCCTCGGAGCATTGGTCGGCGGCTGGTTCGCCAATCGGGTCGGTCGGAAGCGGGCGATGGTCACCGTTGCGGGGTCATATGCGGTATTCGCGCTATTCAGTGCTGTCGCTCCGACGGTCGGATTGCTACTTCTCGCGCGATTCCTACTCGGGCTGACAATCGGCGTGTCGGTGGTCGTGGTGCCGGTGTTCGTAGCCGAGTCAGCGCCGGCACGCAATCGCGGCGCCATGCTGGTGGCGTACCAGTTCGCGACAATCGTCGGCATCATCCTGGGCTATGTCTTCGGGTACGTCCTCGCTGATACCGGTGAGGATGCCTGGCGGGCGATGCTGGGTATCGCCGCGATACCCGCGATGCTCGTCACCGTCGTTCTCATGCGGCTGCCCGACACTGCCCGCTGGTACATGTCCCAAAACCGCGAAGCAGAAGCGCGTGCCGCGTTGTCCAGGGTGGAATCGGGTGCCGATGCCGCCCAGATTGAACTCGAATTGGCCGATATGCGGCAAGCGCTGCGCGACGAACACGGTGGCGGTATCCGCGAACTGTTCCGCAAACCCTTCGCCCGAGCCACCTTTTTCGTCGTCGGCCTCGGCTTCTTCATTCAGATCACCGGTATCAACGCGATCGTCTATTACAGCCCGGACATCTTCAGCGGCATGGGCTACACCGACAACTTCGGCAAATACATGCTGCCCGCGTTCGTTCAGCTATTCGGCCTGGCGGCGGTAATTGTCTCGCTGTTCACCATCGATCGATTCGGTCGGCGCCCCATCCTGCTCGGCGGAATCTCGACGATGGTGGTCGCCTTCATCACGATGATCGTGGCCTATCAGCTGGCCGACGGACAGTTCACCGGCGGCGGCGCGGCTGGCATCGTAGGATTCATCGGTCTGGTGCTGGTGGTAGTCGGATTCTCGTTCGGTTTCGGATCGCTCGTCTGGGTGTACGCCGGCGAAGCATTCCCAGCGCGTCTACGTGCCTACGGATCGAGTGCCATGCTGACAGCAGACCTCGTCGCTAATGCCATTGTCGCGCAGTTCACTCTCACTCTGATCAACGGCCTCGGCGGTTCGACGACATTCACCATCTTCGGCGCGCTGACAATCGCGGCCTTCGTGTTCGTCTTCAAGTACGCGCCGGAAACTAAGGGGCGCAAGCTCGAAGATATCCAGCACTTTTGGCGCAACGAGGGACGGTGGCCAGCCGAGCCGACGGTCCGCATCGCGGCAGGTTCGTAGAATCCGATGTCCCACAACGCAATTCTCGCGCTCGATATCGGTGGCTCGAAGACTCACGCGGTCCGTGCCGTCGACGGAGTCATCGTGTCAGAGTCGATCGTAGGTAGTGCCAATGTCGCCTCGGTGGGAACCGCGGAAGCGGGACGTCAACTCGACGTCGTCATCGATCGGCTCGGCGGTTCGATGGGTATCCGTGCGGTGTGTGCCGGTGCGGCGGGTGTGGATACGCCCGAGTCCGTGAAAATCTTGTATGACCTTCTCGACGCGCGTCTGCCGAATGCCCAGGTGCGCGTCGTTCACGACAGTCAGCTGATCCTCGCCGCGGCAGGAGTCCTCGACGGCATCGCCGTGATCTCGGGTACCGGATCGGTCGCCTGGGGTCGATCGGGTGATGCGAGTGCCCGTGCGGGCGGCTGGGGTTACCTCCTTGGCGATGAAGGTAGCGGGTATTGGGTTGCACGCGAGGCGATTCGACGGCTGCTGGCGCGGATGGATGACCATCATCCGGGGCAACAGCTCGGGCAGGAACTTGCCGCTGACTGCGGATTGTCCGACGCCGCTGAACTTCTCAACCACTTCTATGCGCAAACCGACCGGCGCTACTGGGCGGGTCGCGCACGGGTCGTCTTCGAAATGGCGAAGGCCGGCGATCCGTTGAGCGCCGGAATCGTCGACGCCGCGGCCACCGCGTTGGCCGAACTCGTCTTGCAGGTTGGCGCCCAACTACGGATAGCCGGCCCGGTCGTGATGGCTGGCGGACTGGCAGTGAATCAGCCGATGCTGCAACGTGGAGTACGACGCATCCTCGCCGGCCGCGGCGTCGCCGACGTCCGGGTGCTATCCGTCGATCCGGTGCGCGGTGCCGTTGAGCTTGCCCAGCGACTCAGTGATCGGTGAAATGTTGACGAAAGGACAATCATGACCTCGACTACGCACAACGCCGTGCCCGGCCGATTGATGGCGGCGGAGATCGCCGAGCAGCCGCAGGCTTGGCAAGCTTTGCTGGACAACGGTATTGAAGCAATTGACGATGCCGCGGCACGTGTCGCGCAGTACCGCCCACGGTTCGTGCAGTTTGTCGCGCGCGGGACAAGTGATCATGCTGCTCTCTACGCGAAATACCTTGTCGAGATCACCCACCGTCTTCCGGCGGGGCTGGTATCACCGTCGACGATGACGGTATATGGCACGCGCCCCGACCTGCGGGATGTGCTCTATATCGCGGTGAGTCAATCGGGCGGATCGCCGGATCTCGTCCAGTCAGTTGAAGTCGCCCGTGCACAGGGTGCGCTGACGGTGGCGGTGACCAACAACGCGTCGTCGCCGCTATCGGACGCGGCCGAACTGCATATCGACGTGTGTGCCGGTGCGGAGAAGTCGGTCGCCGCGACCAAGTCCTATACCGCGGAGTTGCTGGCGCTGTATCTCCTGCTGGAAAAGGTTCGTGGCGGCGACGGATCGGCGGCGAAAGCATTGCCCGAACTGGGTACCGCGGTGCTCGAGGCAGATGCGCACGTTCGCGAAGTGGCACAGCGGTATCGGTTCGCGCAGCGGCTGATAGCCACGGGCCGCGGCTACTCGTATCCGACCGCGCGAGAGGCCGCGCTCAAACTGATGGAGACGTCCTACCTTTCGGCACAAGCATTTTCGGGTGCCGACCTTCTCCACGGCCCGCTGGCCACTGTCGACCCGCAGGTTCCGGTACTCGCCGTGGTGCCGTCCGGCGCGGGCGGCGATGCGATGGTTCCGGTGCTGGAGCGGCTCGCCGAGCGCAATGCCGATGTCTTCGGCGTGGGATCTTCGGCCCGAATCGCTGGCCTCACCGGTGGCATTTCGCTTCCCGGTGGTGTCCCTGACGAGCTGTCTCCACTCTTGGAAATCATTCCACTGCAGCAACTTTCACTGCATCTCGCCATTGCGCGGGGTGGCGATCCAGACACGCCGCGTGGGTTGGCGAAGGTGACGGAGACTCTATGAGTTCAATCGTCATTTCCGCCGCGCGTGTGGTCGCCGACGGCACGGTGCACTCTCCCGGCTGGATCGAGATCCACGACGAGCGGATTGCCGGCGTCGGTGCTGGTCTACCGCCGCGGCGTGCCGACCACGAATTCGGCTCGCACACAGTTGTTCCCGGATTCATCGACATGCATGTGCACGGCGGCGGCGGATATTCGTATACCGACGGTGTCGCCGACGAAATCCGCCACGGCCTCGAGTTTCACCGACGACATGGCACCACGACGTCGGTGGCGAGTCTGGTCAGTTCAGGCCCGGAATTCCTACTCGCACAGATCGATGCGCTACACGACCTCGTCGTGCGCGATGAGATTGCCGGCCTTCACCTGGAGGGACCGTGGCTAAGTCATCATCGATGCGGCGCGCATGATCCCGACACGCTCCGCGACCCGGATCCCGCGGAGATCGCCCGAGTGCTCGACGCCGCCCGCGGAACCATCTCGATGGTGACGTTGGCTCCGGAACTGCCTGGTGCGCTCGATGCGGTCGAGCAATTCGCGGCAGCGGATGTGCTTGTCGGAGTGGGCCATACCGACGCTGGTCATGCGCAAGTCAAGGCGGCGATTGAACGCGGCGCACGGGTGGCGACGCACCTATTCAATGCGATGCGCCCACTGCATCATCGGGAGCCGGGGCCGATCCTGGCGCTGCTGGAGGACCCTCGGGTGACCATCGAGATCGTCGGCGATGGAGTGCATGTACATCCTGATCTGGTCTCGTATGTGACGCGCACCGCCGGGCCGGGCAGAGTGGCGTTGGTGACCGACGCGATGGCGGCGGCGGGAATGACCGATGGGTCATACCAGTTGGGTGTTCTCGACGTCGATGTGACTGATTCTGTTGCGCGCGTGCGGGATACCGGAGCGATCGCCGGAAGTACCGCGACGATGGACGTATTGTTTGAGCGATCGGCGACGAGACTGACCGAAGGTCGCGGCGGACTAGGCGCCGAGGCCGCGCTGTTGGCCGCGGTGGCTATGACAGCGTCGACGCCGGCTCGAGCGCTCGGTCGAACCGACATCGGCGAATTGGCTGTCGGAAAGCGCGCTGACTTGGTGGTAGTGGATGACGGTTACCGAGTTGAGCGAGTGCTCACGCGTGGGGATTGGCTAGATAGGTTGCACACAATCTAAATGTGGGCTACTTTTCTGAGGTGGCCGACGAACTCGCTTTGAATCAGCAGCTGTGCTTCGCGCTCTATGCGGCGTCGAGGGCTACCACAGCTGTGTATCGACCGATGCTGGACGAGCTCGGAGTCACCTACCCGCAGTACCTGGTGCTATTGGTGCTGTGGGAGCGCGACGGACGTGGCGTCCGTGAAATCGGCGGTGAGCTGGATCTCGATTCGGGGACACTGTCTCCGTTGCTGAAAAGGCTTGAGACGCTTGGCTTTATCGAGCGCCGACGACAGACCAACGACGAACGTCGCGTCGAAATACATCTCACCGACGCCGGACGTGAACTTCGAGCCGACGCCGTCGAGATTCCGGCGTGCCTCGCGGCACGGTCGGGTATGAGTATCGCGGAAGTCGTCGCTCTGCGTGAGTCGCTGGTGAAACTCACCGCGGCATTTCGGGACGAGCAATCCTCCAACAGATAGGAATCGCAATGAGCACCATTTACACCGCAGAAGCATTGGCAACCGGAGCTGGGCGCGACGGTCATGGTCGCACCTCGGACGGACGCCTGGATCTCGACTTGGCCATCCCCACCGAGATGGGCGGCAGCGGGCAGGGCACGAACCCCGAGCAACTCTTCGCCGTCGGGTACGCGGCGTGTTTCCACTCCGCGCTGCAGCTAGTCGCGCGACAGGCCAAAGCCGACATCACCGATTCGTCGGTTGGAGCGCGAGTTGGCATCGGGCCGAACGATGCTGGTGGCTTCGCGCTGGAGGTGACCCTCGAGGTAACCCTGCCTAATCTCGATCACGTACAAGCGCAGGAACTGGCGGACAAGGCGCACCAGGTGTGCCCGTACTCCAACGCGACTCGCGGAAACATTCCGGTCAATGTCGTGGTGACCGACGACTAGTAGGTCCCACCGCCGGCCGCGATGAAGGTGTGTGTCGACGGAAGGGTGGATTCTATTGTCGGACAAGGGAATTTACCCACCAATAGATCAACCAGAAACTGTGCCAGCCCCTGGCGGTGGTACAGCCAGACGCCGTTCAAGTCGGTGAAGAGGACGGGCCAGCGGTTCGGGTCGCGATGACATCGATGCCAGTAACCGAAGTATCCGCCGGGGGCGGTGCCCCACGGTGTGAACAGCAGTGGTCCGCTCCCGAGTTCCGCCGAGTGGGTGCTGCCATCGGGCTCGGACAGTGTGCGGCAAGACGTATCATTCCGTGCATCCTCAAGTCGTTCAGCCGCGGCCGTGGCGAATGCGAATAGATCGTCACCGCCGCGGCCGTCGGGGACCCACACCGTCAGCGCGTCATCGAATTTGCCAGCACCGTAGTGCTCGACGATCAGCTCGTAGTCGTCGGGCAGGCACAGACCGAAGCGCTTGTGAACGTCGGTCCAATTGATCGACGTACTCGCTTCTGGCGGTGGGACGAGAGTCCGCAAGGCGTCCACCGCTGGGGATACTCCGCGTCGGTGCAAGGATTTCAGCAGCATAAGGATGCGTCTCCCCGGGGAATTCTTTCGATCCAGTGTCGGCCTTGTGCCGACAATCGACGCTATCGCGAACCGGTAATCCAGATAGTCGTTCAAGCGACCGATCGCGACTTAAGCCGGCTTGGGCGATCAGTAGGCCGGAGGTAACTAACTGGTTATTGACTTACCCAAGACCTTGAGGCATTCTCGAAAGGACAGGTAAGTAACTAGTTAGTTAGGAAGTCATGTCGAAGAGAATTCTCATAACCGGCGCCAGCTCGGGATTTGGTCGCGGTACCGCATTGGCATTGGCAGCACAGGGACACCGGGTAATCGCCGGTGCCGAGACCTGGCCGCAGGTGCGCAGCCTACGTTCGGACGCTGCCGACGCCGGCGTCGAACTCAAAGTGATCAAACTCAACCTCGTAGACGCCATCGACCTCGAACGTGCGGGTTCGTTCGACGTCGACGTACTGGTTCTCAACGCCGGGATAATGGAGGGCGGATCGATCGTGGATGTTCCGCTGCAGCGCGCGCGAGAGTCGTTTGATGTCAATGTCTTTGGGCATATGCAGTTGGTTCAGTCGATCGTGCCGGAGATGGTGAAAAGGGGTAGCGGGAAGGTGGTGTGGACCTCGTCGATGGGCGGGATCCTGGTTGTGCCCTTCCTGGGGGTCTACTGCGCTACCAAACACGCGATCGAGGCGATTGCCGGATCGATGAAGGCCGAGCTAGAGCCTTACGGAGTTAAGGTCGCCACCGTCAACCCGGGCGTTTTTGGCACCGGTTTCAATGACACCGGCGCGGAAAGCTACGAGCAGTGGTACGACGCCGCGACAGCTGTGGTCCCGATGCCCGATTTCAGCGCGAGCCTCGAAGGTCAGGCCGATCCACAAGAGATGATCGACGCGATGGTTGAGGTGATACCGGCGGACGAGCACCTGTACCGAACGATGCGTCCGTTCGACACCATCGAGGCCGCCAAGCAGTGGCAGGCGACGGAGTGGAGTCAGAATGCCTGAAGCGAGAAATGTCGATATCGATGTGGCACAACAGATAGTCGAGCGCGGTCGCGCCGCAGCCACCCAACTGGGGCTCAATGCGGTAATTGCGATCCTCGACACCGGCGCCAATCTGGTTGCCTTCGCGCGGATGGATGGAGCTTGGCTCGCCTCCAATGATCTCGCAATCGCGAAAGCGCGGACCTCGGTGATGTTCCAGGCGCCAAGTGAAGCACTGGGAATCCCACTCGAGTTGGGGCAACCCGCACCTCATTTCGACCATCTCAACGGTGGTTTGCTGTTGATGGGCGGCGGCCACCCGATAGTCGAAGACGGAGTGATTGTCGGTGCCGTGGGTGTCTCCGGCGGTACGCCTGAACAGGACGCGGAGGTGGCCCGAACAGCGTTGCGCTGATTCCGTCGCGGTGCGTTGGCGATAGGCTGACCTCTATGCCTCCGGATTCCGCAGCCACTAAGGCGCGTCTACTCCAGGCGGCCGCGGAAGAGTTCGCCGCGCACGGGCTGGCGGGCGCGAGGGTCGATAGGATCGCGGCGGCGGCAGGTGCGAACAAACGGCTGATCTACGTGTACTTCACCAATAAAGAGACACTGTTCGACACCGTGGTGAGTCATTCGGTCAGTCAGATTTCTCTCGATGTTCCGTTTACGGCCGGCGATCTTCCTGGATACGCGGGAGCCCTTTTCGACTATTTGGTCGAACATCCAGAGCATCTTCGCCTTGCTGCGTGGTCGCAACTCGAATGGCCCGCTGCGAAGTCCGACGCGGTCGATGGCTACCGTGCGAAAGTCGATCAACTAGCGGCGAACGCAGGTGAGGGATCAATTGCGGCGGACCTGAATCCGGTTGACGCGCTCGCACTGCTGCTCGGAATGGTGACTTCTTGGTTCTACGCATCACCGGCTCTCCGAGTGCTGAGCAACGAAGATTCGCATTCGCCGGAAAGGCTGAGTGACCATCGTTCCGCGCTCATTGCGACAGTTGCCGTTTGGGCCGGAGCGAGGCCCGCGCGGCGGTGAGTCTGTAATCTGAGTCACATGTCAGTCGAGGTGTCCGGCGCCGACGTCGGTGACGCACTGAATCGATTGCGCGTCGCCAGCGGTGTCTCGCTGGCATTCGTCGGCGTCGTTGAGAGCACCGAGCGACTTCGGCTTCGGCATTTCTCCGGTTCGACCGTGGGTGCGTTGCGAGATGTCCCGGTGGTGATCGGTCACGGACTGGGCGGCAAAGTGGTGTCGATGAGCCGCCCACTCGTGGTCGACGACTACCTGCGCACGCCGCGCATCACCCATCGCTATGACCGAGTCATCGCAGCCGAAGGGTTAAAGGCGATGGCGGCCGCGCCGGTCATCGTGGAGCGTCGACCAGTTGCGGTCCTCTACGCGGCGCTGCACACCAACGATCCGATCGGTGGTCGGACGCTCGACTCGCTCGCCGCCGAGGCGCGATCTATCGAACAGTCGCTGGTCCGTCGTGCGGCACTTGCGGCGATAGTAGAAGAATCGGCCCTCCAGGATCGAGTCGCCGAGGCATTCGCGAAGATTCGCCAGCTGGCGGCCGATATCGATGATCCGCGGGTGACAGCGGAACTGATCGATTTGAGCGACCTGCTGCGCGGTGCAACCGGCGTGGCATCGGAGGTATCACTCACTCGACGTGAACTCGATACGATTTCCCTTGCGGCCCTTGGCTATTCGGATGCACGGATCGCCGAAGAGCTAACCTTGACCCGATATACGGTGAAGAGCTACCTGAGGGACGCTATGCGCAAACTCGGCGCGTCGAACCGCCGGGAGGCGGTAATGCTGGCTCGGCGGAGCGGATTGCTCGCATAACCTGCGGGCTAGAGTGGGCGCATGTATGGAGTCCTCCTGAACCCTAAAACCAATGATTACTCCCAGTTCGACGCCGAGACCCGCAGGCTGTTGCGGGCGACTATCGACTTCTTCGAGTCCTTCGGAAAAGAACGACTATTACAGGCTGATTTGAAGGCCGAGTGGGTCACCGACTTCCTCGAGTTTCAGAAGAAGGAGAAGTTGTTCGCCACCTTCCTCACGCCGGCGGCATATGCCGATGGCGACGAGGCCCGCCGCTGGGACGGCGCCCGCAATGCCGCTCTGAGCGAGATCTTCGGATTCTACGGATTGGCCTACTGGTACGCCGAGCAGGTGACGATCCTCGGCCTCGGCCCGATCTGGATGTCGGCGAACAAGGCTGCGAAAACCAAAGCGGCACAGCAACTCGCCGACGGTGAGGTGATGGCTTTCGGGCTGTCCGAGCGCTCTCACGGAGCCGATGTCTACAGCACCGACATGGTGCTGACACCGAATGCGGAGACGCCAGGTGGCTTCACGGCTTCGGGCACCAAGTACTACATCGGCAACGGCAATGTCGCGGGTATGGTCTCGGTCTTCGGACGGCGCGCCGACGTCGAGGGCCCCGAAGGCTATGTGTTCTTCGCTGTCGACAGCCGGCACCCCAATTACAACTTGATCGACAACGTCGTCCACGGGCAGATGTACGTGTCGACCTTCTCACTCGATGATTACCCGATTTCAGCCGACGACGTTTTACATACCGGTCCGGAGGCTTTTGCCGCCGCACTGAATACCGTCAACGTCGGCAAGTTCAATCTGTGCCACGGTTCGGTCGGAATGGCGACGCATTCGCTGTACGAGGCGATCACCCACGCCAACAATCGGATTCTGTACGGCAATCCGGTCACCGATTTCTCCCACGTCCAGGGCAACTTCGTCGATGCCTTCGCGCGGCTCTCGGCTATGAAGTTATTCAGCGACCGGGCAGTCGACTATTTCCGCAGTGCCAGTCTCGACGACCGGCGCTACCTCCTGTTCAACCCGGTGACCAAGTCCAAAGTGACCTCGGAGGGTGAGTCCGTGATGACCCTGCTGCTCGACGTCGTCGCGGCGAAGGGGTACGAGAAGAACACCTACTTCCACGAGGCCAACCGCTACATCGGCTGGCTCCCGCGATTGGAGGGAACCGTGCACGTCAACGTCGCGCAGATCCTCAAATTCATGCCGAATTATTTGTTCAATCCGGTTGAGTACCCGGAGGTCCGCACCCGGCTCGACGCGACCGACGACGCCTTCTTCTTCGCTCAAGGGCCGGTGGGTGGTGCGGCGAAGGTACGTTTCGGGGACTGGACCAAGGCATACGAGTCCCGCTCCGATGTGCCGAATGTCGCGGTGTTCTACGAGCAGGCCAAAGCACTGCAGGAGCTACTGCTCACCGCCGCGCCCAGCGCCGAACAACAGAAGGATCTCGACTTCGTCCTTAACATCGGACACCTGTTCTCACTTATCGTGTATGGCCAGCTGATCATCGAACAGGCCGCGAACACCGGGCTCGACGTCGACGTGCTCAACCGGATCTTCGACTTCCAGGTTCGAGACTTCTCCGGCTATGCGGTGTCGTTGTACGGAAAGCCGTCGGCGACGCAGGCTCAGCAGGAGTGGGCAGCCGGCGCGATACGGCGCCCGGTTGCCGACGCGGAATCCTTCGATCGGGTGTGGCAGCAAGTGAAGACGCTCGACGGCGCATATGTAATGCCGAACTGATCGCTTCTAACCCAGCTGGTCGAGCGGCACGTTCGTGTCGGCCAGCTGGGCGGGATCGATCGGCCTACGCGATCGGATCAGTGCCTTTACGTCGTCGGTGACATCCCAGACGTTGACGTTCATTCCGGCCAGGATTCGGTATTCGGTATCGAGCCAGAATGCGACGAACTCGCGCTTGGCCCGATCCCCTCGAATGACCACCGAGTCATAGGACGGCGCGTGTCCGACGTACTCCATTCCGAGGTCGTATTGATCGGTATAGAAGTAGGGGAGTGCGTCGTACACGTCGCCGCCACCGAGCGCCGCCGCTGCGGCGACCGCTGGTTGATTGAGCGCGTTCGCCCAATGCTCGGTCCGAATCCGCGTGTCGTAGACCGGGTTCTCGGCTGCTGCGATGTCACCGACCGCATAGATGTCAGGATCACTCGTTCGCAGTGTCGAATTCACCGCGACTCCGCCATCGGCAAGGTCGAGGCCGGCGTCGCGAGCGATGTCGATATTCGGCGCGGCACCGACGGCGACCAGTACGGCATCGGCGTGAATCTTTGAACCGTCGGACAATCGCAGTCCGTTCGCCCGACCGTCGGCGGTGGTGATCTCGGCAACCGAGGCCTCGAAGCGGAAGTCGACGTTGTGTTCGCGATGCAGATTCGCGAATACCTCGGCCAGCTCCGGGCCGAGGGCGGCGAGTAGGGGCAACTCGGCCGACTCGACGACGGTGACCGCGACTCCGGCCGCCCGGGCCGCCGCCGTCACCTCGAGTCCTATCCAACCGGCACCAATCACCGCAAGGGCGGACCCGGCGGTGAGAATACTTTTGATCTCGCGGGCCTGATCGACCGTCCGCAGGTAGTGCACATTTTCAGCGTCGGCCCCCGGAATCGGCGGATGCTTCGACGACGATCCGGTTGCGAGAATGAGCTTGTCGTAGGTCAGCGTCTCACCGTTGGTGAGGGTGATTTGATTGATGCTGGTGTCGATGCCGTTGACTGTCTGACTGAGTCGAAGCTCGACCTGCTTATCTCGGTACCAAGCGCTGTCGTGGACGGTGAAGTCGGCGAGATGTTTGTGTCCGGTGAGCACATCCTTGGATAGTGGCGGTCGCTCGTAGGGTAGATGCCGTTCACTGCCTATGAGGGTGATGTTTCCTTCGAACCCTATGTCGCGCAACGCTTCTGCTGCTTTGGCGCCGGCCAGCCCCGCGCCGGCGACAACAATTGCTTGTGGTGCTTGCGAACTTGAAACGGCCATGAATTCACCGTACGCCGCGCCGCTTTGTGTTGAGCGCGGGTTGGGTAGGGTTGAGCAGACGCGACAATCAGGAGGAAGTATCGATGTCAGAGACCGTTCGCGGAGTCATTTCGCGCAGCAAGAAGGCCCCAACCGAACTCGTCGACATCGTGATTCCAGATCCCGGTGCGCGCGATGTCGTGGTCGATATCCAGGCGTGCGGCGTCTGCCACACCGACCTCGCCTATCGCGAAGGCGGCATCAACGACGAATACCCATTCTTACTGGGCCACGAGGCCGCGGGGGTCGTTGAATCGGTCGGTTCCGACGTGACGCATGTCGAGGTCGGCGATTTCGTAGTACTCAATTGGCGCGCCGTATGCGGTGAATGTCGAGCGTGTAAGCGCGGCCGTCCCTGGTATTGCTTCAACACCTTCAATGCCAGCGTGCCGATGACCCTCACCGATGGCACTGAGCTCACTCCCGCTCTGGGTATCGGTGCGTTCGCCGACAAGACTCTTGTACACGAATTGCAATGCACCAAGGTCGATTCCGATGTCGACCCCGCCGTGGCCGGCCTCCTCGGTTGTGGTGTGATGGCCGGCCTTGGTGCGGCGATGAATACCGGTGGTGTGGGGCGAGGCGACTCGGTTGCCGTAATCGGATGCGGTGGAGTCGGCGACGCCGCTATCGCCGGAGCGAAACTCGCCGGTGCGACCACGATCATCGCCATCGACCGAGATGCCGCGAAGCTGGAATGGGCCAAAGACCTTGGCGCTACTCACACAATCGACGGTTCGGTGACCGACGACGTGGTCGCTGCCGTGCAGGAACTGACCGGCGGCAACGGTGCCGACGTGGTCGTCGATGCTGTCGGCCGGCCCGAGACCTACGAAACAGCCTTCTACGCAAGGGATCTCGCGGGTGTGGTAGTTCTCGTCGGCGTTCCGACGCCGGAGATGAAGTTGGAACTTCCATTGGTGGACTTCTTCTCACGTGGCGGAGCGCTGAAATCGTCGTGGTACGGCGATTGCCTGCCGGAACGGGATTTCCCGATGCTCATCGACCTCTACCAACAGGGCCGACTGCCGCTCGATAAGTTCGTCACCGAGCGGGTCGGGCTGACCGACGTCGAGGCGGCGTTCGAAGCGATGGAGGCAGGCAAAGTCCTGCGTTCGGTGGTGGAGCTCTAGATGTCAGCGCGTATCGACCGGGTGGTCACCTCGGGAACTTTTTCCCTCGACGGTGGTACCTGGGATGTCGACAACAACATCTGGCTGATCGGCGACGACGACGAGGTGGTCATCATCGACGCGGCTCACCAGGCTGCGCCGATCCTCGACGCGGTCGGCGGCCGGACCGTCAAAGCCATCGTGCTGACGCACGGTCATAACGATCATGTGACCGTCGCACCGGAGTTGGCATCGGTGACCGGCGCGCCGATGTTGTTGCACTCGGGCGACGAAATGCTTTGGCAGCAAACACATCCCGATGTCGATCACGGTGAACTCACCGATGGCCAACGCATCGACGTCGGCGGCGTCGAGCTGGAGATCATCAACACCCCTGGCCATTCGCCAGGTTCGTGCGTGGTCTACGTGCCCGCGCTGGACACGCTGTTCTCCGGCGATACGCTCTTCCACGGCGGGCCGGGAGCAACGGGGCGATCGTTCTCCAGCTTCGACACGATCATCGAATCGATTCGTGAACGGCTGCTAGCACTTCCGCCGGAAACCGTCGTCAACACCGGTCACGGCGACTCGACGACGATCGGCGACGAGGCGCCACACCTGCCGGAATGGATAGCGCGCGGGAGCTGAGGTTAGTTGCGGCGGACGATGGTGTGGTCGAAGGTCATGTCGGCCTGCGAACCATTGTGTAGTCGACCATCGGTGGCTATGTTGATCACGTTGTCGAATGCTCCGCAACCGACGGCGTAGGGAGTTGAGAGACTGTCGCGCACAGGCGATTTCATATGCTGACCGGTGACCCTGGTAGTGGTCCCATCTGTACGGGCCGACCTTGCTGATACGGCAGTCATTTCGTAACCCAGATCGTTTGTACTCACTCCGGCCCCGCCAATCACCCAAATTGGCTTGCTTCCGATATAGCAGTTCGGCCCGAGTGCGGGACCGCGAAGATGGATGCGCCACGAACCCGTGTTGAAGTAGGTGAAGGTCTCGCGCTCGATGTCGATCTCGTTCGCGTTCTTGGGAACCTTGTTCGTGACCGCGATTCGACGGACCTTCTTTGGCGAGAACCAGGAGTCGCATCCGCCGAATCGGCCTTGGGTTAACAACACGGGCACATCAGACGTGCCTGGGATCGGTTCCAGTTGAGCCGTGGCTATACCCCAGTTTCGCACCGGAAACGATCTTGTGCGAACGGTACCTGGCACGGGTTTTGAATAGTCTCTGAAAAGATTGTCCCAGCTACCGCAGGCCGGGGTTGTACTGTCGTAGGCAGGATCCTGCCCCGTCATGTCGTACATGGGTAGCGTGACGTCAACAGCGTCCGCAGGAATATCTAACCGGAACGCACCCATCCGGAGTGTGCCGTGGCGCAGACTCAGTTGGTGGCAGCCGAGAACTTTGCCAGGCGCCGGGCAGCTGATTTGACTATTGGGAACTGGCGCCGCGTCAGCCGCCGGGACAGCAACCAATCCCGCGGCCAGGACTGTGGCGATGGCGAACGCTGCGATGACAGGCATCGTGGCGGAAAGTCGGATTCGGGTCCACATGGTCTTGATCTAGCAGCGTTGGTCGTCGACTGGGACGGATTTCCTGGGTGATGTCGTTGCCGCGAATGACAGATCCGCATGTTGGCATAGCCCGCACCGCGCTCGGAGTGACGTTGTAATCTCAGCCGGTGATAGACAAAGCCAGCACCGCGACCGGCGCAGCTCCATCGGTGCCCCGCAGCCGCATCGTCATCGCGTCGATGGTCGGCACGAGTATCGAATTCTTCGACTTCTACATCTACGCGACCGCAGCCGTTGATGGAATGTCTCCACATGGCCTGCTCATCGGCGGATGATCGTCTGGTCGATGGTGAAGTCGGCTCGGGCCGGGACGTTGTTGACTGCACCGGTAAGGACGTTGAAGGCGTGATCGATCGGCCCGCAGAGGACGGCTCTAGGCGGTGAGACATCCTTGTCGATCAATCGTTGGCCGGAGACGGTGGTGAGGTCGCCGTTTGTGCGTACCGATGACACAGAGACCGGTTTGAGCTCGAGATCTAAGCTGTTGTGTGTCGAGAAAAGATAGAGTGGCACCGTACCGCTGCCGATATAGCAGTTGGGTCCGAGTGTGGGGCCGTATAGGTGGATGCGCCACGATTCGAGATACAAGGCGGTGGTGCGGGCGATTTTGGTGGCCGTTGTCGGCGTGAACCACGATTCGCAGCCGTTCCGACTTTCGTAGGGAGACGAGACCCAGGCATCTATTGGTCGGGTTGGCTCAGGGGTCAGTTCGGCTGAGGTGATACCCCATTTGCCGACGGGAAATCGGTGTGTGTTGGCCGTGATATTCGGTTCTCCGACGTCGAGCCAGTTGTTCGGTGACGCGTCACAGCCCGGTGGGTAGCGAGAGTCGCCGTACAGGGGTGTGGTGGCGGTGAGTGCGCCGTCGGGGATGTGCAGGGTGAGGTTACCCAGGCGAAGGGTGCCTTTACGCAGGCGAATCTGCTGGCAAGCGACTACGGTCCCGGGTCCGGGGCAGGCAATCTGAGTGGCTTTTTGGGGCACGGCGATGGCGGGTGCGGCGAAGACTGTTGATGCGGCGATGATCACGGTGGTCGCCAGCAGGGTGGCGCAAAGTGGTAGGCGCATGTGCATGCTATTGGTATAGCATAATATTTTCTTGCGAACGTGACTGTCGCGATCACAGTCAGTCCATGATCAGTCAGCTTGATTCGAAGAGTATATTTCGACACTCGTTAGGCCACGTAGACAGTAAGACGAACCGGGCCGGGGCAACGCGGATGGAGTCGCCAGGTCGTAAGTCGAGACCTACCGTCATTCACCGGGCAGACATTCGTCGGTCTTGTAGGCTACGTCGGTGACAGACACAGAGACCACCGGCGGCGCAGCTCCATCGGTGCCCCGCAGCCGCATCGTCATCGCGTCGATGGTCGGCACGAGTATCGAATTCTTCGACTTCTACATCTACGCGACCGCGGCAGTACTCGTCTTCCCGACGCTGTTCTTTCCCAAGGGTGACGACACCGCCGCGTTGCTGTCGTCATTCGCGACCTTCGGGTTGGCCTTTGTCGCCCGCCCGATCGGTTCGATGATCTTCGGCCACTTCGGCGATCGGATCGGCCGCAAGGCGACTCTGGTCGGGTCACTGCTCACTATGGGGATCGCGACCTTCGTCATAGGTCTACTGCCCACATTCGCGTCGGTGAGCTATCTGGCCCCGGTTCTCCTCGCGTTGATGCGATTCTGCCAGGGGTTGGGCCTTGGCGGCGAATGGTCGGGTGCGGCGCTCCTGGCGACCGAGACAGCGGCCAAGGGCAAGCGCGGCTGGGCCGCTATGTGGCCGCAACTCGGTGCACCGATCGGCTTCTTCTTCGCCAACGGTCTGTTCCTATTGCTGATGAACTTGCTCGACTTCGACGCCAAGACGGCCGCGAGCAACCATGCCTTCCTCACCTGGGGGTGGCGAGTTCCGTTCCTGGCCAGTGCGATCATCGTCATCGTCGGCCTGTATGTGCGGTTGAAACTCACCGAGACACCCGTATTCACCCAGGCGGTCGCCGAAGGCAAGAAGGTCCGGGCACCCCTGGCCGAAGTGGTGAAAACGTCGTGGCGACAGTTGATCATCGGCACCTTCGTCATGCTCGCGACGTACACGCTGTTCTACGTGGTGACCACTTGGACGACGTCATACGGAACCGGCAAGGTCGTTGACGCGTCAGGCATCAAACTAACGATCTCGTATACGGATTTCCTTGGTATGCAGCTCATTTCGGTGCTGTTCTTCGCGGCCTTCGTGCCGGTGTCGGGATATTTGGCCGACCGCTACGGTCGTCGTCCGGTGCTGCTGATCATCACCGCCGCTATCATCGTCTTCGGCATTTCGTTCGGGTGGTTCATCAACCCGTCCGAGGTCGACGACACCGTTATGCTGGCCTTCCTCATCGTCGGAATGACGTTGATGGGTCTGACTTTTGGCCCGATGAGCGCCGTACTGCCAGAGCTGTTTCCCACGAATGTCCGGTACACCGGATCGGGTATCGCCTACAACTTCGCCTCGATTATCGGTGCGGCGGTAGCGCCGTTCATCGCCACTTGGCTGGTACACAGTTACGGGGTGGCGTGGGTTGGTGTCTATCTGGCGATCGCCGGTGCGCTCACATTCGTCGCGGTCTGCGCGATCGGCGAAACCCGCGATGTGGACCTGAGCGAGGTCTGAGCCATGATGCCGCCGGCGCTGCGCGGATATCAGCGAAAGTGGTTGCGGGCGGACATCATCGCCGGTATCACGTTGGCGGCGGTCGCCATCCCCGAATGTATGGGGTACAGCTCCATCGCTCAGGTGCCGGTCAGCGCGGGGCTCTACACGATTATCGCGCCAGCCATTGTCTTCGCCCTTCTCGGCGCGTCCCGACTACTGGTAGTCGGGGCTGACTCCGCAACGGCGGCGCTGCTGTCTTCGGGTGTCGCCGGGCTCGGTATCGCCGGTTTGGCCGCGGGCACTGACCGGTGGCTGGCCTGGTGTGCCTTGGTCGGCATCGTCACCGCTGCGCTGTTGGTAGTCGCCTGGGTGCTCCGGCTGGGGTTTCTCGGTGACTTCCTGTCCACGTCGGTCCTCACCGGATTCCTTACCGGCGTCGGCATTTCGGTTCTGATCGGACAGTTGGCGTCTATCGCGGGTCTGCCGGCCGAACATGGCAACGCCGCGAAGAAAGTCGTCGAACTGGTCCGGCAATTGGGCGATGTGAATCTGCTAGCGCTCGCGTTCGCGTCGGTGACCTTGCTCGCGATTCTCCTCGGTGACCGATTCGCACGCCGGATACCGATGGCGCTGCTGGTGGTTGTCGCGGCCATCGCCGTGGTGCAACTCGCGCACTGGTCGTCCAAATTGCCGGTGGTCGGTCAAGTATCGGGTGGCTGGCCCAGCTTCGGCTGGCCATCGCAGCTGTCACTCGTCGATGCCGCTACCGTACTGCCCGTAGCCGCCGGCTGCGCGTTAGTGATCATCGCCCAAAGTGCAGCCACCGCAAGAAGTTTTGCCCAGCGGCACGGGCAGAAGCCTGATGTCAACCGCGACCTGCTGGGCCTGGCGGGTGCGAACGCGGCCGCCGGGTTCAGTGGCACGTTCGTGGTGAACGGTTCCCCGACCAAGACCGAGCTACTCGACGAACAACACGGTCGCACCCAGGTGGCCAATATGACGATGGCCGCGGTGGCCTTGCTGGTGGTGGTCTTTGTCACTGACCAGTTGGCTTTTCTCCCGCATGCCGTGCTCGGCGCGATCGTTTCACTTATTGCTGTGCGGCTTATCGATATACACGGTATGCGGCGTATCTGGCAGGTGCGGCGAGTGGAGTTCGCGATAGCGGCACTGACCACCGCCGCGGTGGTTTTCCTGTCGGTGCGCGATGGAATCATCATGGCCATGGTTCTGTCCCTGGTCGAAATCATTCGCCGGCAGTACCGGCCGAATCGATTCGTCATCGGTATCCGAGAACATGGTGAACCGACGTTCGCCGCCGCGACGCCGGGTACTCAGTCGGCGCCGGGACTGGTGGTGTTTCGGTACGACGCGGAACTGTTCTACGCCAATGCCTCTCGTTTCTCCGACGACGTCACCGCACTCATCGAGGCCGCACCTGATCCGGTGCGATGGCTGATTCTCGACTGTTCGGCGATCGCCGACGTCGATTTCTCGGCTGCGAAGATGCTCAACGATCTGATCGACTATGTCCATTCGCATGGCGCGCATTTCGTACTGGCGGGAGTCGATCCGGATCTGCGTGAGGCGCTGCTGACCAACGGTGTGCTCGGTGACATCAGCGCGGACCACGTCTATGCCGATATCGCCGCTGCGGTCGCGGGATTCCGCGCCTGGCAGAAGGATCAGGCACGATGAAACTCGCGAGGGTGGTCGAGGCGTCAGCTACGGTGAGGTCGACGTCGTCGCGCGTGGCCAAACGTGTGGCTATCGCTGAGATTCTCGGTGCGGCAGACGAACTGGAGACGGCGATCCTGGTTCACTGGTTGTCCGGTGAACTGCCGCAAGGACGTATCGGCGTTGGATGGCGGAGTCTGGCGGCACAGCGCGAGGTTGGCGCCGCGGCCGTCGAGTCGCTAGACGTGATCGATGTCGATACTCGATTCACCTCACTGGCCGCGCTGTCGGGCAGCGGGTCGTCGTCAGCGCGGGCGAGCCTCCTCGCTGAGATATTCAGTGCGGCAACCGAATTTGAGCAACATTTCCTCGTGCGACTGATCTCGGGAGAGTTGCGGCAGGGCGCGTTAGCCGGAGTGATGTCCGATGCGATCGCGGCCGCCTCGGAGATCGACGCGACGCTTGTGCGGCGAGCGGTGATGCTGACCGGCTCATTGGCACGAACCGCGATGCTTGTCCGTAGCGGGGGTGCGCGGGCGTTGGGCGACTTGCGAATAGAAGTGGGTCGACCGCTATCGCCGATGCTGGCGAGCCCGGCCGACACGATGGCTGCGGCGTACGCGGATCTGGGACCGGACGTGGTGATCGACTACAAATACGACGGAGCTCGGATTCAAGTACATCGCGAGGGTGAGCAGGTGCGGATCTTCACTCGGACCCTCAACGAGGTAACCGATAGATTGCCCGACATCGTCTCGGTGGTTCGTGAATTCGATTGTGAAACAGTGATTCTCGACGGCGAGACGCTGATGCTCGATGACTCGGGGAGGCCACGTCCGTTCCAGGAGACGATGAGCAGATTCGGATCGTCTGGTGTCGGTGCCGAAGACAATGTGCTGCGCCCGTATTTCTTCGACTGCCTGCACGTAAATGGTGTCGATTTGATCGACGAACCGCTGCGACAGCGGTTGGCGATGCTCAAGAGGGTCGCCCCGAACCACCGAATCCCCAGTGCGTGGCCAGCCGACGCCGACGATGCCCAACGCATCAACGACGCCGCACTGGCGGCGGGCCACGAGGGCGTGATGGTCAAGGCCCTCGACAGCGTCTACGCGGCTGGCCGGCGAGGTAAGACCTGGCAGAAGGTTAAGCCGACACATACCGTCGACTTGATTGTGCTTGCCGCGGAATGGGGTTCAGGTCGGCGACGCGGATGGTTGTCCAATCTGCATCTCGGCGCGCGTGACCCGCAAGGTGGTGCGCCGATTATGGTCGGTAAGACCTTCAAGGGATTAACCGACGAGCTATTGCGTTGGCAGACAGCGGAATTTCCACTACATGAGATATCGCGGGACGAACACACGGTGTACCTCCGTCCGGAACTCGTCGTCGAAATCGAACTCGACGGCGTGCAGGGGAGCTCACGGTATCCAGGTGGCGTGGCGTTGAGATTCGCGCGGGTGGTGCGATACCGGCCGGATAAGACCGCGGAACTGGCAGACACGATCGACGCGGTACGGGAATTGCGGAAGTAGCGGCGGAATCCGCCGGTGACAACCGGACAATCAGGCGCATACTTGACTGGTGAAAACCATCCTCAACATCATCTGGCTCGTGCTGTGCGGATTCTGGATGGCCCTCGGCTATCTCATCGCAGGCATCATCTGCTGCATTCTGATCATCACCATCCCGTTCGGCATAGCGTCGTTCCGGATGGCGAATTACGCACTGTGGCCATTTGGTCGAACTGTCGTGCGCAAGCCGACCGCTGGCGCTGCCTCGACCATCGGCAACGTGATCTGGATTCTGGTGGCCGGCATCTGGCTGGCAATCGGCCACATCACCACCGGAATTGCCATGTGTCTGACCATCATCGGCATCCCGTTAGGGTTCGCGAGTTTCAAGATGGTGCCGGTCTCACTGCTGCCGTTGGGCGCGGAGATCGTATCGACCGATCAGCCAGCGGGCGTTTACGCACCGCCGCCGCCGGGCCAGTACTACCCGCCGTCGGCCTAGTCGTCAGCGACGCATCTCAGTCGTCGGCTTGAACGAATGCTCGCGGTCGCGTGTCTGCCAATCCAGCCACTCGCGCCATGCTCGGGCTCGATGTTTCTGCCAGGCACGGTCGACGCCGGGGATCAGCCGTCGGATGACTTCGACCCCGATCAGCAGCGGGAGTCGTGCCAGGAGGTAACCTGCGCCGACCCAACCGCCGGGCAGCCCGTCGAACCGGCTCCGATTCCACGGCAGGATGTACAACCGCGAGAAGCCGGCCTGTAACTGGAGATGAAAGTGTCCCCGGATTCTGTCGCGCAGTGACCAATCAGGTTGTGGCGCAAAGGAAGGCACAAATGAGGCGGCCAGCTCCGATCCCACTTCGCCCGAATCCAGGGAACGACAGGCGTCGAAGTGGAATAGCATCCGGACACCGTCGGCGAAGGTCGCCGGGCAGAGGTTCGGATCGACACCGAGCAAGTAGCCGAGGTAGCGATTGAACTCCAGCGAAGCACGCAATTCACGTGGGCTGGACAGGTGCCCGATGCCGAACAGTGCCAGACCCGGCGCGACGCTGCCGCCGAGCAAGGTGAGCATCTGTGCGGACTGGCTAATCGGCTTACCCCAGCTCGCCTCGTCCCATTCGGGATGATTGGCGACGCCGCGACGAACTGACACGTGCATCACACGCACTTTGATGGATAGCAATTTGGCCGTTGATCCGACGGTGGTGACCGCATATGGCTGGGCGCATTCGATCCACCAGCGGCTGGTTTCCAGATAGCGATGCAGGGCGCTGGCGCCCGCGTACCCTCCGGATAGCGAGAGCGGCACCGCGAGCCATGCCTCGGTATAGGTGTCGATGGTGCCGGCGTTCCCCATCGCGCCCATGTCATACGCCCAGCGGCGCCAGGTCGCCGCGCCTCGTTCGATCTCCTCGACGTCGGCCCAGTCGGGAATCGTCTCTAGTTCGGCGAAGAGGGCACGCATCGATGACGGTGCATCCGGGATGGAGTCGATGCCGTTACGCGCGGCTTCTTCGAGAAGCTCCTTGCCCCGCTCGAAACCGATGTCGCCGTAGTAGACCTCGTCGACGAAGCGTTCGGCGAGTGGATCGGTATCCCAGAGGCGAGTGAAGTAGGCAGCGGCGATCTCATCGGAGGGTGCCAGGTCGAAGCCGGTGGCACGCAATACGAACTCCCGCACTCGACCGTGGGGAGTGCCCGGATAGCCCGGTTGCCACGTGAATGCCGCCGGTATCGGCGATGCTTCGGTCCGGGTCATCGTCGCTCCTGAAGTCGGCTGGTGAGATCACTGCTGGTGAGATCCCAGCGGTGAGATCCCGGGTTGAGACGAATTAGAGTATGCGTCTCAACCCGCAGCGTACCGTAGCGTGAATGCGACTAGAATTCAACGAGGTCTCGTGATGTGATTCCGGCGAATCCGGAAAAGAACATCCACGGGACGGTCGCGACCAGTTGGTTGAGGTGGCGGGCGGTGTCGTTGTAATGCTGCCGAGCGTGCGCCAGTTCGTTCGTACTATCGGACAGATGCTCTTCTAGCTGACTGAAACTCGAGGATGTTTTGAGATCGGGATAGTTGTCGGCGAGCTGAAGGATATCGTTCAGGGCTTGCGTGATGGCCGCGTCGTCGCTGCCGGCATGCGCGGTAACGGCGTCGTCGAACACCGAACGTTCTTGCGGTGCATGTTCCTTCGTCACATCGGCGAGGCCGGAGACGAGGTCGGCCCGGCGCGAGCGCGCTTCATCGAGCGCGACCGCGGCCTCCGTTGCCGCCATGTCGGCCGCATGCAGTTTGCCGAACGCGACCATTCCGAGAATCACCAGCGCGGCGATGATCACGCCCATCGCGATCAGCGTGACCGCTGCTCCATCCATGCGTGCGCCTTTCCTCAGGCCCCGGCGCCGTCCCGGTGTCCGCTGAAAGCGAAGCTACTCGCGCGGGGTCGGAGATGGACTGCCTGACACGATGTTATGCGGAACTGAATGTGTCTCGCGTCACAGCGGCGCCGCTTTTGCTTGACGCCGACCCGGCGGCTGGGAGATGTTACGGCCTGATAGCTACATCGACTGTAGTAACGACCGCTCTCTTTGAATGAAAGGCGCACCTCATGTCACGCGTTAGCGCACAGGCAACCGCATCCGTCAAGAAGCCCACCGCACAGGTCTGGGCGGCCTTGGCAGATCACGCGGGCATGTCCGCGTGGGGACCGGGAACCAAAGTCAACGTCACCGCGGCAAAAGAAGGCGACCCCAACGGTGTCGGCGCTGTGCGGCGAATCAAAGTTGGCCCGGGCCCGGCGATTGTGGAAGAGATCACCGAGTTCAGTCCGGATCAGAAGCTCGGTTACCGCGCGCTCGCTGGCGTTCCGTTCAAGGACTATCAAGGGCTGGTCGCGCTAACCGCGACTCCTGGCGGCACCGAAATCGTCTGGACGCTGACGGCCGCCGATCGTCTACGCGGCGTCGAGTCAGTCGCCCTCAAAGTCCTTGTCGGGGTGCTTCTGCGGCTGTTCACGCGGTCGCTGAACCGCTAGCCTTAGCTAGAATCAGAGGTCCAATTCGATTGTCGTGCCGGGATATTCGGCTCGCGACACACAGATCATCAGGCTGCTCTCGCGTGCGGAGTCATTGAGGAAGCTGTCGCGATGATCGATAGGCGTGTCACCGAGGACTGTCGTTTGGCAGGTGCCGCACATCCCGTTGCGGCAAAAGCTGACCGGCTTGATCCCGGCCCGCTCGACGGCCTCGAGTACCGTCGAGTCGGCCGAGACTTCGATTTCGGTTCCGGCGCGGGCCAGCACGACCTGGAACCCGAAGTCGTCGGCCCTGATGGATGGATGGATGCGGCGCTGCGGCGTCGGTCGTCGCGACGAACGCCGCCCGCCTAGCCGAGGAAGACCGGACATCCGGCGGCTTTTGTGGCGTCATGACCGGTGTAGTCGAGCTCAATGCCTAGCGCCTTTGCGCGGGCACGGGTTACCGCCACGGCCGCGCCTTCGTATCGGTCACCCCGTAGCGCGCGTTTGGCCCGACGGGATCGGGCCCCGGGAAGAATGTCATCGATCCGGTGAAAAGCGACGTCGGCGCGAATCGCAAGCCCTCCCAACGCACGCCAGGGCTGCAGACGTACATGTTCGAATGGCGTTTCGCCGAGTAGCGCTCGAACCAATTGCTCTCCGCTGTAGTTCGAGAGTGCGCCCATGAGCGGTCCGACGGCCGATCGAAGGAGCCGTCCGCGAAGGCCGGGGGTAGCCACCAGAACGTCCGTGGCCGCCGAAACCATCTGACGCGTCCAGTCAGTCGGCCCGCCGGCGGTCGCAACGCCGTAATTCATGATGTCGAGGGCGTCGGCCGAACTGGTGGGAATGATGTCCGGATGTGCGCCGAAGACGTAGCAGATATACGACCAGTAGTGGGTGACGGCGTTCATGTCGTCGGGCGTGTACCTGCGGCCGTAGGCGTCGTCGATCAGCATAGGAATGAGGCCGAAGGTAGTCCCCGCGATCATCACCATCGCGGTACTGATCGGATTGCCGTGGTACTCGTATTCCTCGGGAGTCCAGGAGTTGAGAATCGCCTGCCGTACCTGGGCGTGCATCAGTCGGACCCGGACAGTGCTCTTGTACTCATTGCTGAACCGGTCGAGGCTGCCGGGTTTGGTGACCCAGTGGAACCACTGCAGGGTTTCAGCCTGGCGGCGGTCCGGGTCGGTAACGAAGCGACCGGTGATGCCGGTTGCCGTGGAAACTTCGGCTCCGACGAAGGTGCCCATCGCATCCTGTACGAGCATGCCCATCCGTCCGGCGAGTGAGCAGTTGTTCCACAGCTGTCGACCACGTTCCCACAATTCCGGGTCGTACCACGACGGCGGATTGTCGAGGTGCTCGAACAGGTTGAGCAATTCTTGGGGAGCATTGGGTATCGACTCGATACCGTCGTCGAGTGCCTTGTCGAGCATTGCGCGGCCCTCGGCCATACCGATCTCACGAAAATGGCGAACCACCGGATCCATGAATTCGTCGCCCTGCCAGTAGTGATCATCCAGTAACTCGACTACCGGGTTGTCATGGGTATCGATATCGGCGACCCAGCGCTTGAGTAGTCGGTGGCGCGGCACGGCCCAGATCTCAGCCTGCCGCCCGGACCGGGCGATACGCGGCGGTGCCGGACGAAGCGGCATGCCAGGGCGGTACACGTAGTTGAGCTCGGAATCGACGGCGCGTGCGGTCGACTTTTCGGCGGTCGACATCGAGTCACCGGGCCTTTCTGAAGGGGTTGCCATAGTGTCGGCTTTGGTGGAGTGTTGGATATAGCACTCGGCCTTGAAACATTGATCGCAAAATGTTTCTATATACCGTGCCGTTGGGGCACGGGTGCCGGAACAGACTGAGGTGATGGTGTTGGTGGAGATGTCGTTGCGGACGACCGCCACTCCCGACGAGCAGCGCGAGGCGATTTTGGAGGCGGCGCAATCGGAATTCGAGCGGTTCGGCCTTCGCAAATCGTCCGTCGACGATATGGCCCGTGAGGCGGGCGTCAGCCGGAGCACTCTCTACCGTCGTTTTCCCAACAAAGAGTCGCTGATTATCGGAGTTCTCAGCAAGATCGGCGGCGGGCTGCTTGAGCGTTTGGAAGCCGCGACCCGCTCGTGCGACCCGGAGCAGGCGGTAGTCGAAGCATTCTGCGCGGCCATGGATATCGTCGTATCCTCGCCGTTCCTGCGCACTTTGGCGCTGGAAGGTTCGGTCTTTCTCCCGCACAACGCCGTGGTCAAGATGAGGCGCAAACTCGTCGACGACATGGCGATCCGGGTCGCTAAGGTCTTGAAGAAATGCGGCTCCACCAGAGAGTTCAAGGACTTGCTGGTGGTCTCCGAGACAATGGTTCGGTTGGTACTTTCGCATATCGAGACCACGTCGTCGTTCGTCAATCTGGAGAACCCCGAGGACGCCCGTCAGTTCGGCGAGCGGTACCTCGCGCCGCTGGTCGCTGAACCTGCCCGGTAGCCCCGAGTCAGCACACCCGATCAAGGTGGGTCGCTTCCTCTTCGCCGGCACTCTGCGCGCCATCTTTCAGATGCTGAGTCATGTTTCGTGAACTCTCGGGTATTGCCCGCACGCGGCGATTGGCCTCGCGTACCTCGCGTAAGTCGCCCCCGATCGACAAGACTCGGACTCCCACCCGAGCGGTGGTCTTGAAGAGGGTGTGTTTCAGCCTTGACGGCTGAGCGAAGTCGACGGCTTCCTGGACCGGCAGCGGCATCATGTCCATCAGGACCCAGTAGACGAACTCCGCGACGATGCCCGCGCCGCGTGGTGCACGCATCTCGACATATTTCCGGTTGTCGTCGTTGAGGACGACGTCTTTGACCGGGGCGAGGTGCTGGAGCATATAGGTGCATTCGGCGCGAGTTCGCGGGAGGCCGGTGCCGCCCAGAGCCTCCCCGACGCGGGCGTACTCGGCATAGAACTCGTCTAATTCCTTACCGCCCAAAGGCTTTGGGTGATATCGGAGATGCGCCGCCGCGAGTCCGTCGACTACTGTGCAATAGGTCCAGCGAAAGAATTCCGGATCGTCGGCGTCATATCGCACGCCGTCGGGGCGAACTCCGTTGACCTTGCCGTGGATAGCGCGGACTGTGGCTGACAGCGCTTCGGCTGATTCGGTCGGACCGTATACGACGCCGGTGAAAAACGAATGTGTTCGGGCCGCGCGCGCGAATGTTCCGGTAGTCGAAAACTTGCCGGGCAGTACGTTGCCATCAGAGTCTCGACCGACGAGTTTCGAGTGATCGAAAACCGCGTATTGGATGCCCTGATGGACGATGTCGATCACCGCGGTATTGAAGACGCCGAGCCACAACGACGGTGTGTGGGTGTGGACGTACCACGATCGGCTGTCGGGACCGAACCAACCCGGATCGCCGAGTGGTTCGGCGAATGTCGCCTTCTTGAAGTAATCCGGCCGATAGAGCTCGAAGAGCAGGTCGATCGGATTGAAAATTGCCAGCGGTCGGCGTCGCAACCTATGCCAGATCGGCGAAAGATCGGGGAACCCATTATCGAAATATCGGTCCAGTGGTGTTCTCACGTTGAGTACTCCTCGGCGGGGTGATCTGACATAAGGCCTGTTCCGCGTAGTGAACGAGACTAAGTTGAACCAATAGTATGTTATTGTCTCAACATGTCAACCATCGTGATAGTCGGTTCAGGCCCAGCCGGTGCCGCAGCGGCGATCACCGCGCGCGAACTCGGGTTCGGCGAGGTTCTGCTCATCGACAAGTCGCGTTTCCCGCGTGACAAATGCTGCGGCGACGGACTGACCCCGCGAGCGGTCGGCGCGTTGGGCGCACTGGGGCTGCGCACCTGGATCGGCTTGCAGGCGCGACAATCGCGCGTCGACATCAGCGTCGGATCGAATGAGCCGGCGGCTATCGCCTGGCCCCGGGGGAATCATCCAGAATTCAGTGCCGCGATCAAACGAGCCGATCTGGACCACGCCTTGCACGAGCGCGCGCTCGCGGTCGGAGCGCACGAAGTCACCGGCCGGGTGGTTTCGGTTGACACCGACCGCGATGGCCGCGTTGTCGCCGTTGTGGTCCGCGGCGAGGCCGGCGAGCAGAAGGTGCCGTGCAACAGGCTGATCGTCGCCGACGGCAGCGGGTCGCCGGTTGGCGCCATGCTCGGACGTCGATGGCACCGCGACGAGATGTACGCGGTCGCCTCGCGCAGCTATGTCCACATGCCCGAAATCGATTCGGATGCAATGCGGATCGCAATTCTTCCGCCCACTACGCCAACGGATTCGATGGGTTATGGCTGGGTATTTCCGATCGGCTACGGCTGGGCGAACGTCGGCTATGGCGAGATGCTGTCGGCAAAACACTGGACCGCGGGCAGCCGCATGTCGGCGCGCGAACTGCACGAGCGGTACCTCGACCACTTGCGCCTGGGCGGCGAGGTGGACACACCCGAGGATTTCGCGTCGGCTCCGCTCGCCATCGGTGGATTGGCCGGGCCGGTGGCGGGACCCAACTGGGTGGCCGTCGGCGACGCCGCGGGCGGTATTCACCCGTTGACTGGGGAAGGCGTCGACTTCGCGCTGGAAACCGGGTGTCTCGCCGCGCGGGTACTCGCCGAGGGCATCTCGACCGACCTCACTGCGCGGTGGCCGGCGCTGCTCCGGACCAACTATCACAACCCTTATGCCGCAGAGCGTTTCATCGTACGTACGATTGCACGTCATCCCAACGTGGCGAGGCGGATCGTGCCGCATCTGATCAGTGGCGGATGGCGCGGACAGCTGGTGCTGGCATCTTCGGCTGGGCTGATCGAACCCGGCGATACCGGCCTGATCGCGAGTATGTACCGGACCACCGGTGCTATCGCCGGTCGCCGTGGCGTTCAGGCTTTCGCCTGACGCGGCGCTCAGCGCCCACCGCCCGGCTTGGCGAACATATCGCTAACGCCTGGGGGCACACCGACATTGGAGATTTTCCAGTCCTGATTGCGGTCCACGTCGATCTTGTAGACGGTGATGGTGGATCGTCCATCGGTGAACTGTGAACTGGTTTGGACCAGGTTCACCGTCGTGTAGACGGTGTAGACATCCTTCGAACGGCTGACCGCATGGGAATCGATCACCGAGCCGTGCGATTGCCATTTGATCGGAACGAAGATCTGTTGCATATCGGTTGCGACTTGCCGAAAGCGTTGCGTAAGAACGTCTGTGGTGTTCGCCGATAGTTTTGCCGGCCAGTCTGCTGATTTGGTGAAATCGAGATCGGAGGCCGATTTCGCATAGTCCGCTGCCACTTTCTCAGCGCGCTGTTCGTCGGCGGTTACCTGCGCGGCGGCGCTGGTCTCATTGCGAACTGCGGACAACTCACTCCGGGCATCCACGATGATCCAGACGATGACGGCGGCGATCGCGATTGTGACGGCACCCCAGAAAGCCTTTCGGATAGCTGCCCTGGGTATACGCAGAGTGTCGCCGTTATCGTGTGGAGACGGCGAACCGGTCGCGGGCGGGGTCTTGGGCCGGTCGTCGGTCAGGGTGTCAGATACTTTGTCGGACATGATATTTCCTGTTCTCGGAGATGGGATCAGTTGGGCGAGGTGGGATCGACGGTCTTCATGGTGAGGTTCAGCCCACCGTCGGGGTCGACGGTGCTCAAGCCCTGCGCGATGAGCATGGAGAGGTCGACCGAGCGGAAAGTTGCGGTCGCCAGTGACGTGAGGGGCACGAGGAGGGGGGCTATCGGCCCGACCTGTGCGCCGATGGCGTCAATCTTCCTCCGCAGGCCGACAAGGAACGGCTGCAGACCGTTTCCAGAGGAGTAGGCAGCGGGCATTCCGGGGGCCCGCGCTAGGTCGTCTGCGGCGCGGATCACTTCCGTTGCGGCTGAACCGAATTGATCCCACGATGACACCGTCATACTGAGTTGCTGACCGAGTTCCGGCGTCTTGGCCGACAGCCAGTCGAGGTCCGCCAGGAACTGACGAGTGGTTGCACGTCGAGTGAGTATCGCGGCGGCAAGCAAGTTGGCTGAGCGGCCCAGGGTGTCGATCGCGGCTACGTTCTCAGTAGCCCGAAGGTAGCCGCCCATCAGCCGGCTAAGCATTTGCGGGTCGATATTCGCCACGAGTTTGGTACTCGCGCTGGCTATTTCAGTGAGACTCGCGGGACCGCCGGAATTGTAAGTGAGTTGCGAATCCTGGTGAAGGTATGGACCGCTGATCCGGTCGGGCGCGAAATTGACATATGGCTCACCGAGCAGAGACATACTTTCGACGCGTAGCCCGGTCCGAGTGGGGATTCGCGTGTCGCGATCTATATCCATCGTCACCCGCACCGCGTCAGGTTGCCGCATGACCGACGTGACCTCGCCGATCAAGACACCACGCAGTAGTACCGGTGAGCCGACGAGTAGGCCGCCGGAACTGGGCAGGGTGAGACCGAATGCCATCCGGTCCTTCCAGGGGGTGTAGCCCACGACCGAGACCATGAGATACGCGGCGGCGAGCACACCGATGACGGGTAATACGAGTGCGGGCAGTACGCGTTTCATCAGCCGGCCAACCCCAATCGCATCATCGCCGAGACCAAGTTCGAGACCCGGTCGCGTGTCGTGGTGCCGGCGGCGGTATCGCTAACGGTGAGTTCGGCGAGATTGACCGACAGTCCCGACGATGCCCACGGAACCACTTTCTGCGAAATCAGGTCGATCAGCCGGGTCGCATTCGTCGGCGTCCGCAGGCTTATCAATTGAGGGCTGCCCAGGAATGCGGGCACCAACGTCTGGAGTGCGTGGTCTGCCGAGTTCAGGAAGCTGGAGAGGAAGTTGGCCTGTCGCCCAATCGGTCCGATCGCGCCGAGTATGCCGATCGCGTTGATCAACGAGCCGACCACCGCGACCGTGGTCTCGATCCCGATGGGATCGAGTAGCGCGGACAGGTCGGGTCCGGATGCTTTGAGGGCCGCGGTACCGCGTTCGAGGGTGGTGAGAAGCGCGCCCAAGTCTTGCGGGTGTGAGCCGAGGTCGGTTAGCTGGCGTCGCAATTCCTGCATCGATGCCGCCGTGTCGGCGGGAGTACCGCCGATATTGTTCGCCGTGGCGACCGCGTTGAGCATCTTCGAGATGACCCCGTTCCCGGTCACCGCCGCGACGTTGACGAGCAGATCCTCCACTTGGGTTGGCGGTTGGGTATCGCGCAGTGGAATAACGTCCCTCGGAGCCAGGTCAGGTGAGCTGGACGCTACTCCTTCGGTGTCGAGTGCGAGGAAGATGTCGCCGAGCAGAGTCGGCTGGCGTAGCTGAACTTTTGTACCGACGGGAATGCGGTACTCGTTCCGTATTGCCAGGTGCGCGGTCACATAGGCGTCGGAAACCGAGCCGACCGAAACTGAATCGACCACGCCGACTTTCACCCCGTCGAGCAGGATAGTGGCCTTGTCCGGCAGGTTCAGCGCGTTGGAGAACTGTACGTCCACCTGGTAAGTCGGGCCGGCGGTCAGATCGTCGATGGCGGGCAGTTCCGAGAAGCTGGCAGTCCCTCGAATTGAGACCGTGATCGAGATGATCAATACCGTCAGGACTGCCGCTAGGCGCGCGAAGGTCGATCGCTTCATCGAGGCGAATCTGCTCATTTGGCTGCCGCCGCGAGTAATAGGGTGATGAGGTTGGCTGGCAACGGTGTCGTCGGGGAGCATCCGGTGGCGATATTCTGCTTGAGTAGAGGACAAAGCTTCTGTGCCGCACCGGGAGGAATCGGCACCACCGGGTATTTGTATTCGAGGCGGATATAACCCGTCCTATCATCGATACTCTTGTCGAATACGTCGGTGAATGCCGGCACTATCTTGAGAAGGCCAGCGAAAGCGTCGGAGCCGGTACGCAGAATCGTAGTTGCGGGGACTAATACGCCGAGCCCGTCTATCGCTGTTCTACCGAATTTCATAGCGAGGTCATTGAACATCCCCAGTACATCGATCAGGTTGTCGATAATCCTGGTCGCACTCGGGAACAGCGTGTTGTTCACCAAATTCAGCATCTGATACAGGTCGCGCACAGGCCCGTCGATTTCGGTCCAACCCGCCCGTACGCTGCGGGTCATCGACGCCAAAGCGTCGTAAATTCGAGTGAACCTCCCGATATCGGCGTTGGGTTGATCGAAAGCACGGGCAAGGTCGGAGAGCAGGGTGTTCGCGTCGTCCGCGGTCCCGGCCAGAGCGGTGGATGCGGTCGTGACCAAGTCGGAGGGAACCGAGCCCCGCGACTGCAGGTCACTCGCGATTCGCGCGACGGCGCTGATGGACTCACTGATACTGCGGGGAGTGAGTGTCTTGTCGATACAGCGCGACGGAGGACGTGTCGCTCCGCCGTGGTCGCCGCCGACCAGTGCCAGCTGCCGTTTCGCGCTGAGGTCCGTTGCGAGTATCGTCGCGCCGATATCAGCCGGTATGCGCACTGAGCTGCGTACCGTGAAACGAAGGGTCACGCCGACGGGCATTTGTTCGATCGCGGTGATTTTGCCGACCGGCACACCCATCCGGGTCACCTGATTGCCCTGATACATGCCGATGACGTCGGGCATGAGGGCGCAATATTCGGTCGGCCGATCGGCGAATGAGGATAGCCGCTCGCGCAGTGGAGGTGAGTAGTACCAAATGATTCCGGCGGTGACCGTAGTCGCGACAACGACGGCGAGAGCGGTGAACAGTGCCCGCCGCGCCGACGTCATATTCCGCTTTTCCGACATCAGCAGGACTTTCCGGGCAGGGGTATGCAAATATCGGAGGCCAGGACCATATTAGATTGATCGATTCGGAAACCATCCTTGGCATACATATTTTTGATCCGCGTAATCAATGCGCTCAATTGAGTGGCCATCGGTGTCACTTTGGCCAGCATCTCGTTGACCGCGGGTGCCGACTTAGCCAGTGAAGCGGCGATCGGCCGGAGCTGATCGGTGTAGATCGGGGCGAGTGCGCCGATCCGTGAAATCAACTCATCGGCGACTCCTACGCCGTTGACGATCTCAGCGGTGTTGGCTCGGACGATCCCTTCCAATTGGGCTAGTACACGTAAGAAGCGCAACATTGTTTGCTTGTTGCCGTTCACATAGGTGATGTACTCATCGGCGATATCGAGGGCGCCATCGAGTGCCGAATTCTGTTCGGCGAGAACGTGAGTGATATTTGCGCTCGCGGTTAAAGTGTCGCGCACTGCTTCTGGCTGTCCTTTGAGAGCGTCGTTCAGCGTGGCCAGACTTTCCCCCACGGGGGCGAGTTCGAGCTGGGTGATCTTTGCCGAGGCATCGCCGAAGAGCTGGATCAGTGAGTATGGCAGCGTCACGCGATTGGCGGGGATCGGCGAGTTGAGCACCCCTGAGCCAGCCGGCTGCACGGCCAGGTAATAGCCTCCGACCGCGGTGAGCATACGTGCCGCGGCACTCGTCTCCGACCCCAACCGAATGTCGTTCTTCACTGTGAATGCGATGTCGACATCATTGGTGTTGAGAGTGATGGCGGTGATTTTCCCGACGCCGACGCCGGCGATGCGTACCTCATCCCCGGCACGCAGCCACGAGGCGTCCGAGACCAGGGCGTGGTAGGTGCGCTTGTCGAACGGGATCACATAGACCAGGGCGCATATCAGCAAAACGGCGACGATCAAGACGGCGCCGATCACCCCCCAGAGGGTCTGGCGACTCGGGTCGGCATCGACGGTTTCGCTATGCGGCCGGGGACGTGGGCGGCTTATCGCTTGCACAGCGTCACCTGCTTTCCGCCGATGAATACGGCCATTTGGGCGGGTAACGGATATGCGCCCTTACTGCAGTCCAGGGTCTTCCGGGATGAGTTCTCGCCAGGCAGCGCATTGGCGAGCGATTGAAGTAGGGGTGGCGCGAGTTCGAGAACCCGGATGACCAGTTGTGGGTCCGGAATCGCCCGGCGCAGGATCACGGCGAGGTCGGGATTGGCCCCTTCGGTGATCCCGAGCGTATTGAGAATCGAATTCAGCGGCCGGAGTACCGATATGCCGTACTGGCCGAATTCGACGATTCCTTTGATCTTGTCCGCCATCGTCCCGATCAGGCCTTCCAGTCCGCCCAATAGGGTGTTTAGGGTGTTGCTCCGGCCACCGAGATGCTGGGCTACCGTCTTGAGATTCGATAGGAGACGTTCGATGACGGCTTGCCGTTCATTTGTGTACGTGAGCATGTCGTCGACTGCGGACAGCGCATTTCCGAGTTCGGCGGAGTCGCCACCGATCACCGCGGCCAAAGTCGATCCGAGTCGATTGATGTCGTCGGTCTTCAGACTGCGCAAAACCGGTTGGAGGCCGTTGAACACCGTGGTGATGTCGAATGACGGCCGGGTCTGCTCGACCGGGAAGGTATGACCGGCGGCGATCGCATCGGCCCGACGCCCGGACCCGGCCGGAATCTGCACGTCGATATACCGGATCCCCGCGAGGCTCTGGAATCGGATCGCCAATACGGTGTCCGCGGGCAGCCGCTGGTCGAGCTTGATATGCATGGTGACGCGGGCTCGGAGATTCGTGTCGTCGAGGTCGACCGCGACGACCTTCCCGATCTGCAGACCGCGGACACGTATGTCGTCATTGGGACGCAAACCGTTGGCATCGGTGAACATTGCCTGATAGGTGACCTGATCTCCCGGAGCGGGGCGGGTGATCGTGTTGGCGACCACCACGGTGAGAGCGATCATCACAATGGCGAAGATGGCCAGTCGGGTGGCTGACGAACCGACACTTCTCATTGCCCGCCCCCTCGGCCGTAGTTCTCGACCATGCTCAGCGCGGCGGGTACCGACGCCAGGCGCACGCGGATGTCGAGTACCGTGCGATCCCCCCGCTGCTGGAATGTCCGGGACGAACGTTCGAGGAGTTGGGCCAGATCGTTTCCGGTCCGCGCCGGGTCGTCAATAGTGTCGCCCAGCGCGCTGAGCAGTGGAGTCAACTGTGGGAAGTAGCCGTCGAAACGATTGTGCAAGGTCGTGAAGATCGGTGGAACCGAGGGCACCAGCTCGTGCTGGAGGTAGTTCATCGCGCGGTCAAACCGTGTTCGTGCGGCAGCAGTGGCCAGACGTTCGTTGGTGCGCATGTGGTTGAGCACGCCGAGCAGCGCCGAACCCCATTCGATCGCGGGACCGACAAGCGCGGTCTGGCTACGCAGAACCGTGCGCAGATGGGTATGCGCACCGCCGACGTCGATACCTACCTGCAGGGCTGCGGTGAGTAGTGGGGTGAAAGCGGTCAGCTGACGGGTGAGACGATCGAGTGCCAGGCTGGTAGTCGCGCCCGAGACGATACCCAGCAGGGGGCTTACTTTGTCGAGGAGTACGGTCAGCGAATTGTCGGGAACGGCCTTCGAAGTGCGCGACAGATCGATCAGCGTGCCCGATTGAAGCCGTTGTCCCAGAGCGGATTTCGTCAAAGCGATGCCGGTGATACCCCACATGTTCGTCGGGCTGAACGCGACGGAGAGCTGATCGGTGAGTCCGGCGAGCTGGGCGTCGTCGAGGGACAGGCCGATGTCGATGGACGTGCCGTTGCGGACGATCTCACTGACCTGGCCGATCGCTACACCGTCGGCGACGACAGTCGCACCGGCTCGCAGACCATCGGCGACTTGTGTTGTGCGGATGGTGATGTGAATGTTCCTCGCATCAGATTCGGGCCAGGCCGCGATGATTGCGCACATCAGAGCCGCGACCGCGAGAACACCCAGACCGGCTAGTCGCGCCCGGCGCAGTGAGGTCGGCATACCGGGAAGCATTGTGACAATAGGCATTTCGCGATCACCCGGTGAATTCGATAGTCGGGCTGATGCCCCACAGCACCATCGTCATAACCATATTGAGGGCGGCGACCGCGACCAGGCTGGCGCGGATCGCCCGGCCCGACGCGATACCGACGCCGGCCGGGCCGCCGCTGGCGAAGAAACCCTGGTAGCCGTGGATCAGTAGCACGGCGGTAGCGAAGACGACAACCTTGATGACCGAGGCGATGATGTCCCATCCGCTGATGAACTGGTCGAAGTAGTGGTAGTACGTTCCGCTGGATTCGCCGTGTACGAGCAGAGTCACCGATCCTGCGGCCACATAACTCAGGATGAGGGTGATCAGATATGCGGGGACGATCGCGGCGAGTCCCCCGATCACCCGGGTGGTGACTACGAACGGGATGGACCGGATCGCCAACGTCTCGATGGCATCGATCTCCTCGCTGATCCGCATCGCGCCGATTTCGGCGGTCATTCGGCACCCCGCTTGGCACGCGAACCCCAGCGCCGCTGCCAGCGGCGCCAGTTCCCGAGTATTGCCGAATGAGGATATGACTCCGGTCAACGATCCCAGGCCGACGAGGTCGAGCGCGGCATACGCTTCGATGCCAAGCGATGCGCCGATGGCGAGGCCGAGCACGACGAGTACGGCCACGGTTCCGCCACCAACGATGATCGCCCCACGCCCCCAAGCCATTTCGTTGAAGATTCGCAAGCACTGCTGCCGATAGTGCGCAAGAGCGAACGGAACCGAGCGCAGGGCGATGAAGGTGAACTGCGCTCCGTGCCCGAGATATTCGAGCGGACGTAGTCCGAACTTCGCTGGCGCGACTGTCCTATTGGCTATGACGAGGGCCTTGGGCCGATACGGTGCCGCCATCAGACGACCTGCGGGGGTAGGAACACGACGACGATCTGGGTGATCACGACATTGACCACAATGATGGTCAGCACTGACAGCACCACTGAGGCGGTCACACCGTCGGCGACGCCGCGTGGACCGCCGGACGCTTCCAGCCCTCGATGGCATGCCACGATTACCACGATCACGCCGAAGATCGCGGCCTTGACGAAGTCGACCCAGATGTCGGCGAGCGACGCGAATGCTCCGTACGACGCCCAGTAATTGCCCGGAGCCGAACCAGTGGAGACCAACGCGATCAGGTAGCCGGCGACGGTGCCGGTCACGATGATCAGCACGCTCAGCAGAGGAGCGATGAGTGTCATCGCGACCAACCTCGGCGCGACCAGCCGGCGCACCGGGTCGATGCCCATGACGCGCAGTGCGTCTATCTCCTCCCGGATGGTTCGGGATCCAAGATCCGCGGCGATGGCCGACGCGCCCGCGCCGCCGAGGAGCATTCCGGTCGCCAGCGGGGCGCCTTGACGAAGGATGCCCATGCCACCCGCAGCTCCGACGAGGGAGGTGGCGCCAAGTTGATTGACGAGGCTACCGACCTGAAGCGACACGATGACGCCGAATGGAACGGCCATCAGGATGGCGGGCACTGCTGTGATAGCGACGAAATGCCACCCCTGAACGGCTGCTTCCTTCCAGGAGAAACGCAGGGTCGCAATGTCGGTTGCCGAATATCGGAAGGATTGCGCGGCCAGATTTATCACGCGGCCGAATGTTCGAAAATGCGAGCTGAACAGCCCCGATCGTTTGCTGGCCAGCTCCGTCAAGCGTTGTAGATACTGGATCTCAGGGCGCTGTCCTGTGGCTGTTGTCATGTTTCCCTCGTGTCGGAGCTCACATATGATTAGCACGAGTGAAACTCTGAGGCAAAAGTATCTCTACATTTCATCGAAGCTGTCGGAGCAACATTGACCCCATGTGGAGCCAATGTTACGGTCCCGGTGAGACCCGGGAGGAAAAATGACTGAAAAGGTGTTCGTCGGCAAGAACTGGTACCGGACGGATTCGGAGATTCCTGAACGCGAAACCGACGACAGCGTCGCGCGTCGGCACCTCGCTCAATATCCGGTGCCGCCGGATTCGCTGCTGTGGAAGTACGTCGGCGATCTCCGGGTGCAGTCGGCGCTCGGCCTGCGTACCGCCGTCATCGAGAACATGTATCCGCAACTCGGACAAGGAGTTTCGGATCATTCCGTTCTCTTTAGCGGAAAGGGCACCTTCTTGGAACGAGTGCGGCGTTCGGCCAAACCCATCCAGTCGGTGATCTACCGCGAGCCGGACGCGGCTCGCAAATCGGCTTTGCAGGTCCGCAACTTCCACAAATCGATCAAGGGCGATATGCCCGACGGCCGTAAGTATCACGCGATCAACGCCGAGACCTACTATTGGGCCCATGTGACCTTCTTCGAGGCCATCTACCGGGCTTCGGAACTGGGCGTCCTGCGTAAACCACTCACCCGCGATGAGCGGGAACAGATCTTCGAAGAGTCCAAAGAGTGGTACTCGATGTACGGAGTCGACGACTCGGCCCAACCCCAGACCTACGCCGAATTCGAGGAATACCTCGACCATGTGCTTCACCACGAGCTAGTGGCCAACGGGATGTCGGAGACCAGCGTGCGTCTATCCGAGCGTTCATTCGGCAATCCCAAGGTGGTTAACGACATCTCCAACGTGGAGGGGATGAATCCGCTGGTCGCGCGGTACATCATTCGCCCACTCATTCCGGTCGCCGGGTGGTACGCGCGTCTCACCACGCTTGGCTCGATGGGACCGCATCTGCGCGAACTCGGCAACGCGCAGTGGTCGGCCAAAGATGAGCGCCAGTACCGATGGCTATGCCGGTTCTTACACGCCACGACCGTCCTGACCGACGTCGTGGTGCCCTTTCGCTTCTACTACACCCCCGAAGCAGTAGCCGGGTTCGCCCGCGAAGGACTACAACCCCGAGACATCACACTCGAATCCGCGCGCCGTGCATTGGCTAAAGCGCGTGCGGAGCGGACGTCGGCGGTGGTTGAATCGGATCCGGAGCCGCCGGCCGTGACAGCTGCGGACCCCTCGTTACTCGACGGCACGCACTCCTGTGCCAAGTGTGACCGGTTGCTCGCCGAATGCGCGGATTGCTTGGGCAACGGGACGGTCGACGGGGCAGCTTGTGACATATGCGCGGGATCGGGGGCCGGATGTCCGGTCCATCATGCGATGTGGCGGGCCGGCGTCCAGGTCGGTTGAGTCACCGAAGGATGGAAATGAGTACAGTCCGGCCCGTCAACGACAACGTGCGAGTCACCGATGTACTTCGAGAGGCGGTGCGATCGGTTTCCGACGCACCGACACTCGCTCGCCCAATTCTGCGCTCGCTCGCCTCGCCTCGGTCGTTGCGCGACGTCGGAGTGTTCTTCGAACGAGCGGCATCGGTGCACGCGCATCGTCCTTTTCTCCGTTTTGACGGCGAGACCATGAGTTACGCGGAAGCCAACCGCCGAGTGAACCGTTATGCGCGCGTGTTGTCGGCGCGAGGAGTGCGGCGCAGCGATACCGTCGCGATTCTTGGACACAATCATCCGGCGAATGTGCTGGCGATGCTGGCGAGCGTGAAGGTCGGCGCATGTGCGGGACTCGTCAACTACAACGCGCGCGGCGACGCGCTCAATCATGCGCTCGGGTTGCTTCAACCATCGGTGATCCTGGCCGGCTTCGGCATCGACGCCGCGGTGCTTAGCGGCCAGTCCGGCGAGGTGATCGACTTCGAGCGGTTGGAGCAGTTGTCGGCCGATGTCGACGATTCCGATCCGCCGCACGTCGACGTCGACGCCAATGACGCCGCTCTCAAGGTGTTCACGTCGGGAACGACGGGTATGCCCAAAGCCAGCAAGATGTCGCATCGACGGTGGATATCGGCTGCCTTCGCTTTCGGTGCCTTGCTGCGCCTGCGTCCCGACGATGTGCTTTATTGCCCGCTGCCGCTCTACCACAACAATGCGATGACCGCCTCGTTGGCGGCGGTCGTCGGCGGCGGTGCCTGCCTGGCGATCGGCGAACGATTCAGTGCCTCGCGGTTTTGGGACGAGGTCATCGAGAATGACGCCACGGCATTCACCTATATCGGCGAGACCTGTCGATATCTACTGGCACAACCGGCCAAGGATTCGGACCGGCGACATCGCGTACACAAGATCATGGGCAACGGCCTGCGTCCGGATATCTGGGATGAATTCGCCGAAAGATTCGGAATCGAGCGTATCGGCGAGTTCTATGCCGGGAGCGAGCTGCCGGGCGGCGCGTTCAACTTTCTCGGGTTGCGGCACACGACGGGCTTCAGCCCGCCGGCACTGCGTGCAATAGTCCGCTACGACGAGGACGGCGGCCGACCGTGCCGAGGGCCGGACGGCAGAGTCACCCGCGTGCGAAGAGGGGAAGCCGGGCTACTTCTCATCCGCAACACCTCGCTGTCGTCATTCGACGGCTATACCGACGACGATGCGACCGAAGCCAAGTTGGTCCGCTCGGCGGTTCGCAACGGTGACAGCTGGGTCAACACCGGTGACATCGTCCGCGATCAGGGCTGCGGCCATCTCGCCTTTGTCGACCGGATCGGTGACACCTTCCGGTGGAAGGGGGAGAACGTAGCGACGACCGAGGTCGAAGGAGTGTTGGATCAGCATCCCGATGTCGCCGAGGCGGTGGTATTCGGCGTCGACATCCCCGGTGCCGACGGCAAGGCAGGGATGGCTGCCGTGGTGCTGTCCGGCGAAACACTGGACCGGGATTCACTAGCGGATTCACTCCAGAAGTCGCTGCCCGACTACGCGATTCCGTTGTATATCCGCGTTGTCGAGGCCATCGAGCACACGTCGACCTTCAAGAGCAGCAAGGTCGCCCTGCGGGAGCTCGGCTACGCGGTCAATGGTGATCCGCTCTACGAATTGACTGGCAGATCGCCGTATCGGTACAGCCCGTATTCGGGTGACACAGTTACCCAGGTCACATCGCGGTAGCTACACTCGGGGACGAGACCTTCGGTGTGCGGACCTGGGTCTGATCCAACGGAGGCGGTATGGGCGACGCGGCATCTGCTATCCGCTCTGCCTACGAAAAGGTGCGGTCCGGCGGTAACCCCAACGAGTCGAGTGTGCGCACCATAGTTCGCGAATCGTGGAGTCGGTCGGTGCTAGGCGGCGTCGATCCCTCCGGGCTGCGTCCGGGTGGTGCCGCGATGTCGGCTGCTGAGTTCCGGCTGTACCGGCGCACCCATCCGATGTCGGCGGCGCGTTCGCTCGTCCAATCGTTGATGCTCGATGACATCGCCGACACCGGCGTGGTCGTCGCCCTGACCGATGAGCATGGCCGCTTGCTGTGGGTTGAGGGCGACAGTTCGGCGCGCGACGATGCGGCACGCATCGACTTCATCGAAGGCGCGGTATGGAGCGAAGACGTCGTCGGCACCAATGCGCCGGGAGTCGCACTGGCTGTCGATCGCGGGGTGCAGATCGTCGGCGCGGAACACTTCACCGAGTCCGTGCAGGAGTTCAACTGTGCCGCCGCGCCGGTACACGATCCGATCACCGGGCATGTCATCGGTGTCGTCGACGTTACCGGCGGCCGTGCAGCGGCCGCGCCCTTCGCATTGGCCGCGGTACGCTCGGTCGTCGCCGCGGTTGAGCGTGAATTACGTTCTCCCAGTGTTGATCTCGCGGATCCTCGGGTGTTCGCCGTGAGTTCGGCGCAGTTGACGATCCTGAGCGGCGATCAGTACGCATGGGTACGTCCTGGCGGTTCGACGACGCAACTGTCCCGACGTCACGCCGAAATACTCACATTGCTGCAGGCGCATCCGGAGGGCATGAACACCGAGCAGATGGCGATGGCCCTGGCCGAGGACGGAGTTGACTCGGTGACTGTTCGCGCGGAGATCTCACGGCTGCGCCGCGACCTCGGCGCCGACACTATCGCGTCCCGGCCGTATCGACTTGGTGTCGACGTCGAATCCGATTGGCAGTCTTTGCGAGTCCAGGTGCGAGCCGGACAGGGATTGGCGGCGGCGATCTCGGCGCTCGGACGTGGCGGTCTGCTGGCCGATTCAATCGCGCCGGGCATCGTCGATCTCTTCGAAGAGTTGCGCGAGGACATCCGATCACGCGCCATCGCCGACCAGGATGTGGCGGCGTTGACCCGGTGGACCGAGTCGGTCCACGGTCGCGAAGATCTTGAGGCGTGGCAGGTGTTGGCTCGCAGGCTGGGGGCCGATCACCCGGATCGAGCGCTGGTCACCGGCCGGATCCGAGTGCTGGACCGGCGACTCGGGCGATAGCGGTACTCGTGCAACGCTGCTGCAACGTTGCAACTCCTACTCTGTGAATCAGTTCACACTGGTTCCCCTATGAGAAGGAGCGCACACATGACTGTCTACGCAAAGCCGGGTTCGGCCGACGCCGTGATGAGCTACGAATCCCGCTACGACAATTGGATCGGTGGCGAGTGGGTCGCTCCGGTGAAGGGGCAGTATTTCGAGAACCCATCGCCGATCGACGGCAAGACGTTCTGCGAGGTCGCTCGTTCAACCGCGGAGGATATCGACCTTGCGCTCGACGCCGCACACAAGGCCGCCCCCGCGTGGGGTAAGACCTCGGTCGCCGAGCGTTCGCTGGTCCTCCTGCGTATTGCCGATCGCATCGAGCAGAACCTGGAGAAGATCGCCGTCGCAGAGACGTGGGATAACGGCAAAGCCGTGCGTGAAACGCTGGCCGCCGACATCCCGCTGGCCGTCGATCACTTCCGCTACTTCGCCGGCGCGTTGCGTGCCCAGCAGGGCGGCATCTCCGAGATCGACGAAGACACCGTGGCATATCACTTCCACGAGCCGCTCGGGGTTGTCGGACAGATCATCCCGTGGAACTTCCCGATCTTGATGGCCGTGTGGAAGCTGGCTCCCGCGCTCGCCGCCGGAAATGCGGTAGTGCTCAAGCCCGCCGAGCAGACGCCCGCGTCGATTCTCTACTTGGCCTCGCTCATCTCCGATCTGCTACCCGCCGGAGTGCTCAACATCGTCAACGGCTTCGGCGTGGAGGCCGGTAAGCCACTCGCGTCGAGTAACCGCATCCGCAAAATCGCGTTCACCGGTGAGACCACCACCGGACGGCTGATCAGCCAATACGCGTCGGAGAATCTGATCCCGGTGACGCTGGAACTCGGTGGCAAGAGCCCGAATATCTTCTTCAACGATGTCACTGCCTCCGACGATGGTTTCCTCGATCGCGCCCTCGAAGGCTTCGCGATGTTCGCACTCAACCAGGGCGAGGTCTGTACCTGCCCGAGTCGAGCACTCATCCAGGCGGACATCTACGACGACTTCATCGGTCGCGCGGTCGAGCGGGTCAAAGCGATCAAGCAGGGCAATCCGCTCGACACCGACACGATGATGGGCGCGCAGGCGTCGAATGATCAGTTCGAGAAGATCAGTTCCTACCTGTCGATCGGCAAACAGGAAGGTGCCAAGGTCCTCGTCGGCGGTGAGCCGGCCGACTTGGGCGGTGACCTGTCCGGCGGCTTCTACATCCAGCCGACGGTATTCGGTGGCGACAATAAGATGCGCATCTTCCAGGAGGAGATCTTCGGCCCGGTTCTCGCCGTGACGACGTTCTCCGACTACGAGAACGCTATGTCGATCGCGAACGATACGTTGTACGGTTTGGGTGCCGGTGTCTGGACGCGTGACGGTGCGACCGCCTACCGTGCCGGCCGCGAGATCCAGGCCGGTCGAGTGTGGACCAACACCTATCACGACTACCCGGCCCACGCCGCCTTCGGCGGTTACAAGCAGTCCGGCATCGGCCGCGAGAACCATCTGATGATGCTAGAGCACTACCAGCAGACCAAGAACCTGTTGGTCGGATACGCCCAGAGCGCCAAGGGATTCTTCTAGAGATTCGAAAGGCAGGCGATGGCTACGCAGGCAGGGACACCCGACCGCGTTGTCGCCCAGGACTCCGCCGTGCAACTCCTGACCAAACTGTCGGAGTTGCACGGCGGGCTCATGATTCATCAGTCCGGCGGCTGCTGTGACGGATCGGCGCCGATGTGCTATCCGGTCGGCGAGTATCGCATCGGTCAGCGGGATGTACTCGTCGGCGAGATTGAAATGCCGAATCCTCTTCCGGCAGTGCGCGTGTGGATCAACGGCGACCAGTTCGAATTGTGGAAGCATACTCAGCTCATCCTCGACGTCGTACCCGGCCGAGGCGCGGGATTCAGTCTGGAAGCACCCGAAGGAGTTCGCTTCCTATCGCGCTCGCGTACGTTCACCGACGAGGAAAAAGTTGTGCTGGAACAACATCCACCGATGGTTGGCGCACAGTTCGACGAGTGATCAGCCGATCGCCCGCAGATACCGTTCGCCGACTATCCGCAGCTGCTCGACGAGGGCCGTCGGCTCGGCTACCGAGAAATCCAGCCCAAGCATCCCGATGTATACCGCCACGGTTTCCAGGGTGTCGGCGCCGGTGACCAGGACGCAGGAGTTCTCGTCGATCGATTCGACGATGCCGACGGCGGCATGAATCCGGGACAGCACTTCTTGTGCTGACGCGTGAACGGTGATGCGCGCGTGGAACTTCCATCCTGTCGACGCGACATCGCGCAGGACGAAATCGGTGTATGTGTCGTCGGGCATCGGCTCGGGGGTGAAGCCGCGCGCGGTAGGCAGTCGCAGATCGATCCAGTCGACCCGGTAGGTGTGCCAGTCCCGATCCTCGTCCCGTGCGACGAGATACCAGAACCGCTGCCAGCTGACCAGACGATAGGGATCGACGACGATTGGCCATCCGTCGGGACGTCCATCGGTTCGCGGCGTGGCGGCATCAGGCGGTGTGTCATAGGAGAATCGCACCTGATGCCGATCGCGGATCGCGGCGGCGAGCGCCGTCAACACTTCAGGTGCGATCATCGGCTCAACGACGTTGCTGTCAGTGTTATCCGGCCCGGAGGACATCGACGAGTCGATCGCATTCACTTGGCGCCGTAGATGATTCGGCAGTACCTGCTCCAGTTTTGTCAGCGCGCGGGCGCTACTGTCCTCCATTCCCGCGATGCCGGTAGCCGAGCGCAGCCCGACCGCTACCGCGACGGCTTCGGTGTCGTCGAGCAGCAGCGGTGGCAGTTTGGCTCCGACGCCGAGCCGGTAGTGCCCACTTCTGCCGCGCGCCGCGTCGACCGGATATCCCAGTTCACGCAGTCGCTCAATGTCGTTACGGATCGTGCGGGTGGTGACGTCGAGTCGTTGAGCGAGGTCGGTGCCCGTCCATTCCGGCTTGGTTTGCAATAGGGACAGCAACGAAAGTAGCCGCGACGTTGTTTCTCGCATAGTCGAAATGGTCTCACAAATTAGGAACCTGCCGTTCCTGTATGAGTCATACCTTCAGGTCATGACAACAAAGACAGCAATCACACCGTTCACCGTCGCCATCGACCAGGCGGACCTCGACGACCTCAACTCTCGGCTCGCTCACACCCGACTGCCGCAGCCTGCCCCCGGTGATGACTGGGATTACGGAACACCCAACCAGTATTTGAGCGAGATGGTCGAGTTGTGGCGCAACGGTTTCGACTGGCGAGCCGTCGAAGCGACGATGAACTCCTTCGACCACTTCCGCACCGAAATCGACGGTCAGACAGTCCATTTCCTGCACATTCAGTCACCGGTCGCCGATGCCACCCCGCTGCTGTTGGTCCATAGCTATCCGGGTTCGTTCGCTGACTTCCTGGACATGATCGGACCGCTTACCGATCCGGAAGCCCACGGCGGCAATGCTTCCGACGCATTTTCGGTGGTCATCCCATCCATACCGGGTTTCGGATTTTCGACGCCGTTGGCCGACCGCGGGTGGACGATGCGCCGAGTAGCTCAGACCTTCGATACGTTGATGCGCCGCCTCGGCTACCAATCCTATGGTGTACATGGCAGTGACGCGGGTGCGATGATCGCTCGTGAGCTCGGTCTGATCAGTCCGCCCGGATTCCTGGGGCTGCATGTGCTGCAACTATTTTCGTTCCCGTCGGGTGACCCAGCCGAGTTCGCGGAGTTCGGCCCGGACGAATACGCCGCCCTGGAACATATGCAGTGGTTCCAGTCGGTCGGCGGATACAACGCCATCAACTCCTCACGACCTCAAACTGTCGCTGTCGGAATCGCTGATTCCCCGGTCGGGCAACTCGCGTGGAACGAGTTGTTCAACAGCTTCGGCAACGGCACCAGCCTCGTGACGCGTGAGCAGATCCTGATGCAGGTATAGCTCTACTGGTTCACCAATACCGCCGCGGCCGCGGGTCGGTACCACTTCGAGGAGGCGCATGCCGACGTAGAGCCCGCGATCAACAGCGCGCCGACCGGGGTCGTCGTATTCGCCGATGACTTCAAGTCCATTCGCTCACTGGCGCAACGAGATAACTCGAATATCGTGCACTGGTCGAACTTTCCCGAGGGCGGGCATTACGCCTCGATGGAGCGGCCCGCCGACGTCGTCGCGGATCTGCGGGTGTTCTTCGCGGCGTTGGCGAACTAACTGACAGACACGCAAATCGGCCCGATACGGTTGTGAGGCAACCATATCGGGCCGATTACCTGTTTCTAGCTACTTCTTGCCGCCGAGTAGCCCGCCGAGAATGCTCCCCAATGCGCCGCCCGCGCCGCCGCTGGAACCGCCGCCGAGTAGCCCGCCGAGGATACTTCCGAGGGCACCGCCGTCGTTGTTTCCGCCGCCAAGTGCGCCGGACAGAATATCGCCGAGGCCGCCACCGCCGGACTGTTCGCCACTGGCGTTCTGTCCGCTCGACAGCTTTTTCAGTACGAAGGAGATGACGATCGGCGCGAGAATGGGCAGCAACTTCTTGACCAGACCCTGATCGACGGCCGCGGCGGGTACCTGATCCGACAATGCGTTCGCGACGTCGTCGGTCTTCTCACCGAAGAGGCTCGCGACGATCTTGTCGCCGTCGTCATCCTTGACCGCGGCTTCCAAATCGGCTGTGCCGTCGCCGGTTTCGGCGGTGGTTTGTAATCCGTGCAGGAGTGCGGGCACCGCCTGCTTGACCGCGGCGTCGGCTTCGGCCGACTCAACGCCGAGTTGTGCGGCGAGATCGTCGACGGAAATCTGCTTCAAAAGATCATCGAGGTCGGACATCTACTCTCCTGTGTGTTGGACGGACTTGGCATTACCTTACGGTCACGGCTCAATCGGCTGATAGCCGTCGGCCGAACCGGCGCCAGGCGAGTTGTTGGATCGCGAGGGTTGCGGTACCAGCGACGAGTAGTCCGGCGAGATTGACGGCGAGTTGGACGAGTGAGGACCACGCCTCATGCCACGCTCCGACGGCCAGCGTCAGCCCGATGCAGGCTATCGCCGGAACCGTTGTTACGGAGATGAATACTCCGACCAGCGCCGCGGATTTGGAGGTAGTCAGGGAGAGTACCCCGGCGCTACCCGCCAGCAGCGCGATCAGGAACGACCATAGATCGGGGGAAACGATGAACTGAGTGAGCTCACCCGTGGTCGCCGTGGTGTAGTCGATCCAGCCGAACAGGTAGGCCAATGACCACAGCGCCCAGGTAATGGTGCCAGCGGCGAGGAAACCCAACAGAAGGGTTGCCGCCGCCTGCGGGATTGGGGCCCCGCGACGACGAACTAATGCGACACAGATCGCGGCGATCGGCGCGAACTCCGGGCCGACCACCATCGCGCCGACGATCAGAATGGGCTGATCGGTATATCTTCCGACGCTGGCGATCAACGTGGCCAGCACCAGGAAGGTGACGAAGGACCACGAAAAGCGGGCGTTGCCGCGCGCCTGCTCCTCAATGTGTTCCCAGACCAGCGCGTCGTCGGGGTGGCCCGGAGCGTGTGCCTCGGCACGGTCCGCGGCGACCGAAATCGTGGTCAGTGGCTCGGAGAGCGTGATCGAACCATTCTGTTCAATACCGAGGTCGCGCAGCGCCGCGATAATCGCGTTGGCATTCTCCCGTGCGACGTCGAAGAGCAGGATATCCGTCGCACCGGACGAGGTGAGTCTGACGATATTCGCCACAGTGGGATCGTCGGCGACGAGTTCGTTTGCCGCGGAGCACTTCTCGCGGTTTGCGGTCACCCGTATGTTAAGCATGCACGTTATTGTGCCCGCTCGCTCCACCGGCCGAGTAGTGTCGCGGCGTGTTCGGCCAGTGCGGCCTGGAAGAACGGACCGAAACTGATACGGCCGACGCCGAGCGGTCCGAACGACGCGGGATCGTCGGCCCCGGGCAGTGCGATGGCGTTGACCGGAAGGCGAAGTTCTCCGGTGAGTCGACGCTGGGTGTCGGGATCGTGTCGACCAACCGGGTAGAGCGAATCAGCTCCCGCGTCCGCTGCCTCGTTCAGCCGGGCGATGACGCGGTCGACGCGGTCGGACTCGTCGCCGTCGGCGCGCAAGAAGAGGTCGGTACGCGCGTTGACGACTACATGAACGCCGGCATCGTTGGCCGATTTACGTAGTGCGCCAACAAGTTCCGCATGCTCGCTCGATGTGCGCAGGCGCCCGCCCTCGCTGTGTACGGTATCTTCGATATTCAAACCAACCGCGCCGGCGGCCAATAGCCCGCTGATCAGACGCTCGGCGCTCTCGCCATAACCGGACTCGATATCGACCGAGATCGGTACATCGACCACGGACGTGATCTGGGCGACGCGAGTGAGCAGATCGTCGAAGGTCAGCCCCTCGTTGTCGGGCTTACCGACCGAATCGGAGACCGGATGGCTACCTACTGTCAGCGCGGCGAAGCCGGCGTCAACGGCGAGTTTCGCCGACCAGGCGTCCCAGACTGTCGGCAGGACAACGGGATTGCCCGGCTGATGAAGAGCGAGAAGGGTGTTGGCGCGGGCGTCGAGCGTTTCAGTTGAGGTCATGAGACCTGACTACCGCACGCATCCGTCGGCGTCGAGTCTTTTGCGCAAACACGTCCTTACAATTCGCGGATGAACCTCGCCGCCTCGCTGATCGCGCGGCCCGATTCCGGGGTCAAGTACGGAAACATCTGGAATACGTGCCCCTGGTCGGGCCACTCCTGAAGTTCAGAGTCACCTCCCGCGGCAATGAGTCGGCGGTGCATCTCGGTTGCGTCGTCGCCCATCACTTCGCGACCGCCGAATTGAATCAGCGTGCGTGGCAACGACATTCCCGTGTCGATCGGCACCGTCACGCGGGGATTGTCGACGACGGCGTTACGTGTGTACAACGCCAGAATGCGTTGCGCGGCGATCGCGCTGATATACGGGTCGCGCACACCGCCGGCTTCACGTGCCACGGCGAGGGCGAAAGTCGGGTCGAGCAGCGGGGAGAACAGCACCATGCCGCTGGGCTGGGGCCGTCCGGCGCGGTGGTTGTCGGCGAGTACGTCAAGAGCGAGATGCCCACCCGCGGAGTCGCCGGCGACCACGATGTTCTCCGGGCGGTACCCCAGATCAAGGAGCCAGCGGTAGCCGCGGATCGCATCGTCGCCACCGTCGGGCAGCCGATAGCGCGGGCCTAGCCGGTAGTCGAGACTGAACACCGGCCGGGCGGCGTGCCGGGACAGCCGTGACACCAGCCCACGGTGCGTTCGGGGTGAACAGACTACGTACCCACTGCCATGTAAGTAGTAGATGATCCGCGTCGATGCCGGGTCCGCCGGCCGGCTGACTCCCGGTCCGAAGACCCACTCGCCGCGGACGTGCTCTGCCCGGGTGGCCGATGCTCCGCGCACCGGGACCGATACCGGCCACGAAATAGTGCCTCGTGGCGTCGGACTCATCGCGACTAACGTCGAATTCAGTGACGGGCGTACCGCGCTGATCAGCTTCGGGGCCAAGGGCGACGGTCCCAAATCCATAGCGGCCATCAGCCGTGGCGCGACGATCGACAGCGACGAATTGAGCATGCGTGCGCGCAAGGATCCACGTGCGCGTTGCCAGTCGTTGTGCCGACGGGGCGAGAGCGACGGGGAAGCACTCCGAGGTGCGTCATCGGGGGTGGATTGAAAGGCTGGTAAAGACACAATTTCACAATAGGGTCTCAAAGTGGTGTGAGGTCAGCGAATCACGGAACTGACCTGCAGCGGGTTGCCGCAGGTCAGCAGGTTGAGTTCGGACGGGTTTTGCTGCTGATTTCGATAGTTAAGCCCGGACGTGCGAAAATAGTGACAATGCTCTTGTGAGCAGTTGGCATCGAGAGACCTGACCACAACGTCATGGCGATCCGATGCGGAATGGTCAGCAATGACGCTGACCCGGATGTCGCCGCCACTGGTGGGCGATGCTCGCGATATCGCGGCGACTGCAGCCCAGTCGCCCGACACGGGCGCACCCACAACAAGTGGGCTCGCGCGAGGTATGTCCGGACAATTCTGTCGTTAATTTGGTAGCGCAGCGTCGCGCATAGAGTAGGGGCGATTATGAAGCAGGCTCCCGGCCCTCAGGGGCTGTACGACCCAGCCAATGAGCATGACGCATGTGGCGTCGCGTTCGTCGTCGACATGCATGGTCGACGCAGCCGCGACATCGTTGAGAAGGCGATTACCGCGCTGGTCAATCTCGAGCACCGAGGTGCGGCTGGTGCCGAGCCGAATACCGGTGACGGCGCGGGCATCCTGATCCAGGTTCCCGACCATTTCTTCCGCGAGGTCGTCGACTTCTCGCTACCCATCGAGGGTTCATATGCGACCGGCATCGCCTTCCTGCCGCAGGGCAGTGAGGATGCGCGGGCGGCAGTCGCCGCGGTCGACAAAATTGTCGAGGCACAGGGACTCAAGGTCCTCGGCTGGCGCGATGTGCCGATCGACGATTCGTCGCTCGGAGCATTGGCGCGCGACGCGATGCCCACTTTCAAGCAGGTCTTCATCGCGGGCGCGAGCGGAGACGAACTGGAGCGCAGCGCGTATGTGATTCGCAAGCGTGTCGAGCACGAACTGGGCAACAAGGGAGCGGGCCAAGGTGCCCAGGCGTCGGAGACCGTCTACTTCCCGAGCCTGTCCGGTCGCACCTTCGTCTATAAGGGCATGTTGACCACGCCGCAGTTGCGTGGCTTCTACGTCGACCTTCAGGACGACCGCGTCCAAAGTGCGCTGGGACTTGTGCATTCACGGTTCTCCACGAACACCTTCCCCAGCTGGCCGCTGGCTCACCCGTATCGCCGGGTCGCGCACAACGGTGAGATCAACACCGTCAACGGCAACGAGAACTGGATGCGTGCCCGCGAGGCGCTGATGGATCTGTCGGTGTTCGGTGAGAGTGCCGGCGAGAAGGTGTTCCCGATCGTCACCCCCGGTGCATCGGATACCGCGCGCTTCGACGAGACCCTTGAACTCCTGCACCTGGCCGGTCGGCCATTGCCGCACGCTGTGCTGATGATGATCCCCGAAGCGTGGGAACGTCATGAGTCGATGAAGCCCGAACACCGCGCGTTCTACGAGTACCACTCCGCATTGATGGAGGCGTGGGATGGCCCGGCGTCGGTCTGCTTCACCGACGGCGACGTGATTGGCGCGGTGCTGGACCGCAACGGTCTGCGACCTTCGCGTATCTGGGTCACCAAGGACGGCTTGGTGGTGCTCGGCTCGGAGGTCGGTGTCCTGGACATCGACCACGCCGACGTCGTGCAGAAATTGCGTCTGCAGCCCGGCAAGATGTTCCTCGTCGATACCAAGCAGGGACGTATCGTCGACGACGTCGAGATCAAGGATGAGCTCGCCGCCGAGCATCCCTACGAGCAGTGGCTCGCCGAACACCAGGTGGGTCTTGCCGACCTGCCGTCGCCGCCGCATCGCCATATGCCGCATGACCGAGTCGCGTTGCGCCAGCAGGTTTTCGGCTACACCACCGAAGATCTCAATCTGCTGGTGTCGCCGATGGCCCGCACCGGAGCCGAGGCCCTCGGCTCGATGGGTACCGACACCCCGATCGCGGTGCTTTCGACTCGCCCGCGCATGCTGTTCGACTACTTCCAGCAGATGTTCGCTCAGGTGACCAACCCGCCGCTCGATGCGATCCGCGAAGAAGTTGTCACAAGTCTCGGCATTCGCCTTGGCGCGGAACATGATCTGCTCAATCCGCGCGCCGACTCGTGTCGCCAGATCGTTGGCGCATCGCCGATCATCGGCAACGACGACCTCGCGCGGTTGGTCGATATTGATGTCGACAAGTACCCTGAGTTCCGGCCGGTCGTCGTGCGCGGTCTCTATCCGGTCGCCGAAGGTGGTGCGGGACTTCGTAATTCGCTCGATGCGGTGCGCTCGGAAGTCTCCGCAGCTATCGCTGCCGGAGCGCGCATCGTCGTGTTGTCCGACCGTGAGTCCGACGAAACGCTTGCTCCGATTCCGTCGTTGCTGCTGACCGCCGCGGTACACCACCACCTGGTGCGGGAAAAGACCCGCCGCCACGTATCACTCGTGGTGGAGAGCGGCGACGCTCGCGAGGTCCACCACATGGCCACCCTGGTCGGTTTCGGTGCCGCCGCGATCAACCCGTATATGGCCTTCGAATCGATCGAAGACATGGTCGAGCGCAATGCGCTGGACTTGAGCTTCGAGAAGGCTCGCGCGAATTACGTCAAGGCAGCCGGCAAGGGTGTCCTGAAGGTGATGAGCAAGATGGGTATCTCGACCGTGGCCTCGTATAACGGCGCCCAGTTGTTCCAGGTCATCGGCCTCTCTCAAGAGATTGTCGACGAATTCTTCACTGGCCTGCGCAGCCATCTCGGCGGTATCGGCCTTGATGAGATCGCCGCCGATGTCGCGACCCGGCATCATCTGGCGTTCAACGACCGGCCAACCGAGCGTGCCTACCGCGAACTGGAGGTCGGCGGCGAGTACCAGTGGCGTCGCGAGGGCGAATACCACTTGTTCAACCCGGATACCGTCTTCAAGCTGCAGCACGCAACCCGCACCGGCCAGTACTCGATCTTCAAGGAGTACACCAAGTTGGTCGACGATCAGTCGGCCCGAATGGCGTCGTTGCGCGGTCTATTCGACTTCAAATTCGGCGATCGCGATCCGATCCCGATCGACAAGGTCGAGCCGGCAAGCGAAATCGTCAAGCGATTCTCCACTGGCGCGATGAGTTACGGTTCGATCTCCGCCGAAGCGCATGAGACGCTCGCCATCGCGATGAACCGGTTGGGTGGTCGCTCGAACTCCGGTGAGGGCGGCGAAGATCCGCGACGGTTCCATCACGACGAGAACGGCGACTGGCGCCGCAGCGCGATCAAGCAGGTCGCGTCGGGCCGGTTCGGCGTGACGTCGCATTACCTGTCGAACTGCACCGACATTCAGATCAAGATGGCGCAGGGGGCGAAACCCGGTGAGGGCGGCCAACTTCCGCCGCACAAGGTTTACCCGTGGGTTGCCGAGGTTCGCGGTTCGACGCCGGGTGTCGGACTGATTTCGCCGCCGCCGCACCACGACATTTACTCGATCGAGGATCTGGCACAGCTGATCCACGACCTGAAGAACGCCAATCCGAAGGCTCGCGTCCACGTGAAGCTTGTTTCCGAGGTTGGCGTCGGCACCGTTGCCGCTGGTGTGTCGAAGGCACACGCCGACGTGGTGTTGATCTCCGGTCACGACGGTGGCACCGGTGCGACACCGCTGACATCGCTCAAACACGCTGGGGCGCCCTGGGAACTCGGCCTTGCCGAGACTCAGCAGACGTTGCTGCTCAACGGACTTCGCGATCGCATCGTCGTGCAGGTTGACGGCCAGCTGAAGACCGGCCGCGACGTGGTTATCGCCGCGTTGCTAGGTGGCGAGGAGTTCGGTTTCGCCACCGCGCCACTGGTGGTGTCAGGCTGCATCATGATGCGTGTGTGTCATCTCGACACCTGCCCGGTTGGCGTCGCGACGCAAAACCCGCTGCTGCGTGAACGTTTCGCGGGCAAGCCGGAATTCGTGGAGAACTTCTTCATGTTTATCGCCGAAGAAGTCCGCGAATTGCTCGCCCGTCTTGGCTTCCGCACCTTGCAGGAAGCGGTCGGCCAGGTCGAGGCGCTGGACACCCAAAAGGCGTTGGCGCACTGGAGTTCCGCCAAGGCAGGCAAACTCAATCTGTCGCCGATTCTCGCGTTCCCCGATTCGCCATTCATGAACCAGGACCTGTACTGCTCGGGCACGCAGGACCACGGGTTGGACAAGGCGCTCGACAACCAGCTGATCGCGCAGGCGCGGGAAGCGATCGACACTCAGACGCCGATCTCCTTCACGTCCAAGATCACCAACGTCAACCGCACGGTCGGCACTATGCTGGGTCACGAGGTGACTAAAGCCTATGGTGCACAAGGACTTCCGGACGGCACCATTCGTATCGACTTCACCGGCTCGGCCGGCAACAGCTTCGGTGCCTTCGTGCCAAAGGGTATTACCCTGCGCCTGGAGGGTGACGCCAACGACTTCGTCGGCAAGGGACTGTCGGGCGGCCGGATCGTGGTCCGGCCAGCGTCGCTTACCGCCGACGGTTTCGTCGCCGAGAACAACATCATCGCCGGCAACGTGATCGGTTTCGGTGCCACCGCGGGACAGATCTTCCTGCGCGGCATCGTCGGCGAACGCTTCTGCGTCCGCAACTCCGGAGTGACCGCCGTAGTCGAGGGGCTGGGCGATCACGGTTGCGAGTACATGACCGGTGGCCGGGTAGTTGTGCTGGGCGAGACCGGCCGCAACTTCGCGGCGGGTATGTCCGGCGGCGTCGCCTATGTCTACGACCCACAGAATGCGCTGCCGGACAACCTGAATCGAGAACTGGTGGATGTTGAGGAGTTGGAGACCGAGGATATTGAGTTCCTCGCCGACATCCTCGGCCAGCATCGGAACGAGACTGAGTCACCCGTCGCCGCAGCGATTCTCGACGATTTCGAGAATGCGAAGGCTGCGTTCCGAAAGGTGATGCCGCGGGACTACAAGAGAGTACTTCTGGCAATCGAGGCCGCCGAGCGCGACGGCCGCGACGTAAACGACGCGATCATGGAGGCTGCGACTCATGGCTGACCCACGTGGATTCCTCAAGCACACCGACCGTGAGACGCCTGATCGTCGCCCCGTCGATTTGCGATTGATGGACTGGAAAGAGGTTTACACCGACTTCGACAAGTCCACCCTCAAGACGCAGGCCAGCAGATGCATGGACTGCGGTATTCCGTTCTGTCACAACGGCTGTCCGCTCGGCAATCTGATTCCCGAGTGGAATGATCTGGTGTATCGGGACCGCTGGAGCGATGGCATCGACCGGTTGCACGCGACTAACAACTTCCCGGAATTCACCGGTCGGTTGTGCCCGGCTCCCTGTGAGTCGTCCTGTGTGCTCGGCATCAACCAGCCGGCGGTGACAATCAAGCAGGTTGAGGTCGAACTCATCGAGAACGCGTACTCGAGTGACTGGGTCAAACCGGTGCCCGCCGCCGAGAAGACTGGCAAGAAGGTAGCTGTCGTCGGCTCCGGCCCCGCGGGTCTGGCTGCGGCGCAACAGCTTACGCGTGCCGGTCACGACGTCACCGTGTTCGAGCGAGCCGATCGCATCGGCGGGCTCATGCGCTACGGCATCCCCGAGTTCAAGATGGAGAAGCACTTCATCGATCGCCGTCTGGAGCAGATGGAAGCCGAAGGCACCGTCTTTCGCGCGGGTGTGAACGTCGGCGTCGACGTGACCGTCGAGCAGTTACGCGGCGACTACGACGCGGTGATCCTGGCCAACGGTTCCACCATCGGTCGCGACCTGCCGATCGCCGGTCGTGAACTCGACGGCATCCATCAGGCGATGGAATTCCTGCCGCAGGCGAACCGCGTGCAGCACGGTGACGAGGTTCCCGACCAGATCACCGCCACGGGCAAGAAGGTCGTCATCATCGGCGGCGGCGACACCGGCGCGGACTGCCTCGGCACGTCGCTGCGGCAGGGTGCCGAGGTGGTGCATCAGTTCGAGATCATGCCGAAGCCGCCGTCAGAGCGTGCGGCATCGACACCGTGGCCCACCTACCCGTTGATGTACCGAGTGTCGTCGGCCCACGAAGAGGGCGGCGATCGGGTGTTCTCGGTGAGCACCGAGGAATTCGTCGGCAAGGACGGCAAGGTGACCGCGCTCAAAGCCTATGAGGTGGTCATGAAAGACGGCCGGTTCGAGAAGGTTGAAGGCAGCGACTTCGAACTCGAGGCCGATCTGGTGCTGTTCGCGATGGGCTTTGTCGGCCCGGAGCGCGGTGACCTCCTGGACAAGCTCGGCGTCGAGTATGACGCTCGCGGCAATATCAAGCGTGACGACAATTTCGCGACGACAGTGCCGGGCGTATTCGTGGCGGGTGACGCCGGCCGTGGACAGTCCCTCATCGTGTGGGCGATCGCCGAAGGCCGTTCGGCAGCCGCGGCCGCCGACGCGTTCCTTACCGGTACGTCGGATCTGCCTTCGCCGATCGTGCCGACGCAGGTGGCCCAGCGCTAAGTCGAATTTTCGACTAACAATTACCGATGGTCGAGTGCCCGGCGAGGCGTCAGCCGAGCCGGGTGTATCGAGACCGTCGCACGCCTGGCATTCGTATCACACACCAGCATTCGGCTCACGCGGTCTCGATACAGGCGAGTCTCGCCAGCGTCTCGCATGCGACTACATCGGCCAGGGCGACGTCACCGGAATTCCGGATGACTGAGACGCTTGCGCTTGTCGAAACTGACACTCGCCGAATTGGGGATTTGAACCTACACTAGCGGCTATTGACTTGGCTGGTGTGAACTGGCTCACGTGCTCGGGAGGAGACACGCGTGGACATCAAAAGGTTCTTCATAGTTCTCATGGCTGTCGCAAGTTCGATTGCCGGGGGGCTACTGACTTCGACGACCGCAGCTGCTGCGCCGTCGAATTGCCCCAAAGTGTATGTGCTCGCCATTCCCGGGACCTGGGCCAACGGTCCGGGACTGGTAGGAACGGTAACCAGAAATCTCGGGCCCGAAACTCAAGTGCGGTATGTCGGCTACAACGCGACGGCCTTCCCGTGGGAGAACGGCGGTTCGATCTACGGTCACTCGAAGGCGCAAGCAGTAGCCAATACCTGGGGGCTCGCGAAAGCGATGGTTCGACGGTGTGCGGGCACCAAGATCGCGTTGACGGGGTACAGCCAGGGCGCCGACGCCGCCGGTGACGTGGCGTCGGAGATCGGCACCGGTCGTGCCGCGATCCGACCGAGCCAATTCGCGGGTGCGGTGCTCATCTCCGACCCTCGACGGTCGCGCCGGGATGCGCTTGTCGGCCCACCGCTCACCGGACAAGGCAGTGGCGGCCCGCGTCTCGGCGGATTCGGTTGGGTAAGCGGCAAGACGTTCAGCATCTGCCACCCGAAGGACCTGTATTGCAATGTTGACCGCGATTACTACATCACCCGAATCATCGGCTATCTGGCGGAGACCAGCAATCCGACGCCGAGCCAGTTCGCGGACTATCAAGCCGAGGCCGGCGCGATCTTCCGGGATCTGATGACCCGCGGCGGGCCGGGGGCGATCCCGCGAGAGTTGAGTAACGCGAGGGCTACCGAACAGATCATCAAGTTCGGGCGGTTTCTACTCTCGGGTGCCCACGGCGAGTATTCGACGCTGCAGGTGACACCGGGCACGAATGCATTGGCCTGGTCGCAGAACTTCCTCGCGAAGTTGGGCTAGTCCTGGGTGCGGCCGGACGTTCATTTGATCGTCCGACGTCGGTAACGGCTTTGATGCTCGATTCGATAGTCCAAATGTCAGACTTGAAGTGTCGTTGGCCACTTTCTCCGCCTGGAGGGTGCGTCAGCGAGAATTCTCGCTACAGTAGATCAAAGTAAGTGGCCGTCGCTGCTCAGCAGCAGTTACAGATCCGGGAGTGATTGAAATGAGGATCGCATCAGCACCTCTCAATCATCGTAAATCGTTGTCGTTGACCACCCTCGCCGCCGGGCACCTGCGCCGTCCGCGAGTGGCCCGCCGCTTTCCGGAAGAAGCCGAGCGGTTGGTCACCAGCGCTGAACTTCGCCGCCTGCATTCATAGTCGCAAGTAGGTCTCGATGGACCGTGCCCGAATCCATTCGAGAACAAGTCCGACGCTCGACGGGACTCCATCGCGGTGTAGCGGTCAATTGTCGTAGGTCAGTGATCGCAACTTGTCTTTGTGGATGGTGATGATGACATTGCCGTCAACGGGACTCGACTTCAGGAACTCGTCGCCACCGTCCTCGCCGAGGTAACGCCGTGCGATCCGTCGCGCCGTCGCGTCATCCGCAGCCGCGCTCGACGTATGACCTTCGACCGTTACGTATGCGTAGGGCACTGTCTCCCGCTGCACCGTGAATGACGCGCGCCCGGCCCTGCCGATGAGCCGAGCTTTCACCGAATCAGCGCCCGTCCAGATGATCACGTTGCCTGCCTCATCGACGTCGTACCAGATCGGAATCGCCAGCGGAGGGTTCGAACTTCGTTCGATCGCCAGCACACCGACGTGGACGTCGCGAAGGAAGGCATCGGCGGCAGCGGGCGTCATCTCGGGCATGATTCGATCCTTGACGGTCAGGTGCGGGCAAGTTGATCCGTGGGGTTCAACGCCGGTTTCGCGCTCACCTATTCCCCCGAGACCGAGCAAAGGGCACTGTCGCTGCCGCATACAAGGCGATGCCCGCCCCCAAAACCGTTGCGAGTGTGCCGATCTCACCTCGGGCAGGCGCGGTCGTGATCAGCCGTGACGCCTGACGCTTCGACACGTCAACATCCCTTGCGATAGAGCGCGTCACTCGACGGCGACGGTGGCCGATACGCCAGCGAACTCGACGGTGTCACCGACGACCAGCTGACGCCCTCGTCGGCGTTCCACCTCATCGTTCACCCGGACCAGCCCGTCGGCGATTACCGCCTTCGCGTCTGCGCCCGAATCGATCAGATTCGCCAGTTTCAAGAACTGTCCCAGTCGAATTGATTGGTCGCTGATTGGAATATCACTCACGCCGTGATTCTAGGTGCGGTCGGCCGATTTGCGCCGCGCGGAGGCTACCGTTACTCCATGACAGCGCATTCGGACCGCGTACGCGATGCCAATTGGCGGTCGAACGACCTCATCGAGCATATTCGACGTCCACAGGGATTCGGCGCGAACGCACCGCGGTTCGCGGCGACCGTCACCGGAGTGCTTGCCGCGCTGTCCTTGCTGTCGAGTATCTTTCCGCCGTTCCGACGCCTGATCCACGTACCGCGGGATTTCATCGACAGCTTCGTCATCTCGATGCCCGACACCAGCTTCGCGTGGGCCTTCGTTTTGGGGATGGTCGCCATCGCCCTCGGCAGCCGCAAGCGGATGGCGTGGTGGATCTCGGTGGCCTACCTGCTGTTGTTCATGGCGTCGAATATTGCCTACCTATTCGATCCACTCGCCTCGCAATACGAGGTCGACAACGCCGAGCGGATCGGTATCTACATCGGGGTGGGTATTGATCTGGCTGCGCTACTCTTCCTGATCGTCACCTATCGGCAGTTCTATACCAAGGTCCGCCGAGGGGCCGGATTTGCCGCTCTCGCAGTCCTTTTCGGTGGATTGGCAGTCGCAACGCTGGTCGGCTGGGGGCTGGTGCTACTCGTCCCGCATACCCTCGAGCCCGGTGAACGATTCGCCTACGCCCTCAATCGGGTGGTCGCGTTCAGCACGGTCGATCCGCGAACCTTCGACGGTCACCACTCGATTGCCCCGATCAATGGACTACTGGGGCTATTCGGAGCACTGGCGTTGATGGTGGCTGCGGTCGTGCTGTTGCGGTCGCAGCGACTCAAATCGCTGATGACCGTCGACGACGAGAAGTTGATTCGTGCGCTGATCACAACCTTCAACGACGACGACTCGCTGGCGTATTTCTCTACCCGCCGGGACAAGGCCGTGGTGTTCTCCGCGGACGGCCGCGCGGCAATCACCTATCGAGTGGAACTATCCGTTGGGCTGGCCGGCGGCGACCCGATCGGAGACCCCGAATCCTGGCCGCGAGCGATCGAAGCCTTCCTCACCCTGTGTGAGCAATACGGCTGGCATCCGGCCGCGATGGGCGCGAGCTCCCGGGGCGCGCGGGCATATCACGACGCCGGTTTCGGGAGCCTCAACATCGGCGACGAGGCGATCCTGCATACCGGTACGTTCAGCCTCAACGGTCCGGCGATGAAAGGCGTCCGCCAAGCGGTGACGCGCGCTAAGCGCGCCGGTGTCGGCGTTCGTATCCGACGCCATTCGGAATTGAATCCCGTTGAGCGAGAAGAAATGATGGCACTCGCCGACGAATGGCGGGACACCGACGAGGAGCGCGGCTTCGCGATGGCGCTCGGTCGGCTCGGCGACCAATACGACGGCAATTGTCTTCTGGTGGAAGCAATTTCGGGAATGGACACCGAGCATGCCAAGACCGTCGGCATGTTGTCATTTGTTCCCTGGGGGCGCACCGGAGTGTCCCTGGACGTGATGCGACGTGATCGTGGTTCGGTGAACGGCATCGTGGAATTGATGGTCAGCGAACTCGCGCGGGGCTCCGAAGACATTGGTATCAATGAGATTTCACTGAACTTCGCGACCTTTCGAGCATTCTTCGAACAGGGCAACCAAATCGGCGCCGGCCCGGTGATGCGGTTGTCGTACTCAGTGTTGATGTTCGGTTCCAGATTCTTTCAGATGGAATCGCTCTACAAGTCGAACGCGAAGTACCTGCCGGAGTGGGTGCCCCGGTACCTGTGCTTTGAGGATGCGCGCATGATCCCGCGCGTCGGATTGGCATCGGTGGTGACCGAAGGTTTCATAACGCTACCGTCATTCGGGCTACGCAGGCGCCAGTACACGGCGGGTGTGTCGTCGATACCGGCTGGCATCGACCTGGGCGCCTTGCTGATTCAGCTCGATGAGGAGCGGGCGGCGGATCGGGACGCCACTCGCCGCCCCGAACAGGTTCGCGTTCGCATGAAGAAGCTAGAAGGGTTGCGCGACAACGGAGTTGATCCCTATCCGGTCGCCCAGCGCCCGACGCGCACCATTGCCGAGGCGACGTCGAGTGATGCGGGGACCGCAGTGCGAGTCGCGGGCCGGGTCACCCGACTCCGTGATTTCGGCGGAGTGGTGTTCGCGCAGGTGCACGACTGGTCGGGGCAGGCGCAGATTCTCGTCGAACCGTCCAAGCTGGCGGACGGCTCGCTGGACTTCGCGTCGACGGTCGACCTCGGCGATCTGGTCAGCGCTACCGGCGTGATGGGCATTAGCCGGACCGGCGAGGTCTCGGTTCTGGTGCGAGCGTGGTCGATGATCGGAAAATGCCTACATCCGTTGCCGAATAAGTGGACCGGTCTCACCGACCCGGAGGCGCGGGTGCGACAGCGATATGTCGACCTCGCGATCGACGCTGATAGTCGCCGCCTACTCAAGACCCGGAGCACGGTGGTGCGGGCGCTTCGGGACTTCCTCGATCAGCGGGATTTCCTCGAGGTGGAAACGCCTATCCTGCAACGGATTCACGGTGGCGCCAACGCGACCCCGTTCCAGACGCATATCAACGCCTACAATCTCGACCTCTATCTGCGTATCGCGCCGGAGCTGTACCTCAAACGGCTTTGCGTCGGCGGCGTGGAGCGGGTCTTCGAGATCGGCCGGAACTTCCGCAATGAGGGAGTGGACTTCTCCCACAACCCCGAGTTCACTTCGCTGGAAGCCTATGAAGCACATAGTGATTACCGTCGGATGCTCGATCTGACCCGCGACTTGATTCAGTATGCGGCGACGGCCGTGCACGGATCGCCAAAGGTGGTGCGGACAGCCGCCGACGGCACCGAGCAGTGGGTCGACATATCCGGACCATGGCCGGTGCGATCGGTCTACGACGTCGTGAGCGAGGGCGTCGGCACAGTGGTCACGCCGGCGACAACGGTGGAAGAATTGCGAGATCACAGTGCGCGCGTCGACGTTCCGATCCGCCCCGGCTGGGATGCCGGACAGATCGTGCAGGAACTCTACGAGCATTTCGGCGAAGCGCGCACCACCGAGCCGACGTTTTACATCGACTTTCCATCGTCGGTCTCGCCGCTGACCCGACCTCATCGCAGCATCGACGGCATATCCGAGCGTTGGGACCTGGTTGCGTGGGGTGTCGAACTCGGGACCGCCTATACCGAGCTGACCGACCCGGTCGAGCAACGTCGCAGGCTCACCGCTCAATCGTTGTTGGCGGCTGGAGGTGATCCCGAGGCGATGGAGATCGACGAGGATTTCCTGCAGGCACTCGAATACGCGATGCCGCCGACCGGTGGATTAGGTCTGGGCGTCGACCGGATCGCGATGCTGATCACCGGCCAGTCGATCCGGGAATCGTTGGCTTTCCCGTTGGTGAAGCCGGTTTAGGCCGCCGGACTATTGACTGAAGTAACTTCACGCCGTTAAGTTACCCAGAAGTCATATAAATCGAGGTGGCGTCATGGCTCATGAACGTATCAACGAGTTCCGCAGGGGTGAACTCCGTTTTCCCGTCGTAGACTCCGGCCCGCTCGACGGACCGGTCGCTGTACTTCTGCACGGATTTCCGCAGACCGCGAAGTCGTGGTCGAAGGTCGCCGAGATACTCAACGCGCAGGGGATCCGTACCGTAGTGCCCAACCAGCGCGGCTACGCACCGGGCGCGGCCCCGAAGCGGCGGTGGGCCTATCGCAACTCAGAACTCGTCGCCGACATTCGCGAGTTAATCGCCCGGATCGGCGCGCCGGTTCACGTGGTCGGCCACGACTGGGGCGCGAATGTCGCTTGGTCGGTCGCCGGACTGCACCCCGATCACGTACGTTCGTTAACCGCTGTTTCGGTGCCGCACGCAGCCGCGTTCGTGCGAGCGATTGTTACTAGCGATCAGGCTCGCCGGTCCTGGTACATGCTGGCTTTTCAGCCGCCGAAGGTTCCCGAGTTGTTGGTCCGATTGCGGCCGGGCTACTTCGACGGGATGTTGAAGTCAACCGGTATGACTGACGAAATGGTGGCTGAGGTGCACTCGGATATCATCGAAACCGTCGGACTTACTGGACCCCTCAACTGGTATCGCGGGCTTCCATTCGCGAGCAGTCGTGGCATGAAGCGCATCAAAGTCCCAACCACCTATGTGTGGAGCGATGGTGACACCGCGCTCGGTTCCAAGGGCGCATACCTGACCGAGCGCTACGTCGACGGTCCCTACCGGTTCGAAGTGTTCTCCGGCGCATCGCACTGGATACCCGACGAGCGGCCAGCCGACCTCGCTCGGGTGATCGTCGAAACCATCAAATCCAGCTAGCGGTCAACGTGCTCGAGGCGCCAAGCTACCCACCGGTACGATCACAGTCATGACTGAGCCGGCATTCGTTCCCACCGCAGACCTCGCCGATGAAATCGGCGCCGACGTGCGCAGCTGCGATACGCAGTTCCGGCAATACGGCGGCAACCGCGAATTCGTCGGTCGGGTCACCACCGTCAAATGCTTCCAGGACAACGCGCTACTCAAGTCGATCTTGTCCGAGCCGAATCCGGGCGGTGTGCTCGTGATCGACGGTGACGCCTCGGTGCATACCGCGCTCGTCGGTGACATCATCGCCGAACTCGGCCGGTCCAACGGCTGGGTCGGCATCGTGGCCAATGGCGCGATCCGGGACGCCGCTGCCATCGGGGAGATGGCGATCGGCGTCAAAGCTCTCGGTACCAATCCACGTAAGTCAACCAAGACCGGCGCCGGTCAGCGGGATGTGCCGCTGACCATCGGCGGCGAAACCTTCCAGCCGGGCGATTTGGTCTACTCCGACGACGACGGCATCGTCCTCGTTGCGCAGTAGTCCGCTCACTTCCACCCTCGAACCCGTTTCGTGAAAGGCCTCACCCATGTCGCAGCCCACCGCTGACTACTTCGCCCGCTTGGCGCGGCTCGTCGCTATCGACGATGCGGGCAAGCGGCCGATCCGCACGATCGTCGAAGCATTCAGCGGTGCCGAGATGGCGACCATCCCGGTGGGTACCGCTGCCGACCTCGAAGTCGCCGTTGCGCGTGCCCGCGAAGCCCAAAAGGATTGGGCGGCACGTAAACCCGCCGACCGAGCCAAAGTACTTTTCGACTTCGCCGCACTCGTCAACAAGAACGCCGATTCTCTGATGGACATCGCGCAGGCTGAGACCGGCAAAGCGCGAATCTATGCGCAGGAGGAAGTGCTCGACGTAGCGCTGTCGGCGCGGCACTATGCCAATGTCGCACCGGGGCTGCTGGCCGACAAGAAGGTTAAGGGTATCTTGCCGGGCGCGACCGATGTGCGCGTGCGGTATCAGCCCAAGGGTGTTATCGGCGTCATCTCGCCGTGGAATTACCCTCTGACACTTGCTGTTTCAGATGCGGTTGCCGCGTTGGCCGCCGGCAACGCGGTAGTCATCAAGCCGGACAGTCAGACGCCGTACTGCGCGCTGGCATGTGCGGAACTGCTGTACGAGGCAGGTTTGCCCAAGGAGTTGTTCGCGGTGGTTCCCGGACCGGGAAGTGTTGTGGGACAAGCGATCGTCGCGCAAACCGACTATGTGATGTTCACCGGATCGTCGGCCACTGGCGCGACGCTGGCCGAACAGGCCGGACGTCGGCTGATTGGCTTCTCCGCCGAGCTGGGCGGTAAGAACCCGTTGATCGTCACGGCGAACGCCAATATCGATCGGATCGTTTCCGGGGTAGCTCGCGCGTGCTACTCCAACTCCGGCCAGCTGTGTATCTCGATTGAGCGCATCTATGTCGAAGAGTCGGTCGCCGACGAGTTCACCGAGAAGTTCGCGGCATATGTGTCGAATATGAACTTGGCCGCCACGTACGACTTCACCGCCGATATGGGTTCGCTGGCGTCGGCCAGTCAGTCCGAAACCGTCGACAAGCACGTCACCGACGCCGTCGCCAAGGGTGCGACCCTGCAAGCTGGCGGAAAGCGTCGGGTCGATCTCGGACCGTTCTTCTACGAGCCGACGGTGCTCACCGGCGTAACCGAGGGAATGGACTGCTACGCGGACGAGACGTTCGGCCCGGTTGTCGCGATCTATCCGGTCGCCAACGTCGAGGAAGCGATCGCACGGGCCAACGATACTGAGTACGGCCTGAACGCCAGCGTGTTCGCCGGATCGAGCAGCGAGGCGCAGAAGATCGCCGAGCGGCTCCGGGCGGGCACCGTGAATATTAACGAGGGCTACGCCTCCGCTTGGGGTTCGACAGCCGCTCCGATGGGCGGCATGGGCATCTCGGGCGTCGGGCGGCGGCACGGCGAGGAGGGCCTGTACAAGTACACCGAGCCCCAGACCATCGCCGAGCAGCGATTCATCGGGCTCGACGGCATCCGTGGTGTGCCGAAGAGTGTGTTCCTCAAGGCAACCCCTAAGCTGATGGAATCGTTGAAGTATCTGCCGGGTCGGTAGGTAAGTCCGCACAACACATCCAAGGACCGGTGTCATGACGCTCAGGATTGTCCGCCCGACGTTGCTGGCCGCACTCTTGCTCGCGGTTGCCGCGTTACTGATACCGCTCGGTGCAGCGAACGCGGCGCCACAGTCGCTCAAGCGGGAGGCAGCTCCACAAGTGGTGCTCGCCGATTGGTACGGCACCGCTCACGCGGTCGCGGTGACGCCCAATTCGGGTGGCTATCTGCTGACTCGAGACGCGGGCGTACGCACGGTGATTCTCGAAGAACGCAGCGTCAAAGTGCGAATCATCAAGCGGGCTGGGCAGAAAGCACCCGTGCAGCGGTCGACGCCGTGGCATCGATTGGCCGTCGCACCACCGAACGGATTGCCGGCCATCGGTCAGTGGACCCGGTCAGCCGGATACAACGGAAAGCAGTTCCGCTTGTGCCGCATCGGGATTCCCGGCAAGGGCAAGGTCTGCACCGCCTACAGCGGAGTGATCGTTCCGCTGTAGACATCTGCAAGGTCAGCTCATCGAGTAGTGCAGAGTGATCTCGTAGCTTTCGTGATGTCCGACGATGTTGACCTCGGCGTGACCGATCATCGTCGACAGTCCGCCAGTTCCCAGGCCTGCGACGATATCCAATCGCTCGTGTACGCCTTCCTCGTTGTGAAAGCCGTTGTGCTGTAACACCACACTTCCGTCGTGGCCGTCGATGGAACCGGTGAACGCCTGGAAGCCGACGGTCGGCGAATCGCTGCCTTTCACATAGCCGAGTAGGTAGGTCAACTGACCGGCGCCAGAGATGTCGCCGCTGTATGCGTAGGTGACGTCGGCCCGGTTGAAGCCCCGTGCGGGATAGTCGGTGCCGCTTATCGTGACTGTCTCGTCATCGACGGCGTAGATCTTCGTTTCGTTCCAGCCGGTCACGCTGAAAGTTCCGGTGACGGTGTGGGTTTGGGCAGATGCTGTGGTTGTCGAATTACTCATGAAACTGAGTCTGCCGCTCCGAGTGGAAACGGTATTGAATAAACGCGACAATTATTACGTGAACTCTCAGTCCGCGCCCGACGATCCCCCTCGCGGCCGTGGCCGAAAGGCAATCCTGAATCCGTCGGCAACGGCGCCGATCACGATAGAGCGTTACGCCGCACCGCGATTCGCGTACTGGATCGACTATATCTGGATTGTCCGCTGGCACGTTGACGGCGTATTCACCCAGCGGGTCATCCCGCAGCCGATCATCCATCTCGCGGCGGAAGATGGTCGAATACTGGTACACGGCGTCGGTAACACTGATTTCTCCCGAACCTTGCGCGGTGACGGTCACGTCGTTGGCGTGGCCTTTCGGCCAGCCGCATTTCATGCGGTCCTGCGGCGCCCGGTCAGTGAGATTACGCGCTCGGTGCGGCCATTGGGCGAGGTCATCGACGTCGATGACCGGCCGCTGGCACACGCCCTGCTCAACGCCGAGCGAAGCGACGCCGAACACCTTTCTGTCATCGACGATTTGATCGAATCAATTGGACTGCAACGAGATTCGACGATAGAAGAACTAGCCGAGTTGGTGACACTCGCCGAAAACGACACCGCCGTGACCCGCGCCGAACAGTTATCGTCGCACGCGGGAGTCAGCCTGCGGACGCTACAGCGTCTCTTCGGTGAGTATGTCGGCATTGGTCCGAAGTGGGTAATTCAACGATTCCGGTTACTCGACGTCGCACGTGTAGCGAATACCGAAGCTGACATCGACTGGGCGTCGACGGCGGCAGAACTCGGCTTCTCCGATCAGTCGCATCTGATCCGGGCGTTCACCGCGCTGGTGGGTACCTCACCCGCGTTGTATGTACACGGTGATTCGGACGAAACTGCCGACTAGGTTCGGACGCCTAGTCGCGCGAGGATGTCACTCTCGATCGTCGACAGTTCGCGGTCGATCGCTTGATGCGCGTGTCGTCGCTGCGCCGGCGGCATCATCTCCGCGGCGTCGACCGCGGTCGCGAGATTCGCCAGCCGCGTGTTCATGGCGCTGGCGAAGGCCGCCGCATCGGCTGACTGGTCCTGCGCTACCAGCTTGTCCACCGACGCGCGGGTGGTGGCGACTCGTGCCGACTGAGTCGCGCCGTGGCCGGAGAACTGTCGCAGCACATCGGGGGAGACACCCGCCCGGTTGGCTTTGGCGATCGCGAGTTGCTCGCGGGCGCTGACCGATGCCCGGTAGATCACCGGGCCGGCGATCGGTGCGACCAGCCGCGCGACGGCGAGATAACGCTTGACATTGGTCGTACTCAGTTTGCGAGATTCGGCCTCGGCCTTGATCTTGGCGGCGTCGGCCTTAGCGCTGACTTTGGCCGCCTTCTTGTTAGCCTTGGCGGCTTTGACACTCGCCTTGTCGTCGCCGGACGAGGACTTGCGATCACCATTCTGCGTGTCGCGCTCCTGGCGCGCGGCCTGTCGGTCGGCCTGACGTTGGGCTTTGCGTTCTGCCTTGCGTAGAGCACGCCGATCGATCTTCTCCGATTTGCGGCGCGCCTTCGCGTCTAGCTTCGCCTCCAGCTTGGCCTTCGTCTTCAGTGCCTTGGCTTCCGCCCGACGCTGGGCGCGGCTCTTGCCGTCAGAAACGATCAACCCCATGCCAAACCTTCCGTCGCTGCGCGGGGGTGGAGACCCGCGAGTTGTTGTTACAAGCATTACATAGGGTGGAGGGGATGGCCGCAGGTGTCTCCTATGCGGCGGCGACGGAAGGCGGACGGGTGAGTTCACCGGTGCTCGGCGCTCGCGATCTCACTGGATGCGAACACCGACTGGCTCTCGATTTCGCGGCACGGACGGATTCGCCGCCGGCCCGTGAGCAGTCGGCTCCCGAGGTTACACAGCGGATCCGCGCGGCGACTGAACACCGAAGCAAGGTTCAAGACCTGCTGCGCAGCCTGCACAGCGATCAACCGGCTGGAACATTTGTCATGATCGACGCCGCGGCGTCACGTAGTGCGCGCATCGACGCCACCTATCGTGCCGCGCGGTCAGGTGCCCGGTGGATCGCCGACGCGGTTCTGCGTACGGACATCGATGCCGGGCGCCGCGGACATAGTGAATTGCTCGTCCACGACGGCATCGGGTACGTGCCGGTGATCGTCGTCAACCATCGCGTCAGCTATCCGGTCAGCTCCGAGGTCGGGGATTCTCAGCGGACCGGCATCGTGACGAGCCCGTTGTGGGGATGGTTGCCGACCGTCGACCAGACGCGGGGGGCACGTAACAACAAGCGTGACCAGATGCGGTTGGCGCATCTGTGCCGCATGTTGCAGAGCGACGGCATCGCAGGTCGAGCGCACGGCGGAGTAATCGGACTCGATGTGGATTGCATCGTTGTCTATGACCTGGACCCGCTTCTGGATGGATACGACGAGAATCTGGTGCATCGACGTCGGATCGCCGCGCAGCAGGTGGTGACCAGCCCGAGCCGAATCGGTGAGTGTCGTGGATGTCAGTGGTGGCCGCAATGCGAGACGGAGTTGATCGCCCGCCGTGACGTGAGTCTGGTCGTCAACGGCGCGCAGGCAAAAGTGCTGGCGGACAATGAGATCAGGACCATTGATCGATTGGCCGCGTTATCGGACGCGCCCGAGGAGTTCAAAGGGCCGTTCGAGGAAGCGGTGGTCTTCGCTCAATGTTGGCTCACCGGAACGAAATTGGTGCGGCGCCACGACGACGTTGCGGTGCAGCGCGCCGACGTCGAGGTGGATGTCGACATGGAATCGTTCGGTGAGGACGGTGCGTATCTGTGGGGAACGTTGTTGACCGACAACACAATCGGGCAAGTGCAGCCATATCGGCCATTCGTGACTTGGCAGCCGTTGCCGACTGTTGACGAGGCGCGCTCATTCGCGGAGTTCTGGCAATGGCTTATGACGATCCGCAACACTGCGCGCGCCCAGGGGAAGACGTTCGCCGCGTACTGCTATTCCGAGCAGGCCGAGAATCGCTGGCTGCGCGGTTCAGCCGATCGTTTCGCAGGCCTACCCGGCATACCGTCTCGGGCGAAGATCGATGCGTTCATCGCCTCGGATGAATGGGTCGACATTTTCGCCGCCGTCGGCCAGAACTTCCTATCGCCGTCGGGAAAAGGGCTCAAACGGGTCGCGCCGATCGCGGGTTTTCATTGGCGTGACGACGACGCCGGTGGCGCCGCGTCGATGGATTGGTACCGGCACGCCGTCGGGATCGATGAAACGGTTGATATCAGTCAGCGTGAGCGCCTGCTGGAGTACAACGAGGACGACGTGCGGGCGACGAAAATACTGCGCGAATGGATGGACAACATCGCCTCCTCGACCGTGCCAACGGTCGAGGAACTACGAATCCGGTATCTACGAACGCGCGGCGGAGATGGCATCGAGGAAGCGGCCGCTGCCCAGTAGCGCCGCCGATCCGAGGATCAACAGTGCGGCCGGCGCGACGCCGCCCGCGAAGTCGCCGATCTCAGCCGCCGCGATCACGGGTGGCGTAACTGTCGGCTCCGGAGCGACGACGACCTTCGGTGTCGCGTGCGTCGGCGCATTCTTGGATGCGTGATTAGCCGCATGCGGCTTGACAGTGTGTGGCTTGGTCGCCGGTTTAGGGGCCGCAGCATTGCCATTGCCATTGCCGCTATTCGCTGCTGCGGGCGGCACCGCCGGTGCGACGGGAGCGGCGGGGACGATCGGTGCCGGAACCTCGGGGGCCGTCGCCTTGGGTGCAGTCGGCCCGGCCTTGTCCTTCTCCCACGATTGCTTCGGGTGACCGCCGCCGCTCCACTGTGATGAACCGCCCGATCCGGAGCGGGACCGCGGTGTGGTGGTTGGCGAACCATCGCTGGTCGGCGGTGCGGTGTATTTGGGGATGGTCAGATTCGGTTGGCTAGAGCCGCCGTGACCAGGGCCACCGTCACCGTCGTCATCATCGTCATCGTCGGGGTCGTTATTGCCCGGAAGAGATCCGGGGCCGATCCCGTTGCTTCCGCCATTATTGGTACCGCCGTTGTTGCTTCCGCCGGTCCCCGAGCCGTTGTTGTCGTCTGATCCGTGGCTGTGTCCACCGCCGAGGCCGGGGAACGCGTCAGCCGCGCCACCGCCGATCGAGCCGAGCAGCGTAAGTGCGAGCAGCAGTGTTCCCGCGCCGACGAGCGCGACGAACTTGCGGACTGCGGGGCGCGCGGCGGCAGTCGAATCTGGCAGATGCATAGTCTGTACGGTCCTCAGGAGGGTGGTTCCGACCCGGCATGGCAGGGGCACCCATTGGGCAGGTGCGATGTTGATCGTTTAGTCTACGGTATCGTGCGGTATGAGCGACTTGGTCGATTGACCAGACTTTCCTATCCTTGACCTGCGCTAACCATTGGTATGTGAGTAGCGACACACTCGCGATATTGTTGTTGCAGGTGGAACCATTTCACCCCCCGATTTGGGTATCCTCCGATGGGCTGGGCCTTGCAAGATGGGTCCAATCCGACGTTTAATGAACGCAAGGTAAATTCGCAGCTGGGCAACTCTTCCTACACACTGTCAAGCTGCTGGGTCGAGGAAACAGAGTAAACAATATGGCGGCGCGACGGCGTCACCAGGATTACAGGCGGAAATCGTGACACTAGACAGTTCACCCGGACTAACAGCAGGCGACGTTATCGCTGACGTTGACCCGGGCTTGTTTGCTCGCAGGCTCGAGGAACTCTTCCGGACAGTCCCCGGACCGAACGGCCGGGCCTACAGTGCCAAGGCGATCGCGGCGCGGTCGACCGAGCGCGGCTTCCGGCTTGGCGAGTCGTACTTGTCTCAACTGCGGTCGGGCAAGGCGAAGTCGCCGTCGTTCCGAACCGTCGAGGGCATCGCCGCGGCATTTGGCGTCGATGTTCACTACTTCCTCGAAGACCGCGCGGCACAGCGCACTCGCGACGAGATCGACAAAATGCGTATGCAGGCCGACACCGATGTGCAGCTCGCGGCATTCCGGCTCGCCGGCCTGTCGAGCGATTCGGTCAGCGTCGTCAGCGAACTCATCAAGGTGCTGCGCAAGCAGCAGGGTCTGCCGACTGACCCGCCGGAGGTCACCAAAGCGGGACTCTCCGAGTCCGAATAGTCCTCACGACGCAGTATGCGAAGTGAGCGCGCGCTGCGCCTGATCATCCGTGACTCGCTGCGAGGGCTCGATCTCGACCTGCCCCTCAACGTCACCCAGCTTTGTGATCGGTACGGCGCGCGCCGCGGACGACCGATAAAGCTGATCGCGCATCCACTGCCGGCCGGTATGCCGAACGGCGTCTGGTTGGCGGCGTCGGACGCTGATTACTTCTTCTATCAGGAGAACACCACTCCGGTTCATCGCGATCAGATCATCATCCATGAGTTCGGCCATATGATCGCCGGTCATCAGATGCTCGGCGATCTGGCCGCGGCGGCGTTGGCAGAGCCCGATCCGGACGATGCCGACGCCGCGCTGGCCCGCACTTGCTACTCCGACGAAAGGGAGTGGGAGGCGGAGATGCTGGCATCGCTTATCATCACTTGGGCGACTGAAGCGCGTGAAGCCGTGGGGCATACGGCGCAGCATCAGGGCCTACGCGGAATTCAGCGGGTACTCGGGGGCCATCGGGGCTGGCTGTAGCGCCGTTTACAGCTGTAGCCGATAAGAGTCGAGGTCTGAGTCGAGTGGTTGCCGGGATCATCAATGTCATCGCGTTCGCGGTCTTCGCGTGCGCGATGTGCTGGCGTCTCGACCAGATCCGGCGTCAAGGCGGCGGGGTGCAAGCGGTTGCGATGACCACGGCGATCGGTTCGTTGACGCTGGCATTCGTGGTTTCCAACAAGGATGTCACCGCATTTCTGAACGACGAGTTATTCACCGGGGCCTCACGGGTACTGCTCTACGGACTGCTCGCGCTCGGTGTTGCCAGCCTGATCGTCGTCTTCTTCTTCAGTTCAACCGAGACGGTTCGCCAGCGTCGTGCGGGAGTTGAATCGATTCCGCTCGTCGTGGCAGTCCTTGGACTCCAAATCACCATGCTGCTGATCCCGTTGGATCTGCGGACCCAGGGGCTATCCGCATCGACGACACGTAACGCGGGTTTCGCTCTCTTCTTTCTCATCGCCAGTGGTTATCTCGCCTACGGTTTGCTGCAATGCGTCCGCAGTATCCGACGGTTCCTAGCCATGGCCGGTGGCTACCTGAAGGTGTCACTGCTCATCTTGATGACCGGGCTGATCCTGTTGGCCGCTGGCTCGATGGCGCAGATCGTGTACGTCCTCGGCTCACTGGTCTTCGGTGTGTCGCTACTCAAACTGGTGCAGGTAGCGACGATTTTCTCGGTAATCGGTCTGGTCGCTTTCCTGATCGGAATCTGCTATCCGATGGCATATGCCAAGACTCGGGCCGTGCTCGCCGGACTGCGCCGGCGTCGGCGCTATCGGGAACTCGAACCGCTGTGGACGTTGATCACGTGGGCTATCCCCAGCGTCGTGCTGCCGGGACACGGTGGGACGGTACTTAAATCGACGCCGACGGTGCTGTTCGAGCGGCGCATCGTCGAGATCCGGGATGGTCTCACTCAGTTGTCGCCGTTGCTGTCGGAGGATTTCGACGACGGATCCGATGCCGACCGCGCCGAATTGTTGCGTGCCGCAGTCGACGAGTACCGCGAAGCGGGAACGTCGAAAGGTGCGGTGCGCGATGTGCTGCCGCCCGACGGCACCAGTCTCGACGACGACGCCGAGCCGCTGCTGAGACTGGCGCGGGTTCTTTAGCCGTTCAGCTCCGCGGGTTCCGCGCGTCGTACGGCGGTCCGACGTCGGAGGTGCCATAGGTACGCTGCGCCCGCACCGGAAATGACGACTACCGCGGTCACGGTCGCAATGGTGACCAGCATGCCTGGACCGGCGAGTAGACCGTCAGAGATGAGCCACGCGGCGAAGCCGAAGAACAGCACGGCAGCCCCGAGCGTGATCGCGCGTTCGGGGAGGTGTTTGCCGAGCAGTACGCCGATCGCGATGGCCAGCGCGTCCGCTGCCACCATGCCGATCGTCGAGCCGATCCATACGCCCAACCAGTCGTGGTCGGCGGACAGGGTAATGGTGGCGAGCATGGTCTTGTCGCCGAGCTCGGCGAGGAAGAACGAGGACATCACGGCCAGGAATACTGACGATCCGACACGGTCGGCGCGTCCGGCCTCCTCGTCGCTCAGCGAATCGCCCCGCAGAGTCCACAGTCCGAATAGCAGCATGGCCAGACCCGCGACGATCGCCATCAGATCCGCGGGGATCGACAGGCCGAGAAAATGCCCGAAGAACACCGATACCGCGTGCACCGCGGTGGTAGCGACAGCGATTGCGGACAGCACGACCCACCACGGATGGCGGAGGGCATAGGTCATAGCCATCAGCTGTGACTTGTCGCCGAGTTCGGCCACAAAGATCACGCCGAAGCTGACCATCAGTGCGGTAATCACTCGGCCAGCCTAATCACGTCCAGTCGTGGCCCGCAACAGATGGATCGGCCGTATAGTTGCAGGTAGGAGGCACAAAAACTAGTTTGCGGGTTACCTGATTCAGATGCGCCGAGAGACCGTTGCGAACGGCTTTTGGCACACTGAATCGGTGAAAGCCGATTCGGACTCGATAATCGCGCCGCCGGTGGCGGGCATTCAGGGAGGCACCGTGGACGCCAACGCGGCTCCATCGGCCGGACCATTGCGTCCCATCGAGTACGCCACGATCGCGATCTTTACCGGACTCGCGGTCGCCGTCGTGGTGATCGCGGCGGTGATCCCCCTTGCTGGTGCTGCCCGCTTGTTGGCGCCGGTGCCGATGGCGTTGATCGCAGCCCGGACCCGTCCGCGCGCGCTTGTCGCGGCCACGGTCACCGGCGCGGCATGTGCATTCGCTCTCGCCGGCACCGGCGCGGCCGTCTCCATCGTCGGCTCGGCCGTGATCGGCGGGATCGTCGGCGAGATCAAGCGGCGGGGCAGGGGGCTCGGGACGCTGACGGTAGTGACGTTTCTCGCTTCGCCGTTCCTCGCGGCGGCCCCGGTCGCACTTCTGTTCATCCTGGTACCCCTGCGCACGTTGGTGCTGAAGACCTTTGAGAACACGGCCAGGGGAATCGCCAAACAACTGGACAGCTTCGAGAGTGTGTCACGGTGGATCAACGGTTTCGCCGACGCGGTGATCGACTACTGGTGGTTGTGGATGTGGGTGACCGGCGTGCTTGGCGCTGTCGTCGCACTCTACGTCGCGTGGTGGGTGCTGGGGGCTGTAGTCGACCGAGTCGCCGACATCCCGAGCGAAGACACCCTCGACAACGACGGTGGACTGAACTTGGACGGGGTTCAGAACGGGCCCAGTGGCCCGCTCCCGCTGACATTGGCCGGGGTTGGCTTCCGCTATCCCGGTGCGCGCAAATCGACACTGAGCGGCATCCACATGTCGATTGGCCACGGTGAATTTGTCGCCGTCGTCGGCCCGAATGGGTCCGGTAAGTCGACGTTGGCGAAACTGCTGGCGGGTCGGTTGCCAACGGAAGGGACGATCCAGCGGCCGGGACAGGCCGCGTTGGGCCGCCCTGGCGGTACCGCGATGGTGTTGCAGCGCCCCGAGACACAGATGCTCGGCTCACGTGTCGCCGACGATGTGGTCTGGGGTTTGCCGCCCGATTGGGCTACCGAGGTCGACGTGGAGGCGATTCTCGCCGCGGTGGGTCTGACCGGACTCGGCGGTCGCGAGACGCTGGATCTGTCCGGCGGCCAGCAACAGCGCCTGGCGATCGCCGCGGCGTTGGCTCGTCATCCCGCGCTGCTTATCGCAGATGAGGTGACGTCGATGGTCGATCCGGCGGGGCGCGACGAGTTGATCGCACTACTCCGCTCGTTGCCCCAGCGCTTCGGAATCTCAGTCGTTCTCATCACTCACCGGCTGGCCGAAGCCGCGGTCGCCGACCGAGTGATTCACCTGCGGGAGGGCTCGATCGTGACGCAGGAGCCGGATTGGGAAGTGGCACTCGATAGTTCGTCGGTTCCCAGTGCTCCTCGTCGCCGCTCATTGCGTAAGGAAGGGGGCCGCGCGCTGACCTTGAACCACGCTGCGCACACCTACCTGCAGGGTTCCCCCTGGGAGGTGGCCGCATTGCATGATGTCTCGTTGCGGGTGAATCCCGGTGACGGCGTACTGATTGTCGGCGGCAATGGATCTGGCAAGACCACGCTGGCCTGGCTACTGGCCGGCCTGATCGAACCTACAAGTGGCACTTGCGAGCTCGGCTCTCGGCCGACGTCGCGGCAGGTGGGCAAGGTCGCGCTGGCCTTCCAGCACGCACGTCTACAAATTCAGCAGGCCAACGTCGCCGACGAGATCATGGCGGTCGGCGGTCGCGAGATCGGCACGCGTGAGGTTGGCGAGGTACTTGAGTTGGTTGGTCTGCCAAGAGTTTTGGCTGCCCGTCCGACCGACTCGCTCAGTGGCGGGCAGTTGCGGCGGGTAGTACTCGCGGCATTGATCGCATCCGATCCCGATTTGCTGGTGCTCGACGAGCCGCTAGCTGGTCTGGATCCGTCCGCGCGCCGCGAGGTGATTGGGCTGCTGTCGCGATTGCGCTCTGCTGGAATGACTTTGATCATTATTTCGCATGATTTCGAGGCTCTTGAAGAGGTGTGCAACCAGCGCGTCGAACTGGTCGATGGACGATTAGGTGCGGAACTTACGGGGGATGTCCGATGACCATGCGAACCGTGCCGTTGCGGCAAGTGCCGGGCGACTCGATAATCCACCGCCTGTGGGCCGGGACCAAGCTGGGCATCGTGGCGATACTCGGCATCATGACGTGGGTGTTGCCGTCGTGGCCCGCCCTGGGATTTGTCGCCGGCGTCGTGGTCGTCACTGCGATTGTCGCGGGAATTCCGTTGGGCGCCATACCTCGTCCACCCTGGTGGATCTGGGCGCTGGTGGTGGTGGGGACCGCGCTCTCATCCTCCGTCAACGGTCTCGACGGTGCCTTGGTGTTCTTACGCGCGACGGTGCTTGCGCTGGTCGTCGTAGCGATGTCGGTGATGGTGATCTGGACGACGCAGATGGCAGATATCGCACCGGCATTGGCGTCGTTGATGCGACCGCTGCGCTGGTTGCGGCTACCAGTCGATGAATGGGCAGTGGCAATCGCCTTGTGTCTGCGGGGAATGCCGATGTTGATTGATGAGCTGCGTATCCTTCGGGCGGCCTATCGATTGCGGCCGGTTACAAAATCCGCTGGGGCGGTGTCACATCCGTCGGCGCAGATGGCGGTCTTCGATATGGTCACCGCAGCGATGTCAAATGCCTTGCGGCGCAGCGCGGAAATGGCCGAGGCGATCACCGCCCGCGGCGGGACGGGTAGCCTCGTGGCGTATCAGTCAGGCCCGCACCGCCGCGATGCGGTGGCTCTGGCGGTGGTCGTAATCGCTTGTGCCGCTGTCATTCTGGCGTCTTTCCTGTGACCGGCGCGCAAAATACTTCGCGGCGACGATGGCAGTGACCAGCATGACGATAAGCCTGATCACCTGGGCGGTGGTCACGAGCGGTCCGGCACCTGCACTCTGGGCAACGGCGAGGGCCGCGTAGATGCCGCCGGGTGTTGTGGCCAGGTAGGCGTCGCTGAACGGCACCGTCATCACCGCCGATACGGCGTAAGCCATGCCAAGGCAGCCGACAATCATCAGCGTGATTGTGCCGAGGGTGACGGGTAGCAGTCGTGCGAACGCCCGGATGCTCGTGCGAGAGAACGAACCGCCTGCCTGCCAACCGATTACGACGTAGGACAGTGCGGTGATCAGATCGGTTGGAATGGGCATCCAGTCGGGCGAGGCGAACACTCCGAGCAGCAAAGTAGTGATAAGCGGAGCCAGCAGGAATGGTGCGGGAAGGTGAAGGAGCTTTCCCGCGTAGCCGACTCCGAAAACCAGGCAGGCGAGGATTACCGCGGTGGCGGGTGTGAGAGCACCGTCGGCAAGCGATGCGGAGCCCTCATGTCCTCCGGCGATGATCAACAGGGCGGGCAGCGTGAGGGTGACGATGACCAGGCGTAAGTACTGGGACATGGCGACATAGCGGTGATCGACATCCAGCTCCGGAGCCATCGTGGCGATGCCGCTGGCCCCGCCCGCGAGCGTGGACAGGATCGATGTCGCCGGGTCAAGTCGCTTCGCATAGTGAAACAGCACGTAGGCACTGAGTAGGCAAAGTGCCAGTGTCACAAGGGAAGTCACTAGCGAGACACCAAGGTTTCGGGTGAGTTCCCGACCAGAGATCAAGGCGAGTGGTGCCGCCGCAAGCACACCGATTACCCCCTGCGCAGGCCGTAGGAGGTGACGATGAACAGTGAGCTCCTGCCCTGAGGTGAGCGCCGTCGCGGCAGCCACCACCAGACCCGCGATCAGCCACGGTGCCGGTGAGCCGATCGTCGCCAGGAGTTCGCCAACGATCACGGTGCCCGCGAGGCATACCGCCCACTGGAGCGCGATGCGGATTCTCTCCGGGCAACGCGCCGGTGTCGATCTCAACACGCCACCCCGTGCAGGGTGGCGAAGACCTGCCCGTCGAAAAGTTTTCGGGTCGTTCGGCCGACCGTCACGTTTGTCGCAATGCCGGCTCCGGTAATCCCCAATTCGATTGTGCCCGAGGGATGAGCGACGGTGAACTTGCCGGAGTCGGTCCGCACCTCGCGAGCCTGGGATGCGACAACCGTTCCCGGAGTTCGCGCAGCGATGGCCAGGCACACCCCGCCCGACACCGCGTGTGCCGGGTGGCAGGTATCGGGCACGAAGTAGCGAGAGGTGATATCTGCGGCGGCACCACCGTCGGAAACCAGCATCACCTTCGGAAGCACCGAATCTCTGACGTCACCCATCCCCATCAGATCCGCGGCCTTTGCCCGGATGCTGGAAATGCGTTGAAGGAGTATGGAGTTCGCGTTGATCTCTGACTGAGTCTCGTCACCGCGGATCCCGACGTCGGCTGCCCGGATGATGACCGCACATACTCCGGCATCGACGGCGCTGAATTCCGTGCCGTCCACGAAGTCGCTGGGACTGCCGGTTGGCAGGAGCCGGCCGGTGCTGCCGCCGACGAAGTCGCCAAACGACACCTGCACCGGCGTCGCGGGGAGTGCGCCGGGTTCGTCGATGTCATATCGGACGCTGCCGTCGGGGGTTGGCACGGTGCAGACGGCGCGTGCGTCGGTGTTGACCAATCGGACCCGCACATCTGTCTGTTCCGGGCCTGCGTCGACCATTCCTCGTTCGATCGCGAACGGCGCGATACCGGCCAGGACGTTGCCGCAGGTCGGCCGCCAGTCGACTTTGCCGGAGACAGGATTTACCTGTGCGAATAGATAGTCGATGTCTACGCCGGAGTGTTCGGACCGGCTCACGATCGCGACTTTGCTGGTAGTCGACGAGCCGCCGCCGAGGCCGTCGACTTGGTCGCGCCCGGGCGACCCCATCAACGCAGGCAGAAGTCTGTCCAGGTCAGCCCCGGTCGCGGTCAGTTCCGACTTGACGAAGTACATGCCACGTGAGGTGCCGCCGCGCATCATCATGGCTGGAATTGAGATAAGCATCAGCAACGGTCCGTCCGATTCGAGGGCATGAGACTGATTTCAACCAGTAGTTGAATTCAATAGTGACGCTATTCACTGGAACCGCTGCGGTCAACGTGACTTGTCGCACAATGATCCCAGGTTAACAGGCTATTTCGACTCGGTTTCGGGTTGCTGAACGCGTGTACGCGGGGGCATACTGATCAACATGGACGAGGGAAACCCTCCGCGCGCGACCCAAATTTTCGCCGACCGGTTGAATTCGTTGATTCGCATGAAGGCTATCAACGGCGGCGGCGTGACCAATGAGCAGATCGCCACGGAACTGAAAGCGGACAATCCGCAACTCAAGGTCAGCGGCGCATATCTGTCGGCGCTACGCACCGGCAAGCGCAGTCGGCCGTCAACTGAGCTGCAGATTGCCCTCGCACGCTATTTCAATGTCTCGATCACTGAATTGATGGATATCGACGGTCCGCCAGCCCTCGACGCCGATCAACTGAACGAGCTCGGGGTTCGTTCGATCGCGATGCGAGCTGTTGGACTCGACAGCGATAGTCTTTCGACAGTCGCCGCGGTACTGGACCACGTGCGGCGGCTTCAGGGCTTGCCGGAGGTCGATGATCAACTGAACCGCCCATCGGGCGGTCGGGATATCAGCGCCGACGGCTGACTATGGGCCGCCGAATCCAGCGCAGCGACGGTGATCTGTATCAGCGCTGCCGTCAACAGCTCATCGACGCCGGCATCTGGCGGTGCCGAAGTGTCGACGAGATCTGCGCGAGGGTCGGGGAACTCATCGGCAGGCAGGTGGTCTTGTCGCCGATGCCGCTGCGACACCGGTCCCTGCACGGCCTATTGGTGCGTACCGAGTCGGTCGACTACATCGTCTACGAATCAGAGACATCGCAGTTTCACCGCGACCACATCGCATTGCATGAGCTGAGCCATCAGATTTGCGGTCATCGCGGCCAGATTGTGCCAGGGGATCGGGTCCGTGTTCTCGGCCGTATTTCCGATCACGATGCCGGGACCGATGCCGACGAACAGGAAGCTGAAGTTATGGCTTCGCTTCTCGGAATGTTCATCTCCGGTTCGGCGCGAACCGGACCGGTGGTCGTCGAACCGGATCAAAAGCTGACCCAGGTCATGCGTTCGTTCGGTCTGCTGGATAGCTGACCGCCGTGCAGACCGACGTCGCGCTCGGATTTTTGTTGCCCGCCGTCGTGTGCTGGCTGTGCTCGCTGTATTGCCTTGCGTGGCAACGTGACAGAGTGTGGGACCCGGCGATCTCGGCGATCTTGGCGGCGTTCGTCGTACGTGGGATCGCATCGCTCATGGGCGCTCCGCACATTTACCACGCACTGAACGCCTATTCGGGAACACCCAATCTGGCGCGACTGCTGATCAATGCGTCGATGATCGTGTGGAGTGTGCTGATCCTTACGGCGGTCGCCTACTGGAGCCTCAAGCGCGACCGTGCCCGGCTATTCGTTCGGATCTGCTGGGTTGTCGTCGCCGTGGTGATCGCTGCCAGTGCGGTTCTGTGGTCGACGATTTCGGTGCCAGAGACGGCGCGCGGATTCTCCGACGAATATGCCCACACCAATAGCGCGGTTGCCGGTCTGATGCTTATCTACCACCTCGTGGTTTCCGCGGCATTGATCGCTATCACGTTGTGCTGCATCCGATTCGCGTATCTGGCGAAGCAAGCGGTCTTCCGAGCGGCGATGGTCACCACCGCGTTGGGCGCGGTCTGCTATCTCTGTTTCGCCGTACATCGGATCCTCGTGATTCTCAGTCACCCGATAGGTCGGCGGCTGGTCGATCCGTGGCCAACGGCCACCCCGTTGATGACAGGGGTCGGAACTGTCGGAATGATGATCGGACTCACAATGCCGATGTGGGTTCCCGAGCTCAGTCGAGCGCGAAAACGGTTGCATACCAACAACCTTCACCGGGTACTGGAACCGCTGTGGACTGATTTGCGTCCGTTTGTGTCGACGGTGCCGACGCCGGATGCCGAGTCGAATGATCCCGAGTATCGCCTATATCGACGAATGGTGGACATCCGGGACGCGCTGCTGGCTCTGTCGTACAGGTTTCCAGTCGACGGGGATGACAGCGAGCGGGGAAGCGCCCGGGTGGCGCAACAGATTCGTCACGCGCTCGACTCGCCCGACGTCGACGCGTCTACAAAACCTGACCGCAGCAGCCTGATCGTCGCCGATCGTGCGACCGAGGAGCGGTGGCTTACCGAGGTCGCGGTGGAATATCGACGCGGCCGGGAAAGACAAAACCGCCCTCCGCGTCGAATGCGGAGGGCGGCTGTCAGAACAGATCAGGCTGGAACGATGAGTCCCGAACCCTGAGTACGCGCGCGGTCGAAGCGAGCGGCGGCGTCGGCCCAGTTGACGACATTCCACCAAGCCTTGACGTAGTCCGGCTTCACGTTCTGGTAATCGAGGTAGAAGGCGTGCTCCCACATATCGAGTACCGCGACCGGAATGAGTGCGGCTGAGGTGTTGCCGCTCTGGTCGGTGAGCTGTTCGATCACCAGACGCTTACCGATGGTGTCGTAGCCGAGGATCGCCCAGCCCGAACCCTGCAGCGTGGTGGCCGCAGCGGTGAAATGCGCCTGGAACTTCTCGAAACTGCCGAAGTCCTCGTCGATTGCGGCCGCGAGGTCGCCGTCGGGACGATCGGCACCGTCCGGGGTGAGGTTCTTCCAGAAAATCGAGTGGTTGGTGTGACCACCTAGATGGAAGGACAGGTTGGCGGAGAGGCCGTAGACCTTGCCTGCGATCGTTCCATCTTCGCGTGCCGCGGCGAGGTTCTCCAGCGCGGTGTTGGCGCCCTTGACGTAGGTCGCGTGGTGCTTGCTGTGGTGCAGTTCCATGATGCGGCCGGAGATGTGAGGCTCCAGGGCGCCGTAGTCGTAGTCCAGCTCTGGCAGGGTGTATTCAGCCACGATGATCCTCTCGATAGGACAAACTTCTTCGGTTGAGACAGCCATGACCACCCTTGTCGAGGGCGATGGCAAACGCAACAGGGCAGGTTCTGCGTTGCAGATCCTGATAAGCGCGCTGTGTCCTATAACACCGTGTCAGATGCGCAAAATTCCGGCGACACCGAGGTCGGTGCGTAACGGCAACCCGAGTTTGCTAAAGCACCACAACCACGATGAGGGCACCGATGATGGCGAGAATACTTAGCCCGCTCGCGATACAGGAACTGCGGATACGACTACCGGCGAACGCATTCGACGCGGACTCGGCGGCGGCGGAACGGACGCGGACGGTCGTTGTCATCTTCGCTCTCCCATAAGTCGCGACACGAGTGAAAATCCTCACATGGCCGAGTGTGACGGTCATCATAGGCATGTCAACCGCGGAGGCTCAAATCGGGCCACGGCGACCAGCGATCAGTACGATGGACTCATGTCGTGGTTCGACCAGCTCATCTCCGCAAATTCGCATAAGCAGACCTTGGTCGCGCAGCAGGCCGCACTACCTGGGCGTGCCACCGCGGTGCCTGTCGCGAAGACCAATGTGGTGCTCGGGCATCCGATGCAACCGCAGGCGCCGGACTCCGACGATCCGTGGGGGCAGGGCCGACAGGCGGTGGTTCTGGGCGGTGGGTGTTTCTGGGGCGTCGAGGAGATCTACTGGCAGGTGCCCGGCGTCTACACGACCGCGGTCGGCTACGCGGGCGGCTATACCCCCAACGCTTCATACGAAGAGGTATGCACCGCGCAGACCGGACATACCGAAGCGGTGCTCGTGGTTTTCGATCCGAAGGTTATCGATCTCGACGGCATTCTCAAGATCTTCTGGGAAAGCCACGACCCCACGCAGGATATGCGACAGGGGAACGACGTCGGCACCCAATACCGCTCAGCGATCTACACCGTCTCCGACGACGACGCGCGGGTAGCGCAGGCGTCGGCCGACCGGTTCGCGCCGGTGATCGCGCAGGCCGGACTCGATCCGATCGCGACCGAGATCAAACCGTTGGCGGCAGCGGGTGACGGTCACTTTTACTACGCCGAGGACTATCACCAGCAGTATTTGGCCAAGAATCCGAATGGATATCGGTGTCACTCGGCCACTGGTCTGAAGTATCCGGCCTAGAGCACCAACCTCCGACGCAGTCATGGTAGAAACCTTTGCGCCAGAACAGATCTCATTGGGTCAATGGAATCGCACATTGTTGCATCGCCAACATCTGCTGACCCGTATCGATGACGATGCCATTGAGGTGATCGACCGCTGCGTCGGCCTGCAATCACAGGATCCGCGGGCCGCGCATTACGGACTCGCCTCTCGCATCGTCGATTACGATCCAGCCGATCTCGACGAACTCCTCACCTCGCGTGAGGTGGTGAGAATGGTGTCGCTGCGCAGTACGGTCTTTTTGACTGATGCGCAGGACGCTCGATGGATACGAGAACTCGCACAACCTCGGGTCAGCACGGAGATCGCCAAGGCGCACGTTCCGCGGCTGACCGCCGCCGATCCAACCGATATCGCCGAACAGGCCCGCGAAGAACTTGCCGGGCAAGAGCTTTCGGTTCGCGAACTTGGGGTCCGGCTCCAGCGCCGCTGGCCTGACGAACCGGCGTCGACGCTATCCGGCGTGGCACGCTGCGCGTTGAAACTTGTGCAGATACCTCCGCGCGGGCTGTGGGCGTCGGGTGGTGGCGGCACGTTGCGCTACAGCCTGTTCGACGACTGGGTCGGTCCGGGTGAGCCCGCGCTGACCGGCGACGAGGCGATCCGGGATTTGATCCGCTTGTATCTTCGCGGGTTCGGTCCGGCGACCGTTAAGGGAGTGCAGACCTGGGCGGCGATGACTGGCCTCAAACCCCATATGGAGGCGATGCTCGCGGACTGGGAATTGATTGCCTACGTCGGACCGAACGGTGAGAAGCTCTACGACCTTGATGGCCTCGATATTGCCGATGCGGACCAGCCGGCCCCCGCGCGGCTAGTGGCGCCATTCGACAACGTTATTGCGGTACAAGCCGATAGGGCCCGTATCGCCGACCCGGAGCTCTACCGCAAGACGATCACGCCCAATGGGCGATCACCCGGCTTCGTGTTGGTCGATGGAAGGCTGGCCGGTAGCTGGACGGTGGTAGACGGGACTGACGTGCGGGTCGAGTACTTCACCGAAGTCATGCCGGCCGCACGCCGTGAGGTCGATACCGAAGTCGACCTCCTTGAGGCGCTGCTGAATTCGTGAATCTACCGTCCGCTACGGGGGTTGCGGTTGGTGATCCGGTACGGCCGACCCACGGGGTCGGCCATCAACACACTCGTAGTCGCGTCCGCGACCACCGTCGCGCCCCAATCTTCGTGCCGCGCAACCTCATCGGGGACAGACGTGGCGGCAAGGGATACCTGTGCGCCGACGCTGTCGTCGGCGACAGGAGTGAGTACCACCGATATCGGCAGCGGTTCGGTGCGGATAAACCTGGCCGACGCCGGAGCGTCAGACCGAGGTGGGGACTTTTCGATCCGCCAGCCGGTGACCGTCGACCAGAACGTACGCTCCGCTTCGAAATGCTTATGCGGCACGGTGATCAGGACTTCATCGATGATCGAAATCGACGCACCCGGCCAGCGGATCGGCCGGGACCGGGTTGCCTCGCCCTGCCATTCGTTGAGGCAGAACGGTAATCCGGCAGGTGAACGCAGGACCGCGAACGTCGGATCGTTCTGGGCGACGATCTGCGCTCCAGCGGCGGCGCATTCGGCGATTCCGTCGCGGTGGTCGACCAGGTGAAGATCGAGGTGGAGTCCGCCGGGGCCGTCATCGATACGCTGCACGCGTAAATGAGGATCGCCGTTGAATGGCTCGAGCGAAGCGAACTCCTTGTGTTCGCCGCGTGGCGGCGACACGGTCGATCCGGCGATGGCGCGCCAAAACGTCACCTCGTCACCGAATTGCGGTGCGGGGAAGTCGAAGTAGGCCGAAAGCCAGCGGATCTGCATCGATGTGCAGTGTAATCCGATCGGGCGAGGTGATCGGCTGGATCCGAACCCGGCCGTCACGTCAGTAAACTGAGCTGATGACTGGTAAAGCCGTGAAGAAGGCGTTTCATGCGTGGACATCGTCGCGTGCCGACCGGATTGCTGTGGTCCGGCTCGACGGACATATCGGCTCGGGTGTCGGTGGTCGATCGGGACTGACGGGTGAAGGTGTGGAGAACGTCCTGCGTCGGGCGTTCGACGTCGAGCATCTCAAGGCCGTCGTGGTGACAATCAATTCTCCGGGTGGTTCACCCGCACAGTCGGAGTACATCGCCGAACGTATCCGGCAGCTGTCGTCGGAGAAGGGTGTGCGGGTCCTGGCGTTCTGTGAAGATCTCGCCGCGTCGGGCGGCTATTGGATTGCCTGTGCCGCCGACGAGATCTATGCCGCTCGCACCTCAATGGTCGGTTCGATCGGCGTGGTGTCCTCGGGGTTCGGGCTCTCCTCGGTTCTCGATCGAGTCGGTGTGGAACGCAGGCTATACACCAGCGGTGACAACAAGGCGCGACTCGACACTTTCTCGCCGGCAAAAGAAGAAGACGTTGAATGGCTCAAACTCTTGCAGGAGCAACTGCATGATGCATTCATCGCCTGGGTACGCCAGCGTCGTGGTGCCAAACTGAAGGGGACCGACGCCGAACTTTTCAACGGGGACGTTTGGGTGGGTAAGCGAGCTGTGGATATGGGATTGGTTGACGGTCTGGGAGTGATGCGTTCGGTGATCGCCGAACGCTATCCCGATGCGGAGATCACGACCATCGAATCGCCTAAACCCCTGCTCGCTCGCCTGACCGGTGGACAGGTGCGGTCATCCACCTCGGCCGCAGTCGTCCGGGGGGTCGTCGATGCTGTGGAGAAACGCGCCGACTGGGCACGTTTGGGACTTTGATCCCTACTTAGTCCACAAGTTATCCACAGGAGCCTGTTGAATAAATCTGACCTGTGCGCTGGCGGCACAATTGCAGTCTGGTGAAGAACATCTGCCCCCGAAGGCCCAGACCAGTGATCATTATCACAAATGAGGATATTGCTATGTGGCGACCATCACAGCGAGTGAGAACTCATCCTTCGGTTGAGTGTCCTACTGACCGGTAATGCACAGACGCCCAAAACCGCATGTGGATATCCATATGTAGGTCGTCATAGTCGACATGGCCGGGCGTGCGCGAATGTCAAGACGAGAGATTGTGCCACCATGGAACCGACGCCCAGACGATGCGAGGAGTGGGTGAGCGCCAATGCCAATTGAGCAAGTGTCGGTGACCGACCTGCCCGATGACTTGACCGAGGACGAACAGTGACCCAGTCGCCATCCTCCGGGCTCCTCGACTTCTGCCCGCGCTGTCGTATTCAGGCGCCGCATCGACCCGGACGCGATACCTGCCCGCGGTGCGACGGTCCGCTGTCGGTCATCGCGCCGGGGTCAGCAGCCAATCGTGCGCCCCAGCCGACGCCGATGCGTGCCCGCCAGGCGCAACGGCCCAGCCCGAAGCCGGCCAGGCAGCGCGTGTTCCGAAACCCCAATATGCGCTGGACGGCTCAGCGTCCGCCGCAGGCGCGCCCGGCGCCCCGACGGGCGCCGAGTGTCGACGGTCCGGGGCGTAGTCCCATTCCGCGCTATGCCTATATCCCGCGATGGGGATTGCCCAACCTGGACCCGGAATGGCGGTCAAGCGTCGAGGACGCGCGAGTCAACTCCGATCGCCAATTGACGCAGGCCCTCACCCTTACCTCGGTTGTGTTCACCCTCACCGCACTCATCCATCTGGTGCGGTATGTGTTGGTGTCGGTGAACCGGAGCGTCGTCATCCCCTCTTGGGTGGATCGAGTGACAGCGTTGCTCGTAATTTTTGCCGGCGCATGTGCGGCTCTAGCCGTACTACTTGCGATCATCGCGGTCGCGCAATGGCTGAAAAATCTACGCGCGGATGTCTATCGCGGAATCGGTCGGCTCGATCCGCGGCCGTGGTGGCAACTCTGGCCCCTCGTCGTTGTGCCGATAGTCAATCTGATCGGTCCAGCCTGGTTGCTGTACGAGGTTGCCGACATTGATGTCGACGCCGAGACGTTCGCCCGACGCCAGCGTCGAATGACACGCATCCTGGTGGCCTGGGTGATCGTGAATATCCTTGCGGCCGTAGCGATCACGTACCAGTTTGTAGCGGACTCGATTCAGAATCAGGCCGACGGACTGTTCTTCGTGGTGGTCAGCGCCGCGGTCTCCGCGGCGTTCAGTTGGTGGTACCGGTTGCGATTGCCCGGAGTATTCGATGCTCCGGTAACTACTGTCGCCGAAACGAAGACCAGGTGGGTGATCGCGGGATGACCGTCGGCGAGCGGATCTCACGGTCGGGGAAGCCCGCGGTTGTCGCCCATCGTGGTGCCTCAGGGGAACGGGCGGAGCACACCCTGGCCGCCTACGAACTTGCGTTGGAGCAGGGTGCCGACGGGCTCGAATGCGATGTGCGTCTGACCGCAGACCACAAATTGGTCTGTATTCACGATCGAACGGTGGAGCGAACCTCGAACGGTGCCGGGGCAGTCAGCGAAATGACGCTGGCGCAGTTGCAGGAGCTGGACTTCGGGTCGTGGCACAGTGGCCAGCCTGCGAAAGTGCTGACTCTGGAAGAGCTTTTGACGCTCACCCTCGACTGGCGACGTCCGGTGCGACTGTTCATCGAGACCAAACATCCGGTTCGCTACGGATCTCTGGTGGAGACCCTGCTCCTCGAAGAGCTGCAGCGCTTCGCCGTCGCATCACCACCGTCAGCCGATCACAGTCGGGCAGTGGTCATCTCGTTCTCCTCGGCCGGAGTATGGCGAATCCGCCGCAATGCGCCGCTCCTACCGACAATTTTGCTTGGCGACACCGCGCGGGTTCTCGGTGGCAGCGCTGCCACCGCCGTCGGGGCAACCGGCATCGGGCCGTCGGTGCAGACATTGCGGATGCATCCCGAATTGGTCGACCGGGCCGCGGCGTCGGGGCGCGTCACCTACTGCTGGACTGTCGATGAACATGTCGACATGCAGCTGTGCGCCGATCTTGGGGTGCGCTGGCTGGCGACGAACTACCCCGCTCGGGCTCGCGACTGGCTGGTGACCGTCGACTGAGGTGCCTTCTGTCATGCGGTTGTGCCATGAGAAGGTGTAACGATGGCCAAGAAGAGCAAACGCGGCAGCGGACCACGTCCGGGAAGTAACCGGGCCGAGCGAGTCGCGGCGCGCAAGGCACGCCAGCTATCGGCCGTCGCACTCCCCCCGCGTCCATTCGCCGGATTCGCCGCCGAGTGTGACCTGGTCGCGTTGCGTGCCTTCGTAGCCTCGGCGACCGCGGAACTCGACCTGACGGCGGACCCGACGAACCGCGTCACCCTCGCCACCATCCTTCCCGGTGCCGTGCCTGCGATCGTCCGTGCGATCGACGCCGCGTCCGACGCGGACGGTCGCACCGTCGAGGGTTTGGTCGCGATGCAGACCACCAGTGAACTCGACATCGCCGATGCCGCAACCAATCTCGCCAACTCCATCGGGTGGGCCGGGGAGGCGGAAGTCGGTGACGAATACGAGCTGTCGGATGCCGATGGGGTGCTCACCGATGTGCTTAAGGCCGACGAGCCGCTGAAGATCGTTGTGCACGATGACTTTTCATGGTGGTTCGCCGGCGAATCGACAGTGCCGCCGGAGATTGCGCAGATGCTCGCGCGAGCAAACGAGACCATCATGCCGACCGCACGTCTTACCCCGAGTAGCGGCATCGGCGCGCCGTGGTGGGTCGATGCCGGCGATCGCGCACATCTGCGCTGGGTACGACCAGAGAACGAAGACGAACTGATGAGCGCGCTGGCCAGGCTGCACGCCGCAGGGCAACTGACCCTTGGCGAGGGGTCGCGTTTCGCCGGCTCCTTCCGTACCCACGGACTGCTGGTGCCGGTCTTCGATCTGGACAACGAGAAGCATCACGAAGAGTGGTACGACGGTGTCAATCAATTCGACGAACGGTTGGTCGAGGCATTGGCGAATACCGCCGAGTTGACCGGCGAAGAGCGCCGGTCCCGTGACGGAATTCGCGGGCGTCAGATCACGCTGCGCTGACAGCGGGCACGTCCCAGTACGAGGATGTTTCGGAGTCGTCGCCGTCGGGCACCCAGGCGGTACTTGCCGTCGATCCTGGGAGCAGTTGTTATGACCACAGTCACTCCATTGCATGGGCGCACCGTCGCCATCCTCGCTGCTGGCGGGGTCGAACAAGTCGAACTCACCGAGCCGCGGATGGCGGTGGAAGAAGCCGGAGCGCGAACAGTTCTGGTTTCGTTGCGGGCGGGCACGATTCAGGCGATGAACCACGACGTCGAAAAGAGTGAGACGTTCGAGGTCGACCGGCTAGTTTCCGAGGTGCGTGCCGATGAATTCGATGCTTTGCTCTTGCCGGGTGGTACGACAAATCCAGACAAATTGCGTCAGGATGCGGCTGCGGTCGATTTCGTGAAACAGATTGTGGAAGCGGGTAAGCCGGTCGGGGTGATCTGTCATGGGCCGTGGATATTGGTCGAAGCCGATGTCGTTGCGGGACGGACACTTACGTCGTACCCGAGTGTCCGGACCGACATCCGCAACGCTGGGGGGAATTTCGTCGATAAGCCGGTCGTCGTTGACAGCGGACTTGTTTCCAGTCGGCGGCCTGATGATCTGCCGCAGTTCTGCGCCAAGATCGTCGAGGTATTCGCCGAAGGGGCACATACCGGGTAAGTGCGATCGGCGAGTCGGTTGTCGCGTGCCATGAATGTCTCTCGCATCGCCATTGTCGGGGTCGATGAAACGATGTCGTCGGGGCGACGGGTCGACACACCGATTGCGAGTGCCACTGACGAACGCGCATCGAATACGTGGGAAGCCATGCGGCTTCCGCTGGCCGAAGCGGATGAAAGCGTCGGGACGCGCGGGCCGCTCGACGCCGTCGACGTCGAAGATCTGGCAGAGATTCTCGGCAGTCGGGGGATGCGTTGTCGGTCATGGGTTCTTCGGGATGTGAAGTTGCTGTCGCCCGATCGCCCCGCCATCGCACGCGATGGTCGTCGCAGTGAGATATGACGCCGAGGTGCTACAGAGAAATGCGGTTAGGTCGGCGACTTCCTGCGGTGTGCCGTATCGGCCCACGGGGATGCCCTGGCTGGCGGCCTCCCTGATCTCCTCCACGCTCCGGTCGGTCAGCTCCGCCAGCATCGTGTCGAGATCGGCGCTGCGCGCGGTATGGATACGACCGGGTGCGACTTGGTTGACCGTTATTCCGTCGGCGGCAACCTCGGCCGCCAGCGTCATCAGGTACGACGCGAGCGTATTGCGTGCGATATTGGACGGCGCCAGGTTGGGAATCGGGATGATGGTGCCGGTGGACGATATCGCGATGATGCGGCCCCACTTCCGCTCACGCATGATGGGGAGGGCGCGGCTGATGAGTTCGAGATGCGGAAGCATGGCGGTTCTGATTGCTTCGCTGATGTCCGTTGGTGCCAATCGGTGAGCTTGATCGGGGCGGGGGCCGGGCCCGTTGAGAACGAGAATGTCTGGCGCACCGAATATTTCGGCCGTCGCCTCGATTAGACGTGCTGGTCCACCATCGGCGAGTAGATCGGCTTCCACGCCAGCAGCATCGGGCAATTCACCGGCGATCCGTCGAATCAACCTGCCGCGCCGGCCGGTGACGATCACGCGGGCACCTTCGGCGGCCAGTGTTCGCGCGACGGCCTCGCCGATTCCGCTGCTCGAGCCGCACACGACCGCGACACGTCGGGACAGTCCCAAATCCATTCAATAAGTCCCTTCGTACGTGTCTTGGGCGATTCACTGAGTGCCGAGGGGTTGACCCAATAGCGTCCGCAAAGGATTAACGATGAAAGACGGTCCGAGAACGTCGAGCGCTTCGCCTGTCGCAAGCGTGGTGGGAACGGTCCGCCAGTCGCAGCGCGAGTCGATTGGTCGGCTGCCGTCGAGGTGTTGTTTCAACCACGCGAACGCGCCAGGAGCACCAGTCACGGCGACAGTTCCATGCGTCGACATGACTTGTGGCACTGGGTTGGGCGGCAGAACCTCGCGCCGGTAAGTGACTACGGCACCACCGGTGCAGTACGAACGGGCCAGTTTGTCGGTGCCGCTGATCGGTGCGACTTCGTCGGAGACACCGTTGTAGATATATGTCGGGGCGACAGGGATACGACCGGATATTCCGCGCGCCATCAGTTCCCGGCGTACGATATCGTTGCCGAGAACCACATCGACTGGCTTGTTGAGATGAAGCCTGTAGTCGAACCACAGGTTGACTAATCCGTTTTGGCCCACGCAGTGATTCCGGATCTCGTCCACGATTCGGCGACTGCCCGGCTGAAGGTATTTTGCGACTTCCCCGCGGAACTCAGGCGAGTCCTTACCGATCGCCGACAATGCCATTGGCACAAGGCCGGCGATGGCCGCGCCGTTGACCTTCTTCAACGACCCGACGAGATCGCGTTCGGGTGCGCCCATCGCGGCTCCGGCAATGTTGATTTCAGGTGCGTACGTTGATTGCTCCTCCACAGCCCAACTTGTTGCGATTGCACCGCCCGAGTAGCCCCACAGGCCGACTGGATCGGTGCGTTCGACCCCAGACTTCCCGAAGGACTGAACGGCACGGATACCGTCGAGGACTGCCCAGCCGGGCTGTCGTGGAGTAAGGAAGCGGGCGTCGAGGCCGCCGTGATCGGGTATTGATACCGTCCAGCCTCGCTCGAGTCCTGCTGCGGCGAGCAGCAACTCGGCTGCGGGAAGTCCGAATGTCAGTGGGCCGGCGGGCGAGGTGAAGTCGATTGGCGCACCGTTGATCAGGCTGAATGACGGGTTGCAGATCCGAAGTGTCGAGTCGGTAGCCGCTTGATACGACAGTAACTTTCGGCCAGCACCGCCGCGTGGAACCATCACCGTGGTGACCGTCGCATCGGGTTCCCCGTCCATGCCGGTGGTGCGGTAAAGCAGCTGCCACGCATCGACATTCACCGGAAGTAGTTGTAGTGCACGCACATTCACTTTCCGTGCGCGCAAGATCGCACCGGGTGCAGCTGCATCGAGGCCGGTCGGTCGGTCGTAGAACCGATCATGTGGCGACGTCGGCTCCGCAGCTGCGGGTGGAGGTTCAAAAGATACTGCGGCACAAGTGATTAGGACTATCAGTATCGACACGAAAATATGACGATGAGCGGTCCGGCTATGGGAGAGAGGCATTGGTGCTCCTAAGTGATACTCAAGACTGAGGTCAGGCGATGATCGCGAGTGCGTCGATCTCGACGGCGATCCCAACTGGCAACCCTGCGAATAGGGTGGTCCGCGCGGGATAAGGCGGTGTAAGCACCTCTTCGATTGCCCGATTGATTTCGGGGAACTGCTCGGGAGACTCGGCGAATATGCGCAGCATCAGCACATCATCGAACCCCAGATCACGCTCGCCGAGGATTGCCGCGATGTTGGCGATGGCTTGGCGAGCCTGCCCGTAGGCCCCTTCTCCCGCCAATCCACCTGTCCGCCGATCGATGCCGAGCTGACCGGAGACTTGCACGAAATTCCCTATTTGTGCCCCACTCGAGTACGGGCCGAACGGTTCGGGGGCGGCGGCACTATGTATCGGGGTGATCATGATGCGGGTCCTTCTCGTTAGGATTCGGTTGCGGGCTCGATGATCGAGGCCGTGACGCGGTGCAGGTTGCGGCCGATGATCTGTTCGACATCGACGGTCGAGAACCCGACGTGCAGCAGCGCGGCGGCGAGATTCACGAAATCTTCCGAGCCTCGGTAGCCATACGCATAGGCGGTCACTCCGTTCTTATCGGTGCCGATACAGATATGTTCGGTACCAACAAGATCGGCCAAGTGTTGCGCGTGCCGAGCGAAGTCGTCGAGGTCGGTCATCGCCATCGATCCGACACGTGCGGGCCACAGTCCGATCAATCCGCCGGTGGCCGCGATTGCCTCGATTTCGGCATCGCTGATATAGCGAGGGAAGTCTCGTAGCGCGGCCGCTGCGGTATGTGACGAGATGACTGGGGCAGTGCTCTGTTCGCATGTATCGACGGTTGTCGACCGATCGGCATGAGCGAGGTCGATCACGATGCCCAGCCGGTTCATCTCGGTGACGATTTCTACTCCGAGCCGCGTCAAACCGGGACTTCTGGAACCGGCGCGGACAGTCCGACTTCCCCGGCGGCCGACAATCGATGTGCCGATGGTCCCTATGGCGTTGTCCGCGTAGTGAACGAGTCCTATCACCCGCACTCCGGCATCGAATAGTCTTGGTAGACAGTCGGGATCGTCGCCGACGACGTCGCCCCCTTCGATTCCCAACAGAATCCGGGTGGCGCTATCCGGACGAATATCGGCGACCGATGTCGCTACAGGCAAACCCGCGGTGAATGCCTCGCGGCGTGTTGCCTCGAGCTGTTTGACGACAGTGGCGAGCGGTGATCGCGGACGTGCGACAGTGCCCATCGGATCGCCGACGGCTGTGATTATCGCGAGGTTCACCAGCCCATCCGAAAAGCTGGTCAGCGGGTCGTGTGGCACGTCCGCGAGACGTTCGGCGGCTCGCCGAACCGGCCCAGGGACTACCGCTTGCGGATGCCCGTGTGCATCGGCGACGACGCTCCGATCTAGGAGTTTTCGCGCGATCTCGCGGATTCCCAATGGAATGGATTCGAGCGCATTCGACGATGCCCGGCGGGTGGTCATGATTCTCCCAAGTGCTTGTCCAGCATGGCCGGATCGTGAGAACAAATGATGTCGACAGCTGCCCATGCGGTTCTGTCGAGGTCTTGAAGCTGTTGGAGGGTACGCAATCGATGACGTCGGCTTGCCTGCATCAGTGTGTTGAATCCTCGAATTCCCCACGGTGTCAACGAATCAGCGCGGAGTTCGGCCCGGTGCTGTATCGCGTCGCCGACATGGAACAACGAGTGAACAGGCGTAGTCTTCGTTCCGCCGTGCTCGATAACTACTCCGCTGTGGCCCGGTGAATGCCCCGGCAGATCCACCATAATAATTCGGCCGGCCGGAGTATCTCGCTCGTACAGCACCGAAAAGCCTTGCCAGAGTTCAGCTCCGGTGTCATGAGCTGCCCACCTGACATCCTTGAACCACTCGCCGCGGTAGCGTCGCGCGTCCATCAATGTGCGGGGCCGCTGGGCTGTGACCAGTTCCGTCCGGTTCACATGGACCGTGGCGTTCGGAAAGTCGGTCAACCCCCCGCGGTGGTCGACATCCAGATGAGTCATGAAGATGTCGCGAACATCGCCGATATCGAAGCCGTGGGCCTGCACCTGAGATACGGCAGTGAATTCTGTTGCAGTGCTGGGCTTTAAGAGAAATGCGACGTCCAGTCCCAGGGTGGATCGCGGATCTTGTGTCTGGGCCTCGCCGAGGCCGGTGTCTACCAGGATCACCCCGTCGCCGGTGTCGATAAGCAAGCAGTGGCATACCAAATGCGCCCGCCGGAACGGGCTGCCCCTACCTTCGGACAGGAGCCGGGATAGCGGATGCAAGTCGCCGCAGTTGAGGTGATGGATGGGCACATGCGCTCCTTGATCGCCCTGGTTCGGGCTCGGTGGTAAGGCGAATCCGTCGAGCCGACATTTATCCCGATCGGTATAACTCAGAAATTAGCATGATCGGTATAATTGGGCAAGGCTCCGGGGGCTGAAGACGTCGCCGCACGGGATACTGTCAATGCGACTGCAAGTCGCGGATGCGGGGCCGACGAAAGGAGGTGGCCGATGGCAAGCGTGCGAGAGAGGCTTATCGACTCCACCGTCGAGTTAGTTCGTCGACATGGCGTAGCTGGTGCCGGGGTCGCCGAAATAGTCAAAAACAGCAACGTTGCCCGGCGGTCGCTTTACTGGAACTTCCCGGGAGGAAAGGCTGAATTGGTGGCGGAGGCAACCCGGTTCGCGGGCGACCAGACCACTGCGATTCTGCGCGAGGTGGTTGACAGTGATGACCCCCTCGGTGTGTTTATCGAGATCTGGAAGCAACTCGTGCGCGAGTCGGAGTTTGAGGGAGGTTGCGCGGTTTCGGCTGCTGCTTTCGGCCGTCGAGATGCTCCCGAAGCTTCGGATGTGGCAGCCGGGATATACGCGGCCTGGACAACGATTCTGGCCGACCGCTTTAGTCGGGTCGAGGGCATGTCGGCGGCAACAGCCGAAGAACTTGCCGCGACGGTTGTTGCCACGCTCGAAGGAGCTCTGCTCGTGAGCCGCGCTGCTCAGTCAACCGAGCCGCTGGATCGGGCGGCTAATCAGCTTCGGTTGTTGATCGGGGCCAATCGCCAGCGCGAGGAAGCCGAATAGATTTGGGTCCGCCTCCGACTTCCGGCAAAGCACTCCCTCACCTTACTTAGGTCTCGCTGAACGATTAGGCGTCTGACATGGCGATTACCATGATCGTCATGGCCGAATTAACGAAATTCCAGCAGTTGCTTCTAGAGCAGATCAGCAATGAGTTCTCATCGTCGCAGCAGTACATCGGCATCGCGGTTTACTACGACAACCACGACATGCCTCAATTGGCGCAGCACTTCTATGCGCAGGCGGTTGAAGAACGTAATCACGCAATGATGATCGTGCAGTACTTCCTCGACCGCGATGTCGCGGTACAGATTCCCGGTGTGGCCATGCCTGTCAACAACTTTGGCGCCTACATGGAACCGATAGAACTGGCACTGGAACAGGAGAAGGCGGTCACCCAGCAGATCATCGATCTCGCGAAGGCAGCACGTGACGACGGCGATTACCTCGGTGAGCAGTTCATGCAGTGGTTCCTCAAGGAGCAGGTCGAGGAAGTCGCCACGATGACCACCCTCCAGACCATCGCCGAGCGGGCCAAGGGCAACCTCTTCGACCTGGAGAACTTCGTCGAGCGGGAACTCAACGTCGCTGCCACCGCTGATGCTTCAGCGCCCGCGGCTGCCGGCGGAAATCTGTAACCCCCACGACCTACTTGATCGCGCCACCTTGGTCACTGAGCAGATCGTTGTCGACGGTGCGACCGGACGCGATTGCCTCGAAGAAGCGTTTGGTGTTGTCGCCGACCACAAGTGAGTCGCCGTCACCGGTGTATTCGCTACCCCCGGTGGGGACCGTGGTCGTGACCGGGGCACCGCGCAGTGCGAAGGCTAATCCGGCGAGATGCCAGATGTGATCGTTCTCGTCGACGGTCAGCGAGTCGATCGCGCCGTTGATGAACGGAAACAGGGCAAAGGGATTGAGCAGTACACCCGGACTGGTGGCCTTAGACATCAAGGCGCTCAAGAACTTTCGTTGATTCACGACACGTTCCAGGTCGGCGTTGGGGAATGCGCGGGTACGCACCAGACCTAGCGCCTGCTTGCCGTTGAGGTCCTGACAGCCGGCCTTGAGGCGTAAGCCAGCCTTTGGATCGTTCAGTGCTTGGTTGAGGCACATGTTGACGCCTCCGACGGCGTCGACGAGTGTGTCGAACCCGCCGAAACCGATTTCGCCGAAGTGGTCGATATGCACGCCGGTCAGTGTTTCGACGGTCTGCACCAATAGGTGCGGTCCGCCGAAGTTGAACGCGGAGTTGATCTTATGCGAGCCCTGCCCGGGAATCGGCACGTATAAGTCACGCGGAATGCTGATGATCATTGTGGAGCCGCTTGGCGGCTTGTGCACCAACATGATTGTGTCCGTGCGTGATCCATCACTGTCGCCGGTGGCGAGCCGGTTCCGCTGAGCTTGCGATAGATCCGCGCGTGAGTCGGTGCCGACGATGAGCCAGTTGGTCCCCGGGGTGTCGGCGACGCGTCCGGTGTATGAGGTCAATGCGGCGACCCGATGCAGTTTGTTGTCGTAGTAGAACAGCAGGCCGACACTTCCGACCAGCAACACGACGACGAGCAATAGTGCGACCTTGCCGATGGGTAGCCGGCGTTTGCGCTTTGGTCGGGGAGGCTTGGTCTCGCCTGACGGCGGTTTGCGCGGGGGCGGCGGGGGCTGCCGACGATCATTTCGGTCGGGTCGACGGCTTTGCCGCTGCGGCTCGACTGGGATCGGCTCGGGCCGTTGGGTGGGTGCGTAGCGATTTCCGGCACCGGCCTGACGGGGGGCCTCGGGGCTGGCCGACCACGCTTGCGGGGGCTGGTACACACCCGGCCGAGCACCCGGCTGCGCCCGCTGAGGCGGTGGGGGCACTCGTCGAGGTGGCCCCGGCCGTCGATTTGGCGGCATCGGCTGGTCAGTCATAGCCAACAATTTACGTCGGTGGACCTGAGTTTCCGATGAGTCGTCCGACCGACCTTGGCGATGGTCACCGTCAACCGATCAATACACCAACCACTGTAACAGTGACCGTTGACACATTCCGAGTCCGCGCCTAGTGTCGGAAGTCACAGGAACAGCCAGTGATGGAGGTTTGAAATGACAGCCCTGACATACGACAACGGCGGTCGGACGGCGATCGCCACCCGCCTGATCAAAGGGTCGACGAATCGCTCCTACGACCCAGTGGTCGACCTCGACTGGGATGCTCCGCTCGATCCGGATAAGTACTTTCTGCCGCCGCAAGTGGTGACCCTCTACGGCACCGATATTTGGGAGTCGATGTCCCAGGAACAGCGCATCGAACTGTCCAGGCAGGAAATGGCCAATATCCTGTCGGTCGGGATCTGGTTTGAGAATCTGCTTAATCGTGCTCTGCTGCAACGTCTTATGAAGCAGGACCCGGCAGCGGCGACGACGCACTACGCACTCACCGAGATGGGTGACGAGTGCCGCCATATGATCATGTTCGGCCGGGCTATCGAGCGCAGCGGGGCTCGTGCCTTCGCTATGCAGTGGTGGCAGCGCATCGTCATGTATTGGCTTGCCGACGCTCTGCGCGGAAGTCTGTTGTGGGTGGCCGCACTCGTCGGCGAGGAGATCTTCGATGCCCTACAGCGCGACATGCTCAACGATCCCGAGCTCCAGCCGCTGATCGCCCGATTGATGCAAGTGCACGTCACCGAGGAGGCACGGCATATCGGATTCGCCCGCGATGGGGTCATGCGGCGCAAGCCAGTTCGATCTCGTACCGAGACTCTGATCGCTGCTTCCGGACACGGACTGGCGGCGCAGGCGTTCAAGATGGTGTTCACCAATCCGGCGATGTATCGCCGAGCCGGGCTCGACGCGCGGGCCGCCACCCGCGCGGCACGCGCCAATCCGCTATTTCACGAGGCGCAAGTTCGAGGGTTCGCGTCCCTCGCGGGCTTCCTGGAAGACGCCGGTCTGATGAATCGGTTCTCCCGGATGTGTTGGCGTCGAGCGGGATTCTTGCCATCGTGACGCCAGCGGTGGTACTCGATGGCCGTGGCCCGGTCCTGGCGGAGTTGGGCCGTCGTGCGCTGCGGGCCGGTGTGCCGGTAGACATTGGTGATCCGCAGCCGGGACAGTTAGTCGTTGTCGAAGGCGTTGCGCCGCAGCCGAACTACTTGCAGGTATGCTCCGCGTCGGAGCCTAATCGCGTCTACTGCAACGCGGACACTCTCGACTACGTGCTCGCCCTGGTGGTCGAGTATGCGGCGGCAGGCGCGACTGGTTTGCGGGTGCGTCAGCCGGTGCTCAACGAGTGGGGCATTGTCGGGACGCGGCGCAAGCTGCGCCGAAGACTCAAACGCTTCGCCCCGATCGAGTTCGATTGGGACACAGCGGAATCAATCGATTCTGAGGTTTTCGACGGCGAGGTCACTTTTGTCGCCGACGGTGAACGAGGTATCGGCCGAATTCGCGTGCAAGGTCATCTGAATCCGAGCGATGGTAGATTCCATTGGGCCGGAACAGCTTACGGCGACGACGTTCGGCGTTGGCGCGACGAGCAGGTACGTGAGGTCGAGATCACGGCCGCGTCGGGCCTGACGGCTGCGGCACGCCTGACCGACGTCACTCAATGGGGCACGGTGCGGCTCGTCGGCGTAGGAACGCCACCGTTCTGAGTGGGCGTCAGCGCAGAAATCCGAGCTGCTCCGACAGCAGCGCGTAGCCGACGAAGGCTACGACGTCGATTGTGGCATGGGCGATGACTAGCGGCCAGGTGCGGCCGGTACGCTGAAAATACCGCCCAAAGATCAAGCCCATCAACAGGTTTCCCAGACCCGCGCCCACCCCTTGATAGAGGTGATAGCCGCCGCGCAAGAAGGCACTGGCCGCGAGAGCGGAGTTCTCGTCGACCCCGAGTTGCCGTAGTCGGGTGATGAAGTAGGCGACCACGATGATCTCCTCGGCGAGGGCATTGCCGATGGCGATGAGGACCAGGACGGGCAGTTGCCACCAGGGGCCGTCGGTGGGACTGGCGATCAGTTGGGCGTTGATACCCAGCAGCCGGGAGAGGGCGAGGAGCCCGATTCCGGGCAGGCCGATGACTGCGGCCAAGACAAGGCCAGCCGGAATATCGATTGCTGCCGGGCGGCGGGATAGGCCAGCGCGACTTAGTCGAATTCCGCTGCGCCACAACAAGTAGATGCCGAGTGCCGCTATCGCGCACAGACGGATCGCGCTCATTACCTGGCGCGTGAAGTCGATGGCATCATCGGTCGATCGCGTCGGGTTGATCGCGACGGTGGTTTCGGAAATGCCAGGCCCGAGTTGAGCTTCGATGAGCGAAAGGGTTGCGTAGATCGCCGAAAAGCCGAAGGTGAGGACGGCGACTATCGCCAGCTCGATGATCAGTGCGCGGCGCGCGGTGCGCCCGCGTACGACATCGACCGACGTCTGGGCAGGCGGAACCAGCAACTCGCGCAAGTGCACAAACACAACTTACGTGTTGGTGAATCGCCAGCGCCGAAGGACGACTCGAACTAGCTACTGCGTAAAGCTGTTGATGAAGGGGCAACCCGCCAGTGACCGCAACGCCGTCGATAGTTCCCACACTGTCTCTACCGGCTGCGGGAATGGCATGCGGACATCCGAGTCGCCTTCGGGACCTTCGATACGGAAACGCAGGCCGAACCGATCGAGCCCGAGTGGGCGAACGCGGCCGGTGCGCAACTCGGCGGGGAGTTTGCGGGCGAGCTGTCCAACCAGGTCGCCGTGATCGCTGTCGAGGTGAGTGATCCAGCCCGTCTCGTACTCCCAGAACGGATCGGGGTCAGCGTCGGCAAGGATGTCGGCGGGTACCGAGGCTGCACCGCTGCTGTTGGCGATCACCGCGCTGTCGACCTGTAGACGCAGCAGGGAGTAGCCGTGGCCGATGTCGAGCAGGCCGTCGTCGGGGTGGTCGGTGGCGATCTCGATGGCGAGGTCGCGCTGAAGTTCGTCGGGGACCGGGTAGAGCGTGCCGCTGAGCCACACCAGTGCCCGGACCTGTTCGCGCAGGTCGATGGGTGCGTGATCGGTGATTTCCAGGAGTGCGGCTACGCCGTTGGGGTCGTCGTCGGCGATGACTACGGCCTCGCAGTCGGTCGGGACCAATACGAAGGCCTGAGACTCAAAGAGGTGCACCACATTGACGGTGAACGGTTCGGAAGCACCGACGGCGAGGGTAGCGCTGCTGACCCGACGGCACGCGGTCTGGATCGCCTCAGCATCGGACGGCTGGGAATGCGCGACGTGAGTCATGGGCTCCTCAATCAACAACTTCGACTAGCAAGGTAACCCTAACCTAAACACGAAACCGCTGTTCGTCAACATTCACGATCAGAGGGAGGCCAAATACATTCCTCCGGCACAGGCGAGCACTGACCCAACTACCGACGCAACCGCATACGCGATCGAACGCCAGCGGCGACGCTCGCGCATGAGAACCATCGCCTCCAGGCTCGCCGTGCTGAATGTCGTGTAACCACCGCAGAACCCCGTCCCGACGACGGTCATCAGCGTGCTCGGCGCTGCCTGGAACATCACCAACCCGGCGACGACGCCAAGCAGTGTGGAGCCGGTCACGTTGATCAGCAGTGTCGCCACCGGGAATGTCGCCGCCACTCGCGCCCGAACGATGCCGTCGACGACGAATCGCGCCACAGCTCCGAGGGCGCCGCACAGAATTGCGGCCAATGCGATCATCGCCCGCGCCTTCCGCTGAGAGAATCGCCAGTGACAAAACCCGCAAACGCCATCAACACACCTCCGACGACTGACACGACGGCGTAGCCGATGGCGATGCCGGGCTCGTTCTCGCGCCACAGGTTTGTCTGCTCGAGTGCGAAGGTGCTGTAGGTGGTGAATGCGCCGCAGCAGCCGGTGCCGGCGAACAGTCGCAATTGGCGGCGCTGAACCGATTCATTCGCTTGCGCGGCGAGGAACGCGGAAATCAGGCCGAGAAGTGCTGCTCCGCACAGGTTGATGCCGAAAGTGGCCCACGGCCACCGCCCGGCCTCAGCCGGGAAAGCGTGTTCCAGCCCGTAACGCGCGGCCGTTCCGACGATGCCGCCGGCGAAGACGGCGATAAGCGCGCTGGGCTGCTGATGAAGCGGTCGTGGTGAGTCGATGGCCATAGAACTGTCCCTTCCGATGGGCATACGCCGATACGAGGAGGAACTATCAGCCGGCGAGCCGGCGGTTCGGGCCGAAAAACGGACCAGGCGAGATCCATCGCCATAACGCAGTATAGCCGACTCACTAAGCAGGGCATTGCGCGCAGCCGACCCGCTACCCTGAAGTACGTGCCTGTTATCGCGTACTTCGGTCCCGCTCGAACCTTCACCGAAATGGCGCTCGATGCGATTCTGGCCGACCGCCGTCCGGCAGCGCTCGTTGACATACCCGATGCCGACATCGAACGTGTACCGGCAGCCAATCCGGCCGCGACCATCGCCAAGGTCCGTTCTGGCGAAGCTGATTTCGGCTGTGTGCCTATTGAGAGTTCGCTGGAAGGCTCGGTTCCGGCGACTATGGACGCGCTCGTTCCGCCCGACGATGGCGCACGCGTCCAAGTGTTCGCCGAGGTCATCCTCGATATCGCCTTCACCATCGCCGCCGCGACACCACTTGAGCCGGGCGCGGTGCGCAGCATCGCGGCCTATCCGGTGGCCTCGGCCCAGGTTCGCGAGTCGGTCGCCAGGCTGTTCCCGAATGCCGAGTTTGTAGCGGCATCCTCCAATGCTGCTGCGGCACAGGATGTTTCCAACGGGCTCGCCGACGCCGCCGTCACCACCGGCCCCGCGGCCGCAGCACTAGGACTCGCCGTACTCGCCGACGGTGTCGCCGATGCCGACGATGCCGCGACTCGGTTCCTGCTCGTCGGCCGGCCCGGGCCACCGGACCCGCCGTCGGGGACAGACCGCACCGCAGTGATCTTGAGCCTGCCGAATGAGCCAGGCAGCTTGATGTCGGCGATGAGTGAATTCGCCACGCGTGGAGTGGATCTCACTCGTATCGAGTCCCGGCCGCGCCGGGACGTCGACCGCTCGACCGCGGCCCACTACCGATTCTTCCTCGACGCTGCCGGACATCTCGACGACGACGCGGTTGGCGAGACGTTACGTGCGTTGCATCGCCGCGCCGACAGTGTCGTCTATCTGGGATCGTGGGCGGCCGATCGTGGTCAGCTCGGCGCTCAGCCGCCAAATCATGCGGAGAGTGTGCAGTGGTATCGCTCCCTACAGCGAGGAGAGGGTTAGTGTCGCGGTTGTTTCTGGTCCGCCACGGTGAGACGACGTCGAATGTTATGCGGCGCTTGGATACTCGACTTCCCGGAGCCGGCCTGACCGATTTCGGCGCGCGCCAGGCGGCATTATTCGCATTGCACACCCCAATCGATGAGTCGACAGTCTTGTTGAACTCCAGCGCACGTCGCGCACGGCAGACCGCGGAGATCGCTGGGATGGTGTGGGAGATTGAACCGCAAGTGCTCGACGGTGTGTACGAGGTTCAGGTCGGCGATTTGGAGGACAATTTCGACCGAGCGTCCCACGAAGTATTCGGTGAGATCGTGAAGCGTTGGCATGACGGCGATTTGGCCGCTGAATTGCCCGGCGGGGAATCATTGCAGAACGTTTACGACCGCTATTTGCCCGCGATCGACGACGTCGTGACAAACTACCTGTCCGACGCCGTCGACCGCGATGTGTACCTGGTGAGCCACGGCGCTGCCATTCGGTTGGTGGCAGCGAAGCTAGCTGGCATCGACTCCGAGTTCGCACTGGCAAATCACCTGGAGAATACTCAGTCGATCGAGCTGGAATACCTTGACCAATCATGGGTGTGCCGACGCTGGGGGACTCGCGTCGCGCCATTCGCTCATGAGACAGAAGGCAATTCCGACGATGCCGATCTGATGGGGTAGCTAGCCGTCTATCCGCACCGGCATCGCCAGGGTGATCAGTCCGCCGTCGTCCGCCGAACGTACCTGCACCGGCTGATCTTCCGCGGCGATGTCGAGCAATACGTCTTCGCCGATGGCGGTTGCGACTGTCGGATGGAGCACCGTGACATCGAAGGCAATGGTGATCGGTTGGCCGGTCACCGTGGCGACGATAGTGTCATCGCCAACTGACAACGCGGTGTCGGTGATGGCTACACTGACCAGGCGATCGCCGCGTTCGAGCAAGTCCAGCAATGCTTTTCGGGATACGGCGGCGCGAGTCGCGACTGCAGGCAGTGAACGTAGCATCAGGCGATAGTCGGGATAGGTGACACCGAGGGTTGGGGCGTGGCGAGTCTCGGTTCCGTTGGACGCGACAACGTCGGTACCGTTGTGGTGCAAGGAGATTCGATGCTGCCGACGGGCCCAGTCGGCCAGCGTTCGGATGGCGCTGGCGGCCACCGCAGCCGACCATTCGGAATCGGCGGTCGGCGACGATAGCGAGCGGGACGCGAGGCGATAGCGGTCGGTGGCCGTGAGTGTCAGCTCGCCGCCGCCAACCTCGACGAATACCGAATCCAACACCGGCAGTTCGGGATTCACCAGGGTTGCCGGCAGAACCTGGTCACAGGCGCTGGCGAATAACGGACCGGATATCGACGTCGCCCCACCCGCAACGTCGCCCCGGGCGGCCGACTTGATCTGTGCGGCCGCAGCAGTCGCATCGGCCAGCCGACGCGCCAACTCGGCCAGATGATCGTCGATCCGTCGAGTCGTCCCGGCGGGATCGGGGTCGTCGAGAATCGCTCGGATGTCGCCCAATGACATGCCGGTCTCGCGAAGTTGTCGGATGAGCTGCGCCGTCGAAACCTGTTCGGGTGAGTAGTAGCGATATCCGCTTGATTCGTCGACATCGGCGGGCGCCAATAGTCCGGAATCGTCGTAGAAGCGCAACGCACTGGACGTCAGTCCAGTCACGCGTGCGAAGGTGCCGATGGTGAGGTGATCTGTTGTCATACGCACGACGATGGTCCTTGAAGTTGGTTGAAGGTCAACCCCACCCGTTGGCATGCAGCCATGCGTCGCTGATGCCGAAGTGGTGTGCCACCTCATGGACAACGGTCACCTTCACCTCCTGCTTCACCTGTTCGGCTGAGTCGCAGATGGCGAGAATCGGTTCGCGATAGATGGTGATGGTATCCGGGAGGAATCCGCCGTATTCGCTGGTGCGTTCGGTGAGCGCGATGCCGTGATACAAGCCGAGAATGTGAAAGTCGTTCTCGTGGTGTGGTTCTACCAGAATCACCACATTCGACATCTGGTCGGTCAACTCGGACGGAATTTCGTCGAGCGCGTCACCGACAAGGTTTTCAAAATCCTTGTCGGACATCTTGACTGGCATGGTGTCCCGTTTAGCCGGCCGGGGCCGGCACCTCTTGTGGATTGGGTGCGATACCGCCGGGCATCGGGACCGGCGTCGGCAATGCGCGACCGGGTGGTGCGGCAGGCGGCGGGACGGGCAGTTTGCCGTTCACGAGTAACGTCGAGCGGGCATCGCCCACCAGGGTCGCGAAGCCGCCGCGGTCGGGTAATCCGATGTAGCACAGCACGCGACGACTACCCGCCAGCCAACTGACTTCGCTGACCGTCGACCACTGAACGTTCAGTGTGGTTTTGTCGAATTTGTCCTTGCCGCCGAGGAATCGGTTGGTTTGACCGGGGCAGATCGATTCGAGGAATTTATTCTGCTCGGCTATCCCGGGCCACGGTTTGCCGGACAGTCGTGGTCCGAAACGTGCGCCCAGGTCGATGATGCCGGTGGTCTGGAACGCATGTTGCTCGGTGCAGTTGACCCGCAGGGACGTCGGCTTGCGGGTTGCCGGATCGATGCCGATGCAGGTGCCCGGCGGCCAGTCGAAGGACTGGTCGAGATTGGCGACCTGGCCGACGAACTGGGTCTGCGTGCCCGCCTTGCCGGGTTGTTCTAGGCCGCAGCGCAATTCGCGCGCACCCTTGTCCCACTGCACCTGCGACGGGAACATCAAACCCACCGAGAAGCGGCCCTGCGGATCGAGTTTTCCGCCCAAATACTCGGAGACGATGACGGGACACTGTTCGTCGCGGATTGCGGCGAACCGCTTCGCTCCGGGCCATTGGGCGTTCGGGCCGAACTCGGCGCCGGGGAGGACCGCGCCGTCGATCGGCCCGGCCACCTCGAATCGATGTTTGGCGGTGCACGCCACCTTGGTCGGGCTGCCGGGTTTGCCTTCGGCCCAGTCGAGGCAGTCACCAGCGGCCGATTGGGTGAAGGCGTTTTGCGCGAGTCGTTCACCTTCGCCGATATCGGTGCCGCCGACATCGCCGGCGTCGGAGAACCAGCCGAGGGACACCGCGGTGATCGCCATGACGATGGCACCGATCACTACGCCGGTAAGCACCACCCGGACGGGATGTTCCAGGACATGCGCATGCACCCGCGCGGCGCCCGAAGGCGCGGGAGTCTGCTCTGTGTTGTCGGCGTCGGGCACAGAATTCTGCTCAGTCATCGCGTTCCATCATGCCTGGTGTAGGCACGGCGAGGTGAGGGGCCGCACAACCTCGACGTCAAATACCGCGCTCACCGCGCCCACCAGTAGGCTTTAACCCGTGATCGACCTGAAGATTCTGCGCGAAAACCCTGATCTGGTTCGGCAGTCGCAACGCACCCGTGGTGAGGACCCGGGTTTGGTCGACGTCCTCCTCGACGCCGATGCGACCCGCCGATCTGCCATCGTCGAAGCGGATACCTTGCGGTCTGAGCAGAAGACGCTCGGCAAACAGGTCGGCAAGGCCAGCGGCGACGAGAAGGCCACCCTGCTGGCCCAGGGCAAACAACTCGCTGAGCAGGTCAAAGCCGCCGTCGCACGCCAAGGTGAGGCTGAGGCGCAAGCTGAGCAGGCTCAGCGCGCTATTTCCAACATCGTGCAGGACGGTGCTCCGGCCGGCGGTGAAGACGACTTTGTTGTGCTCGCGCATGTCGGCGAACCGCGTGAGATTCCTGATGCCCGCGACCACCTGGAATTAGGCGAAGCGCTCGGGTTGCTCGATATGGAACGCGGCGCGAAGGTTTCGGGCTCGCGGTTCTATTTTCTTACTGGCCTCGGGGCGATGCTCCAACTCGGTCTGCTGAATATGGCCGCGGCGAAGGCAACAGCAAACGGTTTCACGCTGATGATTCCGCCGGTGCTTGTGCGTCCGGAAATCATGGCCGGAACTGGATTCCTCGGCGCGCACTCCGACGAGATCTACCACCTGCCCGACGATGACTTGTACCTTGTCGGCACCTCCGAGGTGCCGCTTGCCGGCTACCACTCGAACGAGATCCTGGATCTCTCCGCGGGCCCCAAGCGATATGCGGGTTGGTCGACCTGTTTCCGTCGCGAGGCCGGCAGCTACGGCAAGGACACCCGCGGCATCATCCGTGTGCACCAGTTCGACAAGGTCGAGGGCTTTATCTACTGCAGGCCGGAGGATGCCGACGCGGAGCATCTCAAACTTCTCAACTGGGAGAAAGAGATGCTCGCCGCGATCGACGTGCCATATCGCGTTATCGACGTCGCCGGTGGCGACCTGGGCAGCTCCGCCGCGCGCAAATTCGACTGCGAAGCGTGGTTCCCGACGCAGAACACCTACCGCGAACTCACCTCGACGTCGAACTGCACGACGTTCCAGGCCCGCCGTCTGGCCATCCGTTATCGCGATGACGACGGTAAGCCGCAGATCGCCTCGACACTCAACGGAACGCTGGCAACCACACGGTGGATCGTCGCGATCCTGGAGAATCACCAGCAGCCAGACGGCACCGTGGTGCTGCCAGAGGAATTGGCGCGGTTCGTAGGTACCGAGGTACTGGCACCGTCGTGAGTACCCGGGTCATCGCGGTTATCGGATTGGCCGCCTCGGCGGTCGCGGTCGGACTCACGTTGGTGAAGTGGATCGACTTCACCGAGCTGGGTATGCCGTTCGCGTGGACCGGCCTGGCCACGTATGTCGGTCAGCATGCCGATCACTACGGTCCGATGCTCGCGGGCGCGGTTACTCCGGTCGGCTGGGTCGCGGTTCTGGCGGCGGTATTGGTCTGCGCCACCTCTGTGATCGCGCTGCTGAATGTGGCACCGGTCTGGCGGATCGGTATCGGGGCGGTCGCGGCGCTGGCGTCGGTGGCCGCGGCGGCGGTCGTCGGTGCGATTGTCGTCCAACCCGAGATACTTTTGGATGACTTCCTCACCATGGTCGGAGCGGAGTCGTTCAACTCCAGCGCCGGAATGTTGCGTCCTTTCCTCATAACACCCGTCCTATATGCGGAGATCGCGGCGCTGATCGTGATGGCGGCAACTGCCGGATGGTTAGCTCTTCGGGGCTTGCGTCGAAGCGAGGCGTAGTACGTTGACCCGATGATCGTCGGAGTACTTTTCGCGGTTCTGGCGGCATTCGCTTACGGCACCGCGTCGGTGTTGCAGGCACGCGGCGCACAGCAGGTGGCCCCCGATACGGCGTCGCCGCCGACGTTGCGTTCCACGCTGGCCGCGATCCTCACCGTCTCATATCTGGCCGGGATGGCGCTCGACGGTCTTGGCTTCGTGGGGACGTTGGTCTCCGCGCGGCTCATCCCGTTGTTTCTCTCGCAGACGATTATGAGCGCCAACCTGATCGTGACCGCGCTGCTGGGGATCGTGGTGTTGGGTACGCGGTTACAACCAAAGGACTGGACGGCCATCGGTGTTGTCGTCGCGGCGCTCGTGACGCTCGGCGTGGCTGCTGGCGACGAGGGGCATAAACCCGTTGGGGCGGTTGTACATTGGGGCGTTCTCATTGTCGGGGTCGTCGTGCTCGTCGGCGGAATAGCACTCGTGGCATGGCTCGGTGCGCGAGTCGCGGTTGTCGCTGGGCTGGGCGCCGGCGCGTTGTTCGGCCTGATGGCGATCGCGGTACGCATACTCGACGGCGTCGAACCGCTCGACGTCGGGCAGATACTGAGCGACCCCGCCGCCTACGGAATTCTGGTTGGCGGCATCGGTGGCTTCTATCTGTTTACCGTCGCGCTACAGACCGGTTCAGTCAATGGTGCCGCTGCCGCACTTGTGGTGGGCGAGACGGTAATTCCAGGGATCATCGGCATCGCGCTGCTGGGAGATACGACCCGCGCGGGCTGGGGCGCGGTCGCAGTGATCGCGTTTATCGCGGCCGTCGTCGGGGCAGTGGTGATAGCGGCGTCGGGAGCAGCGAACTAAGCGGAGCAGCACCCGCCGGACGTCGTCAGGCGGCAAGCGCACGATGCCTCGATGGGGACGTCGGCGCGTGCGGTGACCAGCCTTAGTTGTCTGCCAACGAGTTCCGCCTCGGCGGTGCGATCGAGTTGGAGCAGGCATTCGTGATAGCCGTGCAGACTCCACACGTTGTTCGGATGGTGGCTCGATCTATTCACCGAAGGATCGAGGCCGAGGTCGGCGGCGTAGACCCGAGCGGCCTCATCGACGTGGCCCTGTTCCAACAGCAGTGCACCGTAAGCATGTCTGGTCGGTTGCATCCAGCCCCACGGTTCGTCGTAAGGCAGTTCGTCATCCAACTCGATCGCCTCGCGCAGAAATGCGAATGCTTCGGCGAAATTTCCTTCGCGGTAGGCGATTTCGCCATCGAGCATTTTTCGTGCGATGGCGAGGATGTCGCGGCAGGAATTGTTGAACAGGTAGCGAGTTGATGGAATGCGTTCGCAGGCCTCGGTAAGTGCGTCACGTTCCGCGCGGGCGTTCGGCAGTTCACCGGTTGCGGCATAGGCGATTCCGCGACCGTAGTGCACGGTCGCCAGCGTCGTGGCGAACAGGTCTGAGTCGACCGGCGCGGTTTGCGCAATCAGCTCCTGCCATCTGCCGAACCGGATCAGTACGTGGATGCCAAGCGGCACAAAGGCTTCCAGCCAGTCAGCCATCGGCGGCGACGGTATTGCCAACAGATCGGGAGTCAATTGTTCGGCCAGTTCTGCGGCGGCGGCCAGCGCGATCCTCGAATTGCCCTCAAACATGGCGGAATAGACCACGAAATGGAGGTCGTGGGCGCGATACAGAGTGTAGAAATTGGCCGCGCCCTCCTGCTCGACGAACTTCCGATCTGCCTCGACCGCAAGAAGATTGGCCTCGATCGCATCGTGGTAGTTGCCGCAGAGGACGTCGATGTGGCTGGGCATATGCTGCAGGTGGCCGGCGTCGGGGACTAGGCCGCGAAGGCGGTCGGCGGCGAGGAGCGCGACCTCCGGAGTGGCCGACATTTCCATCGCGTGTAAGTAGAGGTGCAGGGCTCCGGGGTGTACGCGTCCCGCCGGTGTAGCCAGCACGTCGTCGAGAAGGCGAGTCGCTTCGAGTACACGGGAATTGGCAGCAGGCTCCCCGGAGTTGCCGTCCCACAGCTGCCATGCCGTGACGTTGAGTAGTGCATCGGCGGCGAGAGTCATGATGTCGATGTCGTCGGGATGCGCAGCCGCCAGCGCGCACATGGCGTCGGCGTATGCGCTATGTCCACCTGCCAATGCATCGAGATTATCGGGATCATCGGTCGAGAACCGTTGGCGCAGAGCGGAAATCAAGCCAAGTTCGACGGAGTCGAGTCGGCCTGTCGTCGCCTGTTCCAGTTCCGAGCGTGCGCGGCGAAGTGAGTAGCGACGGTCAGTGGGATCGAAGGCGTCCCACGCCTTGTTGTAGTTTGGCCCAACCGCGTACGCGATACCCCAGTGCGCCAGTCCCAGCTCAGGATCCCACTCCAGCGCGCGCTCAAAACAGCGGATCGCTTCGTCGTGGTTGAACGCGTACGACCAGATAAGGCCACGGTCGAACCAGACCTGGGCCTCCGGTGACTGCGTATCGACGGACCGGTGATATGACCCCAGGTCGTAATAGGTTTCCGTGCTGGCAGAGCCGGTCACTCATCGATTGTAAGCCGGGGACGGTGCGCGCGGGGTCGAGCTGGGCGTCGCGGCCTGCCCGCAAACCCGACCCGTCCGGACATCCTCGACCCGAAAAGTGGGTCGGGGACGTCCGCGCAGGTCGGGTTTGCAGGGCAGGAGGTGCGTCGGGGCAGGGGGCGAGGCTACGCTATGCGTCGGAAAGTCGCGGGGTTGACGGGCGGTTGCGACGTCCGCAGGCCCAGCGCCCGCATCTGAGCGACTAGGCGCGGAACGACGCCGCCCGACGCAAGATCGTCGTAAATCCACCGCACAACGACGAGGCCCAGGTCTTGTAGCTGTCCCTCCCGGACCTTCTCGCGGCGGATAGCGTCGTGCGGCTTCTCGCCCGACCTGAGGTACTTCAGATACTTGCCCAGACCGTCGAACTCGCCAATCAATCGGACGACGCCGTTCTCGTCGACCCAGTCATAGTCGACGCGTGCGATGAATTGGCCGGACTTGTCAAAGATTCGACGTTGGAGTCGCGGGGTGGTGAGCCCACCGTCGATCATCTGCGCGCGGCCCCACGACTCTCCCGCGTTCTCCGACAACGGATTGGCATGGCGCAGTGCGGTTCTCGCGACACCTACCCCAGTACGAGGTTCGCCGCCGTAGTCCGACATTCGTCGTGCGGCGGCGCCCATCCGCAGCGCCGAATCGAGTACCGCCAACGCGGCTGGAAAGCCTTTCGGCGATGTCCGTGCAACGTCGAAGGCAGTGCGCTCGAGGCATGTCGTCCAGATCCCGTCGACGAGTGTGACGTCGGCGAGCTTTAGCGGGCCAGGGTGTACGTGGCGGTGTTGGCGCTTGTAGCCGCGATCGGTCGTCGCTGAAGTTACGTTGATCCTGGAGAAGTCGGCGTGAAGCATATCCAGACCGTGTAGGACGCCGGCTGAGGTGTGTGAGATCGCGACGTCGGGTGTCGTGTCCGCAGCATGAACTTTCAAACGATGCAATGCTTCTGGGCGTCGGTCCGCGGGGAGCGCGTACACACCGGGCGCCACCCGGAATACTTCGCCACGTTCTTCTGCGCGAGTGAACTGTCGGTCGTCGAAGCCCAGTAGGTGAGCGCTGGAAAGTCGAATATAGCCGTCAGTGTCGATCGGAAACGGGTACATGGTCGTTAGACGTAAGGTGCGAGCGAAATGGTTTCATCTGATCGCAAACCCGACCCCCGCGGACGTTCCCGACCTGAAAAGTGGGTCGGGAACGTCCGGCCGGGTCGGGTTTGCGGGCAGGATCGGGCTAGCGGGCACGGCGGGCAGGGTCGGGGCTAGCGGGACAACAACAGCAGCGTCGAGGTGGCGCTGGCAACCAAGCGTCCGCTGCCGTCGTGCACCTGGGCGCGGACCGTCGCGGTGGTGCGACCGGCGTGTTCCACTTCGGCGCGGATCGAGACCGTACCCGACCCCGGTTTGATGGCACGGATATAGCGACACGAGAGGTCGAGGGTTACGAAATTCTGGCCGTCGTCGGTAACCGTCCGCACCGCCGAGCCGAGTGCGGAATCGATAGCCGCGGCGATCACTCCGCCCTGTACATTGCCGCCGAGGTTGCCGTGCAGATCTGCGCGGGGTTCCATCTCGACGATCGCCCATCCCGGACCGGCGTCGACAGTCCGATACTTCAAAGTCTGTGCGGCCCCGCTCGACGGTTCTCCAGTGGCGATCAGGTCACGCAGTTCTTCCAGGCTCACGGAGTTAGACGTTACCGCCCGACCGGCGCGGCTCTGCGCGAAAGGACCGCTCCTACCGACGACGATGCCAGCACGACGACACACGCGAGTAAGACGAGGATCGCCGATGGCCCGGTGGAGACGTCATAGTGGGAGTCGATATACCCGGATGAATCCGTGCCGAGGGTCACGACCAAGTCACTCGGATTCAGCACCAACCAGAGCGCCGCGCTGCACGCGAACACCGCGAACGCAGCGGTGAGAATAAATAGCGGTCGACGCCCGACATTGAACATGACCAGGATCGCCAACAGAGTCGGCAGTCCGAGGATCAGGAGCGACGGAAGTACGCCGGGGAGCACCAAGGCATACGCCTCGTTGTATAGCTCCAGCCCCGTCCCCTGGTGCGTCCAGACACCCCAGCCGTTCGCGGTCGACTCGTCGCCGCTCGCGTGCGGAGTGATAGTGGTGAAGGTCAATGTGCCGAACATGATGATCAGGATGAAACACACGGGGGTCAGGCCCGCCAGGATTCGGGTCGCGATCGCATTTGGCGGTGGGCCCGCGGGCCTGGTCGGCGGTGCGGGATAGGCGACTTGATAGGGCGGCTGGAGCGGAAAGCCTGAGGTCGGCTGCATGGCGTCTCCTAGTGGCGGGGATTGCAGCATTGTCACCCGCGGATCACGCCGCGACGAACCCTCTGTCGTTCGTTTGACTAAGTCGTGCCCAGATGCCGAGGATTGCTGACCCGCAATCGCAGCGTCACCGTCGATACGACGGCGCGCTGCACATCGCTATCGGTCCAATCCAACGCCGCGGTCCTAATCGACTCCGCCAGTTGGGCTTCTGACCCACAGTCGACGGTCGCGAGCGCGGTTGCCAATTCTCGTGTACCAGCTGACCCCGAATCGACTTCGCGTCCCGCGATCCGCAGCAGGTTCGCGGCGATCCGAAGGTGATGCTGTCGATGTGCGTCACCCGCCAAGGCGGCACCGGAGTCAACGATGATCTCGGTGACCAGCTCAAGGATTTCGGTCAGCGACGGACGCCGATACGCACCAGGCCCGGACTCGACGGCAGATGCGTCAACGATGGCGCTGTCGGATATTCCCAGTGATTGGAGCAGGTCGTATTCGAATTCGCAGACGCGACGTCCGATGGCTGCCAATTCGAGTGAGTGTTCTTCGCCCGACAAATGTCGCTGTGATTGAAAGATGCTCAGTACCAACCATTTCAGCGTCCCGAAGATCTCCCACCAATGCAGCTCGTTCTCCGACGGGCGCCATCCCGCCTCTTGTTCGTAGCCGTCCAACAGTGCGTTGCGCTCGCCGAGGCCGCCCACCGGGAGTGCGCTGCCAAACCGCCATGCCGGCACACACAGCCAGCCCAGGTCTTCGATCGGATTGCCCAGGTGGCTAAGCTCCCAGTCGAGCACGGCCTGAACGCCAGCATCATCGACAATCAGGTTGCCGACCCGAAAGTCGCCGTGTACCAAGGTAATTGGCCGTGACGTCGGGGTATTGGCCCGCAGCCAGCGAAGACCGATTTCTACCGTCGGGTTGTCTTGCCCCTGCGCGCGGAAGGTGGCTTCCAAGGCGTCCAGCGGGTTGGTATCGTCGAGAATTTCCAGGCCTGCCAACGGCGTGCGGTGTAACCGGCCGAGGATGCGACCGAATTCGATGGCCAGCATTGGCCGAATAGCGGCGAGCGAGGGATCGCGTTGCAGCTTGCGCGGCAACGTTTCTCCGTTGACATGGTCCATGATCAGAAAGGGAGCGTCGATGCCGGGTGCGTCATCGTCGGCGCACAGTAGGCGCGGGACCGGCACGCCCGCGTCGAGCGCCGTGCGAAGGCACACTGCTTCCGCGCGCATCCGGTGAGGGTTCCCGTGACCGGGCGGGTCGCGTCGCAATACCGCCTTGGCGATGTCTCCGGTGGAGTCGGTGTAGTCGATCCGGAACGTCTCTCGACTCGCACCCGCGGTGAGCCGATGGCAACCGGTCACCGTGACCAGAATGCCGACGGCTGCCAACGCTCGCTCTACACCAGCATCGAGTTCGTTTGCCGTGGAATGGGTTTCCGGATTCACCGCCATGGAACCGTCTCGGGATCCTTGAGTATCCTGCGCGCCGTGGACATACGGTGTACCTCGTCCGGGCCGTCGTAGACGCGGGCGTACCGTGCCTGCCGATACATGCGCTCCAACGGCGTGTCGGCCGTCAGGCCGAGTGCGCCGTGTACTTGGATCGCGCGGTCGACGACGTTGTGCAGCATGCGGGCGCACCAAAACTTCACCAGGCCGACCTGGACGCGGAAGTCTTCACCGGAGTCGATCTGCCGCGCCGCGTCGAGTGTCATCAGCCGGGCCGCATGGATCTCGGCCGCGGATTCGGCGATATACCGGTGGATTTCGCCCTTCTCCGATAACAGTGAGCCGTGCGCGAATCGAGTATTCGCCCGGTCGCACATCAGCTCGAAGGCCCGCTGTGCCTGCCCGAGCCAACGCATACCGTGGAAGATTCGCCCGGCACCCAGTCGATCCTGTGCGACGAGGAATCCTTTACCCCGCTCGCCCAGAATATTTGACGCCGGGACCCGGACATCGGTCAGTCTGATCTCGTAGTGGTCGCTCGGGTCGTGGCCCATCGTCGGGATCGATCGAACGATCTCGAAACCCGGTGTGTCGGTTGGGACGATGAACGCTGTTACCCGCGAGTGTCTTGGCATGTCGTCGGATTCGGTTCGTGCGAATACCGAGCAGTACGCCGCTTGCGCGACGCCAGTGGTAAACCACTTGTGTCCGTTGATGATCCAGGTATCACCGTCGGATTCGGCGCGCGTGGCGATAAGCGTTGGATCCGACCCCGCCACCTCCGGCTCGGTGAGGCCGACCGACGGAAAGATGTCGCCGGCCACCATCGGTGGGATCCACCGCTGTTTCTGTTCTCTGGTGCCGTGTTTGTAGAACATCAAGGTGTCCTGCATCGACACCGATCCGACGGCCAGCTGACCGAATTCGGACCGCCCGATAATCTCGTTGAGGTACACAAAGTCCAGGAAGGGCAGACCGCCGCCACCGACATCGGCCGGATGCCCCAGTGCCCACAGTCCGAGGTCTTTGGCGCGCTCGCGCAGCGCGGCCAAAGTGGTTGCGCCGCTGTGTTCTTCACGAATAAGTGTGGGTTCTGCGGGGATCACTTCATCGTTGATGAATACCCGCATCCGGGCAGTCAGATCATCGATATCCGTGCCGGGGGTCAGAGCGGTCACGCGGTGGTGTCCTTTCGGCTGAGGTTCAATCCCAGGGCTCCGACGCACATCTGGTCGAGGGTCGCCAGTAGTGCTTCCTTGTCGGCCTCTTCGCCTTGTACGAGCCACAGGTAGAGGGTGTGGTCGACCATCGCCGACATGGTGCGGGCGGCCAGGGTCGGGTCGATATCGGGGTTGGCCAATCCGTCGCGTTGCCAGCGAGCGATGGCGTTGGCGGTCCGACCGGTCAGCAGTTCGCGATGCTGGTGGCGCAGCGCGCGGAACTCGGCGTTGAAGGTGGCGACCTGCTCGACGATGGCCATCATGCGCGCATTGCGTTGATAGGACTCGTAATACGCCCGATTGGAGGCGATGAGCTTCTCGCGAGGTGATGCGGCACTCGGTGGTTCACGGGGATGACTGTCTTCGAAGAGTTGGTTGCTGAGCTGGAAGAAGACATCCTCTTTCGACTCGAAGTACCGGTAGAAGGTGCCGTACGAGACACCGGCCTGGGCGGCAATGAGTTCTACTCGAGCGTCGAGAAATCCGACGTCCTCAAACACAGTCCGAGCGGCGCGCAGTACTGAGTCGCGGGTCTTGCGGCCCCGAGGGGTCAACGCGGTCGGGTCGAGGCCCGGGGTCGAAGGGGTGTTGACAGAAGTCTCGGTCACCCGCACACTTTCCCAAGAACATGACATGACTGTCAAGTCATCTAAATTCGACGGAAGGGTCGACGATGAGTGTGAATGAGAAATACGAATTACGGGGGATCAACCACCTCGCGCTGGTCTGCGCGGATATGCAGCGCACCATCGACTTCTACTCCGGAGTGCTCGGCATGCCACTGATCAAGACGATTGAGTTGCCCAACGACATGGGGCAACACTTCTTCTTCGACTGCGGCAATGGCGACACCATCGCGTTCTTCTGGCTGGTCGATGCTCCCGACGGGGTCCCTGGAATCTCCGCGCCGGCCGGATTGCCCGGTGAGGAGGAACTCAACAGTGCGACTGGATCGATGAATCATGTGGCCTTCGCGGTGCCGCCGGAGAAGTTCGACGAGTATTACGCCAAGTTCAAAGAAGAGGGCATCAAGGTCAGTTTCGTTCTCAACCACGACGATTCGCCGATGGGTGTGACCCGCCATCCTCATGACGGAACATTCGTGCGGTCGTTCTACTTCCAGGACCCCGACGGCGCCTTGCTGGAATTTGCCTGCTGGACAAAGACATTCACCGAGGCAGATGTCGTCCATGAGCCGCGTACCGCGGCGGATCGCAAGGTGCCGGTGGCCCGGTAATGCCACGTTTGCGGGAAATCCCACGCGCCGAAGTCACCGATGAGCGCATCCTCTTCTTCTATGACCGGCTGTTCGGCCCCGACCGTGACCCCGCCGTCGACCACGGCACGGTCCACGGCACGCCGGGCGATTGGTGGACCGTTTTCGCGGGTTCCCCCAACGTCTTTCGGCACGCCGTGGCGGGATTCAAAGTGTACCGCGGCGTGAAACTCGACCCACTGCTGCGCGAGTTGGGCCAGGGGCGGGCGGGCTATGCGAGGGGCAGCCAGTTCGTCTACTCGCAGCACTGCAAACAGATGCGGTCTCTCGGAATGGCCGAAGAGAAGATCGAAGCGCTGCCGCACTGGCAGATCAGCGACGCGTTCAACGAACTCGAGCGAGCTGTCCTGGCTTATACCGATGCCCTCGTCTACGACGGCGGTCGTGTGCCGGACGCGGTTTTCGATGTGCTCAAGAGAACTCTGCCAGATGAGCAGATCCTCGAATTAACTTATGTGACAACGCTATACGACATGCATGCAACGATGAGCCGTGCGCTTCGACTGGAATACGACGATCGGCCCGAGCCGATCGAAGAGGTTAAACTTCCCGACGACGCCCAGGTCCGCGACTTGTCCGCGGATCTATCCGGCGAGTAGGTCCGCTATTCGTACGAGTCGGTGAGGATCTGGTTGAGCCGTTCGAGATCGGCGGCCACCGTCGCGCAGTCGCGATCGAATTCGTCGTCGGTCATATCGCGTTGCCGGACGGTGAACACCACCTCGGCGCCATCGGGATGTGCCAGTACCCGCACCGGATTGTGCACGATCTCGCCGGACGGCAGTGTGACGTCGTGATCGAAGACTCCGAGGTCGTTGTGTGCGACGAAGCGCACCGTGACCGTCCCCATCGGCGACTCGACCAGCAGTACATCGCCGCTACGAGTCACCTCGCTCGACGCCAACCCCGCGGCCCAGTGCTGCAGACTGTCGGGATCGGCGGCAAAGTCGTAGACGGCTTCGGGTGACGCTTCGATGACTACGCTGATGTGACGGCTGCGCATGAGGATGAGTCTAGTTGCGTCGTCTCACGCTCGGGGTAACTGCGTGCGACGCCCGGCGAATACGCGTCTGCCATCTCGCGCAACACATTCGTTCGCGAACGTCACTCCGGTCGAGCCGCTAATTCGAGTGACCGGCCTCGGCTACGACGCCGAAGCTACCGACGATGCCTGGAGTCGGAGCTAAGCATTTCTTCGATTCCTATCTGGCATAACCGGATTGGGCGCGAACCCGAAGGGCTACGAACTGCTGCGCTCGGCGCGCAGGTCGTGGCCCTTCGACGTCAGGCAGCGGCCGCTATTGAGATCCCACTGCCAACCGTGCAGATTGCAGGTCAGCTTCTCGCCCTCGATGATGCCGAACTTCGACAGGTCGGCCTTGAGGTGCGGGCAGCGACGCTGAATTGTCCAGCCGTCCTTCTCAATTGACGCCGAGTCGTCATGCGCCTCGGAGAACCAGCCGTCGGCATACGCGATACGTTCGTCGGTGAGACATTTGAAGAAGGTGTACAGATACTCGTTGTAGCCGCCGATCCGCCAGGTGGTGAACCGCGTCGACAGAAAAATTGTGTTGACCCAGTCCGGCTCGTCGTCGCGCAGTACGGTACGGACCAATTCGGGGGCGATGCGGAAGCCGTAACGGTACTTGCCGTCGCCGTCTTTCGGTGCGCGCACAACACGATTCGGGAAGTCGAGGACCACAACCTCGGCGTTGGGATCGTCTTTGCCGCCGAGCACGATGCCGACCGGATAGCCGATGCCGTCGCAGATGAGATCGGACTGTTTCATGATCGGCTCGAACTTGGCACGTAGCGGTTCCAGCAGGGGCTCGCCCTGCGCGGGTGCCCAGGTGGCTTTATCTGCGGCGATGATCGGCGCGAACTTCTCCACCATCCGGTTGAGGTAGGCGCCCTTGTCCTTCCAGATCTCGTCGGGCGGGAATGGGTGGGACAACTCATTGAGCGTCGAACCGGTGAGGTCGACCGTCGAGCCGGAAATCATCATCAGGCCGCGATGCTTCTCGCCATCGTCGGTGCCGTGAATCTTCATCTGGTCCAGGAAGGTCTCCTGGTCGGGAAAGATTGACGTCTCGTCAGGTTTGCCATCGGCATCGGGAATATCGTTGAGAGAGAACAAGTCCGGGTCGAGGAACATCGGCGGACCGGCCGACGGGACCACCCAGGTTGCTCCGACCTGTTCGATATAGGAACGTGCGCGATCCATTCCGCGCTGGCGTTTCTGTGCGGCGAAGTTCGCTTTGGAGCGACGTGGGATGTCGTAGACCATCGGGTACCAGATGGCGCCGGAGTACTGCAGCAGATGGATGTCGACGTCGCCGAAGGACTCGCCGATGACGTCGAGGTCGATGGGCCGGGCGTCGTTCATGTTGAAACAGACGGTTTCGCCGTCGGAGACGATCAGTCCACTGTCGCCGATGGGACCGTCGGCAGGCGCGCGCAACGCGATGATCATGACGTCGAGTGAACCCTTGTCATTGCTGACGGTGGTCTTCACCGAATCTTCGGTCTCCACGAATTTGTGGAAGCCGAGCTTCTCGAGTTCACGCTTGAGGTCGGGGACCGGATAGTCGGGGAGCAGGACAGTTGTGTCCTTGTTGACATGCTCGGTCAGGTTCTTGGCGTCGAAATGATCGCGATGCAAGTGTGAGACGTAGAGGTAGTCGCAGTCGCCAAGTGCGTCCCAGTCGAGCTCGGTGTTATCCGGGAACGGCACCCACGAGGCGAAGTAGGTGGGGTTGACCCAGGGATCGCAGAGAATGGACCCCGCTGCGGTCTGGATATGAAACCCCGCGTGTCCGACGCTGGTGATCTGCAACTCTCGGCCTTCCTGATCGGGCTGTGAACCGAATACCAGGGTACGGCCTGGTATCGGGCCAATGTCGAATCGCAGCCGGTAGGTGTGGTGAGGGGCACGCCGGCACCCAACCGCCCCGGCTAAGCTCATCGACATGGAACCCGTCTACGACACGGTCATCGGCGTTGCCCGCACACTATGGCTCGCCCAGGGCGTCAAGTTCAAGATCTCCGGCGTGGAGCACGTACCCGCCGACGGACCCGGTGTGATCGCGATTAACCACACCGGCTACCTCGATTTCACCCTCGCTGGAATCCCCGCATTTCTGCAGGACAAACGCAAAGTCCGCTTCATGGCGAAGAAGGAGGTATTCGACAACAATCTCTCCGGGCCGATCATGCGCTCGCTACGGCATATCCCGGTCGACCGGAGTGCGGGTGCCGACAGCTACAAAGCCGCCGTCGAATATCTCAAGGACGGCGAATTCGTCGGCGTCTACCCGGAGGCGACGATCAGCCGCAGTTTTGAGATCAAGGCATTCAAGTCAGGAGCGGCGCGGATGGCGCTGGAGTCCGGAGCGCCGATAATTCCGACGGTGATTTGGGGAGCCCAGCGAATCTGGACCAAAGGCCACCCCAAGAAGCTCGGGCGGCACGGCTACAAAGTGATGATCGGCGTCGCCGATCCCATCGAACCGATCGGGACTGCCGAGCAGATCACCGAGAAACTTCATGACGTGATGACCGCCAAGCTGCATGAGCTGCAAGAGCAGTATGTCGAGCTATACGGCCCGTACCCCGAGGGCGAGTTCTGGGTGCCGGCTCGGTTGGGTGGCGGCGCGCCGACGCTTGCCGAAGCCAATGCGATGGACGAGGCGGAGCAGGCCGAGAAGGCTGCGAAGCGAGCCGAGCGTAACGCCGCGGGCGAGGATAAGTAGGAAGGTCACTGGCATGGAACCGGTGTATCGAGTCCTCGAAGGCATTGCCGGCACTATTGCGCGGGTACAGGGGGTTCGACGCACCTATCAGGGCTTGGAGAACATTCCGGCCGGTGGTGCGGTACTGGCCGTGAACCACACTGGCTACTTCGATTTCCTGCCGATGGCGCTCGGTGTTTACCGGGCCGGACGAAGAACGCGATTCCTGATCAAGTCCGAAGTGATGGATATCGCGATCATGCGTTTCCTGGTCAACCACACCGGCACGGTTCCGGTGGACCGTTCGGCCGGACATGAAGCCTACGAGCGCGCCGTCGCGTCGTTACGCACTGGCGAGTTGGTCGCGGTCTACCCGGAGGCAACGATCAGCCGGAGTTTCGAACTGAAGGAGTTCAAATCCGGCGCGGTGCGGATGGCGACCGAAGCGCGGGTGCCGATAATTCCGACTATCGTCTGGGGCGCTCACCGACAGTGGACTAAAGGTGGACATCGGAGTATGGGCCGCAAGCACATTCCGGTCACCGTGCGGTACGGAACGCCGGTTGTCATCTCGCCCGACGATGATCCCGAAATCGCCGCCGTAGCCTTGCGCGAAACGATGACCACGATCCTGCACGAGGTACAGCAGAGTTATGGGCCGCATCCGGCCGGGGAATACTGGGTGCCCGCGCGGCTGGGTGGCAGTGCCCCGACGCCGGCGGACGCCAAGGTGATCGAGGACGCCGAAGCAGCAGAAAAGGCAGCCGCGCGTGCGGCGAAAAGGGAGGATAAGTCTCGGTGAGTTCGGTTCCCACGGGCCGCGGGTTCGGCCCGCCAACGCTCATCGCATCCGACGTCGACGGAACACTGATCGACGACGCGAATGCGTTGACGCCGACCACGCAAGCAGTGCTTCGCAGAGCGCGCGAGGCCGGTGTCGAGGTGGTGCTCGCGACCGGTCGTCCGCCACGCTGGATCGGCGAAGTGACCGACCAGTTCGCCGACGATCATGCCGGTCGGCCGATCATCCGCTACGCGGTCTGCGCTAACGGAGCGATCATCTACGACGTCGAACATGATCGCGTGCTGTCGTCGGCGACGCTGGAACCCGCGGTTCTGGCGAAGCTGGGAGCCCTCGCCATCGAGCTGGTTCCCGGTGCGGGACTGGCTGCCGAACGTGCCGGGGAATCAGCCTATGACGCGGCGACGCCGCCGTTCGTCGCGTCTGCCGGCTACCGCCACGCATGGCTCAATCCGGACCACGTCATCGTCGATGATCACGAGGTTTACGAGGCGCCGTCGGTGAAGCTCCTTGTGCGACAGACAGAAATGCTCAGCAGTGAGATCGCGGCACGATTGGCGCCCGCAGTTGGAGATCTCGCCGAGGTGACCTTTTCGACCGACAACGGGCTCGTCGAACTATCTGTTCCGGCCACGCATAAGGCTGCTGGCCTGAAGAAGTTGGCGCAGCTGGCCGACCTGCCGACCGACGCGGTTATCGCCTTCGGTGACATGCCAAACGACGTCGAGATGCTGAGGTGGGCAACGCATGGCGTTGCGATGGGGCATGGTCACGACGCCGCCTTGGCGGTCGCAGATGAGGTGGCCGGAACCAATACCGAAGACGGCGTGGCGCGGGTGCTACAGCGCTGGTTCTAGTCCACGCGCATGGCGCGGTACACCCGCGTCCCGACGAACGCGCCGAGCGTGTCGGGGGTCCAGCGATCGTCGGCGAGCAGGGTGCGTACCGCTCCCTCGCTCGCGGAAACCCAAAGTTCCACCAGCGCGGGCAGTTTCAATTCAGGGTCGTCGACCCCCCACGCATGCAGGGTCGGGCGCAGGAGTTCGGTGCAACGTTCCAGTGCGGCCTGGCGGCCACGGCCGAAGTAGGCCGCGACGGCGGGGTCGGGATTGCCGTAGAGCAGGCGCCAGCCGTCGGGCCGGGCGTCGACGGTGTGCAGCAGCGCCCGGAATCCCTCGATGAACACGGACTCGTCGGCGTCGACCTCGCGCGCGTGTAGTACGTCGGTGAGGCTGGACCAGAGGTTGGCTTCCTCGTTTCGGACCAACTCGGCGATCAAATCCACTCGACTTGTGAAACACCCGTAGACGACCGGTCGGGTGACGTCGATCCGCTCGGCCACCGACGCGATGGTGACCGCGGCGACCCCTTCGGTCACTGCGATCCGTAGCGCGGCGTCGAGAATCTGTGGCCTGCGACGTTGGGGCCCAAGGTGTTCTGCGCGTTGTCTGCCACGCGTGATGGGCTCTGCGGTCATGGGGTAACGATACCTACACACATGTAGATTATTTTCCTACACATGTGTAGATTTCTGCCGGTATGGGCGCGCATACGCGCAGCCGGCCGAAAGGAACCCTCTGTGACAGACCTGATGTTCAACCCCGATACCGCCACCTTCGACGAGTTTGACGCCGCAACGCAACGAATCCTGCGAGCTACCGTCGACTACTTCGAAGGCCTCGGCAAACAACAATTGCTTGCCGACAACCGGGATCGAATCTGGTATGCGGACTTCTTGGATTTCGTCAAACGTGAATCAGTCTTCGCGACCTTCCTGACGCCGCAAGCTCAGGCCGCCGGGAATGTCGATAAGCGTTGGGACACTTCGCGTATCGCGATGATGTCGCGCATCTTGGGCTTCTACGGCATGCAGTACTGGTATGTCTGGCAGGTCACGATTCTCGGGCTGGGGCCGATCTGGCAGAGTGCCAACGAGGCGGCGAAGGCCAAGGCGGCGGCAGCTCTGGAATCCGGTGAGATCTTCGCCTTCGGGCTGTCGGAGCAGGCGCACGGCGCCGACATCTACTCCACCGACATGATCCTCGCCCCCGACGGTGACGACTTCCGGGCGACTGGCGAGAAGTATTACATCGGAAATGGCAACCGGGCGGCGATGGTGTCGGTGTTCGGACGTCGTGCGGACCGGCCGGTCATCGACTCGGCGGATTTCTCCCGCAAGCTGAGCGACGATGAATACAGCGGCTACATGTTCTTCGCCGCGGACAGTGGTCACGACGCGTACAAACTGCATAAGAACGTCGTCGACTCGCAGATGTATGTCGCGGCATTCGGCCTGGACGACTACCCGGTGACTGCCGCCGATGTATTGCACACTGGCCGAGCAGCTTTCGACGCCGCGATGAATACCGTGAACGTCGGCAAGTTCAACCTGGGCTTCGGAGCCATCGGAGCATGTGAGCATGCGATCTACGAGGCCGTAACGCACGCGGAGAACCGGCAGCTCTTCGGTCATCGAGTTACCGAATTCCCCCAGGTCGCGGGGCTGCTCGCGGATAGCTATGCCCGGCTGGCCGGCATGCAGCTCTACAGTGAGCGGGCCATCGACTACATGCGGTCGGCAAATCCGGAAGATCGTCGCTACCTGCTGTTCAGCGCGATCGAGAAGATGTCTGTCACACGTACCGGGCAGAAGATCTACGAAGATCTCTCCGATGTGATCGCGGCACGCGGATTCGAGAATGACACCTACTTCGCGATGACTCTTCCCGCGATGTTCGGCCTGCCGCGGCTGGAGGGAACTGTCCACGTCAACTTGGCTCTGGCGATGAAATTCCTGCCGAACTTCCTTTTCGACCCGTCCGACGCCGCACTCGCCGGTCTGCGCTTCGTTCCAGATGGAGCTCCCACCGGCGTGCTGCGCACGGCTTCGACGGTGCTCGACTGGGTTGGGCGCCGCGTGACGGCACCGGCCAGTACGGTGGTCCCCGCGCTGCGCCGCGAATTCAAATCCGCGCAGGTCCCGACGGTGAAGCGTCGTCGCGACGCGACCGACGATGAATTCCTGTTCCGGCAGGGACCGAGCAAGGGGTTGGGCCGGATCCGCTTCGCCGATTGGCGCGCGGTATTCGAGCAGTATTCGCATATCCCAAACGTCGCCGTGTTCACCGAACAGGCCATCGGCTTGCAGGCATTGGTCGCCGCGGCCCCGCCGACGCCGGAACAGCAGGCCGACGTCGACTTCTTGTTCGCCATCGGCGAGATGTTCACGCTGCTCCCGTACGCGCAGTTGATCCTGGAGCAGGCGGCGAGTGATGAGACTGACGAGTTCCTGCTCGATCACATCTTCGATACCTTCGTCCGCGACTTCTCCAGGCACGCGGTGAGTCTGTATGGAAAGCCGAGTGCCGACCGAACCCAGCAGAACCTCGCATTGGGACTGGTTCGACGTCCGGCCGAGAACACCGAGCGCGCCGAGAAGGTGGTAGCCGCTGCCCGAGGGCTATCCGGTCGCTACGAGATGAAGGCCTAGCTACCTGCAGAATCTGGCACCCGAGGTGGTCGCAACGCAACTGTGACCTCCTCGGGTTGTCGGGCCCGGTCGATATTCACTACAGTCACAGACGTCTCATTAGTCACACAGGTCTCATCAGTAACAGGCTTGCGATTGTGGAGGACCTTCATGGCACGGCGCATCAGAACCCGAAATAGGCGGACGATTTCGTTCGCGGTACTCGGGTTGGCACCTGCGCTCGTCATCGGAGGCGTCGTAGTCGCCGGCTCGCCGATAGATTCGGGATCGGTTAGCCTCTCCGCCGGGTCGGAGATCACGCTCATCGGGCATGGTCACGGACACGGTCGCGGGATGGGGCAGTGGGGCGCCTTCGGTTACGCGAAGAAGGGCTGGTCGGCGGCGCAGATTTTGGGCCACTACTACGGCGGTACCACCGCGGGGAAGGCGGATAAACCCGATGTCTCGGTGACTCTCACCAAGCAGGGATCGGTCAATGTCCGTGCGGATGCCGGTATGAGGGTAGGCGGCCAAACGGTTGCTCCCGGACAGGCGGTCAGCCTGTCCGGGGCGACGGCCACAATAACTAACGGGTGCGGTGGTGCGGTGGTGCGGAGCGTGGGCGCACAGTTCGTCGAGCCGGTGAATATGGCTCCGAGTCGCCCCCCGACTGAATTCCTCAAGATGTGTGGATCCAATGCCGCCTTTCGCGGAGCGTTGGGTCTGGACGGCGGCAGGGTCGTCAACAAACTCAACGTCGATGACTACGTGAAGGGCGTGATCCCCAAAGAGAGCTCGCCGGGTTGGGGCGATCAGGGCGGTATGGAAGCGCTCAAGGCGCAGGCCGTCGCGGCACGAACCTACGCGTTGGCCGCGATCGCGGGCGGCAAGAAGATCGACGACACGCAGAACTCTCAGGTCTACGGCGCCGTCGCGGGTGAGGATCCGCGGACGAACAAGGCCGCCGACGCCACCGCGGGGCAGATCCGACTGGCCGGTGGCAAGCCGGCTTTCACCGAATTCTCCGCGTCGACCGGCGGATACACCGCTGGTGGAAACTTCCCAGCCGTTATCGATGATGGTGATTCCATTGCGCCAGTACATAATTGGACCGCGACGGTGAGTGCGGGAAGTATTGGCTCGACCTTTGGTGTCGGCGCATTGCGCAGTTTTGAAGTCATCGAGGCGAACGGGCTGGGGCCCGAGGATGGACGTGCGATCAAAGTTCGCGCGGTCGGCAGTAATGGCGCCAAGGAAGTGACTGGTGAGCAGGCCCGAACTCTCCTTCAGCTTAAGTCCGCGTGGTTCGCGGTCAAGGGGCAGACCGCCCGCCCGAAGATCGTGAAGCCGCCGACCGGCCCAGCGTCGCCGGGTAGCTTCGGTAGCCTCGATCTGGGCAGTCTCGCGAATACCTTGTTGACTTCGGCGCAGAGTATTTTCGCCGGCCGCTACATGGAGCTGGGCGGACTGCTGGGGCCGCTAGGTAAGGCACTCGGCCTGCCGACGTTGACGCCCGACGGTGCAGGCGTAACTCAGCTCTTCGAGAAGGGCATGATGCTCTTCAGCCAGAAGACCGGCGCACATGTATTGGCGGGCAAGGGGTTTGAGCGCTACAAGGCTTCCGGTGGTTTGCCCGTAAAGGGCTTCCCGCGGCGGGATGCGTTGCGGTAGAGGGTCTCGGGGGTTAGGTCTCAATACACCCTCAACCAGCCAACGTCCCGGCACCGTCAGAAGGTTGTGTCACCGTCGGCATCCAAGGTCAGCAGAGCACGCCTGGTTTGTGACATCAACACCCGGTTGGGCGGACGTTCACAAACCTACCGGTGCAACTGATTGGAACGTGCGCAGCGACCGAAGGCGCTCGTTGCACGACGTGGTCGCGAAATAGGTTTCCCGGTGCTGGGGTGGTCCGAGCAAGACGATCTTGCGGTCGCAGATTGTACTGTTCTCGCTACGCGTTGGCGATCACCACATGATCACTATCAGTGGTTAAATCGTTTGGCCCCCAACATCTTTGGTGTTTGGCCACCAAGCACACAACACACCGCATCGGGCGATGACGCGATCAAGATCGGCAGTCGCGTGCTGGCGTCTTTCGCGCCTGTCAGTGAATTCTCTGACCGTCCAGGTAGGGAAGGGACTGTCCACACGGATTTGGACCTCTGTTGACAATTGGTTTATGTTATCGAACGGTTATCAACCTCGTGCGAGACGGAGTTGCAGTTGGTGGCCGCAATATCTACTGCTTGAAGTTGGGATGAAGTATGAAGGATTTCTCTGTCTGCCGCTGGGCGTTTAGCGCGTTTTGCGGCATTATCATCATCATCGCTCTTGCCTTAAGTATTGCGGCTGCGCCCGCGCGCGCGGAGAGCAGGTTGGATGCGTATCTTGGCCTGCCGCTGGTTAACCGTGACGCGGCTAAGGGGCCCGGTGGGGTGAATCCTCGTCTTCCGGACGATCTTGCGACTTTGCAACATCTCATCGACCAGGCCCGTTCCGGTGGGGTAGCTCCGTCACGTTACGCAGCATTGCTTTACCAGTATTGGCTGGTCAAGGCGACCACTGCTGCTGGAATTGATCTGTCTGCGTGGAACCCTCGATCAGGTGTCACTGCGAACCGCCAGAATCTCATCAAGTCCTACAGGTATTACGAAAACTTCCAGCTTTCGCACCGGGAGCTCCAGTGGGCAGGTATGGGTGGACAGGTCGGCGCCGATTTCGGAGGTGGGCTCATCGACTTCGAGCTGATGGCTGGCGTCTACGACTTTCCAGCCATTCAGCAAACCTCGCGCGCGGTGGTCAAGGCGGTTACCGATGTCGCCGGGCCGCAGGCGCTGACCCTGCTGCCGGAAGGGCTGCGTGCCCTGGCGAATGCGGGATCAACCATCACCGGCGCGGATCTGCAGTACATCCTCGGCATGATCCTGGTAATGCAAAAGAACATCTTCTCCGACCTCATGCCAATGCACCAGGCCTACGCCACCCGAGGTCTTCCGGCTCTCGAGGAGATGCAGCGAGCGGGACTGTTCGGTGAGACGATTATGAATGCGTGGCGAGATGTCGCGTCAAAAACTTCAGATCGCATCGCTGCCGGAAACGGTGTATTGCTTCGACGCGAACAGGGGCAAATCATCAAGGCGCAGTGGGACTTAGTGCGGTCCTATCGTGGTGATGTCGGTGAGGCAATCACCTATCTATCAACACTTGCCGGTTCTCCGTCGGTGGCTGGCGTTACCCCACCCCGGTCGTTCAAGCCAGTCAACACGACGACCACATTGCCTGACGGCCGGACTGTGACTCTGGTTTCGCCGCTTCCAAGCTGGAATTGGGCCGTGTTCGAGGAGCGTTGGGACTACATCGACACCCAACTTCTGCCGAAGTACAAGATCATGGTCAACAACAACTGGCCAGCCCTTAAGGCTCAACTACAAGTGCCATACGTGCAGCAACTGGAGAGTCACCGACCAACGATGACTATTCCCCAGACGCTCCAATCAATGCTCGCCAATACCAAGGTTTCGGTGTCGTGAGGTACCCCCAGGTCGTGCGCGTGGCTGCGGTAGTTTTTGGTGTTGTTCTCGCTGCGACGGCACTACAAGGTCTCGCCGCTGGTGGCGCGGTCGGCGCGCCGCCGGTCTCCACCCCGAATCTGGGGAAGGTACTTAACGGGTATGTCGTTGGTTCTTTGAGTTCGGGTCGACTAGGTGGTCCTGCAGAAATCTTTAAAGCCCTCACCTATGGTGATGCGTTTTATGACGAGCCGGCTCTGTCAGGAAACGAAGAGCCCGGCACGCTACTCAAGTCGAAGAAGGTGGACGTAATGTTCACCGGAGTTAAACCGGGCAATCTCGATGCGTACAAACTGATGTATGTGACCACTGGACTTGATGGAACGACCCCTGAGATAAGCACTGGGATTGTGATGATTCCTCGTGGTAAGCGAACGGCGAAACACAAACTGGTTAGTTATCAGGAAGCCAACGACTCGGTCGGCGCGTATTGCCACCCAAGTTCGCAGTGGACCGGTGGAGACCCTCTCGATGGTTCGTCGTGGTCAGCACTTGGGCCGCTGGCTCTGATGTTTGACAAGGGCTACTCGGTGGTGATTTCAGATGTGGGCAACAATGGTGACTGGGAACCGCACGGAGTGTTCGCCGGAAAGTACGCTGGCCATGCCCAGCTCGACGCAATTCGTGCGGCAGTGCGTGCACCGGCTGGTCTCGACGAGAAGCCTGCTGTCGCGCTGTTCGGAATCGCCGGTGGAGGTGTGGGCGCGGCATTTGCAGCGGAGTCGCAAGCACGCTACGCACCCGAACTGAATGTTCGTGCTGCCGTCCTTGAAGGCATGGTGGTCAACCAACGGAACTTTCTGAGAATGACTAACGGATCTGTCGGGTCGGGATTTGGATTTGCCACGTTGTTGGGGCTAGAACCGAAATACCCGGAGATGAAGATCGACGAGAAACTCACTCCGGTCGGCAAGGAGATCGCCGATGTGTTTCGCACGCAATGCCAAACACCAGCCTATTTCGGTCTGCCGTTCGTTCCGTTGAATCTCATGTTCAAAGGAGGGCAAAACCCCGCCGAAATTAGGGCCTTCCAGCACGTTTATGACGACAACTTGTTGGGGCGACAGGCGCCAAAAGCCAATGTCCTCATCACTAGTTGCGCCAAGAACGACTCGCCGATGTCACTAGTGCCGGCTAAGGATTCCCGTGACCTGGCAGCTAAGTACCGGGCAGGCGGAACCAAAGTGACCTACGCGCCCAGCGACTGCAGCCTGATGCGATCATTCACTGACCTGTACGGCTGGGGTACAGACCTCTTTGGCATGCAGACAATAGGGTGGATCGACCATCAACTGCGATGAGCACCGACGCGAAGCAGCGATGATAAAGTCGTCATTATCCACATCACGGTTGAGCGGGGCACATAGTCGGGAGTCAAGTGTCCATCGCGTATTCTCGGTTAGCGGCAATTGGCTTCGCTGTAGCCGTGCTCGCCGTCTGTATGTGGTGTGAGTATCGAGTGCGTTTGGGATTCGCTCAACGAGTTATCGCCTCCGTACCCCCGCTCGACTTATATTCGTTGCCGGTCAGCTGTGCGCTGATTTCTCGGTGCCTATCCAGCCAACCAGATTGGGGTAAGCCCGACAGCCGACTATTTCGGTACGGAGAAATTTGCCGGAACTCGATGTACTCCTGCTTCGGCTACGACCGGATCGCACAGCGGGGTAGACAGGCCAAGATGTCCTGAAACAGGCTGGTAGGCTATTGGATTGTTTCTACAATTATCTAACACAACGCGGGGCATGCCGCTTCACTGCCGAGTGTCTGCGAGCAATCGGCGGCCGCCAAAGATTCTCAACTCCACGTTCATACTTTTGTGCGCGATATCGGGCAAAATACATCGATTGCAAAGGCGATCGGTACGAACTTTACATAACCCCCCGGTGCCCATAATATGAATATATGAATCGTACGATCGTGATAATCGCAGTCGGTGTTGTGCTCGCACTAGGGTCAGTCGTTCTCGGCAGGGCGGCCCCGAAGGTAGGCGTACATTCGGCCATCTCGCACTTTATCACGATGTGGATCGGTGTGACCTTGTACAACTTCCTCGTGGGCACAATCGAAGAAGGCTACGGTGTTGGCGAGGAAGCTGCAGTAGCAATTGTAGTCGCGGGCGTGCCATCAGCGGCTGCGATTCTTGGCTCAGTCATTGCTGCGAAACCACGAGATCGCCGCCAGAACTGAGAAACGTGCACATGCGGCGGCCAATGAATGTTGGCGCGTGTGGAAGGTTTATTCGTTCGGTATACGAAATTCGCTAACCTTGTCGCCAGTTACAGTCACGTAGGCGCGACTGGGGCCGTTGAATCGTTTACTACTCCAATTGAATCGAATGTCAGTAATACTTCCATTCGTCTTCGCTGACGTGATCTCGATCTTGGCATTTTGTCCGATCGCGTCGGTGTCAGCCCAACTTGCGATGCCCGCTGATCCGCGGAGTATGCGACCCCAATCATTGACTATTCCATCGGGTGTAAAGGCTGCTACAAATGCCTCCTTGTCGCCGTTGTTGATGCTGTCGATCACTATCTGAACGGGCGCTGGAATGTTCGTCATGCGTTCACTTTCTGTGGGTATCGAAGCGGAATTACCACTATTCGGTGGTGTCGCCACATTTCTTGATGTGGCGCAGCCAGTCATTAGCGCAATAATCAACGTTGTGCTGACTAGGGTTAGGGACATTTTGATGTTCATCAAGCCACTTTAGTTGACGGTCGGCGGCTAAAGATGCGCGCAGGCAATTCGCACTCGTGCCTAACGGTCCGATCTGGTCGAGGCTGGTCACGGGTGGGCCGCATCCTCCGCGCGTGCACCTGCGTCGCCGTACTTCTGATCTCCTTCCTCATCTGCTGACGGCAGCCCGCGACGATCTTGCGAGCGCAATGGCACTCCTCACAATGAGTATCGCTATCGTCGGGGCATCTCACGATCACACGAGTCGATCTGATCGCGATCTGACCGCGCTCGGCGATGTGCGCCTGCGTCGCGGTACGACTGCCGGCCGATGACAACAATAGCCAAGCGCTTTGATCTGAGACAGGACTCACAGATTGTCGGGTGTGGCCTGGTGCTGCTTCCCCGGTGGAGCGTGCCAGCTCAGTTTTGTGCATCACCGCATGCCGTCAATTGGTCGCGGCGTTGACCGTGGACTTCTTGATCAGCCCATTCTCAAGTCCCCATTTGCGCGCGATACGTTGAATTTCACCGCTCTCGATGAGGCGTTGCACCGCTGCGCGAAGAACCGGACCTAAAGGTGACCCTTTGGCAACAGGCAAAGCGTAGGGGTCTGTGTCGAATATATCCCCGGCGAGCGTCAGCGTGCCGCCGGACTGGTGTACCGAAAACTCGGTTACTGGAGAGTCGGCGGAGATGGCGTCGACCTCGCCCCGGCGCACTGCCGAGACCGCACCGCGCACGTCCTCGAACGGGACCGCCGTGATCGCCTTTTCGCCGACCGTGGTGCAGGCCTGGCTTTTTGCCGGGATCTCAACGGTGCTCTGGACGGTGCCTGCGGACACCGAGACTTTGAGGCCACACGCATTGTTGGGATCGACGTTCGCTCCGGTGCGCTGCGCCCACTGGGTGCCCGCACTGAAGTAGGTGACCATATCGACCTCGCGCTCACGCACGATCGTGTCGAAGATCCCGCGTAGTCCAGTGTCGTATGTTCCATTTCGGATCGCGGGGATAATCGAACCGAAGTGGTCTTGGCGGAACACCGGCCTCACGCCGAGGATCCGACCGATTGCGGACGCCACGTCAGCATCGAAGCCGATGATCTGACCGTTCCTCGCGACGATTATCGGTTCGAACGACGGGTCTGTCCCGATCACAAGCTCCTTGCTGTCGCGGATACGAGCCGGTAGTTGAGCAAACAGTTCGGTGTCGAGACCGGGTTGCACGACACTCGTGCTTGTCGCTGACGTGTCCGCCGGCCGGTCGGTCGGCGAGCCGCACGCAACCATTGCCACGGCAAGCCCGACAGCGAGCAGGGCGCACCCGGCTCTGCGAGGAATGATCAGCAACAACCCAATCGGCCTACGCCCCGGTCTTGTCATGTTTAACAACCTCTCGCCCTACCCACGGTGCGCGGTATGTGCTGCGCGGCTTATGGTTTCCACCACAAGGGGGAATGTGGTCGCAGACGGCGTAACGATGGAGACGTGGTCTGCGCCACCGAGCAACACCACCTTCCCGTTGCCACCTTCGCGGACTACGGCGTTCACGTAGTTCTGCGACAGAATTGCAGGCACCACATGATCGTTGGTGCCAACCATCGCGATGATCGGAGTCTTGGGGTCGATATTCTGAATCGGGTCCACTGAACGGTATCTGTCCGGAACCTGGTCGGGCTGGCCTCCCACGGCCTTGACGATCCGGTCGTCTCCGAGCCGGACTGCGGTACGCATATCCAGCGGCCCGGCAAGGGAAACCACACTCGTGGGCCGAAACGTCGGGCTCGCGCCGACTTCGTCCGCTTCAAGCTTGTGGCGGGTGCCAGCCCACATCGCCAACTGCCCGCCCGCCGAATGACCGACTACAACCGCATCCCGTGTGTCGATCTCCGGGATCCCGGCACGAACCTGCGGAACGAAATCCAGTGCCGCAGCGACATCTTCGAAGGTCGTCGGCCAGCCACCGCCGGAACCTACCCGCCGATACTCGAGGTTGTAGACGGCCAATCCACGTTCGGCCAACCGTCGCGAGAAAGTGACGAAGGAGTCGGCGCCGACCTGGGCCTGCCACGATCCACCGTGAATGAGAATGACCAGCGGGACCGTTCCGGATTTGTGTTGCCCGGGCGGCAAGTACACATCAGCCCAGTTCTGACGTTCGTCACGACTTCCGGTCGACGTCGGATACAAATACCGCCTGACCTCCACGTCGGATGACTCGTTGACGTTGTTCAGGTCTGCGGCCCACGGGCCCACCTTGACGGGCGTCAGGGTCGAACTCGGTATCCCCTCGGTCGTAGGCGTCGCGGCGCACGCGCAGAGGCCAATCGCGACGATGCAACCAACAACCACTCGCCGCATCCACCGGCCCTCCCCCCAGGAGTCGAGCACTTGGCGTGAACTCCACACCAAGAATCTCAGCTGACCTGGCAAACCCATTGATTCGTACTCTCACTCCAGATGTACTTCCCGCGAACACCACTCTGGTCAGTGCACGGACTTCCGGCCGGGTCATCGTCCCGCACGGACGGTGTCGTCTTGGGTGCCGGAGTGGTGGCTCGCGGTGCGTTCCCGGTGATCTGACAGACCCATTGATCCGAACTCTCGCTCCAAATGTAGTGACCGGGAGCACCACTCTGGTCCGTGCACGCTTTGCCCGCAGGATCATCGTCCCGGTTGGTCGTCGAAGTCGGTCGATGAGGAGCCGCCGGGGTCTGACCTGACGACTTCGATGTCGTCGGAGACGCATGCGGCGTCGAGGTAACCGACCGGGTCGAGGGCACGGAAGTGACTGACGACGATATCGCAGGATCACTAGTATTTCCGTCACTACAGCTGCTCAACCCAAGAGTGGCTGCGATCGCAACTCCCCCAACGATTGCGATGGTCCTGGCCCTCATCATTTCCTGCCTCCATTTCACGATTCAAAGCGGAGCCGTTAAGTTCGGCTGCCGCAGGTACCAACAACCTGTTAGGTCGCGTGAAATTACCATGCACGATTGAGCTGCAGTAGCAAGTACAAACAGAAATTTACCTACCAAAAGCACTCATTGAAAGACCCAGCAGAGAACCTGCACGGGCGATCCATCGACGGTGAACAGTATTCTCGATCTGATAGCCTCGCGGCATCCGTCGATGGTGATCGGTATGGTTTGTGCCACGAACAACACTTTGGTCTTTGAGTCGACGATTTGCACTGAGGTGCGGTTTTCGGTGGGCCATGCAGATCCCCACAGGCCCGAATTCATCGCAGGCCCGCTCACCGAAAAGCCCGCGCCGGCTCAGCAAGCCACTACGCAACAAACTCGACATCAACCATCGTGCCCACATCCACCGCCCGCACCGATAGCCATCTGACACAAAGGAATTCACCTGCCCTCGAAGACCTGCAGGCATGCCGCAACGCGATTGCCTACGTCCCCGACATGGACGATCACGAGCTGGTCGGCAAGCTGGGATATCTCCTGGAGCATTGTGGAGACAAAGTCCGCGTTCTGATAGAAAATCATTCAGCCTATGGCAACGAGTCTTCTCAATGTCGACTGGAATGAAGGTCATCGAGCTTGCTGGATTCGGAGCATGGGCCCCGACGCTCTATGTTGGCTTGTCGCGATTGGCTCGCGATCAGCGAAAGCCGCCCTCTCTTTCCGGAGAAGGCCGAGCGGAGTGTCCCGGTCTTAGCGCGGAATCTAGTCGCGAAAGCGCTCGGGCATTTAGCGGTCTGCGCATAGCGCGAGACCCATCGATAACTGTCGCCGCGCGCAAATAAGCGGTCCAGCCCCGCAGATTCGACGGCGGCTGTTGTGATTCTGATATGTGTCCGCGCTAGACGTCCCGTGGACACAGTTCGGGGGATTGCTCCGCCTGAAGTTGGTGCGAGCACACGGGTGATATGTCCACCAGCCGAGAGGAGCGCAGTGGGGCCGCAGCCATGTCGTCGAGGAAGGTTCGATGCCCACCGACCCCGGCGAGAGATACGGTATCGTCGAGCACCGACCGTAGCGAAAAACCGCTCTAGGCAATCGATGGCGCGGCTTGAACTGCAGGCAAAGATAAGAGACTAATGCGGGCAGCCCAGGACTGGATCGCGCCGTCGGCCCGCCGAACCGCGCGACTGATCGAATGGGAGAGCGCACTCGGCGAATCGCCCGACGCTCACTGGATGCGGTTGACGCAACTGGCGGCCACACTCGTCCCGGTAGGCGCGCTGACAATCCCCCGACAACGAAACCGGCCGCGATGGATGATCTCGCCATGCCAACTGTCTTCTCGCTGCCGCTAGCCGGGTACACGACGCCGCGCACGTCGCTGACCTGGTCAGAAAGCGGTTCCCTGTCATCCGCGTGACCACTTTGCCAGCCGCATCGCACCATTCGATCCCGATGTCGCCGACATCCTCGATCACCGACGCCATCGTCGATGCCCTGCTCCAACAGTGACGCGCCGCACCGGTGGGCGTATGAGCGGGAAACGCTCAGGTAGTTTCGGATACCCTGAACACCCGTGGCAGGCAATAGTGGTTACGACCTCATCGTCGTCGGCTCGGGTTTCTACGGACTCACCGTCGCCGAGCGTGCGGCGACCCAGCTGAACAAGCGGGTGCTCGTGCTCGACCGACGTCATCACATCGGTGGCAACGCATATTCGGAGGCCGAGCCGACAACCGGCATCGAGGTGCACAAATACGGCGCGCATCTCTTCCATACCTCGAATACGCGGGTCTGGGAGTACGTCAGTCAGTTCACCGAGTTCACCGGCTACCAGCATCGGGTATTCGGTCTCTACGACGGCCAGGCGTATCCGTTGCCGCTGGGACTGGGGCTGGTCAACCAATTCTTCGGCCGGTCGCATACTCCCGACGAAGCGCGGGCGCTGATCGCTGAACAAGCGGCCGAGGTCGACAGCAGTGCTGCGGCGAATTTCGAAGAGAAGGCCATCAGCCTTGTTGGTCGGCCACTCTACGAAGCCTTCTTCAAGCACTACACCGCCAAGCAATGGCAAACCGATCCCAAGAACCTTCCCGCCGGTAATATCACCCGGCTCCCGGTTCGCTACAACTTTGACAACCGCTACTTCAACGACACCTACGAGGGATTGCCGGTCGACGGTTACACCGCGTGGCTGGAGAAAATGGCCGCCGACGAGCGGATCGAGGTGCGGCTGAACACCGATTGGTTTGACGTCCGAGATGAATTGCGGGCGGCCAGTCCGGACGCTCCCGTGGTCTACACCGGACCGCTGGATCGCTACTTCGACTATTCCGAGGGGCGATTGGGTTGGCGCACACTTGATTTCGAGACCGAGGTGCTGCCAACGGGAGACTTCCAGGGCACCCCGGTGATGAACTACAACGATGCCGACGTCCCCTTCACTCGCATCCACGAGTTCCGGCACTTCCACCCGGAGCGCGATACGTATCCGGCCGACCAGACGGTCATCATGCGCGAGTTCAGTCGCTTCGCCGACGATGAAGACGAGCCCTACTACCCAATCAACACCCCCGACGACCGGGCGATGCTCACCCGCTACCGTGACCGGGCCAAGGCCGAAACCGCCAGTGCCAAGGTGCTTTTCGGCGGACGCCTGGGCACCTACCAATACCTGGACATGCATATGGCTATTGCCAGTGCGTTGACCATGTTCGACAACACGCTCGCGCCGCACCTCGAAGACGGTGCGCCGCTGGCTGATTCAGCAGAGGCGTAGTAGATGACGGTAAGTACCAGCACCGCCCAATCACCATCGGAAGCACCGAGCAAGGCCGCATCGCTGCTGCAGCGGGTCATCTTCCCGCGTCCCGGCGAGCCGCTCGATGTTCGCTCGCTCTATCTTGTCGAATCTGAAAGCAACAGTCGCCGTGCGCATTCGCCCAGCCGCACGTCGGTGCTGATCGGCGCTGAGTCCGAAGTCAGTTTCGAGACCTACTTCAACGCATTCGCGGCGGCCTACTGGCGCCATTGGAGCGTACTGAAGTCAGTGGTCCTCAAGCTCGAAGTCATCGGTACCGCGCGCGTCGATCTATACCGGTCCAAGATCGACGGTTCACGGATTGGACTCGGCGGTGATTTGATCCCCACCGACGAAAATGGTCGCGGGACAATCGAATTCGAACTCGACCTGGGTCCGTTCGAGGACGGCGGCTGGATCTGGTTCGACATCACCACCGATACCGACACCGAGATCGTCGCAGCAGGTTGGTACGCCGACGCTGATGCCGCGGCAGCACTCGATCCGGAGACCAAGCGGGTCACCGTCGGCATCCCGACCTTCAACCGGCCGACCGACGCAGTTGCCGCACTGGCCGCGCTGACCAGCGACCCGCTGGTTGACGAGGTCATCGACGCGGTAATCATGCCCGACCAGGGGACTCGCAACGTCGTCGACGAGGCAGGCTACACCGAAGCCGCTGCGGCACTTGGTGATCGACTGCATATGTTCAGCCAGGGCAATCTCGGCGGTTCCGGCGGATACGCCCGGATCATGTACGAGGCGCTACGGCTCACCGATAGCCCCTATGTGCTGTACATGGACGACGACATCGCGATCGAGCCGGACTCGATTCTGCGTGCGCTCGCCATGTCGCGGTTCGCCAAGACGCCCATGCTGGTCGGCGGGCAAATGCTTAACCTGCAAGACCGTAGCCACCTACATTGCATGGGCGAAGTCATCAACCGGGGCAACTTCATGTGGACCGCGGCTCCGTTCGTCGAATACGACCATGATTTCGCCAAATACCCACTGCGCGACCGAGATAACTCCAAGAATTTGCATCGGCGGATCGACGTCGAGGGCAACGGCTGGTGGATGTGCATGATTCCGCGCGAATGCGCGGAGACCATCGGCCTGCCGATGCCGCTGTTCATCAAATGGGACGACTGGGAATTCGCGTTGCGCGCGGCGAAGGCCGGTTACCCGACCGCAACCGTCCCGGGTATCGCGATCTGGCATATGGCATGGAGTGACAAGGACGATGCCATCGACTGGCAGGCGTATTTCCACTTGCGTAACCGGCTAGTCGTCGCATCCATCCACCACGATGGACCGATTGGCGGCATCCTCAAGTCAATGGTCAAGGCAACCGCGAAACACCTTCTATGCCTTGAGTATTCGACCGTCGCGATTCAAAATGAAGCGATCCGCGACTTCCTCGCCGGACCCGACCACATCCGATCGCTGCTGCCAACAGCGCTACCCAAGGTCGCCGCGATGCGCAAACAGTTTCCGGACGCGGTCGTCCTCGAGTCGGCACAGTCGCTGCCCAAGACAACTGGCGAGGCAACCGCACTCGGCGTCAACGAGCCAGCCAACCCGGTAGCGAAGGTCCGGTCCCTCGCGGCCGCCGTGGTCAACAACATCCGACCGGCCGATCCCAGACATTACGAAGTGCCGCAAGCGAATTACCCGCCGATCGAGGCGCGCTGGTACAGCCTGGGGCGCGTCGACGGCGTGACGGTGACCACCGCCGATGGTCGAGGTGTGGTGTATCGCCAGCGAGACCGCGACAAGATGATCGCGCTAGCCCGCGAGTCCTCGGCCCTGATCAAGGAACTCAAGGCGCGATTCCCGGATATGCGTGAGCAATACCGCGCCGCGCACGATGATCTGACAAGTAAAGAGAGTTGGGCACGTGTCTTCGGAATCGACTGAGCACATCGGACGTGAAACCCTAACTGCCCCAACGGGAGAATCCGCGATTTTGGTCGCGGTACAGTCGGCGCTCGTCGACCAGCCGGGCGTCATACCGGCCGCGCGCGGGCTATCGCATTTCGGCGAACACTCCTTGGGCTGGCTCGCGATCGCGGGTGCGGGAGCGGCGCTTGCCTATCGGCGCGGTGATGCCCGCGGTGAACTGACCTGGGTGCAGGCCGGAGCGGGTGCGTTCGGCGCGCATGCGGCATCGGTGATCATCAAGCGGATCGTGCGCCGGCGTCGACCCAACCACCCGGCGATCCGGGTCGGTGTCTCGACGCCGAGCAAACTGAGTTTCCCGTCGTCGCACGCGACGTCGACTACGGCCGCGGCGATCCTGATCGGTCGGGCCGCTGGCCTGCCGCCTGCCGCCGTGCCCGCGGTACTCGTTCCCCCGATGCTGCTGTCGCGACTGGTGCTGGGCGTGCACTACCCCACCGATGTGGCTGCTGGAGCCGCTATCGGTGCGGCGAGCGCGGGTGCGGTCATCGCAGGTGACAAACTATTCGGTGACAAGATCCTTGGCAGTCGTCTCTTCAGGGGGCGTAACAGCAGTAGAAGAGCGGATGTGAGATGAGCGAGGAGCCGATCGAACACGGCAAGGTTCTGGGCCCGCCCAAGAACTTGACGACTGGTCTGATCAAAGCGGTTCGTCCCCGTCAGTGGGTGAAGAACGTCCTCGTGCTGGCCGCGCCGCTGGCGGCGGGCACCGATGTGCTGACCGACGGCGCCATGATGCTGCGCGTCGGTATCGCATTCGTCGCGTTCTGCCTGGTCGCGTCGTCGGTCTACCTCATCAACGACGCCCTCGACGTCGAGGCCGACCGAAACCATCCCACCAAGCGATTCCGTCCCATCGCCGCTGGTGTGGTGCCGCGCAATCTTGCGTTCGGCCTCGCGGTGGTTCTCGCTGCAGCCTCGGTCGGTATCGCCTACCTCGCCAATTGGCAGACCGCGACCACTATCGCGGTATATCTGGTGATCCAACTCGGCTACTGCTTCGGTCTCAAACATCAGGCCGTCATCGACATCTGCATCGTGTCATCGGGCTTCCTGCTGCGCGCGATCGCCGGTGGCGTAGCCGCCGAGTTGGCACTATCCAAGTGGTTCCTGCTGGTTATGGCATTCGGCTCGCTGTTCATGGCGGCCGGCAAGCGGTACGCGGAGTTGCAGCTCGCCGAACGTACCGGCGCCAAGATCCGCAAATCGCTGGAGTACTACACCACCACCTACCTGCGGTTCGTCTGGACATTGTCGGCAACGGCGGTTGTCCTTTGCTATGGCCTGTGGGCGCTCGACACCGACATCCACGGCGACAACGTCTTTTACTCCATCTCGATCGTCCCGTTCACGGTGGCGATCCTGCGGTACGCCGTCGACGTCGACGGCGGCGCGGCGGGCGAACCCGAGGAGATCGCCTTGGGCGACAGGGTTCTGCAACTCCTCGCGGTGAGCTGGATAGTATGCGTTGGTGTCGCCGTCTATGCCCACCTCTGATACCGCTGTCGAGCAGGCTGAATCCACCGTAAAAACCAGCTGGGGCCCACGGCAGTGGACGCCGGCGGTGAGCTGGTTCATAGGTGCGGTCACCATCACCGTCTTCTTCTCGATCGGTTCGTGGCAGCGGCGGTGGATCGCCGACGACGGCCTGATCGTGTTGCGCACGCTGCGTAACCTCTTCGCTGGCAACGGCCCGGTTTTCAACGCCGGCGAGCGAGTCGAGGCGAATACCTCGACCGCCTGGACCTATGTGCTGTGGTTCTGGTCGTGGATAACGGGTGGGCAACTCGAATACGTCGCGCTCTGGGTGGCGTTGGTCTGCTCGGTGGCCGCGGTCCCGCTCGCCATGTACGGAACGGCACGGCTCTACTGGCCATCCCTCGCCGGACGCGGCGCGGCGGGTTTCACGCTGCTGCTGCCGCTTGGCGCGATCATCTACATCGCGTTGCCACCGGCCCGCGACTTCGCGACGAGCGGCCTGGAGAATGGACTCGCGCTGCTGTGGGTCGCAACGCTCTGGGTCCTTTTGCTCGGCTGGGCGCGGCGCGGAACTCGCGCCGCGGCAACCAAAACCAGGGGCGGCGTCGCGGCCGACCTCGCACTGGCCTTCTCCGCGGGCCTCGCTCCGCTGATACGTCCCGAACTGACCATTCTCGGTGGCCTCGCGCTGCTGTTGGTCTTCGTCGTACCGCAATCGTGGTGGACACGGATAGCGATCGTCGTGGTCGCGGGCGCGCTCCCGGTCGGCTACCAGATCTTCCGGATGGGCTACTACGCCGTATTGGTGCCTAACCCGGCGATCGCCAAGGATGCGAGCGGTTCCAAGTGGAAACAGGGGTTCATCTACCTGTCCAATATGTTCGGCCCCTATGCCTTGCTGCTGCCGGTGATCCTCGCGCTGGTGGCTGCGATCTGGCTTCTCGTCGGTCGTCGACTCAGGGCGTCGACGGTCGATGAATCGTCCGAAGCTGAAGCAGCACAAGGTGATTCGAGTCCGCGCGGTCGCTGGGCGACATTCGTCGCACGGTTGCGTTCGCCGTCGATGGTCGTCACCGTCGTGGTGCTGGCCGGCTTCATCGACGCCGTCTACTGGTTGCGGCAGGGTGGCGACTTCATGCACGCTCGCGTGCTGCTGGTTCCCCTATTCATCATCTTGTTGCCGGTTATCGTGATTCCGTTGACGATCCCCGCGAATCTGCGGGCCGCGTTCCGTCGCTCCGGTACAGCCGAATCCAGGGTGGCTGCGAAGGCCGCTCGCAGGCGATCGCGCCTGGCCCAATGGCAGCTCGGTGGAGCAGTGCTGATGGGCGCCCTGTGGATCACCACGTTGGTCTGGGCCGTCAACTCGCATGAGAACACGCTGCCCAACGCCGGCATCGACATCGGCCGCAGCGGCATCGTCGACGAGCGCCGGTTCTACGTCACCAATATGGGTAATGAGAACCCGGTGACCGCGCAGGACTATCTGAACTACCCGCGGATGCGGGCGATGGTAGCGAAGATCGATGAGTTCCACTCAACCGGCGGCGTGATCCTGCCGTCGTCGAATTATGACGAGTGGTATGTCGCGCAGTTGCCCGGCGGGAAAATGCCAGACGGTGGCAAACGGCAGGTCACGGTCTACTTCCTCAACTTGGGCATGACGAGTATGAACGCTCCGCTCGACGTTCGGGTGATCGATCAGATGGGCCTGGCCTATCCGATAGCGGCGCATACCGACCGTCTGGAAGACGGACGTATCGGCCACGACAAGGTACTGCAGTCGGAGTGGGTGATCGCCGAGTCGGGCGCCTATCCGCGCCGCCCGGTACTCCCCGGTTACCTCGATGAGGACCTGGTGCGACAGGCGAAGGTGGCATTGACTTGTCCGGCGACCGAGGATCGCATCGCTTCCTACAAGGCTGAGCCGTGGACCCTGCAGCGATTCAAGAGCAGTGTGAAACAGTCGCTCGGATTCACCAGCTATCGCATTCAGCGCAATCCGGAGTATGAAATCCAGCGATGTGGGCTCGTAATGCCACCGCGGATTCATCAGCGATGACGGGCGTGTGCTCAGCCTCGTGTTAGCTGTCTCTTATATGCCGGATTGCCCGATTTGATCTCAGAACGGTAACGCTCAGTACTGGAACTGCGATATGTACCTTGATGTATTTGAAATCGCCCGTGCCTGCGGAAACAGGTCATCCTCGTCGGGATGATTCGCCGCAGCGTTTGTCAGCCCCCCGGGCTGTGCAATAGGCTCACTCCGATGTGGCCCGCGCCTCATGCATATGAGGCTGGGTTCGTTAGGTCGGGTGACACGGGTCCGAGATGATTTCCTGAGCCGGAGATAAGCCGGTGGATGGAAAGAGAGAGAGTTCAGGCGAATGCGCGAAAACGCTTCTACGCCGCGGTCGGCAGGCACGCGACATCGGTTGACGGCCATGATTGTGGCTGTATTGACCGTGGTCGGATTGGCCAGTGTCGTGGTCGGCGCCGGACAGGCGAACGCCCGCATCGGCGCTACCCAGGTCGGCCGGCAGCAGTTCTACGTGAACGGCTGCGGAATGCCGAACGTCAAGGTGCGCGCCTGGAAGCGTCCGGGCAACTACAAGACCGTGATCATGCTCGACGGTATGCGCGCCCAGTACGACTACAACGGCTGGGAAATCAACACCAACATCCAAGAGATGGTTCGCTCCGGCGTCAACGTCGTTGAGCCGATCGGTGGCCCGGCCAGTTTCTACACAGACTGGAACGCGCCAAGTAACTTCAATAACCAGCGCTACCGCTACCGCTGGAACTGTGTCATCACCAACACCCTGATTCGCGGTCTGGACGCACGTGGTTTCCGCGTGGGTAATGGCAAATACGCCATCATGGGCCTGTCAATGGGTGGTAACGCCGCCCTCGTGATCGGTGCGCAGAATCGTCGCAACTTCGACCGCGCGGCGTCGCTGTCGGGTTACAACTTCCTGTCGGCGCCCGGTATGCACACGATGATCCGGCTGGCGATGCTCGATGTCGATCCCAAGCCGTGGAACTCCGACTCCATGTGGGGCCCGCCGTGGGATGCTCGCTGGTACCAGAACGATCCGTTCCTCAATATCAACCGTATGCATGGCATGAAGATCTTCGTCGGCTCGGGTAACGGCCTCTTCGGTAAGTACAACGCGCTGCCGAATGTGTTCGACGACCTGTTCAAGGGTTCGACGCTGGAGTTCCTTGCCTTCACTCAGGCCAAGGCATTCCAGGCCGCAGCGGCCTTGCAGGGGCTTCCGGTCATGAGCTACGACGCCGTGGGTACCCACGCGTGGGGTTACTGGCAGGACATGGTCTGGAACGCTAAGGCTCGTGGATTCTTCCACTAGTCAGCTGACCTAGCTGAACTAAAAACGGCGCGTGAGGCAAGTACCTCACGCGCCGTTTTTGTGCGTTCAGAGCGTCAGGAGACAAGTCACAACAATCACAAAATTCACAGAAATCCCACGAGTCACAGCGTGGCAACCTCAAAACCTGCCGCCCTACGTGTAGAAAAACACGCGTAGGGCGTTCTGCTGTCTAAGGGAGAAGTGGCAGATCGCCGCAGTTGGAAAGGGAGAACGTGGCGATGAGACAAACAGGCACACGCCGATTCGGGCGCAAGGCCGGACTGATTGCGGCAGCGGTTGGCGTCAGCGGAGTGCTGGCGGTTACCAGCCTCGGCATCGGGTCGGCAGCCCCTGCCCCCGCACCGGCATCCCCTGCACCCGCATCCCCCGCACCAGCGTCGCCGGCCTCGCCGGCTCCGAATGTCGCGACCCCGACGACACCTGCCGCGCCGCCGCCGGCAGCGCCGGACCAGGCGGCGAAAGTCACCAAGGTCTCGTGGCTTACCGACCGTCACGTCGCCGTGTGGGTCCACTCGCCGGCGATGAACACCGACGTCCAGGTGCAGATCCTCCTCGCCCGCGACTGGTGGGCCAAGCCGAAGGATAAATTCCCGCAACTGACCATGCTCGACGGTCTGCGGGCGCGTGATGACCAGAACGGCTGGCTGTTGGAGACCAACGCCGAAGAGTTCTACAAAGACAAGAATGTCAACGTGATCCTGCCGGTCGGCGGTGAGTCGAGTTTCTACACCAACTGGTTGCAGCCCGACCGTGGCAAGAATTACCAGTGGGAGACATTCCTGATCCACGAGTTGCCGCCGATCCTCGAAAATGATTGGCGTTCAACCGATGTGCGCGGTGTGGAAGGTCTGTCGATGGGCGGCACGGCGGCGATGACTCTTGCCGCGCGCAACCCCGGCTTCTACAAGTTCGCCGCGTCGTTCTCGGGCATCCTGCAGATGACGTCGATGGGTATGCCCCAGGCGATTCAGTTCGCGTTGCGCGATGGTGGCGGCTACGACTCGGGCAAGATGTTCGGCGCGCCGAGCAACCCGGCGTGGAAGGAACACGATCCGTATCTGTTGGTCGACAAGTTGCAGGGCACCAGCCTCTACATCTCGTCGGGTAATGGAATGGTCGGGCCACACGATAAGCCGTCGGATATTCCGATGTTGGCGACCAACTACAGCGGCGTCGGGCTTGAGCTGCTGTCGCGGGTAACCTCGCAGCAGTTCGCCACCAAACTCAACCAGTCCGGTATCCCCGGCCAGGCCGTCTACCGGCCATCGGGAACGCATACCTGGGCCTACTGGCAATTCGAGATGTCGCAGGCGTGGCCGCAAGCCGCGGGCGCATTGGGCCTCTCGGGCGACCGGCCGGCATGCCGCACTGCGGGCAAGATCAAGAAGGTCTACGACCGCAACCGCAAAGCACTCGGTGAGTGCCTGACGCCTGAATACGCGGTGCCGGGTGGACGCGCGCAAGACTTCCGCGGCGGTCGCATCTTCACCGGGCCCAAGGGGCCGAAGATCGTGACCGGCGGTATCGGCGGCGTGTATGCGAGTGTCGGTGGTCCGGGCAGCAAACTCGGCCTGCCGACGAGCGACGAATTGCCGACCAAGGACGGCAAGGGACGCTTCAACACCTTCCAGCACGGCAAGATCGTCTGGACCGCGCGCGGTGGCGCACGGGTGACCAAGTAGCACTCGCGGACCCGTTACACGGACCCACCCTGATCGGCAGACGTGCGATGCCTAAATTCTGGCTGAGGAATTCTGGTGTTCTCGCAGGTCGGGTGGTTTCGCGGAACGGAAAAGGTCCGGTGGGAAGGTAGCCTGTTTTGAGTGTCGGGCGTATCGCGGGGATCTGACGCAGATCGTATTTACCGGTGAAAGGCAGCAGTACACAACATGACGAAACTGATGTTTCGCTGGGCACTGATAGCGGGAGCTGGTGCTCTTGCGATATCGGCCTTGGCGGCCTGTGGCGACGACTCGACCGCAACCGCTCCGATTACCCAACCCGTCACCACGACGTCGATGTACTCGGGGGCGCCGCAGTCCTCGGATGACGCGGGGGCGTCGTCCACTTTGAAGTCGCCTGATGGCACCGATACCTCGAAGCCCGGTATGCCGGCCACCAATCCCAACTCGGCCACCACGCAGCCGAGCGAGTTCCCGGGGGCGTCGACGGCGCCGGTGTCCGACAAGGGTAAGAAGTATCTCGCCGCGCTGAAATCCATGAAGGTGACTTTCATGGGTGACACCGACAACACCATCGCATTGACGATGGCCGACTACATCTGCACGCAGCGCAGCAAGGGCGGTGACCAGAACACGTGGAAGGCTTTCGTGCTCGCGTCCACCAGTCCGGGAACCAAGTCGGCCGCCGATGCCAATGCCAAGGCGGACAAGGTCATCAAGGCTGCCGTCGAGAACTATTGCTAAGCGCGAGCGGTAGTCGATGAACGCGCGTAACGCGGTGCGGCGCAAGCGAAACCGCAGACTATCTCGATGGCTGCTGCTGATCGTCGGGTTGGCGATCATCGCCATCGTGTTGATCATTCTGCTGATCATCAACAGTTTCGGCCCGACTCCGATCATCCCGCCGCACTCCACGGGCCCTTCGACTCCGGGAGCACAACGTCCCGACAGTCAGCCGGCGAGTTGCCCGGACGTCGAGACGGTCGTAATCCCGGGTACGTGGGAGTCGAGGGCCAGCGACGATCCGTTCAGTCCGAATGCGAACCCGAGATCGTTGATGTTGCGGGTGTCGAAGGCATTGCAGCAGCAGTTCCCGGACTCGCGTACCGAGGTCTACACGGTTCCGTATATGGCTCAGTTCCGGAACCCCGCGAATCTCGGCGACAAACAGGCCGACTACAACACGTCCCGCTCGCAGGGATACAAACGTGCCGCGGCCCGGATTACGTCGGTCAATGCGAAATGTCCGTTGACGCGTTTCGTGATCATGGGCTTCTCGCAGGGTGCCGTAATCGGCGGTGACTTAGCCAGCATCATTGGCACCGATCGGGGGATATTGCCGCAGGGTAATGAAGATCTCGTTCTGGGCGTCGGGCTGATCGCCGACGGTAGGCGTGAAGCGGGTAAGCAACACGACATCGGGCCCAATCCCGACGGCGTCGGCGCGGAGATCGCGTTGGCCGGGATGGGTGGCCTGGTGCCCGGAATCAAGTTCAACGGGCCGCGCCAACAGGGCTTTGGGTCATTGCAGGACCGAGTCCAAAGTATCTGTGCGCCAGGCGATCTCATATGCGATTCGCCGACGGTCACTAATCCGCTGCGGGCGGTGAGTCAGCTTGCCGGTGCGATAAACAACCCGGTGCACGCGATGTACGCGACGCCGAAGTACTGGCAGTCAGATGGCAGCACCGCCACCCAGTGGATGTACGGGTGGTCGGCGGACCTCATTACCAGTGCGCCACGCCCGAAACACAGCTGAACGCCCGGCCGCGTCAAATATTTGGTCGCACCGCGACCACCAACGTAACGTGGGTGATCGCGTGCCGCATCCGGGTTTGTCGGGGACCTGGAGTTTGCGGTGAATTTTTGTGCTATTCGGCGAGGAGACCGTGAATGACCCGCAAGTTCCGCTTCGGCGCAGGCGGCGAGGGAAATAAGGACGAGGGCGGCGCCCGTAAATTCGTGCAGCTCGCTCAGACTGCCGAGGAATACGGGTTCGACACGTTCGCCATTCCTGATCACCTGGGTAACCAGGTTGGTCCGCTCGCCGCGCTCGGCGCGCTGACTCAGGCCACCAGCACCATCCGGCTGGCCACCTCGGTCCTAGCCAACGGTTGGCGTCACCCGGCGCTGCTCGCCAAAGAAGCGACCACCATCGACGTGCTGTCGAAGGGCCGGTTGGAACTCGGCATCGGCGCGGGGTGGATGAAAGAGGAATTCGACAAGGCAGGTATCGAATTCGAGTCGCCCGGCGTTCGCATCCGGCGTCTGGAAGAGGCGCTGATCATCCTCGACGGGCTGCTGCGCGGCGAGGAAGTGAATTTCGACGGCGAGTTCTACAAGATCACCGGTCTAGTCGGTAGCCCCCGCCCCCGGCAGGGCCCCCGACCGCCGCTCGCGGTCGGCGGTGGCGGACCCAAGATGCTTGCGCTGGCGGCCAAATACGCCGACGTCATCTCGGTTGCCACCGGCACCACCCGCGAAGGTCAATTGCGGTTGTCCGATATGACAATTGAGAAGACCATCGAACGTGTCGATGTGATCCGGCAAGCCGCTGGCGACCGATTCGACGACATCGAATTGAACTGGACCATCGCGACGATCGTCATCACCGACGACCGCGAGGCGACCGCCGAGATGGCACTCAAGGCACTTGAACAGGGATACCCGCCCAATATCGCGCGGGACGTCACGCTGACCGTGGATGACATCCTGCAATCCCCGTACCTCGCCTTCGGCACCTTCGAGCAGATAGCGGATCAGATCAGAGAGGTTCGACGTCGGACGTCTATGTCATATGTCGGAGTCTTTCCGACCCAAATGGATGCGTTCGCTCCGGTCATCCCGCTGCTGCGAGGAGAGTAGGATATCCACGGTTTGGCGCGCATATCCGGCTACCACTTCAAGGTAACGTTTGGATAAATGCGTGCCGCGCGCATACTGCAAAACACTTAATACGAAATACGAAATAGCGAAAAGTTCGCACCGAATTGGAACGGCTGCCGATATACCAGCGGGCAGCGCAGGAGTACGAATGCTGAAGACTGAATTCGAGCAGTTTCTCGACGAGTCGGGAAACCTTCACTTCACCGAAGACGCGACGCTCGTCGACTATGTCGAGCGAAATGTACGCGACGAGGCCGATACCTTGGCCTACCGCTACATCGACTACTCGCGCGAACGCGACGGTGAGGCGCAGGACCTGACGTGGGCTCAGTTCGGTAAGCGGCTGCGCGCGGTTGCCGCGCGGCTGCAACAGGTGACCAAACCGGGCGACCGGGTGGCCATCCTGGCCCCGCAGTCGCTGGAATATGTCATCGGTTTCTTCGCCGCGCTGTACGCGAGCAACGTCGCGGTGCCGCTGTTTTCCCCCGACGAGCCAGGCCATACCGATCGGCTGCACGCCGTTCTGGGTGACTGCACGCCGACCGCGATTCTGACTTCGACGAAATCCGCCGAAGCCGTACGGGACTTCTTCTCCGACCGCCCGGCCAAGGAACGCCCGCGTGTCATCGCGGTCGATGCCGTCCCCGATTCGGTTGGATCGAGCTGGGTCGCCCCGGTCGCGGGCAAAGACCATAACCGCGACACGGTCGCGTATCTGCAGTACACCTCGGGATCGACTCGCATACCCGCAGGCGTCGAGATCACCTACCAAGCGGTTGCTGCGAATGTCCTGCAGATCTACTCGACCATCGAGATCGATCGCAATGCCCGCGGTGTGACCTGGTTGCCGATGTTCCACGACATGGGACTGCTGACGGTTATCCTGCCGGCACTCGGCGGTCGCTACATCACCATCATGAGTCCGCAGGCGTTCGTGCGTCGGCCCGGCCGGTGGATCAAAGAACTCGCCGCGGCAGCTGACGGCGCCGAGACCTATGCCGCCGCACCGAACTTCGCCTTCGAACATGCCGCGGCCCGCGGATTGCCGAAGGATGGCGAAAGTCTCGACCTCTCCAATGTCATCGGCCTGATCAACGGTTCAGAGCCGGTCACGGTCAGCTCGATGAAGAAATTCAACGACGCCTTCGCGCCGTACGGACTACCCAAGACGGCGATCAAGCCGTGCTACGGCATGGCCGAGGCGACCCTGTTCGTCTCCGCGACGCAACGCAAGAACGAAGCGAAGATCATCCACGTCGACCGCGATGAGTTGAATGCCGGCCGGATGGTCGTCGTCGACGCTGACGCTCCCAACGCCATCGCGCAGGTGTCGTGTGGACAGGTCGCGATCAGCCAGTGGGCCACCATCGTCGATTCAGATACCGGCACCGAGCTGGTCGACGGCAATGTCGGCGAGATTTGGCTGCACGGCCTCAATATCGGCGTCGGATACTGGAATAAGCCCGACGAGACCGTCGAGACCTTCCACAACAAGCTGACCACTCCGTTGCCCCAGGGGAGCCACGCCGAGACCGCGCCGGCCGACGCGCAGTGGATGCGTACCGGTGATTACGGCGTATGGCTCGACGGTGAGCTTTACATCACGGGCCGCGTCAAAGACCTGGTCATAGTCGACGGCCGTAACCACTATCCGCAGGATCTCGAACACAGCGCGGAGAACTCGAGCACGGCCCTGCGTCCCGGCTTCATCGCAGCCTTCTCGGTACCGGCTAATCAACTGCCGGCAGTTGTCTTCGAGAACTCGGCGAGCGGACTCACTTTCGACGCCGACGACGCGTCGGAGCAGTTGGTGATCGTTGGCGAACGTGGCGTGGGACGTCGTACCGATCCCCAGGAAGTGGCCGACACCGTACGTGCGGCGATAGCGCAGCGACATGGCGTGATGACACGTGACGTGCTGCTTGTGCCGGCCGGCTCGATTCCCCGTACGTCCAGCGGCAAGATCGCACGTCGAGCGGCGAAAGCCGCTTACATCGACGGCACGCTGCGCGGTGGCTACCAGCAGACTGCCTTCCCCGACGCGCCTAACCAGTAGTCTGAGAAACGATGTCTGAACTGAATAACGACCAGAGCGACGCGACCACACAAGCGACCCCCGGCGAGACCGTGGGCGGCGGAAGTGGCTCCGGCGTCGAGATGACCGTCGCCGAGCTGCGTGACTGGTTACGCAACTGGATCGCCAAAGCCACCGGGGTATCTGCGGATGCCATCTCCGACGATCGGCCGATGGAAGAGTTCGGTCTGTCCTCGCGTGATGCGGTCGCGTTGGCCGGCGATATCGAGGACGAGACCGGTGTCATCCTGACGGCGACGGTTGCCTACCAGCATCCGACTATCGCCTCACTGGCCAAACGGATTATCGAGGGCGACCCGGATGTCGATGACGATTCCGACGCCGAGCCGTTTTGGCAGCGCGATCGCGATGCCGACGACGATATCGCCATCGTCGGGCTCTCGACCCGATTTCCGAGTGCGGGGCAGACCCCGGAGTCCACCTGGGCGGCCCTGATCGACGGTGTTGACGGAATCTCGGAGCTGCCCGATGGGCGCTGGTCGGAATTCACGTCGGATCCGCGGTTGGCCGAGGTATTGGACAAGGCGAATCTGCGCGGCGGGTACCTCGACGACGTCAAGGGTTTTGACGCCGACTTCTTCCAGATGTCGCCGCGCGAAGTCGAAATGGTCGACCCCCAGCAGCGGCTCGCGCTCGAACTCACTTGGGAAGCGCTCGAACACGCACATATCCCGCCGAGTGATCTGAAGGGGCGTCCGGTCGGTGTCTTCGTCGGCACCTCCACCAATGACTATCAGTTGATGGCCGCGATGGGCCTGGGTGAAGGATCCGACGAGACCGCGGCCTACGCGCTCACCGGCACCTCGACGTCGATCATCGCCAACCGCGTCTCCTACTTCTTCGACTTCCACGGCCCGTCGGTCGCGCTGGACACCGCGTGCTCGTCATCGTTGGTGGCCATCCACCAGGCGGTGCGCTCGTTGCGGTCGGGTGAATCCGAGGTCGCCGTCGCCGGTGGCGTCAACATGCTGCTCACCCCAGCGGCCACGGTCGGCTTCGACACCATCGGCGCGGTCGCGAAAGATGGTCACATTAAGGCGTTTTCGAAAGATGCCGACGGCATGGTCCGGTCCGAGGGCGGTGGTCTCGTTGTACTCAAGCGGATTGCTGACGCTCGCCGGGACGGTGATCAGGTGCTGGCCGTCATCGCCGGTTCGGCGGTCAACTCCGATGGTCGCTCGAACGGCATCTTCGCGCCGAATCCCGAAGCGCAAGTAGACGTTTTGCGCGATGCCTACGCCGACGCCGCGCTCGACCCACGCCAGGTCGACTACGTCGAGGCGCACGGCACCGGCACTATCTTGGGTGATCCGATCGAGGCTGATGCACTCGGTCGGGTCGTGGGTAGGGGACGTACTTCGGATAATCCGATGCTGCTCGGCTCGGCGAAGACAAACTTCGGCCATATGGAGTCGGCTGCCGGTGCGGGTGCGATCGCGAAAGTTATTCTGGCACTACAGAATAACAAGCTTCCCGCATCTCTCAACTACGCTGGGCCCAACCCGTACATTCAGTTCGAGGCCACCAATTTGAAGGTCGTCGAAGAGAGTGTCGACTGGCCGCGCTACAGCGGGCATGCGATCGCGGGCATCTCCGGATTTGGCTTCGGCGGAACCAACGCGCACGTGGTGGTGCGCGAGGTGCTGCCGTCGGATCTGATCCTCACGCCGGAACCCGTTGAGGCTGAGTCGACTTCAGAGGTCGCCGCCGACTTGGTTGACGACGAGTTCGATGATGACGACGAATACCTGACTGACGCCGAGCGGGCGGTACTCGCGGCGTCGAAGAAGACTGACGACGTCGTGGTCGCCGAGGTCGAAGTCGACCCGGCAGCTGGTTTCGCGCCGGCAGCGGTAGAGGGATCGGTTGTGCCGCTGGTTATTTCGGCCTTCCTGCCGTCGCGGCGCCGCAAGGCCGCCGAGGATCTGGCCGCGTGGCTGGAATCGGAAGAGGGCCAGGCAACGCCGCTGGCCGATATCGGTCGCGCACTGGCGCATCGGAACCACGGGCGCTCCCGCGCCGTCGTGATGGCCCGTACCCATGAAGATGCCGTCAAGGGTGTTCGCGCCGTCGTCGAAGGCAAGGCGAATCCCCTTGTCTACAGTGCTGATTCGCCTGATCCGGCGTCGGCGGTGTGGCTGCTCTCCGGCTTCGGCAGCCAGCATCGCAAGATGGCCAAGCAGCTGTACTTGGAGAATCCAGTCTTCCGCAAGTATGTCGACGAGGTCGACGGCTATGTGGTCAACGAACTCGGCTACTCGATCGCCGAGATGTTCGTCGACGACGAACAGACCTACGGCATCGAGACATCGCAGGTCGGCATCTACACGATTCAGGTTGCGCTGGCCCAGCTGCTGCGTCACCACGGCGCGGAACCCGGTGTGCTGGTACCGCATTCGATGGGTGAGGCGTCGGCCGCGTTCATCAGTGGTGGTCTTTCGCTCGCGGATGCGACTCGGGTCATCTGTCAGCGTTCACGCCTGATGGGCGAAGGCGAATCGATGCTGCAAGGCGACGATATCCGCTTGATGGCGCTCGTCGAGTACAGTGCCGACGACATCACCGGCGTGCTCGCCGACTACCCGGATCTGGAGATCTGCGTATATGCGGCGCCGACCCACACGGTGATCGGCGGACCCGAATCACAGGTCGACGCAATCGTTTCGCGCGCGGAGTCCGAAGGCAAGCTTGGTCGCAAACTTCAAACCAAGGGTGCCAGCCACACCTCTCAGATGGATCCGCTGCTGGGCGAGCTATCCTATGAACTCACCGGCATAGAGGCATTGCGCCCCAAGGTCGGGTTCTACAGTTCGATTGATCGCGAAACCTTCTATCGTCCCGGTTCCGAGCCGGTCCACACCATCGATTACTTCCTCAAGGGCCTGCGTCACAGCGTGTGGTTCAGCCAGGCGATCGCCAAGTCGGTGGAAAATGGTCACCGAACATTCGTGGAGCTGTCACCGAACCCCGCCGTCTTGATTTCAGTTGCGGCCGTGACGTTCTCGGCCGGACTGCATGATGCGGAACTCGTCGAGACGCTGCGCCGCAAAGAAGACGAGAACTACGGCTTCATCAACGCGTTGATGAAGTTGTACGTTCATGGGCACGCGGCCGATGTCGCGAGTTTGTTCGGTGCTGGTGACTTCGCCGATATTCCACGCACGCGGTTTGAGCGCAAGCCCTACTGGCTTAAGGCGCAGATTTCCGGCGGTGGCTCGGCTGGCCGTGTACCCGGCTCACATGTCGCGCTGCCAGACGGGAGGCATGCCTGGGAGGTCAACGCCGCAGCCGTCACCGATCCACGTGAGTTGGTGAGAGCCGCTGCGGCAGAGGTGATTTCCGATGCGTCGGTCGGCGCGAGTGAGGCATACGCTGAGCTTCCGACCGAGGGAACGCTGACCACGACGCTGAGTCCGCATCCCGGTGGTGCGTCGGTCTCGATCCATGCGCGCGACGGCAAACACTTCCGGTTGCTATTCGATGCGGTGGTCACCGGGGCTGTCAGTGAGACGGCGACTCCCGCTGTAGCAGTGGCTGATTCGGCAGAGCCTGCTCGGCCGGTCGAAGAGGTGGTCACCGAAGAAGAGATCGTCGACGACATCGGTAACAAGTGGAATCCGAATTCCGGTGAGACGGTGGGCAATCGGCTCGCGATCATTGTCGGCGAGTCGATGGGCTATGACCCGGAGGATCTGCCGCGCGAGATCGCGCTGATCGAACTCGGCCTTGATTCGCTGATGGCTGTGCGTATCAAGAACCGCGTGGAATTCGAGTTCGACATTCCGCAGTTGCAGCTGCAAGCGATGCGGCAGGCAACACTCGCCGACGTCGAGAAATTCGTCCAGTTCGCGGTTACTCACCGTGATCAGCTCGACGATCTGAACCAGAATGCCGCTGGCGGTGGGGAACTCGACACCGCGGCGCTCAACGCCTATATCGACGAACAGACCGCACGGGAAGCGGCAGCGCCGAAGACGGAGGAACCCAAGGCCGAGTCACCCAAGGTCGAGCCGAAGGTAGCTGAGCCCAAGGCCGTTAAGGCGGGTGCGCTTGCGCACACCGCCGCTCCCGTCGACCTCTCCGACCAGGCGGCTGTTGCCGAAGCGGCCGGCTCGGACGTTCCACCACGCGATGCCGCTGAACGATTGACGTTTGGCGTGTATGCCGTGGTTACCGGGAAGTCTGCCGGCGGTATTTTCAACAAGTTGCCGGTACTCGACGAGGAAACCGCGCAGAAGCTGACCGATCGACTCTCAGAGCGCGCGGGTGGCGAACTCGATGTCGAGGATGTGTTGGACTCGGAAACCATCGAGGAATTGTCCGATTACGTGCGTCAGCACATGGACGACAGCGCGAACACTGATGGGTTTGTGCGTTATCTGCGGTTGTCTCCGGAGGGCAAGAAGACTTACGACCCGGCTGCCGGGGATGCGACTCCGATCCTCCTATTCCATCCCGCCGGTGGTAACACGATGGCGTATGAGGCTCTGCTGAAACGCCTTCCGGTAGATCAGCCGGTGATCGGCTTCGACCGCGGAGTCGAAGGTTCCATCGAAGAACGGGTGCGCGAGTACATTCCGAAGCTGCGTGAAATCCAGCCACACGGGCCATATGTGTTGGTGGGCTGGTCATTTGGTGGTGCGCTGGCATACGGCGTCGCGCAAGTACTCCGCGAAGCCGGTGAAGAGATCGCGTTCATCGGGTTGATCGACGTGGTCCGCCCGACGGCCGACATGATCGAGACACCCGATTCCAAGCGGGAACGCCTGGAGCGGTGGAAGAACTTCGCGGTGCGCAACTACGACCTCGATGGCGATATTCCGATCCCGATGGATCGACTCGTCGACGCCGACGATGCGGGTCAGTTCCAGATCATCATGGAGATGATGGCGATGAGCGACACCAAGATTCCGGGCGGAATCATCGAACATCAGCGGACGTCCTTCGTCGAGAACCGCATCCTCGACCAGATCCGGCCGGAGCCGTATGACCGCAAGGTTGTGCTGTATCGCGCGGACAAGATGCATGACGGTGCGATTGAACTCGAGCCCAAGTGGGCAGAGATCGATGAAGACGGACGTTGGGGCGAAGTCGTCGATGATCTGGAAATCGTCCACATCGGTGGTGACCATCTGTCGATTGTCGATGAACCGTATATCGCGAAGATCGGCACGGATCTCACCAAGCGGATGAACGATCTGAAAGAGTGAATGAGTGACTGATACAACCGCCGCAAAGCTGGCTGATCTGCGTGAGAAGCTCGAAGCCGCAAAGGAACCAGGTGGCGAGAAGGCGGTGGCCAAGCGCGCGGCCAAGGGTATCTGCTCTCCTCGTGAGCGGTTGGCGATGCTGTTCGACCCGGGCACTTTCGTCGAAATCGGCGCGCTGGCCAAGATGCCCGGTGCCGCTCAGTCGGGTTACGGCGATGGGGTGGTCACCGGTCACGGCCTCGTATTCGGGCGACCCGTTGCTGCCTTCAGCCATGATCAGACGGTTCTGGGCGGAACGGTCGGAGAGATGTTCGGCCGCAAGGTTTCCGGATTGATGGAGTGGGCCGCGAAGATCGGCTGCCCGATGGTCGGTATCAATGACTCAGCTGGCGCGCGTATCCAGGACGCGGTCACCTCGCTCGCGTGGTATGCCGAAATGGGCCGCCGCAATGACTTGCTGTCGGGTCTGGCTCCGCAGATCTCGGTCATCCTTGGCAAATGTGCCGGTGGCGCCGTGTACACCCCGGCGAATACCGACATTCTGGTCGCGGTCGAGGATAAGAGCTACATGTTCGTCACCGGACCCGATGTCATCAAGCAGACGACCGGCGAAGAAATCTCGGCGGAAGACCTTGGTAGCGCACACAATCAGGCGCGCTGGGGCAATATCCACCACATCGCTCCCGATGAGAAGGCCGCGTTCGACTGGGTCCGCGAGTACCTGCAGTACATGCCGTCGAGCGCGCATGAATGGCCGCCCGTCGTAAACCCCGGGTTGGAGCCTGAGGTCACTGAATCGGATCTGTCTCTCGATACTTTTATGCCGGATAACGACAACGCCGGTTATGACATGCGCGACATCATCATTCGACTCTTCGATGATGGTGCCTTCCACGAGGTCGCCGAACTTTTCGCGCCGAATATCCTGACCGGCTTCGCGCGGGTTGACGGGCGCAGCGTCGGTGTTGTCGCGAATCAGCCGAGTGTGATGGCCGGGACGCTCGACACCGATTCGTCGGAGAAGGCGACTCGCTTCGTGCGAATCTGCAATGCGTTCAATATCCCGCTGGTCTTCCTGGTGGATACACCGGGCATTTTGCCGGGGTTGGTTGAAGAGCAGAAGGGCACCATTCGTCGCTCGGGCAAATTCCTCTACGCGTATGTCGAGGCCAGTGTCCCGAAGGTGACTGTCGTGCTGCGCAAGGCATATGGCGGCGCGTATGCGGTGATGGGTTCCAAGCAGCTCGGCGCCGACATCAACTTCGCATGGCCGAGCGCCAAGATCGCGGTGATGGGTGCCGAATCGGCCGCAGCTGTGTTGACGCGTCGTCAGACCGAAGGATTGTCGGCGGCCGACGCCGATAAGGTGCGTCGCGACTTCATCGACTTCTACAACGTCATGATGGCGACTCCCTACCTTGCGGCCGAGCGCGGCTACATCGACGCGGTGATCGAGCCGTCGCAGACTCGTCTGCAACTACGAAAAGCGTTGGCGCAGTTGCGCGATAAGCAGGTATTGCAGACCCGCCGCAAGCATTTCTTGATGCCGGTCTAGGTCGGGTCGCGAGGTCTCGATACACCTGGTCGCTAGCGCTCTTCAGCACTCGACCAGACCAACACCGCTGGTCGGGTGTATCGAGACCCGGCGAGATCGCCGCGCGAACAGACCCTTATCCACTCACGTGATCCCATTCGTCAGATGCCCGAGGCCGAAGGTCACCAGCATGGCGATCGCGCCGCCGATGACGACTCGGAGAATCGGTCGGGTCATCGGCGAGCCACCGAGCCGGGCGCTGATTGCCCCGGTCAGAGCCAGTGCCACCAGTACTGCGACGAAAGTCACTGGCACTCGAACTGACACCGGCGGCGCGAGAATCGCGATCAGCGGTAGTAATGCGCCGACGGTGAAGGACACGGCTGACGATGCCGCGGCCTGCCAGGGATTGGTCAACTCGTTCGGATCGAATCCCAACTCGGCGTCGACATGCGCCTCAAATGCGTTGTGCGCGGTCAGTTCTTCGGCAACTTGACGTGCGGTGGCCAGGCTGAGCCCCTTCTCTTCGTAGAGTCCGGTGAGTTCGTCCAACTCCGCTTGCGGCTGCTCGCGTAACTCCTGACGCTCCTTCGCCAGCAGCGACCGTTCGCTATCACGTTGGGTGCTCACAGACACGTACTCGCCGAGCGCCATCGAGACCGCACCCGCGGCAAGGCCGGCCACACCCGCCATGAATACCGGTTGCCGCGTGGCCGTCGCGGCCGCGACCCCCACGACGATCCCGGCGGTAGACACGATACCGTCGTTGGCGCCCAGAACCCCGGCCCTCAACCAGTTGAGTCGATTCGCCAGTGTTCCCGAATGTGGCTCGCCTTCGTGGGCACCCGTGGACATGTGGTCACCATAGCCGCGTGCCACGGGGGCAGCGCAACGTAGGAAACGCTAACCGAAGCCGCAGGTGGGGTGGGGTTTCCGCAATCTCGGCAATATCCATTACCGCGGAGCGACGGCACCTAGGCTCGATCTATGGACACCATCAACGGGCTACCTGCGCATCCGCTGCTAGTACATATCGTCGTGGTGGCGGTTCCCGTTGCCGCGCTCGCCGTCATCACCTCGGTGGTGTGGCCGACGGCACGCGTATGGCTTGGGCCGGCGCCGGTCATCCTCACCTTGCTGGCACTGATCGCGGTGCCCATCACCACGAGCGCCGGTGAAGCTCTGGAGAAGTCCCTCGGTGCGGAGCCGAGTGAGACGCTCGCCAACCACATTCACTACGGCGACATGGTGATCATCTGGGTTGGTCCACTGTTCGGACTTGCCGCCCTATGGTGGTTGCTGACGTCGCCGCGAACGGAAACCCAGCGGGATCGGTATCTCGGTCCTGGTGTGCGGCATTGGTCGACGATCGTTGTCGGCATCGCGGCGGTTGTGGTGGCACTCGGTTCGATTGCGATCGTCGTGAGTGTCGGAGAGCTTGGCGCGGAGTCGGTTTGGGGCCGACAATAGCTAGAACTCGGCGATAGCCTGCGCGAGACGGCTCGCCGCCGCGTACACCGACGGACGCGTTCCCAGCCCGACGTCGTGGATCGGTGCATGGACAACCAATTCGGTGAACCCCGCAGCGGCATACTCCGCTGCCGCACCGATCAGCGAGTCAACGTCCTGGGCAAACGCCGGTGAGTTGGCTCCCACCAACAGTATTCGCTCCAGCGAGTCTGGTGAGCGTCCGGCATCACGGAGCGTATCGCCCAGTCGTGCAAGCTGATTCAGCAGCTCGGCCGGCACATCGAAGTCGGCGTCGAAGGCGGCCAGGTCGCAGACCCAGGCCGCACCGAGTTCGGCGGTCAGCTTCATACCGCGTGGCCCGCTGCCTGCGATGGCGAACGGAATGCGCGGGCGCTGAATACATCCGGGGATGGTGCGCGCTTCGACGGCGGTGTACCACTCGCCGTTGAAGGAGGTCTCATCGTTGGTCAACAACTCATCGAGCCCGCGCGTGAACTCCTCGAGGCGATTATGCCGCTGGCGAGGAGTCAACGGCGGGTCGCCCAGTACGGCGGCGTCGAAAGATGATGTGCCAGCGCCTAGCCCGAGGGTGAGGCGACCATCGCAGATCGCGTCGAGCGTGATCAGATCTTTGGCAAGTGTCACCGGATGCCGGTAGTTGGGTGTGGTCACCAAGGTGCCCAGCCTGATCTCGGAGGTTACCGATGCTCCAAGGGACAGTGTCAAAAGTGCGTCATACCAAGGCCTGTCCCGGAACATCCGCCAAGTCTGATAGTCATAGGTGTACGCGCACGCGAAACCCAACTCCTCTGCCTCCCGCCACCGCGCGCGGGTGTCGGCGGCATTGAAGACCGGAAGTATTGCCGTACTCAGTCGCACCGGCTCAGTATCCTGTCGATCGCATCGGTCCCAGGTCCCATAGGCCCGATTCGCGGGTAGTGCCCAAGGTCAGCTCGGCAGGTGGTGCCGGAGCTATCTCGGTGAAGCTCTGGAGGCTGCCCCAGTCGCGACCCCAATTGTTGCGGAGATACGACGGCACGATCGTAGGGATCAACATCGCCTCGGTAATGCCAAGGGGGCCACCGGATTTTCCGGCCATCCAGGTCTGGCTGTTCTTCTCAGTCGCCTCGGCATCGGGAAGGATTCGCCATTTGGGAACTTCGAGCACGCCGTTGCGGACCACCATTGGTTGCTGGCACGGGAACACCATGCCGGGCAGCCAGTCGATGAAGACCGGGTCCGTTTGCCCCACAACATCGTTGAGGGTGTGCAGCGTCGCGACACGCGGTGGCGTCACGGCAACCCATTGGGTCGGTGCCCCCGAAGTGTCCTTCGCAATTACCCGTACCACATCGGCGCCCTTCGGCGCGTCGGCCAGCGGGAAGCGCAGATCGCGCCAGATCTCTGTTTTGGCGATGTCGACCGGCGACATCTGTCGCAACGGCGTGATCATGCCATTCGCGCCGCGTCGACCGAATTGCACGGTCACCTGTTGTCCGGGGTGAACAACGCCGATCCCGTCGACAGCTTGGACCGAGCCTGCTGCCGCTACCGTAAGCAGTGGCGCGTTGGGATCGAGTTTCGACGTCGAGAACGGCAACTGGTACCAGCCAGACGTCAACGAGCCGGTGCCGCTTGGTGATCCGTTGCTGCCGAGCACCGGGGTGGTGGCGGGGTTCAAGCCGAACGGCAGACGCACCGTCGATCCGTTGATTCCCTTCGCGCCGCGTCCGCCAGCATTATCTCCGCTGGCCGAATTCGATTCGGTGTCAGTCGAATCAGATCCGGTGGTCTCGGTGTCGCTTCCACTGGTGGACCCCGACGATGACCCGGTCGAATCGTCGCTCTCGGTGGCATCGACCGAAAGCTTGGTCGGTACGCCTTCGGGTGTGAAACCGGTGAGGTCGCGACCGGCGAAGGTCGCGGCGACCGGCGGCGTCACGTCACCGATCGGGGCCGGCCGCAACATGGAGATGTTGGGATCGGCATCGACCATCACATCATTCGCCAGCGCACATTCATTGCCCTGCAGCGCACGGGTATTCGAGTTCAGCCACGACCAACTGTCGCGTTGCACATACGCGGCTTTGGCGAATGAGACGACCATGAAGATCACCACGAACGCCGACAACACCGGAAGTGGAGAGAATTTCAGGCGTGATAGCCGAGACGAACCAATGCTACGGGTCTTGTCATCGGTGTAGTCGTCGCGGAAGTGGAACCAGAGGCCGACGAGGGCGGTGATCACTGCGAGGGCCAAGAAGATCCAGCTGAACTGCACTCCGGCGATCGCAGGCGGGCGATCCCACCATGGGATGCCGTAACTGCCGACAAACCACCAGCCATTCGGGCCGGCGAAGGAGATACCGGTGACCGTCAGCATCGCTGAGGCGAAGAAGGTGCGATTGCGCCGCGATCGGAGAATGATCGGCGACATCATCGCTCCGGCGGCTGCGGCCAGGCCGCCGGCGATACCCGCGTAGACGCCGAAATGGTGGGTCCACTTGGTTGGTGTGAACGCGATGAAGAACATGGTGCCGAGGGTTACCGCGATGAGTCGCCAAATCGGCGCGCGGGAAACAGCATTGGGATGCTCGCGACGAAGCAGACGGAACAAGACCACGAAGAGGCACAGGATCATGGCGAGAATGCCGAAGCGGCGGGCGACGGTGCCGTCGGCGGTCGGCAGGATCAGGTAGTAATAGCGGACGGGCTCCTCCCACCACTCCAGGGTCGGGCCGACGTCGGCTGCCACTTTGTAGGCGTCGACCAGCGGCATCACGCTCTGATCCGCACCGATCTGATAGAGCACCGCGAAACCCGCAGCTGCGATGGGGGCGAGCATCGGTAGCAGACCGTCTCGCTTACGCCGTGACACAACGGTTTTGATGATCGGACGCAGGCCAGCGAGCAACGCGGCGGCGGCCATCAGGCCACCTGGCGCGAGCGCCAGCGTGAACGCGGCGGTTAGTGCCGCGATGGCGTAGGGGAGTAAGCGGCGAGTGGCGATGGCGCGCTCGACGCAGCACCAGGTCAGCAGTGCGCCGACTGCCTCGGCAGGTTCGGGGCGCAAACCATTGTTGTACGGCAACCAGATTGCGAGGAAGACGAATGCCGCCGACCACATCGCCGGCGTGCTGTTACGCACCGTCCGACCCAGGCGGGGCACCACTTCACGACTGATCAACCACCAGCCCAGCAGCCCTAACGCGAAGGCGGGCAACCTCATCCACGGTGCGGCGAGGCTCACCTCGCTCATCGCCGAGATCACCTGAAAATGCCAACCAAACGGATCCTGGGGCACGCCGAAGTAGCGGAAGTAGTTGTCGGCGTAGCCAGCGTCGCCGGTGATCCGGCCGACGGTGAAATTGTATCCGTCGTCGGAGGTATTGGTGCCGGCGATCCACCAGAATGCGAGGATCGCGAAGACCACGACGTCGAGCGGACGGATCCGCCACCAGCCGACTGGCAGAATTCGCTTGTGGCCGCGACCATCTCGGGCATCGAGGATGCCAAGTGCGACCAGTGACAGCACCGTCATCAGAATGCCGAAGACGATCGCCCAGAATTTCAGCGTCGACGGAGTGGTAGCGAAACGGGTGTCGATGTCGGCGTGGAGCGAGAGTTGGCTGGTATTCGCCGACGGTGGCAGATCGGTGTAAACGCCGACGATCTGTGGCCGCATGTCGGGGTCGGGGAGGTCGAAGCGTAGTGCTTCACCCGCAGTCGGCTCCGCGGCTTCGATGCCGTCGAACCTAGCGTGTACGCCGTCGCCATTGCCGGTGAATACGATGCGGCAATTTGGATTCGACTGTGCTGCCGTGCGTTTGGTGGTCAGGATGACGACGTCGCGGTCGATCACTTCGAGGGCATCGGCGGTCGCACGGAAGAACAGCCCGCGCGCGCTGGCTTGCTGCCCCTTGGCGGGAATCGTGGACAGAAGTACACCACCGTCGCGGGGCAAATCCTTGGCCAGTGCACATGGCACGGACACATCGACGGTCTGTGGCACGAAGGAAACTAGCGGGGCGGCAACGCTTTTGACTCCTCCGGCCTGCGGCCAGTTGAGTTCGGAGGTAGTGCGATCGACCGGTAGGAGCGGACTGAGCGCAGCCATCAACACACCGAGCGCACCGCAGATCACCGCGGCCCATTTCGCGTACTTGCTAGTGGTCATTCGGTATCCGGCTCCACCCTGATTGAGCCGGTCCGCGACCAGCCCCACTGATTACGTTGTGTGGTCTGAATTTTCGCTGAAGCAGCATCGTCCGCGAGCGGAGTCAGCCGTTCCAACGCACCCCAATCCTGATGCCAGTCCTCGGAGAGGTAGGTCGGGACCGTCGACGCCGATGTCGTCGACTCGGAGATACCCAGCAGGCCGCCGTCGACAGCGGCTTGCCAGGTTTTAGACTGCGACGTCGTCGTGACGAAATCGCCGAGGATGCGCCAGCGTGGAATCTCCGCGACACCGTGGGTAACACTCAGTGGCCGTTGGCAGGGGAAGTGCCCTGCCACGGTGAAGTCGACAAGCGTTGGCGCATCGCTACCCACTAGCCCCTGCAGGGTGATCAATCGCGGAGCGCGCGGCGGCGTGACGGCGACGAACTGCTTCGGTCCCAAGTTGTTGTCCAAGACCACGATTCGTGCCACCGTCGCTGCTGGCGGCACTGCTGACATCGGCACCCGCAAGTTTCGCCAGGGCATATTCGGAATAACGGGCCCCGGATCAATGGGCATCGCGCCAGGCCCGAGTGGCTCGAATTCACCTGTGGCGCTTGGCCGTCCGAACTGAAGACGGACGGATCGACCGAATTGTACGGCGCCTTCCGCGTCAACAGTGGTGATGGCACCCGCTGCGCTGACGACCACCAGCGGTGAGCTCGCGCGGTCAGGCAATTGATACCAGTCGGTGGTCAGCCGGGCCTCGCCGCCGAAGCCGTAGCTGCCGAGTACCGGTGTTGTTTTGGGGTTGAGGCCGAAGGGCAGAGCCATCTGCGAGCCGTTGACCGTCGTCGGGCCATACCCGCCGGTGGTTCCCGCGCTGGGTGCGCCGACTACGGCGAACGGTTTGGCGAAGCTGGCCGAGACGTTCATCTGGCCGGGGCGGGCGCTGCCGGGTTCCGGATAGAGATCGAGCGGAATACCGTTGGGGGAGAAGCCGACCGACTCGCTTCCGGCGAGCGCCTGAGACGGCGAACGATTCCCGACGGGAATCAGCATGCCCGCGTTGGCATCCGGTTCGGTTAGTACCTGATCGGCTAGCGCGCAGGGTTTGCCGCGCAGGGTGTTCACGTTCTCGCTGAATACGGTGAAGGTGGGGTACCGGGTAACCGCGGCTTTCATGAAGACCAGGACCTCGGCGAGAACCATCACGGTGGCAATGACGGCGATGGGCGAGGAAGCCAGAGCCAGCCGGCGTCGATCAGCCGTGGGCTGCTTGGAATGAGCGAGGCCGCGGTTGGTGACATAGTCCTGGCGCAGGTGCTGCCAGGCTGCCAGTGCGCCGGTCGCCACCGCCAGAATGAGGAAGATGGTCGAGATGGCGATACCTGCGAAGACCGGCGCGCGATCGAACCACGCGATACCCAGGTTATAGCCGTACGGCCAGGCATTTTTGCCGGCCATTGCCGCTGCCAAGGCGAAGAACAACCCGGAGACGAACACGGTGATATTGCGCGTCGAGGTCGCCGCGGTCTGGGCTATCGCGAGAGTTGCGGTGGCCGCGACCGCTGCGGCGAGTCCCGCGAAGATGCCGAATTGAATGGTCCATTTGGTCGGGGTGAAGGCCAGCAAGACCAACGTGACCCCGATAGCGCCGATCAGCCGCCACGTGGGCCCATTGTCCACGCCGCGAATCTTGCTGCGCCGCAGGATAACCGCAACGGTGACGAATACCGCGGCCAACAGTAGTAGCACGGGCACGCGGCGCGGCAGTCCGCCGTCCGGGGTGGACACCGCGATGAAGTAGTAGCGCAGATATTCCTGGTACCACATGATCGCCGGTCCAGTTTGGTACCGGATCTTGATAGCTTCGGCGACAGTCGCAAGGGTTTGATCACGGAATACCACGAGCAGGACGAGAGTGCCGGCGGCAGCCAGCGGCGCGATCAGTGGCAGTAGACCTCCTTCGGCGCGACGTCGAATCAGGACTCGCAGCATTGGCCGCGCGGCGACCAAGAGGATTGCGCCACCGATAATGCCGTGTGGCGCAAGGGCGAATGTCATCGCAGCGGCGATGGCCGCCAGTGCTGCCGGCAACAGACGTCGGGTGCCGATGGCCTGTTCGGCGGCCCACCAGGTCAGTAGTGACCCGAGCACGATGATGCCTTCGGAGCGGAGCCCGCTGCAGAACGGCAACCAGAAGGCGACGAAGGTCATCGCGGCCGCCCATTGCGCCCAACTGCTGTTGCGGATCGCCGGACCCAAGCGGGGCAACAGAATTCGGGTGAGGATGAACCACGACGCCAAGCCGGCCAGCAGTGATGGGATATGCATCCAGAGGATCGACGGTGAGATCGACGACCAGTGCGATAGGAAGCTGTAGTACCAGTCGAACGGAGTCTCGGCGCTGCCGTAGAAGCGGTAGTAGTTGGGTAGATAACCGGCGTCGGCTGCTACCCGGCCCATATTAAGGATGTAGCCGTCGTCGGGTGAGCCGGCACCGATGAGGGCCCACACCAGCAATGTCGCGGTGACCACCAGGTCGGTGACCCGAGGTTTGAGGGTTCGCCAGAAGAGTGCCCGAGAATTGCCGACATTGCGGTGATAGCCGCCGATACGGTCGAGGAGGTAAAGCGCGACCAGCGACACCGCGACGCAAAGCGCGCCGACGATCATCACCAGCAGTTTCACGATGCTTGGGCTGGTTTCGTAGCGATTGTCGATGTCGACGTGGGCGCGCAGGCCCGCGACTCCGGCCGCTGTTGCCTGCGGGGTGGTCAAGTCACTGAAAATGCCGTCGATCTGGGGGCGCTTGTCCGACGGCAGAACTGTCGCCGGCCCGAGCCCGACGAACTGGGCGCCGACGCCGGTGGCATTCGACCAGATCTTCAGTTCCGCGCACCGCCCGGAGGCAATAGCCGAGCGAGAGGCAGTCGCGGCAACTGAGTTGCGGGTAGTGACCGTTACCGACGAACGATCGGCCTTGACCGTCAACATCGAGGCCGCCGCGCGGGTGGCCTTCGCCGGCATGGTTGCCAGGACCGTGCTTGTGTTAGCGGGTAAGTCAGCGAGCACCCGGCACGGGATGCGAATCTGCATCGACTTGGGTGTCTGCGCGATCAGCGGCGCGGTTACCGAGGAATCGGCTGCGTTGAGTTGCTGCGTATTGGGCCAGCTAAACGACGCATCGGTGGCCTTGACCGGAAGCAGCGGTGTCAGGCCGCAGAGGATTACGCCGAGAACGCCGGCCACGACCGCGACGAGCCGGACAGCGGGCGCAGGAGTTTGGGAGGTCAAGGGCACGCCAGTAGATGTTATGGCAATGCGGGTGGGGGACGAATTCCGCCTGCTGGACAGCTGCGACCGCAGTCGGTCAACGAAGTCGGCGCCTGACCCGGGCCGCCCGCACGATCAGCGGCCACAGCGGCGCGAAGAACGCAGTCTGATCCGCGAACCCGACGGTCGGCAGCCGGTTATGAACGAATCCCGCTGCAAGTCCGCGCGCTGGGTCGGCCCACCCGGTCGAACCGCCGAGACCCACATGTCCGAAGCTGCCAGACATACTCCGCAGCGGTGGGCCAGTGTGATAGCCCAGTTGGAATGTGCACGGCACCCCAAGGGTGCGATCGAAATTTGTTCCGTTGATCGGTGCCAGCTGCCGGATTGTCGACGGCGAGAGTAGTCGTCGACCGTCCACACTGCCATCGCCCGCAAGCGCCGCGTATAGCTTCGCCAATTCATGCGCTGGGACCATCGCATTGCCCGCGGGCAGTTCGATATCGTAGATCGGGCTGATAGGTGTGCCATCGTCGGCAAGCCACCATTCGAGCCCTGGTACGTGGAGAGTGCGCAGTGTGCCGCCGAATCCGCGCAACCGTTTTGCTCGCTCGAGCGTCGACGGCAGGCGGCCCTCGAGTGAGCGGTGGCGCATCACCGGAGCAAGGGCAGGTACGAATGCGGTGTGCTGGACCGTTGGAATGGGCGAACGGCCCAGTGACAAACTCTGCAATCCGAGGGGCTGCGCGATTTCCGACTGATACAGACTGCGCATCGACTCTCCGGTGATGCCGCGCGCGATCCCCGACATGATCGTGCCAATCGTTAGCGAGTGATAGGCCTGTCGACCGAAATGCGGACCGATCGGAGCGGCTGCCATCCGGCGCTCGAATTCCTCGAGGTCGGCGAGATGCGAGAGATGCTCGACGATGCCATCGAGCCGCGACAACCCGGCGCGGTGTGCCAGGGCCTCGCGAATCGTGATGCGCCCCTTGCCATTAGCTGCGAAATCTGGCCAGTACTCGGCGATCGGTGCGTCGTAGTCGAGTAGTCCGCGATCGGCGAGCCGATGTAGGACTGCGGCGGAGATGCCCTTGGACGCGGAGAAGATTAGCCCCGCTGTGTCGTGCGACCAGTCATTCTCGGCTGTCGCTTTACCTGCCCAGATATCCATCACCGGATGACCATCGGCGTACACGCACAGTGCGCCGCCGCCGAATCTCAGACGACTGAACAGGAGGGCGAATGCCTTGGCCGTTGCCATGAAGTCTGGACTGACCCAGCCGTGCACGCCTCGTGGTGGTGCAATCGCCTCGGCGGGGATCGGGATCGGGTTCGGCTGAGGGGCCTCGGGGACGAAGGCCGACTCTGCAGATGTCATGAAAGGCAAGGTATCAGTACCAGAAGTACCGCATACTCAAAATCCGAATTGTGCTAAGCCCTGAAGTCGATGGGGAGTTGTGCCCATCGACGGCGAGCGGCATCGTCGCGAGAATTGCGGCATGACGACAAACACTCGCCGCAGTATCTTCAGTGCCGTTCTCCTGGCTTCGTTTTCCGCACTCGCCGGTCTGTCGGTCGCGGGACCGGCTAGCGCGGCCCCGACAGCCGATGCCTACCAGCAGGGCGGCTCGTACTACTTCGTATCGCCGTCGAATCAATGGCACTGCGCCATCGTCACGTCGGTCCAGGCCCCGTCCTGGGCGGGGTGCAAGGGGCCAATGCCCGCGAACGCGCCGTCGGTCCAAGGCGGCGGAGTCCAATCGATTCACCCCAACGGAGTCTCGGTGTCGTCGGTGAAGCCGGGGACGCTGACCTTCTACAGCGATACCAGTGTCAGCTCGTCCAATCCCGCTTCGGTGAAAGTGCTGCCGTACGGCACCACACTTACTGCCGGGGGAATCTCGTGCGTCATCGACGCAAGTCGCGGAATCACTTGCGAATCCGGCGACCATGCGTTCACCGTGTCGTCGGAGCGCTATCAGCTTCGATAATCGCTTCCGACGAACCGCCGCTAGACCCGGATTACCGATGGACCCCGGTCCTCGTATCGATCCGCCCGCTCGGCATCGAGTTCGGTTCCGGTAACGATGGATTCGATGTCCGCGAGTTCGGCGAAGCGGCAGAAATTGCTCTGCCCGAATTTCGAGTGCGCGGCCACCAGTATCGATCGGTGTGCCACCCGGACGGCCGTGCCCTTCACCGCGGCAACCGCCGGATCCGACGTGGTGAGACCGTGGTCGAGGGAGATCGCGTTGGTACCGAGGTAGGCGACGTCGATGACCAGGCTGCTCAACCGGTCCACCGCCCAGTTGTCGACAGTCGCAAGCGTACGTCCGCGTAGCCGACCGCCGAGTAGCAGGACGGTGACCGTCGAACTGTGAGCCAGCGCTTCGGCAGCCAGCAACGATGAGGTGACTACAGTCAGCTGCTGATCGGCCAGCCGTTCGGCGATCAGGCGGGGGGTGAACCCCTCATCGAGATACACCGTCTCAGCACCGTGCAGTTGGTCCGCGGCGGCGGCGGCGATCCGGTGCTTCTGTGCGAGATCGACCTGGCTGCGGTATTCGAGTCCGGACTCGAATGCGGCTGTCTCCAGCGGCACAGCTCCGCCGTGCACACGTTTGAGGAGGCGTCGAGTGGCCAGGGCCCTGAGGTCCCGGCGGATCGTCTCGCTCGCGACATCCAACTCGTCAGCGAGCGAGATCACCTCGACCCGCCCACGCGTTCGGGCGAACTCGACGATCTGTCGTTGCCGCGTATCGGAATCCACGGGATATCACGCTACTCGGCGCTGACCACCGCACGTCAGCCTCAGGAGAGGATGTCGCGGATCTCTTCGGGTGTCCGCGCGGCGCGCAAGCGGTCGATGTCGTCGGCCTTGAGGAATGCCTTGGCGATCTTATTCAACAGAGCAAGGTGATCTTTGCCCGCGCCGGCTATGCCGATGACGAACTCGGCGGGCTTACCCTTCCAGTCGATCGGATCGTCGTAGCGTACGAAGGACAGACCGGTACGGACAATCGCGCTCTTGGCGTCATTGGTGCCGTGTGGAATCGCCAAGCCGTTGCCCATGAACGTCGCGACCGACTTCTCGCGCTCATGCATGGACGCGACATAGGACGCATCGACCGCGCCACATTCGACCAGCAGCCGCCCGGCTTCGTCGATCGCGGCGTCACGGGTGGTCGCCGTGCCGTGCAACACGATGGATTCCAGCGCTAGTGCTTGCAGGGCCGGTGCGGTCGCCACACCCCCGCCCGACGTCGTTGCGGAGGGAGGCTGCGAATCCTGTTGCGGGGCAACCATTTCTGCCGAGGGCGAGTTGGTCTGCCCGAGTAGTTCGACGATCTCGTCGTATCGCGGGCTGGACATGAAGTCATCGACCGAGATGTGGATCGCCGACGGCGTCGACTGTCTCGCCCGTTCGGTAAGGTCGGCGTGGGTGACGATCAGGTCGTGGGTGTCCTCGAGGTTCGAGATTGCCTGGTTCACGACCGTGACGTCGCTATACCCGGCTTTCTGAATCTTGCGGCGCAGCACCGATGCGCCCATCGCCGACGATCCCATCCCGGCGTCGCATGCGAACACGATGTCGGTGATCGGTCCGCGGGCTCCGCCGCCGGTGAGTATCGACGACACACTCGATTTCTTACCCTTCATCGCCTCCATTCCGGCGGTCGCGGCTGCGATATCGGGCATCTCCTCGGAGTGGTCGATCTTCAGCAGGAAAGGAGCGGTGAGCAGGGAGACCACGGTCGCGCCGACGACCGACAGGGTTACTCCGAGGAAGCTGTCCGCGGGAGTCTGGGCGTAGATCGCGATGATCGATCCGGGTGCCGCTGGTGCGCGCAGTCCCGATCCGAACAGAACGTTGATGAACACGCCGGTCATACCTCCAAGGATGGCGGCGAGGATCAGTCGCGGTTTCATCAAGACGTAGGGGAAGTAGATCTCGTGGATGCCGCCAAAGAATTGGATGATGGCCGCACCAGGTGCCGACGCTCGGGCCGGACCTTTGCCAAAGAAGGTGTACGCCAACAGAATTCCCAATCCGGGGCCGGGATTGGTCTCCAGCAGGAAGAGGATGGATTTGCCGGTCTCGGCGGCCTGCGCGGTGCCGAGTGGCGTCAGCACGCCGTGATTGATCGCGTTGTTGAGAAATAGCACCTTGGCTGGCTCGATGAAGATCGACGTCAGTGGCAGCAGGTCGTGGTTGACCAGGAAGTCGACGGCATTGCCGGCCGCCCGGGTGAATCCGGAGACGATCGGTCCGACACCGAAGAACCCGACGATGGCAAGCAGGAGGCCGAGGATTCCCGCGGAGAAGTTATCGACCAGCATTTCGAAACCGGGTTTGATCTTCCCTGCCCACAACTCGTCGAGCTTCTTCATAAGCCAGCCGCCCAGTGGACCCATGATCATCGCGCCCATGAACATCGGGACGTCGGAGCCGGTGATCACGCCGACCGTCGCGATCGCACCGACCACCGCGCCGCGGTTGCCGTGGACCATTCGGCCGCCGGAGTACCCGATGAGAATGGGCAGTAGGTAAGTGATCATCGGGCCGACGATTCCGGCGCCGTCGTACGCACCCCAGCCACCAATCTTCGCGACCCATCCGTTGGGGTCGTCCAATCCGCTGAAGATGCCGGTTAGCCAGCCAGACTCGATGAACAGTGCGGTGAGCAGGCCCCACGCGATGAACGCGCCGATGTTGGGCATGACCATATTCGACAACGCCGTACCGAACTTCTGCACGCGGACGCGCAGTCCGCCGCGCGACGTCGTGTTCGTCGGGCTAGCTGCACCTGACATGAGAGTTACCTCCGCTTCGACCTCGACCGTGATGCCGGTCACATAACTAAGTAGACACATAAACGGTCAGAAATGCAAGCAATCGGCTATAAACGGGCAGTCAATCGGGTGGATTTATGCCCGAATGACCGATAGAGTGCACACATCAACGTTCGGCTATGAGAGGAACATCACGATGAAGGCACTACGGTTCTACGCACCCGAGGACGTCCGCCTCGAAGATGTTCCCGAGCCGACCTGCGGCCCTGGCGAGGTCAAGATTCGGGTCCGCAACTGCTCGACCTGCGGCACCGACGTCAAGATCTTCGGCAACGGCCATCAGAACCTGACACCTCCACGCACTCTGGGACACGAGGTCGCCGGCGAGATCGTCGAGGTCGGCGCCGATGTCAATGACACCTTCAGTGCGCAGTGGCAGGTCGGAGATCGTGTTCAGGTCATCGCGGCCGTGCCATGTGGTGACTGTCATGAATGCCGAAAGGGCTGGATGGCCGTTTGCCAGAACCAGACATCGATCGGCTATCAGTACGACGGCGGATTCGCGGAGTACATGACCGTGCCCACGCAGGTGCTCAAGGTCGATGGCCTCAATCGCATCCCGGATAATGTCGGCTTTGACGAGGCGTCGGCTGCTGAACCATTCGCCTGCGCCATCAACGCACAAGAATTGCTCGGCATCGAAGAGGGGGACACCGTCGTCGTCTTCGGCGCGGGGCCGATCGGATGTATGCATATCCGCATCGCACGGGGCGTTCATAAAGCTGGGCCCATCTATCTGGTCGACGTCAACGCCGGTCGCCTGCAGATGTCGGCCGACGCCGTGTCGCCCGACGAAATTATCGACGGCTCGAAGGTCGATGTCATAGAACGTGTCATGGAACTGACCGATGGGCGTGGTGCCGATGTGGTCATTACCGCGACGGCCGCGAATGTTGCTCAGGAACAGGCGATTTCGATGGCCGCGCGCAACGGCCGGATCTCCTTCTTCGGCGGACTGCCCAAGACCGACCCGAAGATCACCTGTGATTCGAATGTCGTCCACTACCGCCAGTTGCATATTCACGGTGCCAATGGGTCGGCTCCCGAACACAATAAGCGGGCACTTCAGTACATCTCGACCGGTCAGGTCCCAGTGAAAGATCTCATCACCCGGCATATTCCGCTCGACAACGTGCTCGATGCGTTCACGGTGGTGAAAGAAGGCTCGGCGATCAAGGTCACCGTGGAGCCTGGCTAGCCTCCGAAGGTCCGGCGAGGATTGCTGACCCAGACAGTTGTATTCCTCAGGAGGTGACCGGGCCCAGCTCGAGCTTTTGCCACGAAAACTGTTGGTAGGCAGCCTCATTGCCGGCCAGCCACCCAAGCATCGCCGCGACCACCTCGTCGGGGCGCGCGACCTCGGTACCAAAATGGCGATCTGATGACCCGTCTCGGTATTCGAGGTCGTATGCCTCGGCGTCCGTTCGCTGGGACTGCATGTACACCTCGACGTCGGTCTCGACGATGACGAAATCCTTGACCTTCATCGCATATGCGAAATGCTCGATGAGCCCGCGAGTGAGAGTGGGAAACGTTCCCTCATTCGAGGTCATCATCTGCCCATGGACTGCGCCACGCGGATCCAGTACGACGTCGAGCTGTGGGTCGTAAACTCCGTAACCGACGGAAAACGCCTGTGGCACAACGATGTCGCGTGCCTGTTGGATGGCAGGCCATCGCGACGGAACGAAAACCGCCGCACCGGTGCCGTCCAGAGGCGACATCGATAGGAACCCCGACTCATCGTCCAATTCCCCGTCGGCGGCGCTGATCTCGGTCGCCAAGCGTGCGGCCATCTCGGTGGCCGGTTGTTCCGCTTCGTCTTGCATGAGCGCGAAAGCCCGCGCCGACGCGGCCGTGTCACAGTGCGCGGCCGGGATCAGCCAGACGTCGTAACTCATGGCATTGAGGCTAACTCAGTACCGGATCGGTGCGGGCGCCCAAAGGCCGCTACGTGTCGAGGTGCCGGTGGTGATCTCGGCGAGAGTGTCCACGTCGCCGTATGGCGTGTACTTCTCCAACGATCCCCAATCGCGCCCGAGATCGCCGATCAGGTAGGTGGCCAGCGAATCGGCTTGCTGCGATACTTCCAGCCAGCCGATCGGCCCGCCGCCGTCGGCGGCCTGCCAGGCTGACACCGCGGCCGCGAGATCGGCTCCCGGTTTGATCCGCCATTTAGGAATCTCGGCCACGCCGTTGTGATGGTTGAACGGGCGTTGACACGGGAACACCAGGCCCGATGTCCAGTCGATATGAACCGGATCCGTCCGTCCGACAACGTCTTCCAACGTGCGCAGCTCGGGGAGACGCGGCGGCGTCACCGCCATGAACTGATCCTTCGACAGGTTCTCGTCCTTAGCCACGATCCGCACGGCCGTGGCATCGGCGGGAATCTGATCGGTGCTCAGGCGGACATTGCGCCACGATGGTCGGGGACCCGGATCAATCATGTCAATTGTGCCCGCTTTGGTCAGATCACCGTCACGGGTGTTCGCTCCGACCGCGCCGATAGTGTATTCCAACTGAAGGTCGGGGGTGTTGAACCAGCCGGCGACCGAGAAGGTCAGCAGCTTTTTGGAGTGGAAGTCCTTCGGCAACTCGTACCATCCCGACGTCAGGTACGCGGGGATCTGAGCGTCGTCGGAATAGCTGCCGAGTACGGGAGTGCGGTCCGGATCGAGCAGGAACGGGAGCTGCGCCACGGAGCCGTTGATCCCGGGCTTGGCGATCTCACCGCCCCCGGTGTTCGCCGTGTTGGCGTTCAAGATGTCCGGATCTGCTTGTGCCGCACCGGCAAGCACGCCAAGGGAGCCGGCCGACGCGGTGGCGCTGAGTTCTTCGGGCAGGCCGTTGGCGCGAAAGCCCGACGACTTCGATGATCCGGTGGTCTTGGGGCCGAATAGCGGATCGGGCAGTGTCTTGTCCACTGCGGATAACAGATAGTCGCTCGGGGCGGTCTCGACATAGACCTTGTCGGCCATACCGCATTCCTTGCCGGCCAAGGCTTCGAGATTGGTTCGCGGCACCGAATAGGAACCGCTCTGCTGGATGCCGGCGAATAGCGCGGTCACCATTTCGAAGAGCACGATGGCCGCGGCGACATAGGCCAATGGGGCGCTGCGCAATGTCGTCCACAGTGTGTGCCGCCGCTTGTCGGGAACAGTGTCCGACACTTTGGGGGCACCGTCGGCCGGGTCCCGGCCGGTGAACGGCTCGCGGAAGTGGAACCACAATGCCAGGAGCAGGAGGAGTAGCGCGGCATAGAGCAGAAGGTTCGCCAGGTTGACGCCGAGGACCACTTGTTCTACGCCCCAAGGCATTCCCCATGCGGAGGCGTAGTAGAACGAGTTGGGCGCGGTGAATGCCAATCCGGCGATGAACAAGGTGAGAGCCGCGAAAATTGTGCGGTTGCGACGCGAATGCATCACGCCCTGGCCGACCGCGACCGCGGCGATGGCAGCCAATGCCGCGCCGAGGCCCGCGAAGACACCGAAGTGGTGCGTCCACTTGGTCGGGGTGAACATCAGGAAGAGCAAGGAGGCGAAGGTGATTCCGACAATGCGCCGAGCCGGTCCAAGGGCGGTGCCGGGGATGCGCGAGCGTCGAATCATCACCAGGCCGGATGCGGCCAACGACAGGAGCATCGCCAGGACTGCGAAGCGCCGGGCGATGGAACCGTCAGCCGAGAACGCGAAAAGCGAAGAGTAGCGGTCGATTTCGTTGTACCAGTGCAGCGACGGTCCGAGCGCCGTCTTCATCGCCGACGCGTCGAGGAAGGAGGTGAGCGTCAGATTCTGGAACACGACGAAGATTACGAAGGTCCCCGCGGCGAGAATCGGAGCCAGCAGCGCGAGATATGACGTCCAGATCGATCCGGTCTCGCCCCTGATTACCTTGGCGCGCTTGATGACTGAAAGGATCATCGGGCGGGCGCCCGCCACGAGTGCCGCGACGGCCAGCAGGCCGGTCGGCCCGGCCGCGAGACTGAAGGCGCCGATCAGGCAGGCGAGTGCGGCGGGTAGCAGCCGTCCGGTCGCGATGGCACGTTCGACTGAGCACCAGGTGAGCAATGCGCCCAGGCAGATGATCGGTTCGGGGCGCAACCCGTTGTTGAACGGGAACCACATCGCGAGGAATACGAAAGCCGACGTCCAGCCGACCGAAGCGCGGGCGGCCGCCCGGCCGAGCCTCGGCAGTACTTCATGACTGACGATGAGCCAACAGATCATTCCGCATAACAATGCGGGTAGCCGCAGCCAGGGACTGGCGAGGCTGACATGCGATAGCCACCCGAAGATCTGGTAGTACCAGCCGAAGGGGGCCTCGGGCGCGCCGAACCAGCGGAAGTAGTTCGCGGTGTAGCCACTGTCGGGGGCCACCCGCGACATCGTTAACAAATAGCCGTCGTCGGAAGTATTGGGCCCGATGAAATGCCAGATCAGTAGGGCACCGAGGACCGCGTAGTCGCGTGGATTGAGACGCCACCACCGTGCCGGGAAGATGCGACGGTGTTTGCGGCCGTCGGTGGAATCCAGCACCGCCAACGCGGCCAGGGATATCAGTGTCGCGATCACGCCGACAATCAGGACAAGCCATTTGAGGACGGTCGGCGCGGTGTTGTAGCGCGAGTCGATGGTGACATGCGCGGTCAGCCCCGCCAGCGAGCTCGACGGTCCGGACAGATCGGTGAAGATACCGGTGACCTGTGGCCGTTGGTCGGAATCGTAGTGTTCGGACTCGCGGCCCACGGTGGTGCCAACGAGTGGCTTTCCGTCATCCGAGCGCATGCCGACGAACTCTGCGCGCACCTCGTCGGCGGTGGCCTCGACGTCGATGCGACTGCACGGCTGGGTGCGCAGCTGGGCGAAAGTCGCCGACACCAGCGGCGTGTTGCGGATGACTACTTCGACGGATCGGGCGTCGGGGGCGTCGGTCGGTGTTCCGGTGGTGCGGATGAACAAACCGCGGTCAGAGGATTTGTCGGCTTGTTTGGGCAGGGTGGACAGGAGGACCGACTTTGATGCGGCTGCATCGGGAGCGGTCAACTGGTCGACCGCCGAGCAGGGGATGGACGCTGTCATGTCGATCGGCACATAGCTGACCAGCGGGGCCTCAACCCCGCGGATCACGCCGTTCTGTGGCCAGGACAGCTCGGCAGTGGTCTGGGTGACCGGCATGAGCGGGGTAGCCAGCGCCATGAAGAGGCCGAGCAACCCCGTGATGATGGCGACTAGCTTGGCACGTCCTACTGTGTGGGCTGGCGCTGTCTGGGGTGGCACAAGGGGAAATGGTATCGGTTGCGCCTATGCACCTGACTTAAGGTGATCAGATGACCGCTGATTCCGCTGCCCCCGGCGCAGAGCCGCTGCCGATACTTCTGCTCAACGGACCGAATCTGAATACGTTGGGTGTTCGTCAACCCCACGTGTACGGATCGACGACGCTGACGCAGATCGTCGAATCGGCCGAACGTCGGGCCGCTGAGCGCGGCTTCGGTCTGCGGTCCGCGCAGACCAATCACGAGGGGCAGCTGATCGACTGGATTCACGAGGCCCGTGGTCAGGTAAGCGGCATCATCATCAACCCGGGCGGATGGACACACACCTCTGTTGCCCTGGCTGACGCGCTCTTGGTACCCGAAGTGCCGATCGTCGAAGTGCACATCAGCAATGTCGCCAAGCGGGAGTCGTTCCGCCACCATTCGTATGTCTCGCCGATCGCGGTCGGGACCATCACCGGACTGGGCGTCGCGGGCTACGACTACGCCGTGCAGTTCCTGACCGAGCATCTGTCAGGTCAGGGGAGCCGGGCGTAACACTTCGTGACAAGCACTACTCGACCATTCAACGAAGGTGATCTGTTGGGCAGGTGAACTGGCCGACCTCGACTCCGACCGGCCTGATTGGCCGAAGCCTTTACCGTCCCAAGGCTTCCCGCGCTGCCTGAGCCACACTCGTCCGCAACAGTGGGCCATGCCCAGGCATCAGAATCTGAGCGTCGAGGCCGGTAAATGATTGCACCGCAGCGCGGTTGGCGTTGACGTCATGCTGGAAATGTTTGGATAGGCATTGCGGGCCGGTCAGTGCGGAGGTCATATGTCCACTGATCAGGGCGTCGCCGGAAATGAGTGCCTCGCCGTCGGTGACTAGGAAGCCGCTGTGCCCATTCGTATGTCCGTATGCGGGGACCGGCACCGGAGCGCCGGGCAGGTCCAGCGCGGGCGGGTTCGACGTCGACGGGAATGCATGTGCCGCAGCCACTCCGGCCTTACTCAGCGCACCAAGCGGGATAATCTTCGACAGCCAGCGCAGGCCGCGTCCGTGTATCGCCAGGGGTGCGATGTCGGCCGGGGCGGCCTGCTGAAGATACTCCCGCCGCGCATGCCCGACCTCGAGTTCGTCGGCGTAGACCGGAAACCCGTACCGTGCAGCGACTTTCGCCAATCCGCCGATGTGATCGACGTGCGCGTGTGTGAGCAGCGCGCCGACGACAGCTTCGGGCCGGCCGCCAGTCATCCGGATGGACTCGACGACGGCGTCGGCCTGACCGGGATATCCGCCGTCGATGAGGGTGAGATCGTCGCCGGATCTGAGAATAATCCAGTTCGAAACGTCCGTGTAGACGAAATAGGCTGTCCCGGAGTCAGATTCGACGGAGGTGATCTCATAGCGTGGCGAACGGGTATTCTTCGAGTTCATTTGCGACCCTCCCTGACAACAAGCACGAACGGTCCCACCTCAGTCACCCGGAAACGTGGATCGGCGAAGGCGGACTTTTGGTAGGTCACCGTATACCGCCGCACGTTGGGATCGTTGGGGTACACATCCTCGGCGAGTTTAAGGCTGTAGCCGTCGGCGCTGTAGCGGAACAGGAATACCGTGGGCGGCGTCCAGGGCGCGCCATCGAGCTCGGTGATCATCTCATCGGGACTGGCGATCTTCGACCATCGTTCAATTATCTTGGCGCGCTTGTCGAATTCGGCAAGTGGGTTCGCGTAATGCGATGTCAATCCCTGGAATCCCCAGTACGGGTAGAGCGATAGGAAGCCGTAGTCGGCGGTGAGCACGATCGTCTGGTCAGCAGGTTTACCGGTCTGGTCGCGAATGAGGTTGTGGATCTTGGGGAAATAAGACTCCGCGCCGGCCGGCTTCTTGTCCGCGCGGACCCCCGTTCCGTCGGTGTCGGTGTAGGCGGTAGTGACGTCGGAGCTGAGCATGCCGGGCACGCTCTGTGCCATGCCCACCGCGGCGATGATGCCAAGCGCGCCGATGACAAAACGCACGTCGCCGAATTTCCCGACAGCGGCTCGCGCGAGCTCCCCGATCCCGAATATGCCTGCGGCGGAAAGGATTGCGATAAGTACCGGACCCAGGCGGAACGAAAGCAGGGTGCTGCCGGTTGCCGTGCGCAACAATGAGATCGCGACTACCACGTACACCCCGACGATCGCGGCCGCGAAGGCCAGCGCGATAGTCCGCTGCCGGAATCGCAACAGTACCCACCCCAGGCCGATCAGCGTCAGAACGCCGACGAGCGAGACGTCGAACATCGGCATCGGGAAGAGCGCGCCGGATTCGGGCAGGTAGTGCTCCGCGGAGCCGCCACTGGCGGCGGTGCCCGAAATACGATCGGAAAGATAAGGTGCCCAGGCGAATAGAGCGACGAGCCCACCGATGATCCCCATCGCGGCGAGTCGTCCGACGACGCCGACTATGAGCGTTCGGCGCTGTGCTCGAACATCGGCTGCGGGTCGTGCCTTATTGGCGGTGGCGAGCCACCCGGCTACCGAGAACCACAAGGCGAGCAGGATCGTGATGCCGGCGAGAAGTCCAGTGAACAGGGTGTAGAACGTCGCGGAAAGTCCGATGAAGAGGCCGGAGGCGATCACCGCGGGCCAGGAGGTGGCTCGCAATCCGGCAACGGACGTTCCTCGCAGACCGCGTAAGGCGTGAACGAAAACGACCAGCATCGGCACGCCCAGCAGGATCAGTACCGCGCCGTAAGGCTCGGGCGCGGCGTATATGAGCGTCACGACGGTGACCGCGAGTGAGACAGCGATGCCGCGGTCGGTGCCGATCATCCGGTTCCACAGCGCGGTGGCCAATGCCGCGGCGACAGCGATCGACAGAATCGACCAGGGCTTGTACGCCTCCCAGCCGGGTAGGCCGTCGAACTGAGCGAAGCGACCGCCCATCCAGAACCAGCCGGCCGGGTAATACGGCGCGAGTCCGTGATAGGTCATATCCGCGAGGTGCGGTGAGTCGGTGAGCCGGGTGAGGTATTCGGTGCGGAATTGTTGATCGACCGAGAGGCCGCCCAGGTACAGCTTCGTCGCGCCCAGCGGCATTCCCAGGGTGATCGTGACGAATCCGGCCACGCCGGCCGCGGACAGTATCGGTAGTGCCGGTGCCCAGCGCCGGAGCCGGTAAGCGATGACAGCGACGACCAATACCGCGATCGCCACGGCCTGTCCGATGGTTGTCAGTGCCCGCGTGACATTCGACGAGTTGAACGCTGGCCAGTCGACCTTGCCGATGACCAGCAGCGCCGCGTAGGCGACGATGGCCCCGACTACGACGGTGGCGACGAGCCCAGCGGCGTCGATGAGGCGCGATCGGGTGAACACCGGGGCTGACTTCTGCGTTGCCGTCACCGGGTCGAGGTTAGTGCACTGGCCCTACCCCACCGAAAAACCGGGGTACACGACGATAATTGTCGTGAACCCCGGTTTTGTTGTGGGCTAGTTGGAGCTACACCGGAAGCTTGCGGAAGATCGGCCGAGGGATGTGGCGCAGCACGATCATGATGTAGCGGAACGGACCGGGGACCCAGACGATTTCTTTGCCCTTGGCGGCGGCAGCGACTGCGAGACGCGCGACGACCTCCTTCTCCACGGTGAGCGGGGCGTCTTTGACATGTGCGGACAGTCGAGTGCGGACCTGACCGGGGCGTACGACGAGCACGCGAGAACCGAAGGGGCGCAGGGCTTCTCCGAGTCCGAGGTAGAATCCGTCGAGTCCGGCCTTGGTGGAGCCGTAGACGAAGTTGCTACGACGGACACGCTCGCCGGCGACCGAACTCATCGCGATGATCTGGCCGTGGCCCTGCGCGCGGAACTTCTCGCCGACCAGCACGCCGACGGAAACCGCTGCGGTGTAATTGATCTTGGCTTCCAGGACGGCCAGCTTCTGATCCTGCCAGGCCTGCTCGTCGTCGCCCTGGATGCCGAAGGCCACGATGGCGACGTCGATGTCGCCGCCGGCAAAGGCCTTGTCGATGACGGCACCGTGCGAATCGGTGTCGATGGCGTCGAAGTCGATCTGCTCGACGGTCGCGGCACCGGCTGCCTTCATCTTGTCGACTGCTGCGGCAGCGGCCGGGTCACCCGGAACTGTCGCGAGTACGACGCGCGAAGCGCCCTGGGATAGGTACTCGGCGGTGATTGCCAGGCCGATCTCAGAGCTGCCACCGAGTACGAGGATGGATTGCGGTACGCCGACGGCGTTGATCATGTGTCTAAGTCCTTAGGTGGGAAGTCAGGTCAGTTCAGTTCGAGGCGGCGGCCCATGTCGGACATGAACACCCCGGTCGGGTCGATGCCGCGGCGAGTCGCGATCCAGGAGTCGAGCTGCGGGTACATCTGGTGGAAGCTGGCAGCCGACGTCCGCGAGTCCTTCGCGGTGTATAGGCGTCCGCCCATCGACATCACGCGGGCGTCGAGCCCGTTGAGGAACTGTGCCAGCCCCTTCTTGATCGGGAAGTCGAGGCAGACGTTCCAACCCTTGAAGGGGAAGCTCAGCGGAGCTTTGTTGCCGTCGCCGAAGAGCTTGATCACGTTGAGGAAGCTGACGTGACCCGATGCCTGGATATCTTCGATCAAGCGGGTGAATTCGCCCTCGTTGCCGGTGGGCACGATGAACTGGTACTGCGCGAAACCGCCGCCGCGTCCATAGGCGTTGTTCCAGTCACCGAAGACGTCGAGCATGTGATAGAACTGCGCGAGATTTTTGACCTTGCCCTCACTGGGCGGGCCGATGCGGTAGTACGCCTCGCCCACGACCGAGAAGCTCAGCTTGTTTGCCAGGCCGCGCGGGAAGACGTCGGGGAAGGTGATCAGCGGCTTGTTGTTGAAGCTCAGTGGATTCTTGCGGTACTTCTCCGGCAGTTCGTCGAGGGTGGCGAGATTGCCGCGTGAGAAGGTGCCACGACCGAGCTTCGGCGGTGCGCTGATGGTGTCGAACCAGCCCGACGCGTATTCGTAGCCGTCCTCGAAACCGTCGTCCAGATGTAGATCGAGCGTTTCCTGCAGGCTGTGCGTCTGGGCCGTGTCGGCGATGAAGTACGCGCTCTCAGTGCGCTTCATCTGAATCTTGGCGCGCAGGATGATCCCGGTCAGGCCGATACCCGCGACGGTAGCCCAGAACAGTTCGCCGTTGGCGTCGTCGGGGCTGCCGCCCGGCTTAAGGGTCAGAATGCGGCCATCGGCGACGAGCAGCGTCAGTTCGATCACGTGATTGCCGAAGCTGCCCTGGCTGTGGTGATTCTTGCCGTGGATGTCGTGTGCGATGGCACCGCCGATGGTGACCTGACGGGTACCTGGCAGCACCGGAACCCATAGGCCGAAAGGCAGTGCGATCTGCATCAACTGGTCCAGGCTGACGCCCGCATCTACGTCGACGATCCCGGTTTCACCGTCGATATTGTGGATGCGATTGATCCGCGTCATATCGACGGTGAGGCCACCGCTGTTCTGCGCGGACTCGTTATAGGAGCGCCCAAGTCCGCGTGCGATGACACCGCGTTGCAGATAGGTCGGCTTGTCGGCATTGTCGTCGGCGACGCGGGCGACCGCTTTGGCGATTACCTCGACGTCGTTGGTCTCCAGAACCTGCCCGTCGATGGGCGTGGTGCGCGACCAGCCGACTAGACGGCGGGTCTCGATGGGGAGATCGGACGCGGCGTCGAGCGGAGCGTCGGGGGTCTGTTTGGTAGTAGACATCGGGCTTGAGGATACCTGTGGGTACCTGAGAAGCGGGTGTGGTCTTCGGGTGTTGTGATGATCGCGACCCCTATCGACTGCGGGGTCGTCGGGGTTTGCGTGGCGACGGAGGCTGCTTACCGGCGGCTTCCCGAGCTGCTCGTTTAGCGAGCATCTTCTCGCGCGCGGTGCGTTTCGGGGCGGGTTCGGACTCGCCTCGAGATGAGTTGGGGCCGCGTCCGCGTACGATGCCGACGAACTCCTCCACCTGCGGGGACGTTTGGCGCCACACCAGCGCGACGGGTGTCTGCGGTGCGTGTTGAACCGGGCGATAGGCGACGTCGCGCCGATGGTGCAGCCGGGCCAACGACTGCGGGACGAGCAGGACGCCCATCCCGGTGGCTACCAGCTGGATGCCGTCACTAACTGTCGCGGGTCGGTGGTCAACTCGGACGCCTGGGCGATCGGGCCAGGTCAACGGGTCATCGAGGGGTATCAACAGGGGTTCGTCGGCGATATCGGTCAGGGCCACTTCGGTGACCGCCGTGAACAGATGCTCCTTCTCGACGACGGCCACGGTCGTTTCTGTATAGAGCGGAATGACATTGAGCCCGACCTCGGCGGGAGGCTCGCGAACCAACGCGACTTGCACGGTGCCGTCGGATAACTGGCTCAGTGCGGCGTCGGTGTTGTCGCACGCCACCAATTCGATCCGATCACGACGTCGCTCGGACCAGATTCGCACCCATTTCGCGGGGGTCACACCCGGTACGAATGCGAGCCGGAATGGTTGAGCTGCGGGCGCGGTCACGATGGTTACGGTACCGCCGGATACGCTGGTCTGATGAGTTCGCAGCCGTCACCGCAAGCGATGAAGCCCCTCACCGCCGCCAAGAAGTTGGACGTCTACCTTCCGGCGACGCCGCCGGACTTCCAGGCGAATGCGATTACCCGCGAAGAACTCGCCGCGCTGGAATTGGAACCGCCGCAGTGGCTGCAGGACTTGCGCCGCGACGGCCCGCACCCCAAGAACCTGGTCGCGGCAAAGCTAGGCGTGTCGTTGAATGCGCTGGTCCGCAACGACATCACCGAAGCGTTGACCACCGAGCAAATCAAGGCGCTCCTCGCGGAGAAGCCGGATTGGCTTGTCGCGGAACAAGAAACGGCCAAGCGCGTCCGCGCGGAAGACCGCAAACGTAAGGCTGCGCAAGACGAAGCGTCCGACTAGGTCGCCGCCCTAGCGCAGGATCCGCGCCAGGAATGGGGTGGAATCGGCCATCGACGCGTAAACGGTGCCGGAGTGGTCCTGGCTCGGATAGACGTGCAATTCGACGGGCTGGTTGTTCGCCTTCATCTGTGCGTAAAGCGATAGCGCCGACGGTGCGGGGACGTCGATGTCGCGTAGTCCCTGACCGAGGAAAATTGGCCGGTCGTAGCCGCTGAACGGGGTTCCCATGTAGTCGGCGAGCGCTTTGCGAACGCCGGGGATGGATGTGATCGGCCGCGCGAAGAGTCTGGTGAGTTGTTTGCCGTCCATCAGCTCGCTCATCTCCGGGTAACAGAGTTCGCGGGCCTGGGCCACGATCTGGCGGCCGTACGGGGTGAGTACCCGTTCGGGGTGCAGGTCGGGCCGGGCGTCGATGAATCCCGCCATGATGTAGGCCGCGTAGGTGTTGAGTCCAGCTGGCAGTTTTACCGGTGGGAAGGTGGGTGAACCGAGCGCGATGATTTGCTCGATATTGGCCGGGGTGCCGGTTGCGACGACGCCGCGGTAGTCGAGTCCAGTTCCGCCGGAGAGTTCGGTCGCGTAGCGGGCACCGTTGAGCGCGGCTCCGGCACCTTGCGACTGCCCGACGATCGCCCAGCGTTTGGCCACTGGAACATCAAGTTGTCCAAGGGCTTTCACCGAGTCGACGATTGAGTGGGCTTCGGATCGGCCATTCAGGTAGCTCATCAGGCCGGGAGTGCCCAGTCCGACGTAGTCGGTGCCGACGACGGCATAGCCGTTGCGGAGCCAGTGGGAGAGATAGTCCGAATCGCGTTGCGAGCGTGGCTGTGCCGATGGGGTGCAGTCATCGCCTAGTCCGACGGTCCCGTGTGCCCAGGCGAGCACCGGCCAGCCACCAGCGGGGGCTTTTCCGTTGGGCAGCAACACAATCGCGGTACTGGTTGCCATCTTGCCGTGCTGATTCGGCGTCGAATAGTGGATGCGGTACGCCGATCCGGCTGCCGGAACCGACAGTCGGGTGGGTAGTGGCACGTGAGCGATCAGGGTACCCGCCTTGGCTGGCACCGGACCGTCGTACGCGCGGACGTCCATACCCGACCACTGCGGTGTGCCGGTAGGCGGAAGCTTCTCCGCATTGGCGACCGCGGTTGTCAATGCGACAGCGACGGTGGCGCTTAGAACGATGACGCCAACCGCGCCGAGCCGAAAGAAGTTGCGCGAACTCACGATACTCACGATTGCCGAGCTTAGGCCACTGCTGCCGCCATCCGTGAAAATCGTCCGAATACATCCCCGGCGAGGGCATATTGCCCCAGCCCACCACCTATTCGGACGATTTTCGCGGTAGGACGGGCGGTAGGACGGGCGCTACGCCGCGTGCTGGGCCAGTTGCGTCGACTCGCCGATCCTCGCGGGAGCCTCGAGCATTGTCACCATGAAACGCTCCTGGCTGCGACGACCCTGGCGGCTGGCGCGTTCGCGACCACCGGGCAGGAAGGCCGCCACGGACCGGATTGCGTTGACCGGGATGCGCAGCAGCGGGTACCACGGCATAACCCGAGTCGGCAGACCGAGCTGGGCCATCGCTCGCGAGCCGAGGAAGAACGCGCTGACCGAGAGATGCTGTGACCGCGCGATTCGACGTCGAAGAGTGCGGAAGTGTCGATAGTTCCAGCTCAGCGGATCGTCGACCATCGGTCGTGCCAATTGCGGCGACGTCTCGTCGGGGATCGACAACGCAGCCGACGTATGCGCGAGCATGCGGATCGAATCACGAAACCCGCCCGGCAGGAACTCGTCGTCGACACCCATCAGCCAGCCGACGTAGCGAGTCAGATGGCCGACTGCCGTGTACTCCGACGGCCTGTTGACCAGCCCGATGCCGAGGCCGCCGACCATCGGAGCAACCAGGGCTCCGACCAGGGTTGCGGCCATATCGGTCTGGTTGATCGGCAGCCCGAACTGATCAGAATCCCAGTCGGGCAGGTCAACCACATGACTGCGCACCAGGGAGTGGATCAGCCGGACACGCAACGTTGAGCGGTAGCCGGCACCGAACAGTTCCAGACCGTCGTCGGCGATCACGTCGAGCGCCCATTGCGAGGTCTCGGCGAATCGCTTGTTCGAGCCCTTCTCCAGTGCGCCGGTCCGCAGCAGGGTCTGGTTGAAGCCGGAGAAGCTGTATCCGCCGAGCAATGCGACGTCGCGGGCTATGAACAGGCCGTCGGCGCCACCGCTGTTCATGGTTTGCGCACCCACCCGCAATATCGCCGGGTCCACCCAGTTGGGCGTCTGCTCGACGATGGCGAAGAACTTGCGAAGAGGTGCCGGGGCGTCGGTGACACTGTCGATGCCACTGGCCAGGGCTTGTTCGAATAGCGGCCGCGTGCTCTTCATGCCGGTTTCGGTCATCCATCCGACGAGGTCGTCCATCAGCGGATCCCCCTCGGTGAGAGCTTCGCCGAAGCGACGGAACTGCGCGGCGTCGGGGCCGCGAATGCCGAGTAGCCGACTGAACACTGCGACGCCGACCGGGATTCGACAGGGTTTCGCAGGATGTCGTCGAGGAATCTGCGCGGTCATGAGTATGGCTCCGTTTTTGGACAACGACTGTTCTCCAAAGATAGACGTGTCTAGAATTCCGGTCAATGGTGCGCGGCGAGGTGGTACGCGACTACGGCGGTGTCAGCGCGGACACGCGCCGTGAGGAACGACGTCTGAAACTCATCGCGGTGGGTCGGGAAGCCTGGGGACGATCGGGCGTCGGCGATATCACCGTGCGCGGGGTCTGCAAAGAATCAGGGCTGGTCTACCGTTATTTCTACGAGCATTTCGCGAATCGTGACGCGTTCATCCTCGCCGTCGCGGATCAGGTTCGCGACGAGATGGTTGCGACGATGGTCGGCGCGAGCAGCGCGACCGGCGGCCGGGTCGACCGTCGACTGCATGCGGCGCTTTCTGGATATTTGACCGCTCTCGAAGCCGACCCGGCGATGTTTCGCATCGTAACCAGCGATATGTCCGGGATGGTCGGGCTGGAAGATCGTCGTCGCCAGACCCTCGATCTCATCGCCGGTGTCATGGTCGCTCATTTCACCGAATTGCCCGATACACCGCCGATCGATACCCCGGCGGCTTATCGCATCGCGCGGTTCGTCGTCGGCGGTGTGAATCGCTTGATCGAGGCGTGGCTGATCGAACGGGATATGTCTGCCGATGAACTCGCCGAAGTATGTGTCCGGTTGTCGATGGCGGCTGCATCGGTGTAAGCGCCACTCGCGCTATTTCTGGAAAGGATATTTCGGCAGACTGTCGACGACCTTCTGCAGTCCGGGGATTGGTTGTGAATTCTCGGCTGCCCGCACCTGTTGTGCTGACAATGGGGTCTGACCTTCGGTCCACATTTGGGTGTACGTGACAGTGCGGTTGCTTGCCCGGTCTGACTGAAGAAATAGTAGGTACTTCTTACCGGGCTGCAGGATGGGGTCATTTTCTGATCGGCAGCCGTCGATTCCGGCCTGCTCGATTGTTATCGAATTCCCCGGATTGCCTCGATAGGTGACCAGCGGCGACGCCGAGAATGTTGTCGAGGGTGCGTTCTTCGTGACTACATCGGTCACCTGGTCGATTCTCACCACGGCGATCACGTCGGAGTGCGTGGCCCGGTCTGACAGGCGTTCGACTCGGTACACCTTCTCGTAGATTGCCTGCGAATACCAGCAGGATGACTCGTCCTGGTGCGATCTGTTCCATACCTGCCAGCCAACGGCAGCCGCCGCTAGTGGGATCAAAACTGCCGCGACAATTATCGACAGTCTTAGCGGGGCGCGTCGTCGAGTATCAATGATGAAAGTTAGTCCACTCCGCAAATCCGCCAGGTACCTTTGACGCGCTTGTAGGTGCCCTCGAAGTGGATACGATTCTGGGCGTCCAACCCGGCTACCTGTCGCTGATATTGCACGACGACATTCCCAGTCGCGTGGGTATTTAGAGTCTTGAGCTCGGAAATCGAGACAACTGTCCCGGTGCCGCGCCGGCGTAGATCGGCACGGGATTCGTCCCGGAAATCACGGGTCGTCGTCTTGGCGAGGTCAGTCTTGAGAGCGCCGCACGAAATAGACTTGAGTGCTGTCAGATTGCCGGTGTTATAGGCATCGATGGCCTTGCGGGTCACCGCGGTGATCTCGCGTAGATCGTCACTTGGTGCGACTGAAGTGGCCACCGACGACGTCGGGGAGTGGTTGCCGTCCCGACGTTCGGCGCTACTACTGGCGGCGCAACCACTCATCAGAGTGGCAATGGCCAGGATGATTATGGCCGGCGCTACCGCGATCGTCGACCGAGCCCGACGAAACATTTTGGCATCCCCCGTAGACCTGAATGTATCAATGTGAATAGTTGATTTATCAGATCACAGTTGATCGGGTGTTGCAAGATTCAGCGACTGGCTGGACCTTCTTCACCGCCGCTCAAAGCCTCGGCCAACAGGTGGAAGGCCGCCGTCGTGGCCAGGGCGCGCACGGTCGAACGTCCGCCGGGGAACACGACAGTGTGCGTGTGCGTCGGCTGACCGGCCACCGCGATACCGAAGCACACCGTGCCGACCGGCTTGCGGTCGGTGCCGCCACCCGGACCGGCGATACCGGTCGTGGATACCGCTGTATCGGTGCGCAGCGCACGGCGCGCACCATCGGCCATCGCCCGCGCAACCTGCTCGCTGACCGCACCGTGCTCGACTATGAGTTCGGTTGGTACACCGAGGATTTCGGTCTTCACCTCATTGGCGTACGCGGCGACTCCGCCGAGAAAATACTCCGATGACCCGGCGCGGTCGGTGAAGCGGGCGGCGACGAGTCCGCCGGTGCATGATTCAGCCGTCGCCACCGATCGTCCCGACAACTGCGTCGCCAGCCGGTCGTCGATAGTCGACCCGTCGGTCGAAAAAATCTGCGGGCCATGATGTTTGGTCAAGTGGGCGGCGAGCGCATCGTAGGTCGACTGCGCTTGGACGTCGTAGCGGGTGACGATCTCCACTTCGCCGCCCCGCAGGCAGGTGGTGATCTCCAGACGATCAAGTCCGTCGACCTGACCTTCGGCGTCGCGTAGCGTCGCGGCCAGGTCTGCCTCGGACAGGCGATAAGCGCGGATGGTCTGGGCCCGGTGGGCAGTTCGGCCCGAGAGTGCTTGTGCGACAGCGTTGGACGCTAGCCCCGCTGCCCACATGCCCTGCAATTCGGCGGGTGGGCCAGGCAGAACGAGTATCGCCGGTAACGCCGGTGAACTCTGTGGCGACGCCGGGATCGCGACACCGGGAGCGGTACCCACGGGCGGAATCGACTGTGTACCGGCGGGAACCAGTGCTTGTTTTCGGATTCCGGCGGCCAAGGCCGCCGAGTCGGTTCCCGAGGCGCGTCGCCAGCGGGCGATGATGTCGGCGATATGCGCCTGAAGCTTGACGTCGAGGGTCAACTCTCGCCCGGTGAACGCCGCCACGGTCGCGACGGTGAGGTCGTCGGCGGTTGGGCCGAGGCCACCGGTGGTGACGATCAGGTCGACACCTTCGGCGGCCAGGAATGCCAGCTGCGCGGTGAGGTCGTCGGGCCGATCACCACAGATCAGGATATGGGCTACGTCGACGCCGATATCCAGGAGTGATCGCGCCACCCACGGGCCGTTCCGATCGCTGATGGTGCCGGTGAGGACTTCCGTTCCGGTGACCACGATCCCTGCGCGCACATTCACGCCGCTAAGCCTACTGACCACCCGGTGGCTCACCCGCTTCACAGCCGCGTGCACTAAGGTGACCTGCCGTGCCGGATTCACAAACGACGCCGCAGGCGCAGGGAACGGGCCGGGGTAAAAATCCGGCGGCCGTAGTGGCTGTAGTCGCCGGATTGGTCGCAGTTCTGGCCGCAATTCTGACGCCGTTTCTCCCGGTCAACGAGCGGACCGCGACTATCGACTGGCCCGCTGGGCAGCCGTTATCCACCCAGACCGCTTCGGTCACCGCGCCCCTGGTCGCGCAGACCGCGCGCGAACTCGACATCACCATCGGGTGCGGTGTCCTCGCCAACGCTGGCTTGCCGCGCGAGGCGGGATCGTCGATGACCGTGCTGTCCACGATGCCGTCGTCGGGTCTCAAGGCCCGTCAGTCCGCGCTATTCGTGACCGACACCGGCACGACGGTTGATGTTGCCTTCCGCGGCAAGGTCGTCGCCAGCGCGCCGATCGCGGACCTGACACGCTGCACCCAGCTGCATATCTGGTCGTCGTCCGCGTCTACCGGTGCTCATTTTGTGGGATTGGGCCCGGCGGGCACCACCGAGCCGGAAAACCGCCCGCAGATCGCGGGGATCTTCACCGATCTCCCGACGTCGACAGTGCGGGCCGCGACCGCACCCCAACTGCGTGCTCACATCGACGTCGACAATCGCTTCGACTCATCGCCGTCGCTGATCAAACTTTTGGTGATGTTCGTCGGCGCGATCGCCGTGTTCGTGTCGTTGGTGGCCGTCGCGCGACTCGACGTGCTGCGCGGCTATCACCGTCGAGTTGGGCGGCTGGATCTTCGGCAATTGCTACGACCGCGTGCTGTCGATCTGGTGGTCACTGGCGTACTTGTGGTGTGGTTCGCGATCGCCGCGGCTTCACCTGACGACGGCTACATCCTCAATATGGGCCGCAACGCCGACGGTGCCGGTTATCTGGCGAACTATTACCGCTTCTTCGGTATCCCCGAGGCGCCGTTCGACTGGTATTACAGCTTCCTTGAGCACTGGGCGTCGATCTCTACGTCGGGCCTGTGGATGCGACTTCCCGCTCTGGCGGCCGGCTTGCTGAGCTGGTTCATACTTACCCGCGTTTTGCTGCCACGCCTTGGTGGCGCGGTGCGTCGATCGCAATGGGCGATGTTCACCGCGGCGGCGGTATTCTGCGCGTTTTGGCTGCCGTTGTGCAGCGGGCTGCGCAGCGAAGGAATCATCGTCCTTGGCTCACTTCTCACCTGGTGGGGCGTGGAGCAGGCGATAGCGACGCGACGGATTCTGCCTGCGGCACTGGCCGCGCTGTCGGCGGGGTTGACATTGGCCCTCGCGCCGCACGGAATCATCGCTGTCGCATTGCTTTTGGCGGGTTCTCGCTTGGTGCTGCGTGCTGTGCGGATCCGGCGGAGAGAAGACGGCATAGCCGCCTTATTGCTGCCGGTGGCTGCGGCGGCGAGTCTGGTGATAATCATCGTCTTCCGCGATCAGACGCTGGCTACCGTTGCCGAGACTCTGCGGGTGCGCTACACCGTCGGTCCGACGCTGGTTTGGTATCAAGAATTACTGCGATACTACTTCCTGGTTGTCAGCACCGACGACGGAGCGCTCGCCCGCCGCATTCCGGTCCTGCTGCTTATCGTTTCGCTAGCAGTGTGCCTAGCGATCATGTTGCGACGTAAGAAGATTCGTGGAGTCGATCCCGGACCGGTGTGGCGAGTGGTTAGTGCAATCCTGCTGACAACTCTGCTGCTCTCGTTCACCCCGACCAAGTGGACCATCCAATTCGGTATTTATGCCGGCGTCGGAGCCGCGCTCGCCGCGGTGGCCGCCGTCGCGGTGGCGGAATCGTCGCGACGTTCACCGCGCAATTTCGCGGTTTTCGTCGCCGCGCTCATGCTGGCCTGCGCCATCGCCACCGCCGGTAAGAATGCGTGGCCGTGGGCGGTCAATCTTGGTATCTCGTGGTTCGACAAGGCGCCGTCGTTGGCCGGAATCCCGTTGTCCTCAGTCTTTTTGGGCCTCACTGGCCTCGCCGTCGTGGCTGCGATGGTGCTGCACCTACGGGCCGACGCCGTGGGTGCTCCCGATCCCGACGCGCCGGTGCCGGCATGGCGGGTCGCGCTGGTGTCCTCGCCCCTGGTGTTTATCGCGGCTGCGATGGTATTGGTCGAGGTTGCACTCTTCGCGAAGGCCATCGCGGCCCGGACCGATACGTACACCACCTTTGCCGCCAACGTCGACACTGTCACCGGAAAGTCTTGTGGCATGGCTGATTACGTGCTGGTGGAACGAGATGCCAACAGTGGCATGCTCAAACCCGTTGATGGCAAAGATGTTTCGGCGGCGCTGGCTGGCGAGTCCGATGGCTTTGATCCGAACGGCGTCGGGGCTGATCTCCTTTCGGAGGCAACTTCTCTCAGCCCGGGAACAATGAACACGTCCAGCAACCTGGCGCGGCCGTTCGTAGTTTCGGGCGGTAGCCCTGGCACAACCGGCGGGATCGGACCCCGCGGAATCAACGGCAGCACAGCGGCATTGCCGTTCGGGCTGAACCCCGCGACCACCCCGGTCCTGGGCAGCTACGGACATAACAACGCCGAAGCAACGCTGACCAGCGACTGGTACCAGCTACCCGCGCGCAACGCGGGACCGCTGATCGTCATATCCGCCGCGGGGCCGATTTTCTCAATCGATCGAGATGGTGCGACCACGACGGGGCGGTCGCTGCAGATCGAGTTCGGGCGAGAATCGGGAGGCAAGTTCACGCCGGTAGGAGCGCCTGCCGTCCCGATTGACCCGGGACCCGGCCAGCCGAACCGGCCTTGGCGCAACTTGCGCGTTCCCACATCGGGGATTCCAGCGAAAGCGACCGCGATGCGAATTGTGGCCCGGGATAACAGCTTGAGCCCTGACCAATGGCTGGCAATCACGCCGCCGCGGGTGCCGCGCCTACAGACGCTGCAGGAGGTTGTCGGATCGACGGACCCAACGCTCGTCGACTTCACCGTCGGCGCCCAGTTCCCGTGTCAGCACCCGATGACCGCGACCAACGGTGTGAACCAGATTCCGAAATGGCGGATCCTGCCGGACCCCACGACTGCCAACGCCCAGTCGAAGACCTGGCAGGCAACGGTCAACGGCGGCATCCTCGCAACCTCGGAGGCATTGACGCGGGCGAGCACGATGGCGACATATCTGTCGAATGACTGGTACCGCGAATGGGGCAATCTGCAGCGGTTGCAGCCCTTGGTGCCCGATGCACCCGCGGCGACGGTGACAACGGGAACCGCCTCGCGATGGGGATGGCAGCGCACCGGCTCGATTCGGGTGGTGCCACAAGATGACTGACGGTGATATGCCAGCTGCTAGCGAAAGTGCCGCGAATACGATGACAGCTCAGCCCGATTCCCGGCGCCGCCGGATCAAACAGGTCCAGATCGTCGCTATCGTCGCGGGCTCGATCGGACTGTTCCTGGCTATCCTTTCGCCGTTCCTGCCGGTGAAATACAGCAATACCCAACTCAATTGGCCGCAAAGCGGCACCGTCGAGAACGTCGTGGCGCCCAACGTCGCGTACGCGCCGCTGAAACTGGATCTGACGGTGCCGTGCACGTTGGCGTCGTCGCTGCCGAAAAGCGGTGGGGTGCTGGTTTCGACGGTTCCGTCGGCTGGGGTCGAGGCGAGCAAGGTCGGCCTGTTTGTCCGGGCCACCTCCGACAGTCTGCAAGTGACACAGCGAAATACGTTGCTGCTCAGTACTCCTCGTGCCGCGGCGCAGGCTAATCCCAACTGCCGCATCGTCGTTCATGCCGACACCACCGGAACATCGGGCCGCATCGTCGGCGTGCCAGCGACCGGCGGCGTGCCGGTTGATTTCACCATCGCTGATCCCGACGCGCGACCGCAGATCATCGGTGTCTACACGGATCTGCCGAAAAATGTTTCCGCCGAAGGTCTTTCGTTCTCGTCGACGATCGACATGCGGTTTTCTTCCTCGCCGACCGCGCTCAAGTCGCTATTGCTGGTGTTGGGTGTGATCATGACGGTGGTGTCGATCGCAGCCCTTGGCATTCTCGACGCCCGCGATGGACGGAAGCTGCGCAGGTTGGTCCCGAAGCGGTGGTGGCGACCGAAATTCGTGGATGTCACCGTGATCGGCATTCTGGGGGTGTGGCTGTTCATCGGCGGCAATACCGCCGACGACGGTTATCAGGTCACGGTCGGGCGAGTGGCCGGTGACGCTGGCTATCTCGTCAATTACTACCGCTACTTTGGTGCTCCGCAAGACCCATTCGGTTGGCATTACCGCTACCTCTCGTTGTGGATGGAAGTCAGCACCGCGACGCCGTGGCTGCGCCTGCTGCCCTTTATGTTCGCGGTAGCCGGCTGGTTCCTGATCAGCCGCGCCGCGGTGCCACGACTAGGTGCGGCACTGCGTTCGTCGTCGGTGGTAATGTGGGCCGCGGCACTGAGCTTCCTCGCGGTATGGCTGCCCTTCAATAACGGGCTTCGGATCGAGCCGTTCCTGACCGTCGGCACGCTACTCACCTGGGTGTTGGTCGAGCGCGCGATCGCGAGTGGCCGATTCCTGCCACTCGCCCTCGCAGTCATCTGCGCCGCGGGCACCCTGACCGTGCATCCTGCGGGCGCCATTGCGATTCTGCCGCTGATCACCGGATTGCGGCCCCTTATGCGACATCTGTTGATCCGCCGTCGCCGTGACGGTCTGGCGGCGCTACTGATGCCGATCCTCGCGTCGGGCACGGTCGTCCTTTTCGCCATCTTCGCAGATCAGACCCTCGCGACTATCCTCGAAGGCATCAAGGTGCAGGGCATCGTCGGGCCGACCAACAAGTGGTGGAACGAGGGGATGCGCTACTACATCCTGCTCAATCCGACGCCAGACGGTTCGATCGCCCGCCGCGTCGGGGTTTTCGTGACCTTCCTGTCCCTGTTGATCGTGGTACTCATTCTGCTGCAACGACGCCGGGTAGCCGGCGTGGTGTCGGCGCCGCTGTGGCGGTTGGTCGGTGTAATGGCCGGCGCGGTGGTGGTGCTCGCCTTCGTGCCGACCAAAGCAACCCACCAGATGGGCGCGTTCGCGTGTTTGACCGGCGTATTGGCAGCTGCGGCAACGGCATTCATCCGGCCCGAAGTGATGGTGCGGCGGTGTAACCGCACCTTCATCGCCGCCGCGTGTGCCTACGCGCTGGCGATCGCGTTCGCCGGGCGAAACCAGTGGTGGTACGTCGGCAGCTACGGAATTCCGTGGGCCGATGACACTCCCGCGATCAAGGGAATCCCGCTCTACGCGGGGATTCTCGCCATCGCCCTGGTGTTGACCGCGCTCGGCGCGTGGCAGTACTTCCGCGATGATCGGTCATCCGACACTGCCAACTCCGGCCAGGCGGACGCGTCGCAATTGAACTGGTGGCAGCGAATGCCGACCAAATCAATCGCGATCGTCTGCGCCGTAGCGTTGGCATTCACATTTGTTTCCTTCGCGAAATCTATTTACACGCAACGTAATTCATGGTCCTGGGCCAATTCCAACGTCGACGCCGTGCGCGGCCAAGATTGTGCGCTCGCCGATGCGGTTCTGGTGGAGAAGGACGCGAACGCAGGTGTGCTGAAGGCTGCGCGGGTCGCCGGCCAGTCGCCATCCACAGCTGAGCGCGCGCTACTCGGTTCGGATGCAACAGGTTTCGACCTCAACGCCTTATCGCCGACCCTTGACACCGATGATTCGGATGAAGAGTCCACCGACGACAGTGCGTTGGTTGACCCGACGGCCACCGGCACTGATCAGACCGCGGACACGCCCGGTCGCGAGGTTGCCAAGCCAACTATCAAGCGGCCCTTCGGATTGTCCGCCGACGTCGCGCCAGTGGTCGGATCGTTCGGCGTTGGCAGTGGGCAGGGGCGGTTGACGTCGGACTGGTATCAGTTGCCGGCCGCATCCCCTGATGCGCCACTCATCACGATGTCGGCTGCCGGCGACGTCGAGTATGTGGACGAGCTGGCGGTTACTCATTCCGGTCAGAAGGTGCGCCTGCAATTCGGTCGGGTCGAGCCCGATGGTCGGGTCACGCCGGTGGGAATGGTTACTCCCTTGGGAATCAACCACACCGCGCCGAAGTGGCAGAATTTGAGGTTTCCGCGCGCCGATGCTCCGCCGCGGGCGAGTGTGGTGCGCGTTGTCGCCGAGGACACCGCAACCGACTACGACAAGTGGATCGCGGTGACACCGCCTCGCGTGTCGAAGATGTCGACGCTCAATTCCCTTGTGGGAAGCGCTGATCCGGTACTACTCGACTGGGAGGTTGCGCTCGCGTTCCCGTGCCAGCGCCCGGCGGCCATCGTCAACGGTGTCTGGGAAGTCCCCAAGTGGCGGATCGAGCCGGATGCCGAAGGCGAACGGGTCAATTCCCAGCGTTGGATGGCCGGCGATTACGGCGGCCCGCTCGGCATCGTCGAGAATTCACTGCGGCCGACGGTGTTGCCGTCGTATCTGCGCAACGACTGGGCGAAGGACTGGGGCAATCTGGTCCAGTTGGTTCCCCTTGTGCCACAGACGGTTGCGCAGCTTCAGATCTCCGACGAGGCTCGATCGGGTTGGTGGACGCCGGGACCGATGCGCGCGGTGACCAACTGAGACGTTCCCGGTGATCCGCAGTGCAAGTGCAGACTCCGTGCACCGGCCTCGCCCCGCCTCGCTAACCGACCACACCCCGCCGGGAAAATCGTCCGAATAGGTGGTCGCGGAGGGCATATCGCCCTCCGCGAGTCACTATTCGGACGATTTTCCGGGTTGGCGGCAGTCACGCTCGGGCGAAGTTTGCGGTCAAGTCGCTAACAATGCTGTCCCACAATGGTTCTGGCAGATCGTGGCCCATTCCATTGACCAGCGTGAACCGTGCGCCCTTGATCGCCCTGGCGATCGCGCGTGCTCCCGACGGACGCATCAACTTGTCATCCGCCCCGTGTAAAACCAAGGTGGGCGCGGTGATTCGATTATCGAATGGCACCAGTCGACCGGTGCCCATGATGGCGGCGAACTGTCGCGCGAATCCGATGGGGTAGTAGCTGCGGTCGTAATATTCGGTCGCGTGCGCCAGCGCCTTATCCGGTGCCGGTCGGTGTACGGGGCTACCGATGATGTCGCCGACGCGTACGGTATTCGCGATGATCTCCTCGCGGCTGGCGCCCTTTGGCGGCGGCTTCAGCAGTGCGACAAGCTGTTTCGGTCCCGGTGGAGCAAGAAAACCCTGATTGTTGCTGGACATGATCACGGTGAGTGTTCGGGTCCGTTCCGCGTGCTCGGCAGCAAAGACCTGGGCAATCATGCCGCCCATCGATGCACCGACGATATGGGCTTGGGCCACCCCGAGATGATCCAGGACGCCCGCTGCGTCGTCGGCCATCTCGGTGAGCGTGTATGCCGTACCGGCAGTTGGTCGCCCGAGGTAGTAGCGCGTCATATTGGCGAGCATGGATCCGCCGCCGGCACGCACGCCGTCGAGTTTGGTCGATAGGCCACTGTCACGATTGTCGAATCGGATCACGCGAAAGCCCTGGTCTGCCACCTGCTGGCAGAATTCGTTGCGCCAGAACACCATCTGTGCGCCGATGCCCATGATCAGGAGTACGGCGGGATCATCGACGTCACCGAACTCGTCATAACAGATCTTTAGGTCGCCGACGGTCGCGAAGTTGGCAGCTTGGGTCATTCGCTCATCTTGTCACGGGGTGACTGGTCGGTGGCCGGTACGGGTCGGCCATAGCGTGACACGGTTATCTCGGCGTGGGCGAGGCGACGAAGTCCGGTCAGGATCGGCTCGTAGAGAATTGAGCCCGCGGCCATTGTGGTCAGCCCCCGACTGAGGTCGGTGAGGTGATTCGACGAGATGTCGGTTCGGTCGATGTCAACTGTGGCCACGTCCATCGCAGCGCGCGCGTAGGCCCGTAACGCGTCATCGGAGATCGGCACGCCTAGGTCTGTGAGTGCGTCGACGACTTCCTCTAGTCTCGCGAGGTAGGGATCGTGGGAGTGGGGTGTCCAGCCCAGATCGACCAGAACTTTGCGGACACGACCGTCGCTTTCGATCGGAGGCCGATCCGCGAATGCCAGGTAGGCGGCACCCAGAACCTCGGTCGGCGAGCGGTGTTCGCCGGTCAGCACGTCGAGAACGCTGTGTACCTGACTCAAACTGAGCCCGCCGACGTCGATCAACGCGCGGATTAGACGTAGCCGCTGAACATGGTCGGCGCCATAGGTCGCGCGGGTGGCGCTGGTCCGCTCGCCGGCCGGCAAGAGCCCGCTGCGGAGATAGAACTTGACGGTGGCCACGGTATGTCCGGTGGTCGCTGCCAACTCGGAAATCTGCACGGATTCTCCAATCTGCTTGACATTGGATACTACCGCTATCCATCATTGGAGAGTGTCACTACCTAACTAGTCGGCACAGCCCAGCCCAGCCAATAGCCAGCCCAGTCAACCGGGAGGTCGCCGTGGGCACTGTTCGGACCACCACACACAACACCGACCAGCCGATCGTGGTCTTTCTCATCGGATTTCGCATAAACAACCCACTCCGACTCAAACAGTGGATCCCAGTGTTCACCGCTATGCCGCGGATGCTTCGTGAACTCGACCGAGATCCGGCGAGTGGTCTGCTGCACTATCAACTCGCCCTCCAGCCCCGCGGGGCGATGGTGGTCCAGTACTGGCGCAGTGTCGACGAGCTCTACCGATACGCCCGCGATGCCGACCATAAGCATTGGCCCGCGTGGAAAGCCTTCTACGCCAGGGCAACAGCGGCCCCTGACGCGGTCGGCATCTGGCATGAGACCTACGACGTTCCGGCTGGAAATGCCGAATCCATCTATGGCGCGATGCCGGTGACGGGGCTGGCAGCCGCGACCTCGTCGGAGCCGGTCACCGCGGCGACGCGTTCGGCTAAGCAGCGGATGCGGCGTCGGGTATCGCCTCGGCGATCTGGGCCTGCCAGTCCCGACGCCAGCGATCTGGGAAACACTGTCGCAGAAGATCGAACATAATCGGGACCGCCGTAGACGCGCCGGGCGATGCGCCGAGCAGTCCCGCGATGGTGCCATCGCCGCCGACGACCAATTCGGTACCGGTCTGCAGCACACCGGGATTGCGGCCGACGCGGCGAATCAGCTGCGCGCGTTGGCCGGCTCCGATCATCTTCCACTGAGTTGAGTCGGCCCCGGGGTAGTAGGCGCGAAGTTGTGAAAATTTCCGTGCTCTCGACAAAAATAATTGCGCTACAAGGTATTTCACCAGCGGCACGTTGCCGGCTATCGCGGCGGCGAGACCGAGGATGTTATGCGGGCGAACCGTCATGAAGAAGTCGGTCAGTTTGCCGCTGCGAAGCAGTCGCGTGCTGAAGGTTGCGTATGGACCGAACATCAACGCCTGCTCGCCGTCGACAAAGCGCTTATCCAAGTGCGGCACCGACATCGGCGGTGCGCCAATCGGTGCCTGGCCATAGACCTTTGCGCGGTGTCGAGCGACGATATCGGGGTCGGTGCAGCGGAGGAATGCGGCCCCGACTGGGAGTACCCCGTATCCGCGGACTTCCGGCACTCGTGCCTTTTGTAGCAGGCGTAGCGCCTGGCCGCCGGCGCCGACGAAGACAAACCTCGCAGATAGCTGGAACCTTGTGCCATTCTTGCGATTTCGACCCTCGACGCTCCAATCGGCGTTCGGCCCTCGCCGCAGTGTCGTCACTTCGGCTCCGGTGCGGATTTCGCCGCCCGTCGCGGTGATGACGGACGCTAGCGAGGTGGTCAGCGCCCCGAAGTCGACATCGGTGCCGCCAGCGACCCGCGTGGCGGCGATCGGCCCGTCCTCGGCTCGTCCGTCGATGGTCAGTGGCGCCCAGGATCGAATGATCTCTCGATCCTCGCTGTACTCCATCTCGGCGAAAAGCTCTGACGCTGAGAGGGTTTCGTAACGTCGTCGAAGGTAGTCGACGTCGGTGCGGGTGTAGACCAGGTTCATGTGCGGAGCGGTATGGACGATTGAACCGAGATCGAGGAGTCCACGCGCGGCGAGGGATGACCACCATTGGCTGGTGATTCGGAATTGCCGCGCGGCGTCGATTGCCTTGTCCCCGTTGGCCGGGTCGGGCATGTAGTTGAGCTCACAGAATCCGGAGTGGCCGGTGCCCGCGTTATTCCACGATCCGGAGCTTTCCTCGGCAAGGTCATCGGCGCGTTCCAGTAACACGACGCGGAGGTCGGGCGAAAGGGTGCTCATCATCGCTCCGAGTGTCGCGGACATGATGCCGCCGCCGATCAAGACGACGTCGTAGCAGGTGGAGTCGATGTCAGTAGTCATTGTTGGCCTTCCCGGATGCGAGTGACACCATCGTGCGTCGATAACAACCAATCTGTCCAATGTATGTTTTGATGATTATCATCCAAATATGGATGAGTTTTACCGAGGGCAGACCGTCGATCTGATGCCCTCGTTGGTGGCATTCGAAGTTGTCGCTACGACTGGACACGTGACTCGTGGAGCGCAGTTGCTCGACGTTCCGCAGTCATCGGTGAGTCGCCGATTGCACGCCCTGGAGAAGACGCTCGGGGTGGCGCTATTCGTGCCGGCCGGGCGCCGACTGGTCCTCACGGCGGCCGGTCGTGAACTCCTCGCACGAATTCGGGGTCCGCTGCGAGCTATCGATCAGGCGCTGACCGCGGTGGTCGACGACCTCGACCCCGACGTCGGTGTGGTCCGGTTCGGCTTTCCACTTAGCCTGGGGCCGAACCTGATTCCGCGAATGCTCGCCGAATTCCACGACGTCGCGCCGGGAATCCGTCTGGTGCTCCGGCAGGCTCATGGTGCCGAGCTCGTTCGGTGCCTGCGGGAGGGAGAACTGGATCTGGCAATCGTCATCCCCGCACCGGTTGGCCTACCGACCACACCGTTGGGAACTCAGCGGGTAAGCCTGCATGTACCGCGTGATCATCGGCTGGCACACCGGAAAATGATACGACTCAACGAACTCGCCGATGAGGATTTCATCGCCAACCCGTCGACCTATCATCTCCGTCAAGAGACGCGACGGTGGTGTGCCGCAGCGGGATTCGAGCCTAGGGTGAGCGTGGAGATCGCGGATTTCGAGACGATGCGGTCGATGGTCGGTCGTGGATTGGGTGTCGCGATCATGCCGCGATCGCTTGAAGCTGGCGCACCGGACGACGTCGCGACGCTGGAGTTGGCGAATGGTGACTTCACGCGAAGCGTCGGGCTGGCGATGTCCGCCGCGGTGGCGTCGCCGGCGGCGCAGCGCCTGCAGGCGCATGTGCGGGACAGATTTCCGGAGATCGCCGACTAGTCGCCGTGACACGAGCCGATAGCGTCGGCCATTTCGGACGGTGTCTCCCGCCTGCCGCGATACAACCACGCGAATAGGACGTTGAAGTATCCGCCCGCATTGAAGGCCAATGCGTATTCCAGGTGAGTGGCGTCGAGGAACCTCGGGCTCTGAGTGCGTTGATAAGCCACTCCTGCGAACGTGCCGCGATGGGATTCACCCGTTTGGACTAGTCGATTCGGTCAAGGTGTCTCACATTCCGGGCGAGTGCGTCACTTGCCGTCAATTCGTTGACTTGCGCAGGTCGTCTGGTCAGACGCTGACTTGTCACACCTGTGACAGTCAAGTCGTGAAGAGAGTGCGGATGCTGACGCGTGCAGTTCGGGCGATCTGCCGGATCTACGGCACTATGTGCATCTCGGAAAAGCTCTGGTGGGCGCACAAATTCTTCCTCGGCGGGGTCGAGCGCGCGGAAGAGGGTAGCGGGATCGAGGAGTATTTCGCCGCTCAGGATATTCACTATTCACTCCCCGCTGATTTCGTCGAAGAATCTTCCGTACAAATCGCCTCGGCTGGGGACATTCTCACCTCTGAGCACATCCGGCCAGAGGCGACGTCGCACTAATGGGACGAGATCGGTGATTTTCTCTTCGACGTCGACCTGGCAGTACTCGATACCGATCCGCTCGCGGATTTCAGGGCCTTCATCGGGCCGCGTTCGTGGCGATTCGCGGGATCCTGCTGGACCGGCCCGACGTCGAACGATTCGACGACCTGGACGCCAAACTCGACTCGTTCTGAGACTATTTCGTCGCGCTGCCCGGCTTGGCGTAGGTGTCGACGTACACCTGCCCCGTCTTCGCGCGGATCTGCGCCATCAACGTATTGGTAGCGTCTCGGATCTCAGTCTCATTGTCGGCGTGTACGTGGCTGAGGTCCAGGGGCGGCAGAATGTCGACTGATACGCGGCTCTTCCAGAAGTTGGTGCGGTTCCGGTTGTCGGTGCCGGTCAGTGCGATCGGAATGATCGGAGTGCCGGTTGCCACCGCGACTCGAACGACTCCCGTCTTGCCCCGATACATGCGGCCATCGGGTGACCGCGTGCCCTCCGGATGAATACCCCACGCACCGCCACCGTCGACGATCCCGGTCGCGGCATCGATGGCGGGTGTCGCCTTCGCGCCGCCCGCGCGGTCGACCGGAATCTGTCCCATCCCGGAGAAGAACACCTTCTTGAACTTGCCGCGTAGACCGGGCTGGGTGAAGTAGTCGGCCTTGGCCAGGAACATCACCGGACGTCGGGCGGACTGGACGACGAAGAAGGAATCGGAGATAGCGAGGTGATTGGCCGCCAGGATGACCGGGCCAGTCTTCGGAATATTCTGCTGCCCAGTCACTTTCGGTCGTCCCCAGACGAATAGGAACGGACCGATGAGAATATGCCGGGCCACTCGGTAACGAAAAGCTTGGCGCAGGCTCTGTATCGACATGAAGGATGTTTACCATCCCGGGGTCAGCCATGTGATCGGCTTACGGACACTGCGCGGCCCAACTAGGCTAGATGACTGTGGAGATTCCAACGTACGAACTACCTAATGGTGTTTCCTTGCCGCTGGTTGGACTGGGTACGTTCGGCATGCTCGGGCAGCCTTGTGCGGGAGCCGTCGAGACCGCCGTCCGCAACGGGTACCGATTGCTCGACACCGCATCGCATTACGGCAATGAACGCAGCGTCGGGATCGGCGTCGCCGAATCCGGCGTAGACCGTGATCGGGTGCTGATCCAGACGAAGGTCGCCGGCGGCGACCACGGATACGACGAGGCGATCAACGCGGCGAAGGAGAGCGCGCGGCGTCTTCAGGTCGCGCAGATAGATGTGTACCTGATCCACTGGCCGTGTCCCAGCCTTGGCAGGACCGTCGAAACGTGGAAGGCGTTGGTGACTCTCGCCGACGAGGGCTTCGTCCGGGTTCCGGGAGTCTCGAATTTCAAGCAGAAGCATCTGCAAGCGCTGTACGACGCCACCGGAGTGTGGCCCCCGATCAACCAGATTCAGTGTTCTTCTTCATTGGCGAGAACTGAGTTACGCGCCTTCATGGCCGACCGGGGCATCTTCGCTCAGGCCTGGCACCCGACCGGCCGGAAGGAAGGGTTACTCAACGATCCGTCGGTCCTCGCGATGGCGCGCAGACATGGCAAGTCCCCGACCCAGATCGCGCTGCGCTGGGCAGTACAACAGGGGATCGGGGTGGTACCCAAATCGTCGCATCGGGGACGTCAAGACGAGAACGCCGACATCTTCGACTTCGCCCTCGACGACGGTGACCTGCAAGCATTGACCGGCCTTGATCGTGGTGAAGCCGCGGCACGCGATTCGGACGTCGTCGAGGAGTTCTGAAGCGTCGCTGAACCAGCCCGCTAGAGTGTCTGAGGTGTCCGCTCATGACCCCAACGTTCCTCACGAACATCCGCATATCCCCACCCCGGTCGAGTTGCCGCTCGAAGTCGAGGAGATGCGCGACGACGTCGACCTCAGGACAGCGATAATCCGGTTCATCATCACCGGCGCGGGTTCGGCGGTGTTGGACCTAGGGCTCACTCAACTCTTGCAGTTCGGTTTCGGGACATCTGAGTGGATAGCTAAGGCGTGCGGGTTCATCCTGGGCACGACGGTCGCCTACCTGGTCAACCGCCGCTGGACGTTCAAGGCGGACCCGAACACTGCTCGGTTCGTGGCGGTCGTGGTGCTTTACCTGGTGACATTCGTCGTCAACGTCGGCGTCTATACGTGGTTGCTGCACGTCTTTGGCGATTCGCGGATCTACAGCATTGTCGCTTTCGTGATCGCGCAGGGAATCGCCACTGTCATCAACTTCGTCGTGCAGCGCGCGGTGATCTTCAAGTTGTAGGTCGGCTTACCGCAGAAATATGTCCCGACGTTGAATCAGGTGTCTATATGCCATCTGATCGCCCGTGGGGACATATCTGAGCTGCTGGCTAGCCGTTGACCTTTGCGATCACATTCTCCGCGTACCAGTTGAGATGGTCGATCTTCTTCTGCAGCGGCTCGGTATCGTTACCCATGATGTAGGGCAGTCGGAATCCGACAATGACGTCGGTGATTCCCTTGTCCTCCAAGCGCTTACAACCATCCACCGTATACGCGTCGAGTGAGATCACGTGGACCTCGAAAGGATCGTCGAGTTTGCCCTCCGCCTTGCGGATGTCGTTGATCTTGCCGAGCAGCATGTCGAGTTCTTCACCGTCGCCACCGCCGTGCATCCAGCCGTCGCCGCGCACCACCGCACGACGCAGTGCGGCGTCGGCGTGACCGCCGACCAGCATCGGGATGGGTTCGGTTGGCGCGGGGGACATTTTGATCTTCGGAATGTCGTAGAACTCGCCGTGGAATTCGAAGTATTCGCCAGTCGACAGTCCCCGGATGATGTCCATGCACTCGTCCATCCGCTTGCCGCGGCGTTTGAAGTCGACGCCCATGAAGTCGTAGTCCTCGGGCCACGGGCTGGTGCCGACACCCATCGCGAACCGGTTGTTGGTCAACGTCGCGATCGACATAGCCTGCTTGGCTACCAAGGCGGGCGGGCGGACCGGCAGCTTAACGACGAACGGGGTGAATCGGATCGTTTCGGTAACCGCGCCGAGTGCGGCGCCGGCGATGAAGGTTTCGATGAAGTCCTTGCCGTCGAGGAATTCGCGATTGCCGTCGGGGGTGTAGGGGTAGGTTGCGTCGGACTGTTCCGGGTAGGCCAGTGAATCGGGGATGGTGAAACCGTCGAATCCGGCCTTCTCGGCCGCCTGAGCAAGCGGCGCGTAGAAGGACGTGTCGGTCATGGCTTCGGCGAACGTGAAACGCATCGAGAAGGTCCTGTTCTGGAGGGGACGTCTCTTCACAGTAGAACACGTTCTAGTTGCGTTGTGGGCGGTTGTTCGAGTTGGAGTCGGGTCAGTCGAGTGCCGCAGCCGTAAACAAGCCGGTCAAGCATAGAGTGCCGCGTTCATCGTCGGCGTAGACGTCGGCTGCCGCGACCATGCGACGACCGGGCTTGCTGACCAATCGGCCAACGGCGATGAGGCGTTCGCCGCGGGCGGGGGCCAGGTTATGTGTCTCGCATCCGACGGTCGCGATGAATTGGTTGGGCCGGGCGACCATGGATGCGCTGGCGACTGCGGCGAAGTCGGCGAGGGTGGCGACTATCGCGCCTTGGACCGTCGCGCCGTCGAAGGTGATATGAGGCGCGATCTTCATGCTGATGGCCGAGCGTTCCGGCGCGGCGTCGAGTAGTTCGAGGCCGAGTGTCTCGGCGACGGGGGCGTTGGCGAGAAACTGGCGAATTCTGTCGAGGTTGTCGGTCATTCGGGAAACATATCACTGATACAAAACTAGGGAAAGGGTGTTGTCATACTGTTCAGATGCCACGTCCACGGACCCGGGATGCCGAACTGTTTCAGCGATTCGTCGACGCTGCGACCCAGATTGCCATCGACGAAGGTGTCGCGGCATTGACCACGCGACGGGCTTCAGAAGCTGCGGGAAGTAACATCGCAGCGCTCAATCAGCTATTCGGCAGCCGGGACGGACTCGTCGATGCCGTGATGGCAGTGGGGTTCGATCGGCTGGCCGAGCGAGCGCACGAGCACCTCGATACGCAACCGCCGGGCGCGGCTCGCCTGCATGCGTTCGCCGCTACCTTTCGTGAATTCGCCGACGACGCGCGCGGATTGGTCGACGTGATGCTCGCTCGCCCCCTATCCGTCAATGGCGGCGTCGACCTCGCGGGTGCTTGGGAATGCCGGCGGATGCTGACGGCGGCGGTCGGTCAGATTTCTGGTTCGATCGAGGATATCGACAGTGCCGCACTGGGATTCGCGGCGCTGGTCGAGGGATTGGCGACCAGTGAGCGCCGCGGGCTTTTGGGTGGCTCGTCAGCGGCCGATCAGGTCTGGAGAGTTGCGATCGAGGCATACCTGGCTGGTCTCGCCGCCGTGGACGAGTAGGCCGACTTGGTCGCGGCGTCTCGATACACCCGGCTCGGCTGGCGCCTCGCCGGGCACTCGACGGGCGGCCGCTCCGATGGAGTCACATATCGAGGCCCGGCGAGTCGGACTCGATACTCAGCCGAGAGCGCGCAACCGGCGTGAGCCGTGCCTGGTCCAGGTCTACTCGGGTCGCGAAAAGTGTTCCGCCCGACCAAGTTTGCGTAGCCGCACCCATTCGCGGAAGCCGGCCAGGTCACGCTGCTGTACCAGGAAATACCAGCCGAACCGGGCGTATTCCTGCGGAATGAGCTTGCGCATACCCGGCTGACTCATCAGGTAGCCGCGGTTGCGGTAGGTGAAGTAACGCTTGTTCGCATTATCTGGATACTGGGTGTGCATCCGACCACCGAGAATGGGCCGGAACTCGTCGCTGCCATCGGGGTGCAGGTACGCGGTGGTCAGGCAGGTCCCGAAACGTAGTCCCGACCGCGTCAGGCGACGATGCATCTCAACTTCGTCGCCGCGGAAGAACAGTCGCAGGTCGGGTACGCCGACTCGCTCGAGCGCCTGGGCGGAGAACAACGCGCCGTTCATCAGTGAGGCGATGCCCTCGAGGAGATCATCGGTAGTATTCGGCCCGCTCCCGGCGCCGGTCACATTCGGCCCGCTCCCGGCGCCGGTATGCTCTTGTCCCTCAAACAGTTCCGACCGCTTGCGACGCCATACCAGGCCCCGGCGCAGCGGGAAGGCAAGTGTGTCGGGGTCGTCGATATTGCACACCACCGGCGACACCTCGGCAAGGCCGTGCCGTGTCGCGCAGTCGAGCAGCGTCGAAAGTACTTGCGGCCCTTCGGGTCGGCCGTCGTCGTCGGCGCACCACACCCAGTCAGCGCCGAGCGCCAGCGCGTGCAGCATGCCCAGTGCGAAACCGCCCGCGCCACCGAGGTTGTGCTGTGACCCGATATAGGTTGTCTCGACGCCGGTCGCGTTGACCAGCTCGGCCACCCGCTGCTCGGCGGCGTTGTCGACGACGATCAGGTGGTCGACCGGACGATCCTGCGCGGCAATGACTTTCAACGACTCGGCAAGCAACTCCGCCCGACGATGAGTGACCACCACAGCCACGACGCGCGTGGTGCTACTCACCGGCATCGGCTTTGGTGTCGGCATTCTCGTCGTCGCTGGTCTCGGGTGCGTCCGACACCGACCCGACGAAGTTGGGCCGGGTCTTGTCGTCAGCCTCCAGATTGGCGAGTACCTTTCGGACGCGCGCGGCGGCGTCGGGGCCCTCGTAAGCGTCGACGACTTCTTCGATGCCGCCCTCCATCCGGATCTGACCGTGGTCGATCCACAATGCGCGGTCGCACAGCTGGGCGAGGAATTCGTTTGAGTGACTGGCGAAGACGAGAATGCCAGAGCGTTCGACCAAGGCCTGCAAGCGAACTCGGGCCTTGCGCATGAAGTCGGCGTCAACCGCGCCAATACCTTCGTCGAGGATCAGGATCTCCGGGTCGATGCTGGTGACGACGCCGAGGGCGACGCGGACGCGCATACCCGTCGAGTAGGTACGCAGTGGCATTTCGAGATAGTCGCCCAGTTCGGTGAACTCGGCGATCTCGTCGGTCTTGCGCAGCATCTCCTTACGGCTCATACCCAGGAACATCCCGCGGACGATGATGTTCTCGTAACCAGAGATCTCCGGGTCCATACCGACGCCCAGGTCGAAGACCGGTGCGACGCGTCCCTGCACCCGGCACGCACCACGGGTCGGTTCGTAGATACCCGAAAGTAGGCGCAGCAGCGTCGACTTGCCCGCGCCGTTGTGCCCGACCAGGCCAACCCGGTCGCCGTGTTCGAGGTGCAGATTGATGTTGCGGAGAGCTTCCACCACAACGAGATTCGAACCAGCGGAGCCGATGACACCACCGGCCTTGCCCAATACGGACTTCTTGATCGAGCGGGTCTTGGCGTCGAAGATGGGAAAGTCCACGCACGCGTCCCAGGTATCGACGCGGACCTTGTCGGGGTCCACGAGGGCAGCGGACTTGAGTATCGAATTCTTCACAATCAGTCCTAAACCCAGTACGCCACGCGGGCGCGGTAGTTGCGCATCACGAACAAGGCCATCAGCCAGCCAACCGCGGTGCAGCCGAGCACAATTGCCCAGTGGTAGAACTCGACGTGATCGCCGAGCAGTGGGCCACGGGTGATCTCCAGGTAGTGATACAGCGGGTTGAGTTCGACCAACTTCATCCGCTCGGACATTTTGCCGAGTGAATCCATGTTGATCGTCCAGATGATCGGCGTCATAAAGAAGATCAGCTGGACCGCGGTCGCCAGCAATTGTTTGATGTCGCGGAACCGGGTGGACAAAATGCCGAAGACAATAGTCACCCACACTGAATTCAGCACGAACAGCACCATCGCCGGAATGATCAGCAGGCCGCTCCAGCCGGTGGGCGGCCGGAAATAGGCCCAGATCGCGATGAAGATCACGATGTTATGCGCGAAAATGATCAGTTGCCGCCACACGATGCGGTAGACATGCACGCTGACCGGAGCCGGCAACTGTTTGATGAGGCCTTCGTTGGTGGCGAACACCTCGGACCCGTCGGTGATCGAGTTCTGGATAAAGTTCCAGAAGACCAATCCGAGAGTCACATACGGCAGGAATTTGTCGATGTCGATCCCGAACAGCTGGCTGTAGAGCAAGCCCATCGCGACGGCGGTGATCGCAGTGGCAACCGTGATCCATAGCGGGCCGAGTACCGAGCGACGGTAGCGCTGCCTGATGTCCTGCCAGCCCAGGTGTAGCCACAGCTCGCGGGTGCGTAGGCCCTCGGCAAGATCGGCGAAGCCGCGCCGCAGAGTCCGCGAATCCGACGTCTCCGGTGCCGGGGGGATCACTCGATCATTCACTGCCGTTGACACGAAGGGTCACTCTACCTGTCGCCGGGCAGTGCGAGCCGTCACAGATATTGGCCGGGACCGTGCCCGCCGGCGACGCCACCGGGCCCGGTGCCGGGTGGCAGCGCGCCCTGCCGCATCTGCTCGAGTTGAGTGCGTGCGGCCATCTGCTGCGCGAACAGAGCGGTCTGAATGCCGTGGAAAAGTCCTTCGAGCCACCCGACGAGCTGTGCTTGGGCAATCCGTAGCTCAGCATCCGATGGGGTGGTGTCGTCGGTGAAGGGGAGTGCGAGCCGTTCCAATTCCTCGCGCAGTTCCGGTGCCAGGCCATCTTCGAGTTCCCGGATCGACGACTGGTGGATTTCCCGCAGCCGGTTACGGCTGGCGTCGTCGAGGGGAGCCGCGCGCACCTCTTCCAACAGTTGCTTGATCATGGTTCCGATCCGCATGACCTTCGCCGGCTGCTCAACCATGTCGGCGACACTGGGATTGTCGTCGTCCGATCCGTTGCTCACGACGATCACATTGTCGGGGATGTCGTTGCCCTCCGGGCCGCCGCCGCTCAACTGGCCGGGGCCGCCGGAGCCAAAAGGTCCACTCATCATTGCTCCAGTCTGACATCTGGATTCACCCGAACGTCGGCGACCGCTGCTCACGAACGGCGCGACCGCATCGAACCGTCACCGTCTATCGTGTGACTCATGACGTTTGATGTCGCCCACGCGCGAGGGCTCTTCCCCTCCCTGGGCGACGGGTGGATACATTTCGATCCGCAGGCCGGCATGCAGATTCCGGACGCCGTCGCTTCGGCGGTGTCGACTGGATTTCGGTCGCTGGTTTCGGCGCCGGGTGGTGTTTACCCGGGGAGTCAGGCAACTCTCGACGTCGTATCGACCGCCCGCCGTGCCATCGCGGATTTGCTCGCCGCCGACGCCGCCGGCGTTGTGCTAGGACCGTCGGTTGCCGCGCTGATCGGAAACCTCGCCGATGCGTACGGTACGCAGCGCTGGTGGGGGACCGAGGTGTTGCTGAGCAAAGTCGACGACGAGGCGAATATCGTGCCGTGGCTGCGGCATGCTTCGGCGCTCGGAGCGCGGGTGCGCTGGGCCGAGATGGATATCGAGACGGGACAGCTGCCGACTGAGCAGTTCGCGGATTTGATCTCCGATGCCACCAAGATCGTGGCGGTGACGTTGGCATCATCGACAACAGGCGCGCTCACCGACATCAGCGAAATCGCCACGCTGGCGCACGGCGCTGGTGCCAAATTGATCGTCGACGCTAGTAGTGCAGCCCCTTATCTGTCGCTCGATATCGCCGAACTCGGTGCCGACGTCGTCGTGGTGTCGGCCGATCGGTGGGGCGGGCCGCGCGTGGCGGCGATGGTTTTCGCTGATCCTGCCGAAATCGACGGGCTTGAAATGCTGTCCATCGACCCGACGGCGTCGGGGCCGGCGCGACTGGAAGTCGGCCAGCACCAGGGCGCTCTGCTGGCCGGGGTCATCGCCTCGGTGGAACATCTGGCGTCGATTGACGACGATGCGATCGGCAAACGTCGACGTCGGCTGGTCACCTCACTCGACGGACTGTACGAGTACCTGCAGCGACTGATGTTCTATCTGATCAATTCCCTGGAGAATCTGAACCCGGTCCGGGTCTTTGGAACTGCCGAGAATCGCATTCCGCTAGTCAGCTTCACCGTCGACGGCGTCAGTGGCGACAAGGTAGTGCGTCGTCTCGCCGACAACGGGATCTGTGCACTGACCGCGGTGCCGTCACGCGCTCTTGCGCAGGCCGGCGTCGATGAGGCGGACGGCGCGGTCACTATCGGGTTAGCCCCGTATTCGACGCCGTATGAGGTCGATCACCTAGTGCGTACACTCGCTTCACTCGCGTGAGACTACGCTGGGCGTAATTTGGCGAGTGATAGGTAGTTGCGGTGAGCGAATCTGAATCTAAGGCGGTGGCGGGGCTCGTAGATTCTTCGGGGCCGTCCGGAGGGTCACATTCCTTCTCGGAAGCGGAGCGACGGTCGTGGGACGACTTCGTAAGCGGCGGCTGGCATCTGTTCGCCGCGATTAATCAGGGCCTCGCTGAGGCGGGGCTGCCCCAGACGCCGGACTGGCGAGTCCTTGAGGCGTTGTCGAAACACGATCGCCTGCGTATCTCCGACCTCGCATCGATCACTCAAATCTCGCTGAGCACCGTCTCCCGGCAGATCACCCGACTTGTCGAAGCCGGGCGTGTCGAGCGTGTCGACGGTGCCGATGATGGCCGCCAGCGATGGGTGCGGGTCACCACTGAAGGCCGTTGCTATCTCGTGCGTGCGGCGCTAGTGCGCGACAAATTGGTTCGGCAGTACGTCATCGACGTCCTGACTCCGGAGGAGTTCGAGAAGTTGGGTGCGGCGTTAGCCAAGGTGCATCGGGGGATCGTGGGCGTCAGCAGCGGGTCCTAGTCCACGACGGTCAGCAGCACCTTGCCGGTTGCCTGGCCACGTTCCAGATATTCATGCGCCGATACCGCGTCGTCGAATGAAAATGTTTGGGACACAACAGGTTTGATGTCACCTGTGCTGATCAGCGGCCAGGTGGTGGCGAGCGTTTCGGCGACGATTTCGCCTTTCCCGCCGGGGCCGTCGACCGGGCGGGCACGAAGCGTGGTGCCGGTGATCGAGGCGCGCTTTCCCATCAACGCGCCGATGTTGAGTTCGCCTTTGACGCCACCCTGCATGCCGATGATGACGATTCGTCCGCCGGTCGCCAGCGCGGCTACGTTCTGGGCGAGGTATTTGGCACCGATGATGTCGAGGATGACGTCGGCGCCGCCGAGGTTGGTGAGGATTTTCGCGAAGTCGTCGTCGTGGTAGTTGATGGTGATGTCGGCGCCCAGGTCGACGCATGCGGCTAGTTTTTCGGGTGATCCGGCGGTGACCGCGACTCTCGCGCCGAGAGCTTTGGCGAGTTGGATGGCGTGAGTTCCGATACCGCTGGCGCCGCCGTGGATCAACAGTGTTTCGCCCAGTGTCAGGTTCGCTGCCATGACGACATTGGATATGACGGTGCAGGCGACTTCCGGTAGGGCGGCGGCGGTCGCGAGGTCGATCCCGTCGGGGATCGGAAGTACTTGCGGCGCTGGCACATTCACGTATTCGGCGTAGCCGCCACCGGCGAGCAGGGCGCAGACTTTGTCGCCGACGGACCAATTCGTGACGTCGGCGGCCACTTCGACGATTTCGCCGGAAACCTCGAGGCCGAGAACATCACTCGCGCCGGGTGGGGGCGGGTAGAAGCCTTGGCGTTGCATCAGGTCGGCGCGATTGACCCCGGCGGCGGCGACTTTGATCAGGACCTCGCCGGCGTCGGGGGAGGGGGTTGGGCGGTCGACGATGACGAGTTCGGAATTCTCCGCGACGATGGCACGCATGGCTTCGAGCCTACGACGCGACGTCGGCCGATTGTGGTTCCGGTAGGGCGGTCGGCTAGCCTGTTCTGGCAAGGAAGCGTGGCAGAGCGGCCGAATGCACTCGCCTTGAAAGCGAGCGTGGGTAAAACCACCGGGGGTTCAAATCCCTCCGCTTCCGCAGGTGAAAGAGGTTCCGGCGTCCAGCCGGGCGTCGGAACCTCTCGAAATTGCCACTCCTGCCACTATTGACTTGGTAATCGGCTCGGCGTGTCGTGTCATGCGGCTTGGCTCTCAGCGAATCAACGGTGAGATGAACACATGGCCCGATTGCCCAGCTACATCACCCGCGTCGATACGGCGCGCGGTCCGCGCTACGAAGCGCGCATCAACACCACGCTCCCTAACGGGAAACGGCTCCAGCACCGGAAGCGGTTCGTCACCGTCGACGACGCGAAGGCGTGGCACGCGGCAACCACCGCTGAGCTCGCGACCGGTACTCACGCCGCTCCCAGCGACGTGACCGTGGCCGAAGCCGTCGACTCGTGGCTCACCGCGAAGACTGCGCGCACGAAGCCGTTCACCGCGGCGGCGTACCGGTTCGCGCTGAAACCCGTCACGGAGAAGTACGGCGACGTTCGCGCGCAGAAGATCACGAAGCACGACGTGGAGGCGCTCGTCACCGAACTTCGGACGGGCAGCGCGGAGCGTGCGGCGGCCCTTCACATGAACTCGAAATTCGCCGCAGGATTCCACGAGTGGCGTGATGCGTGGCTGAGAGAGCGCGCCGAACTAGCCACGGGCTTCACTCCGCTCACATCCACCACCTTCCCGCGGGCCTACGACCCAGAGAAGATGCAATGGACCGCCACGTCCGAGGGTGGAACGGCGAGGTCTTGGGAGGATGAGAGCGGGTCGTTCAAGCTGGAGTTCACGTCGTCCGCCACTGTGGCCGACCCGTACCGATTTCGCGTGCAGTTTGCGCCATGGGCGATGATTCAAGTAGCCGACGGCCTCAGCGTTAGCGACTGGCGCGATCACTGGTGTAGCAACCTCGTCACCCTAGTCAGCGCAGCGACGGGCCGAGCCGAGAAGCTCACCCACCTGACGTTCAGAACCGCTGACAGCGTCGTGACTGTCTTTACCGCGGCGATCACGCAGAACCCGTACTACGCGGATCAGGACCGCTCGACGCCAGTCTGCTACCGAATCGGTAGCGACGGCGGAGACTCGCCGCTTACAGCTCTTCGGCACATCCAGTTCAAGAGAACTGAGGGCCATCCGCTGATCGACGGGTACGACCCCATGATCCTCAGTCGGGCGCAGCACCCTCGATCGCGTGTCCTGCAGCTAGTCCAGTGGCTCGAAGCTGGTTACGGATTCGACACGAGAGACGAGTGGGAGGTGCGCGTCGAGAAGCACCGAACTAAGCGTGCAGAACTGCTGGAAGTGCTGAAAGCTGCACAGGACGACGGAGTCCTGACCAGAGCCCAGCTCAAGTTCGTGAAGGACTCCATCGGCAAGTCTCCGCGGTCCACTCTCGACACGACTCTGAAGGCCGTCTTCGACCGCCACGAAGGTCTGGAACCACGACGGCGACTGGGCGCGCTACGGGTTATCGCTACCGAGATGGAGGACGAGAACCGCAACTCCGTGGAGAGCGCAGTTCGCATAGTCCGCAATCGCCTGTCGCATGGAACCGGCACGTACAACGTTCACGAGCTCGACCAGCTCGCTGACCTGCTGCGACAGTTGGTCCGCGCCGACTACCTCGCGCTCCTCGGTTGCGAATATCGCGCGTCGGAGGTCTTCCCTCTCGGGGAGTGAAGCAGGGTCCCGCGGGTCCGCCGCAACAACTCCGCTGGTTCAGGCAACACGTGGTAGTCCTTGTCCCATGAGTTTGGATGTGGGCACCGCAGTAGCGAACGAGTTGGAGACTCTCCGCGGTCTTCACTCGCGTGTGCGGAAGATTTCGCCGCAGCCTGCCGCGGTAGCGAGTGACCTGTCACTGGACGAGCGTCGATTCCCAGATATTTGGGCGACGTCGGTCGTGCGCCGGTGCCTGGACCACGCAGCAGAAAGCGCCGAGGCGGCCTGCGCGCTGATCCTGAGCGACGACTGGATTAGCCCGCAGTTCACGCTTCTGCGGGGGACATATGAGTCCGCCGGGATGGCTACCTGGCTTTTGGTGCCGGACGACCCAGACACACGACTTGCTCGGCTCCTCTGGCAGCATCGGGACTCGTGGAAGTTCGCGGAGACCGCCTACAGCGGGACTCCCCTGGGGGTGGATGAGCAACAAGAACGTCAGGAGTGGGCCGACTCGGCAGCTGAGAAGCTGGGCGTCAACATCAAAGTCGCCAACCCTGGGGGATTCCAGAGTCTGATCAAGTCGATCGATTCGCTCCCGCAGCATCCAGAGTCGTTACTGACGGCATGGAGGCTATGTTCGGGCGTGAGTCACGCGAAAACTTGGGCCTTGAACGAGGTCACCACAGTGAAGAGTATCCCGTTGTACGAGCACGGAGAGCTAAGCCAGCGGGAACCGAATCGCGAGTTCTTTCTGACTGAGCTTCAGATCGCGCGCCGGGTAGTGCAGCATGCTGTAGCCCTCCTGGAGATTCGCACCACCCCTCGTCCGCACAGCTTGTCAGTAAAGCTGGTGCGCCTCGACCAGGCGGGTAACTCGGTTCCTGAGGACGGCACTGCGGGGATGAAAGAGAACTAGAGTTCTAGTCCAGTGGTCTGGAAACACGCCTTGCTGAATAGGAGGTCGTGTTCGCTGTCGAGGTCGAACCCCACGAGCGCAAAGGTCGCTTCGAGGAACGAGGCGTTTTCGAACGTGGTGGTGATTGTGACGTCCACGAGAGTGATGTGGCGCCCGACTGCTCGATGAAGCCGTCGACCCGATCTCGCTGTTCACTTCTTGGAAATACCATCATCTCGCCGGGGGTGCTGCAGGCGGCAAGGGTGAACTTCGCCCGGCCGCTCGGGAATCGACCTCCCTCCAACTCGATCGAACCTTGAACCTCGACGCCGTCGATATCCCAGACGCAGTCATAGGCCCCCGGTTCGACAGCGCCGGTAGGGAATGCCTTCTCAGAACCCGTCATTGTCATCCGAAGAATCATGCCCCAAAGAGGCAGGCGGCGGGACCGAGAACGCGGCGGCAAACCGAGGGGCGGGTACTCTCCACACCCGCACCCACGCCGAAGGATCGGTAACACCACTCTTCGCCTGAGTATCCGGACGGCGACAGTTGCCCTACTCTGTCGGAGCCGCATGCGACAGTTCTCTGGAACGCCCGCACAGCGCTCAGCAGTTGCGTCCCGGGGTCATCGCCAATCCGCGGGGTCACTCCACGAGCTCAGGCCAGGTCGGGCACACTATCCAAGTACCACTCCCACCTCGAAGTTAAGGAGATCCGTGGCCGTCGTTCGCGTTGACGTCGCACCCCGCCTCCTTGAGTGGGCCGTTGAGCGTGCCGGCTGGGACGAGGCGACCACCCACAAGCGAGCACCGCGGCTCGACGGTTGGCTCACCGGCGACCAGAAGCCCACCCTCAAACAGCTGGAGCAGTTCGCACACGCGACGCACACGCCCTTCGGCCTGCTGTTCCTCCAAGAGCCTCCCACCGAGCCGGTGCCGATCCCCGACATGCGCACCATCGGCAACGCAGCGGTGCCCCGCCCGTCCGCAGACTTGCTCGACACGATCTATATCTGCCAGGCCCGCCAGGACTGGTACCGGGAATACGAACGCGAGCAGGGCAGTGATCCGCTGCAGTACGTCGGCTCCGCGACGGTCAATACCCCCCACGTCGAAGCCGCGCGTGCGATCAGTCATGAGCTTGGGTTCGACGTCGTAAGCAGGGCCCGATTCGCAAACTACGAGGACGCACTCCGCCAGCTCATCGACATGATCGAGGGCATCGGTGTTCTCGTGATGGTCAGTGGCATCGTCGGCGGTGATACCCACCGGGCCCTGGATCCCGACGAGTTCCGCGGCTTCGCACTCTCCGACCCGCTTGCTCCGTTGATCTTCGTCAACGGCGCCGACACCAAGGCCGCCCAGATATTCACGCTGATCCACGAGGTCGCTCACGTGTGGCTCGGCGGGAGCGCGCTGTCTGACGCCGCGATGGTCGCCCGCGACGGCGTAGCGGACGAGCTATGGTGCAATCGGGTCGCGGCGGAGGTGCTCGTTCCCTTGTCCAGCCTGCGAAGCGACTTCCCTGGCGAGGTCACGCAGCAAGAGGTCACTCGTCTCGCCAGGCGTTACAAGGTCAGCACCCTAGTAATCCTGAAGCGGTTCTTCGACGCGAAGTTCCTGACCTGGGACCGCTACCGCGACGAGTACGAAGCTGAACGCGAGCGGGTGATCGAGCACGCCGGCCGAAACCGCGGCAGCGGCGGCAACTACTACAACACGCAGCCACTGCGCCTGAGCCGGCACTTCGCCCGCGCAGTCATCGCGAGTACCTTCCAGGGCGACACCAGCTACCGTGACGCCTTCCAACTCCTCGGGACTCGTAAGCACGAGACCTTCGCCCGGCTCGCTGACGAGATCGGGGTGGCGTGATGTTCCTCGTCGACGCGAACATTCTGATCGAGGCTAAGAACCGCTACTACGGATTTGACATCGCACCGGGCTTCTGGACCTGGCTGGAGCAGGCGCACAACGGCGGGCTGGTGTGCAGCATCGAGGCGGTCCGCGCCGAGCTCCTCGCCGGTAGCGACGAGTTATCCGTGTGGGCGCAGAACAACGGCTCCTTCTTCCTCCCGCTCGATGGCGCCGCTGCGGCTCAGTTCGCACCGCTGACCGCGTGGGCGAACTCCCAGAACTTCCTGCCCGCTGCCCTCGCTGCGTTCGCCGGCAACGCCGCCGACTACCAGCTCGTCGCGTTCGCCGCCGCTCACGGCCACACGATGGTCACCCACGAACTCGCCAACCCCGCGCGTCGGAACAGGGTGATGATCCCCGACGCTTGTACCGCGCTCGGTGTCAGCTCGATCGGCACGTTCGAGATGATGCGGCGGACTGGCGCCACACTCGAACTGAAGACCTAACACCTACCCTCGGCGTCGCCCCGCCCCATCCGCAGCGCCTTCCACGGCAACGGCGTCCGGAACACCAACCACACCGACTCATCGGCGTGCACCTCGACCCGCGACGGATACCCCTCCACCGGCACCTTCTCGAGGTACGGGTACAGCCCCTCCAAGTCCTCGCGCCGATCGGCTCAGTGGCAGCTCGATGTCCTCGTCCGGCGGCACCACGACCCTGATTTTCTTGATTCCCCACACGTCCACGATTCTCTGTTTTAGAGAACGCCTGTGCCAGCACCCCGCCCCACCCGCGCGTCCCACCGCGGCTGGGAACTTCCAGTTCTTAGCGCGGGCGTTGTCTTAGGCCTCTATTACGTTCGCAGCATGGGCAGATATCGAATGAGCTCGGCACGTGGTCGCTACATTCGCGGGGACCGGTGCGACAACTGCCTCGGCGGTGAGCCTCGAACGTCCAAGCTCGAATCGGACGTATTCGCGATCCTTGGGTTCGTGCTCGGCCCTGGCGAGCAGGACGTTCGCTTGCCCAGTGACGCTCGCATGCACCTAGACATGCGATTTCAGTTGCCACACGGCCTGATGTATGGGTTCGAGTACGACGGGGCCTACTGGCACGCAGGTAAGGAGGATGCGGACACACGGAAGGCATATCGTGTCCTGAACGACCACCTGGCCGACGTCGTGATCCGCATCCGAGAACAACCACTCGCCGCACTGGCACGGGAAGATGTCGTAGTTCCGCACGGCGCGTCGGCGTCGACGATAGCCTCCGCGACACTCCTTCACCTTTGCCATTTGGGGTTACTCGACCATCCGACTGACCGCCGAGTCGAGACCATGCTCGGAGCTCTCGGCGAGCACCTCTCCGGCGACGAGGTGCTCTGTGATGACTGTTGGGCGCTGTACGCTCGGCTTCCCGATGTCGTCAGCGGCGAAGACCTCGCTCATGACATCCGGCAGCGGCGCGCTCGACGCCGTAAGCGAGGCGATCCTGCTACCAATCGTCGGCTTCGGTTCCGGTGAGATTCCCCGACCGGACCACAGCGCACGGACCCGTCCGAATCAACGCGCTGCCGGCGACGTGCCACCATGGGCGTCATGCGTGAGCGACTGCCCCTCCCCACCGCACCGCGCGTCTGATCACCCTACCCACTCGCGCCCCACGCCGCTGATCCCGCCGCGCGGGTGCATGATCCCGTGCATGACCGCATCACCGCTGACCACCACCATCGCCGCCGACCGCCGCGCTCTCGCCCGCACAGAAGCGCTGCTCGCAGGTACGCCCGGCCTCAGCGGCACCGCCGAGGTGCGCGAGGTGCTGGCGAAAGCCGGGGGCGCGTTGTCCAGCCTGGATGGGATAATGAAGGCATGAGAACCGGGGGTTGGGTAGGCGGGGGAATCGCAGCGGTCGCGAGCGCACTGCTGCTGGCCGCCTGCAGCACGTCGGGCACGCCAGCGTCGGAAACTGGAGCGGGGTACGACGCCGACGACTGCGGCGGAGAGCACCGCCGTGGATGGGCCAAGCCCCGCCACGATCGCGTGGGTGAACGTGACCGGGCAGGGTGAGCGCACCGTTGACCGGAACGGGATCGCGTACGGCAGTAGCCCGACACCCGGCATCAAGCTCCGACGCGCCGAGTCCGGAGCCGCGAAGATGTGCACGTTGGGGCCGATCGTCGCGCCCGCGACCCTCGACGCCGCCCGGGGTGTACTGACTGCCGGCCACTGCGCTACGACATCGGGCGACCAGTCCCAGCTACTGCAGACGGACGCAGGTGGCGCCAATACGAAGCCCCTCGGACCGGCGACCGGAGCGGTCGACGGCACGACCGCCGACGGGTACTCGATCGACGCTGCTGTGGTCTGGACAACGGCATCGGTCCCTACGGAGTCGACGCGCGTCGCGCGCACCTGGCCAGTCGCCGGTGCGTTCACTGTCGCCGGCACGCGCAAGCTCGCGGTCGGCACCCAATCTGCGTGATCGGTGCCCGAGCGGGCGTCCGCTGCGGTGGACTGATCAGCGCTGACGGCGACGACCTGCGCTACGAGCGCGAAGCCACTGTCAACGACGGCGGTGATTCCGGTGGCGCAGTATTCGTCGTAGCGCCCGGAGGGCAGGCGGCCCTCATCGGTCTGCAACAGGGGGCACAGCGACGATGACAAGGCCGTCGGAGTTGCCACCTTCCTCGACCCTGCACTCGATCAGGTCAAGGCCCGAGTGGTGGCTGATCCGCAGGCGCAAGCCGCGGTGAAGGTGTCCGATCGGACAGACCGGGTTCTGAGCGCGGCATAGAACGCGCCCCACCAGGGCTTTCCGAATCTCGCGTGCGATCCGAGTTCGGGCCTCGACTCGCTGCTTCCTCACTGTGGGCAGGGCTTCTGCAACTATTGCCCACCGGCCTGCTTGCCACGACTCGTCCGCCGCCAGTTCACGATCATGTGCGATTCCGACAGAGCGATACGGCGTTCGGTCCCCCGGCTGCTGCCGATCGCCCTGTCCCCGGGCGGCGAGAAACTTCGCTCAGGGGGTAGTGCGCTTCATCCGGCACGTCCAGCCGTGTTAGGTGTCGGAAGCCGGGAACTCGTCGGGGAGGTCCACCGACGTGATCGAATCGGTTCGGCTCAGCTACGGCCAACCGCTCGCTAACCGGGAGCGAAAGATGTTGCGGTGGTGCGCGATTAGGGAACCGAGGTCGGCCGAAGCGACTGAGCGCACACGTGACCTCGTCGACAAACCAACGCGGCAACCCCCGCCCAACCCAACCAAGCTCAATCGACGAGTAGCGCGATCGGAAGCAACAGGAAAAATATTGAAATCGCGCCGAGGAAGATTCGCTCGGTGATGCCGAAGAATCTCGTTCGCAAGGCGGGAAGCAGCGAGATGACCAAAGCGATCAACGAGACCATTGCGATGATGTTGAACGTATGCAGAACGCCTGACAACGAGCTGTCGGAGTCCGCGACGAGTTGGGTAAAGCGTCCAGTCAGGGTGTAGCTCAGCGCGAACCAGGCCACTGCCGCTATCAGATGTGCTCGTCCGATTGGCGTTGCCCGGTCGCCCTCCAGGTCGGTTGGCAGCGCTGGCAGGACCACGAAGATCGCCGACAGAACCACCAGGTAGATCGTGCTGGACGTGTGCGAGGTCCAGTTCGGGTAACCCCACCAGACCGCGGCGGCGAGTGTCGCGAATAGAGCCGCGGTCACCGCGTTCATCGCGGCGGCAAGTCTGCGGGTTGGCCCCACCGCGTAGTCACTGACCGCATGTTTTACGGGCGAGTAGTGGGTGCGGCCCACCACGTGCAGCGTCACGAGTAGCGCGAGCCTCGCGGTGGCCAGCGTCATGGCAACGATCAAAAGGGCGGAGATCATGGATGGCTCCTGTGTTGACGGGGCGTTTGGGGAGGGGCGCTCGGTCCTTCGCGCTGGATCTGGTTGTGGAGGGTGTGGATGGTGCGAGCCAGATCGTTCGGGTCGATTCCGGCGGCAACGGCGCTCTGGTCGAGGGAGTTTCCCAATGACGTGTTAGCGGCCTGCTGCACCGACAGCCCGGCAGCCGTGGTCTGGAGGCGGCGCACATGGCCGGAACCGGCGGGGGACACGTCGACGATGAGGCCTTCGGTTATGAGTCGTTTGATGATGGCGCTCGTCGACGGTTCGCTGATCCGCAAGGCGGTTGCGAGCTGCCGGCCGGTGAGGCCGGGGTGCTCGCTGACCACCACGAGAGCGACGTAGCGGTTGTAGTTCAAACCGTGGGCCGCCAGCATTGCGTCCGCCTGGCGGTCGAGAGTGAGTACCAGGTCGTGTAGTTCGTATGCCAGATCCACCTCACTAACTTAGCTAGCTAAGTTAGTGACCGCAACTTGTGGCTATGGACGCTCCTGTCGCCCATCCTCAGCTGTGACGGATGGGCAGTACCGCGGCTGCGGCCACCAGTGAGATCGACACCACCGGCAGGACACTAAGTCCGACCGTGCCGACTATCCCCGCGCCGAGTGCGGAACCCGCGGCGATGCCTATCTGATAGGCGACGACGTATACCCCGGACGCGACATCGGCATGGTGAGCGGTCGATCGGATAGCGGCGGTGTTCAGCACAACCGGAATCGCGGCCGCCGCGCAGCCCCACACCACGACGGCGACTGCGCTGGTTGATGGTAGGACAACACCACTGAGCGCGAGCACCAGCGCGATGAGGAACCCGTAGCGCACTCGCGCGGGATGCGAGTCCAGGTGACGTCCGGCCAGCCACACACCGAGCAGTCCGGCCACCCCGTAAGCGGCGAGCATCGGCGCGACTCTGCCTTGCCCGAGGCCGCTGCGAACGAGCAGCGGTTCGAGGAACGCGTAACTGACGTAATGACCGGTCACCACGAGCAGCGTGACCCCGGCGACCATAGCGATCGCCCCTCCGTCGCGGCCCGATACCCGCATTCGCCCTCGACGGATCTGCGGGTGCGCCGGCATCGGGGGAAGAGCCGCCCACAGCATCGCTGCGCACAGCGTGGCGGCCACCCCAATGGACAGGGCGGTGGCGCGCCACCCGACGGCGTGGGCGAGTGCCGCGGTTACCGGGGCACCGGCCACGAGGCCGAGGGTTGATCCCAGGAATACTGCTGCGTTGGCGCGTGCGACCCGATCCGGTGTCGTGAGGCGCACCGCGACTACCGTCGCCTGCGACCACACGATCCCGTGCACCAGGGCGGCCAGCGTCCGCCATGTCGCGGCGGAGGTGATACCGGCGGCGAATGCGAACCCCACTTGCGAGGCGCCGAGGACCAGCAGACAAGTCACTAGAACAATGCGCTGATCGAACCGGCGACTGACCGCCAGGAGTGGCAGTGTCGCAGCGCCAGCCACAACAGCGTAGGCAGACAACAGCAAGGCCACTTGTGCGGGCGTGGTGTGCAACCCTGTGGCGAGGTCGGACTGTGCGCCCACCGGAAATAGCTCCGCGGTTAGAAACACCAACAGTGCGGCGCCGAGCGCGGTGGTTCGTAGCCGGGTCGCGGCTCTCACAGTTCCACGAGGAACGTGTGGATCTTCTCCGGCCAGCGCACGACCTGATCGGGCGGGTAGGTATGTCCGCGTGCGCAATTGGTCAGGTCTGCGGCCGGCCCGTCTCCAGAATCAAGGATGTCGACGCCGGTCAGAATGCCCGTGGTCGGTGTCTGCGCGATCATCCGTGAAACATAGAGGTTGACGTCAAGGTCAAGGTCAAGTCAGACAGGAAGACGCCGCCAGCGTCGGGTCAGTATTGGTCGCCCGCTACGGCGACCGAGTGATCGTCGAAGATCCGACGTTTCCGCAGTTCCTCGACCTTCTCGACCGCTGGGACTGAAAGCCATCGCCGTGCCGATCGATCGGCACGGTCCTGATCCGCACGCATTCGCCCATACCCTCCAACAGTCTCCCACCGCGGCCATCCTGCAACCGCGCGCGCATGATCCGACCGGCGTGAGTACGTCGTCAGTGCGGGCGCGTGAACTGGCGAGGGCATTGCGGGACACGTCGTGTGTAGTCATTGAAGACGACCACAGCGCCGTCGCTCTCGGCGCCCCCGTGAGGTCATCGACCGCGTTACCTCGGTCTATCGCGACCGACGCGACAGTCTCGTCTCGGCGCTGCGCGCGCAGGACCTGAACGTCGGCGGAACCGATGTTTCAACCCGTGGATTCCGGTAGCCGGTGAGCGGATCGCGTTGATTCATCTGGCCGCCAACGGAATTCAGGTCACACGGGTGATCCGTTCGTTCTTGAGCCGAGGCATGGGCGTGACCATATCCGCGTCACAGTGGCCACTCTAGGCGGGGATTTCGAACGACAATCGCGGCGGCGACATCGGGGGGATGAGGGCGACTTCTACGCATTAGGACAGCGATGGTCGGTGGTGTCGGGCGACCGGCTCGACCTTCAGCCGACTACCGCTCTGCTTCGATTTCCTTGGTATACAAGGTCTTTCCCGTCGCATCGCGCAACGCGACTGTCAATACCCCGGTCTCCTTTGCGATGCTGACCTCGCCGAAATGCTGAAATCCCTCGGCCGGTGACACATTAGATTCGGTTGGGGCATGAACGAATTCGTACTGCGCTCCGAAAGTCTTGTCCACTGGCGATTCTGGGAATGCACCCGCGTGCAGAGGGCCGGACACAAACTCCCAGAATGGGCGAAAGTCCTTGAAACTAGCGCGATCCGGCTGGTAGGAGATGGCGGCTGTGTAGTGCACGTCGGCCGTCAGTAAGACCTTATTCTTCACTGCCTTGGTCTCGGACAGGACTCGTGAGAACGCGATCTCACGTCCAAGCGGCGCTCCGTCGTCGCCCTGACTCACCGCCTCCATCGACCCCGGACCGGTTGCCTTGTCGGGCACGACTATTCCCAACGGAAGATCATTTGCTATTACCTTCCATGTAGCCTTGGAGCCGCGCAGCGAGTCGATGAGCCATCGAGTCTGCTCGGCTCCCAGGATACCCGCGGCGTCATCCTTCGACGACGCCGTCGGATTAGGGTTTTTGTAGGTGCGCATGTCGAGGATGAAGACATCGAGCAGTGGCCCGTAAGAAACCTTGCGGTACAACCGATCACGACGGTCGAGCTGAACCGGCTGCCATTCGCGCCATGCCTGACGTGCACGGCCGGCGAGTACGTTCACGCTGGTTTCGGTATAGCCGTCCCGATCCTGTCCCGCCAAGCTCTCGCCGGGGAACCAGTTGTTCAGCACCTCATGGTCATCCCACTGAATCAGTTGCGCGACAGAGGAATTAAATCTCCGATAGTGCTCGTCGGTGAGATTGTAGGCATAGTTGCCGCGGAACTGATCAAGCGTCTGCGCGACCTGAGACTTGGCCGGGCTGGTGACATTGCGATAGGTCTTGCCGTTGTTCTGCTTCTGTGTCGCTTTGACCGGGCCATCGGCATAAATGGCATCGCCGGAGTGGATGAAGAACTGTGGCTCGCGATCAGCCATCGCGCTGAAGATCTTCATACCGCCGATGTCGGGGTTGATACCCCAGCCCTGCCCGACGACGTCACCTGACCAGATGAAGCGAATGTCTCCCGCGTCCACCGGAGCGGTGGTGAAGGTCCCGATCACCGGCTCGCTGACCGCACCGTCGTCGCCTTCGGCGGTGACGCGATAGTGGATCGACTTGCCCGGCTCGAGGCCGGCGATTTGCAGGCGTCCAGTTCCGTCGCTGTCAGCTCCGACCTTGGGCCCGTGGAACTTTCGGACATTGGTGAATCTCTCGGTCGCCGACGTTTCGACGATAAGGGTCCCAGGTTTATCCGACCGCGCCCAGACCAGTGCGCCGCTGGTGGTCACGTCGCCGACGGCGACGCCGTGCGTGAGCGTCGGTCGATTACGCAGTAAACTTGTACTGGTCGAACCGGATTCGCCCGACGATCCGCATGCGTCGAGCAGGCCGCCCGCCGGAATGAGTAAGGCGCCGACAGCCGCGCCCCGCAAAACGGAGCGGCGGGACACGGTATTCGGAGGATCTGAGGGCATCGCCTCAGACTTGCGCACCGAACTGGCGCGTCGGGAAACGCTATGTGTAGTTCGGATGACCAACTATGTCAGCCGCGGTGATCGATGACCGCACGCAGGGTGCGTTTGGTTCGTGCCGCGGTGGCCGGATCGTCGAGAAGTTGCACGTCCTGATTCGCGGCCATTGCGACGCCGATCATCATTGTCGCGCGATCGAGTGCCTCTTGGCGCCGATGTCCCATGGCGCGAAATTGTTCGGCGAGAAACGCACGCCATTGGTGGATCGCTTGTGCAAGTTGGTCTTTCAATGGTCCAGGACGGCCGTCGAGGTCTATCGATGCGGCGGTCACGACGCACCCGCCGGGGAACGGACAATTGATGAGGTAGTCAACCCATGCATCGGCGACAGCGATGAGTCGAGGGTGTCCGGCCGGTACGGACTGTGCCGGTGAGATGACAGCTTGCGTAAACGCCGCCAACGCCGCCTCGAGCGCGTCATGCAAAAGTTCGTCACGGGACCCAAAAGGGCCGATGACGCCAGATTTGCTCATCTCGAGTTCCCTGGCGATCTCACGTGTGCTGACCTGACTGAATCCTTGTAGCGACGCGTAGTACCCGACCGTTTCGACGATCCGTGTCCGCGTCTGTGCGGCGACGGCCGCGCTGCTACGAGGTGACATTCCTCGACTTTACATGCCGGATGGACGCTATTGACTGGGCCTGCTGGATCTGAGTATCGTCGCAATTAGAGTCCAAGTGGCAGCTATTGGAGGCGATGTGAATTTGGATGCTGTACAACATCGAGTGCAAGACGCGTGGGTGAGGCAAGATTGGCACGACTGGGCAGCGACGTGTGCGCCGACCTACCGATTTCTACTCACCCCGTCATTCCCGGCGCTGGATGCGTCGCAAACCGTGGCATGGAGTCGGGCGTGGTTTGCCGCTTTTCCGGATTACACCGAGCAGGTCCGCGGTGTGTACTCGACCGATAGGGCGGTCGCTTATGAACTCATCGGTTCGGGTACCGCGATGGGGGACTTGATATTTGGTGGACGGATCGTGACGACGTGTCGGCGCGGCAGCACCTTCGTGCTGCCCTATGTCAAGGTGCTCGTCGTGAACGACGGCGGACTGGTCGAAGAAGATCGGCAGTATCTGGACGTGTCCAGTCTTGAGAATCAAGTGAGATGATGCGAACTCAGTCCTCGTACCGCACCACCAACGGCGCGTGATCAGACAGTCGCTCATCTGGCGAGGGTTCCTTATCCACCCACACCTTCGAGGCCCGAGCCGCCAAACCCGGTGTCGCCAGTTGATGATCCACCCGCCACCCGACATCCTTCGCGAATGACTGGCCGGCCCAGCTCCACCAGGTGAGCGGACCGGGTTGGTCGCCGTACACCCGCCGCACGACGTCGACCAGTCGCCGCTTGCCGAGCAGCGAATCAAACCACGCACGGTCCTCCGGCAAAAACCCATCCATCTTGCGGGCGGGTCGCCAATTTGTCACATCGTATTGCGTGTGCGCGACGTTGAGATCGCCGACCAATAGAAACTCGCGGCCAGAATGCAAGGCGGACAATCGGTTACGGTCGAGCTCGCGGGTGAACGCCGCGACGAATCTCTTCTTGCGAGCGTATTTGGCGCCACCGTCGGGCTGTTCGCGCATCGACCCGGCGCGCTGCAACTCGGCTGGCAGCCCGCCCTTGGGGAGGTACAGGCAGGCGACAGTTAGCGGCCGATCAGCCAAGTCGACTTCGATGTAGCGGCCATGTGTCGCGAACTCGCGCAGGCCGCGAGCGCGCGGCGGATGCGTGACCCAGTTGCGGACGTCCGCGGGCGCGGTAGCGGTCAGGATGGCGACGCCGTTGCGTCCGGGAATCGACCCGACATCAACCGCCGCCGTGTAGCCCGGAAAGTCGCCAACCTCGGCCGCCGGGCAGCGCAACTCCTGCAACGCCACCACGTCGGGCGACCGGGAGGCGAGCCAGTCGTCGAAGCCTCGGCGTCGGGCGGCGCGGATGCCGTTCACGTTGAACGAGGCAACGCTAACGGCCACATCCACTCCTTCACTCAGGTAAATCTCATCTTGACATAAGCTACTCGCCAGTAATAATGTGCGATCCCAGTCACATGACTTAGGCATGAGGTGCGCAGTCACACCATGCTGACTTCGCAATCAGACCTTGGGGGTCGGGATGTACAAGTTTGTCAGCCGATTATCGGCGGTGTTCGTCGCGTCGGCTATCGCCGTCGGTGTCGCAGCCGCACCGCCGACGCAAGCGGCATCATTGGGGATCAATCCACCGCAGTGGACCAAGACGTACGACGGCCCGCAGCGATACGCGGGAATCCATGTGACGCCGAGTGTTCCGATCCGGATGTCCGACGGCACCATCCTGCGCGCGGATATCTATCAGCCGGCCGACCGTGCGGGACGGGCCACCAGGGACAAGAACCCGGTCATCGTCAACATGACCCCCTACAACAAGCTGATCAGCATGATCGCGACGGCGGCGACCAACATTCCGGGCCTATCGAAGCCCGTCCTCGATTTCTTCGCCGGGATCAACCTGTCCGGCACCCCGATCTCGGGTACCGAACAACTGTTGAAGGTCACCCAGGGTGGACTCCTGAGTTCGTTCTCCGTCGACCCGAAACTGGTCCGTAGTGGCTACACTCAGGTCGTCGTCGACGTTCGCGGTACCGGAACCTCGCAAGGCGTGTGGGATGTGTTCGGTCCGCGCGAACGCAAAGACACCCTCGAAGTCCTCGACTGGGCGCGCACCCGGTCGTATTCCAATGGCGACCTCGGCATGTCCGGGTACTCCTACTCGGCCGTCAATCAGCTGCAGGCGGCGTCGAAGCGACCGCTCGGTCTCAAGGCGATCTTCCCAGCGGCCCCGATGACCGACATCGTCGCCGACGTCGTCGCACCCGGATCAGGTTATGGCGCAGGCTTTCTCGCGCTCTGGCTATTCGCCGTCAATGCGACAAAGACCTTCCCCGACATTCCGAGCCTGCTCCGCGGTCAGTTCGACCCGGTGTGGCTACGTGATCGTCTCACCAATCCGGCGGTGTTCATTCCGGAATACCTACAGGGTCTACTGTCCAAGTCGACGAATACGTTGACCGGACGGGCCAAGGAACTCGTTGAGCTGAACTCCTCCTATCGCAACGCTCTCACGACCGACGCCGCCAAGGTCGCGGTGCCGACCTTCGTCGTCGGTGGCTGGCAGGATCTGTTCACGAATATGGAGTGGCGCACCCTCGACCAGCTCAGCGGTCTGCCGAGCAGCAAGAAAAAGCTGTTGATGAGCACCGGTCAACACGTCACCAATGGTTGGGACGCTCGCGGCGGACCCGGTCAGCCGCCAGCCTGGGGTGTGCTCCAACGTGCCTGGTTCGACAAATGGATCAAGGGCATCGACAACCACATCGATCAATACGCGCCGGCGACCAGCCACCAGCAGGGTGGCCGTTGGGTGCAGTCGACGTCCTTCCCTCGCGACAACCAGCAGCATCGTCGTCTTTACCTCACCTCAACGCGCAGTCGTACCTCGCCGACGTCGATCGCCGACGGCTCATTGTCGAAGACCGCGCCGACCCGCGGCGCGAAATGGACTGTCGCACCTGGGATTACGACGTTGTGCTCGGGCGACACCAATCGCGATCAAATCGGCTTCTTGAGCTGGCTGGACGTGTGCAGTAAGGACAATCGAGTCGCCGAGCGGGGCGCGTTGACGTTCACCTCCGCGCCGGTGGCACAGCCGACATCGATCAACGGGCCCATCAACGTGCATCTGCGGACCCAGGTCGATGCGAAGGATGGTTTCTATGCGACCGTCGTCACCGACGTCGCGCCCGACGGCTCGTCGCGGGTTATCACCACCGGTTCGTTGACGGTGTCCATCCGTAACCAGCTCGACAAGGCGAAGTCCGGGTACGCGCCAAACGGCGACGTGGTTGATCCGATCTACGCTCTTGATGGGTTCCATCGCGATCTGGTGAAGCCGGGAGCCAAACAGACCCTGGACATCGGCCTGCTCGGTACCGACGCGCTGCTGAAGAAGGGCCACCGACTTCGGGTAAGCGTCTATGCGTTCAACGCGCCGCGCGCGGTGTCGTTCGGTCCGATGTCGAATGATTCGGCACTCAAACCCGAACATGTGTTGATTGACCCGAAAAACCCAAGTTGGATTCAGGTGCCGAGTAGCCGCCCGATCGGCTGAGAATAGATCGGCTCAGATGGTCGAACCGGGATCGTCGGATTACGCTTGCCACATGGCATTGAGCAATGAGAAGGCGATCTCGGTCACCACATTCCGTAAGTCGGGCGAGGGCGTCGCCACCCCGGTGTGGGTCGTCCCGCTCGACGACGGGCGGATCGGCTTCTGGACGTCATCGACGTCCGGGAAGGCCAAACGGCTCCGCAACAACCCCGCTGTCGAGGTAACACCCTGTAGTCAGCGCGGCGCTATCCCGGCCGGCGCAGTTGCCGTCGCCGGGACCGCGAAACTGGTGACGGCTGGACCCGAGTTTGACGCCGTGCAAGCCGCAGTTAAGGCGAAATATGGTGTGCAAGTACCGATTTCAAAGCTGTTTAACACCATCGGCGCCAAACTCAAAGGGCGTACCCAGCCTTACGGCGACACTGTCGTCGTAATTGCCACCGAGTAGCTATTTGCCCGAATGATTGCCGTCGCACCACTGTTCGGCCGGCACCGTCGCCTGGACCTCGGCGATGTGCTCACCGCACCCGGCCCAGGTGGTTTTTCCGCAGACATTGCATTTCACTGGCTGACACATAGTGATCAAGTCTAGTGGTCGTCATACCGGCGCCGCTGATCCACACCGGCCCGCCGCGCGCGACACCGATGATGAGCACAAACGCGAGCCACATCAACGGCTGATCGGCGATCACGGTCCGCCGGTGGTGGGGCGGCGTCGGCCAACAGCGCCATCGGGCTATTGTCGCAGGCCGACTGATTTCATCAATACCGGCCAGGCAGAACGTAATTCGTCGCGCCAATACTCCCAGCGGTGGGTGCCAACCGGGTGGATGTTGGAGGTGTACGGAATGTTCAGCTGCGAGAGCTTGGAGGTCATCTGGCCGGTGCACAGCGCACTGCCGAATTCCAGGAACACTCCGGCGAGAGTTTCATTCATCGGGTCGCTCGACACTGCGTTGTACTCACCGGGAATGCCGTTGCCCGACGACATGTAGATGGTCTTGCCGGCGAGTTTGTCGGCGTGTACGTAAGGGTCGTGTGCTTCCCATTCCGGGTCGGTGAACTTCCCCCACATATTCATCGAGTTACCGCCGCCGCGGCTGATATCCCACTGCGTGAAGAACTTGTTGGGGCCGCTGGAGATATTGGCGCAATCGCTGAATCCGGCTACGCCGCTGTACAAGTCGGGCCGTCGGGTAGCGAGCGTCAACGCCGCGACACCGCCCATCGACGCCCCCGCGATCGCGTTACGGCCGTTGCCGCCAAAGTCGCGGTCGATGATCGGCGGCAGTTCTTTGGTGAGGAAGGTTTCCCACATGTACTTGCGGCCGATGCCGGGATCGACGCGTTGCCAGTCGGTGTAGTAACTATGCGGGTCACCGACAGGTGTGACCACATTGAGGTTTTCGGTCGCGGCGAGGGAAGCGACGTCGGTGCGGGCGTACCAGCCGGACTCGTCGTCGCGTGCCTCGGCGCCGTCGAGGAGGTAAAGCGTCGGACGTTTGGCCCGACTCTTGTCCGCGCCCCGGGGGCGCTGCAGGTCGATGACGACTTCGCGTTCCATCGCTGCGGAGTAGATCCGAAGCCGCTCGCGGCCCTTCAGTGGACGTTTGGCGACGACTCGGGTCGCGGCGGGGCGAGGGGCTGGCGCGGGTGCCGCGCCGGGCGCCGGGGGAGCTGGTGGAGGTGGGCCAGGTGCCGGTGCCGCGATCGCTGGAACCGCGCCGATCGTCAGTCCCGCAACTGCCGACAGCGCTGTCGCCACAATCCGCATCTTCACAAGTCGATCCTCCAGCAGGCGCACAGCGTCCTTTTCCCGATTGTCACATCAGTCACTTCAGTAACACTGGTGAGTATGGCGCGATTGTCGTTGCGGGGATAGTCGGGTGCCCAAACCGAAACCTGGCAGTTATCTGGCAGTGTCATCGGGCGGCGGAACTAACGGCAGCCCACGTGATCAGCGGCACCGTTCGACGTCACGGCTCGTGGGTAACATGGCAAGAGTGAGTGCCACCATCAATTCGCCGACCAGCGAAGTCATCCGTAGCTGGTGCGATGCTTCGCGGATGCCTGGCGAGCGTGCCGAGCTGTCCGACAACGCCGCACTGCTGGTCGCGGCGGGATTTGTCGCCCCCGGTGCGCGCGCAATCGTCGTGCGGCGGGCATCGACCGGGGTGTCACTGCCTGGCCTGGACGGTGGGTTCAGTGATCTGCGGCGTCTGCAGCGCAGCATCGCGCAGGTTGAGCAGCAACTGAACAATCCGATGATGCCGTCGATGGTGGCCGCGGTGTTGCGCAACCGGCTCAACGGTCTGCAACGCCGCCGCGACGACGCACATAAGTCGGTCGTGATCGGCAAGGGGGTGTTCGCATCGGGGACCCGCTCGATCCGTCGCGAACGACGCGAGAACGTCTACCTGGAGCTCGACGATCGGGAACGGTTGTTCGGTGGATTGCTATGCACCCCGACCCCAAACGTCAATAACGTCAACTACATGCGTAAGGCAGGCGGCGCGGCCATCGAGCGGATCGTCGGCGTCGTGGGGCAGATGGCGTCGCGGGCCGGGAGTAACCAGGCCGAGCAGTGGGCCGGGCAACTTTTCGGAGATCCAGAGACGGCGACGGGTCCGTCGGCTGCCACTCAGCGCGAGGCCCGTTTCGTCGACGGATACGAGACGATCCTGTTCGTCGCGGGCCACTATTACGACCGGATCATGCGCAATCCAGCGTGGACGTCGGATCATTTCGCCCTTCCGCGCACGCAGGTCAATCTGCATGCGGAATTGGCGGAAATTGCCGCCGATGTCATTTCCCTGCGATCAGTTCGCGTCGATCTCGACCGCGCGTTGAGCAATGGTGGCTTCGACCGGTCATTCGCCGAGCACATCAATGTGAAGGAAGCCGCACTGCGCCCGGTGTGGAGCCAGCTGATCGATCGGGTGCAGGCGTTGACGGAGGTCGCGCACGTCGTCGAGTCGGCGGCAGTTGAATTGCAGCTGTTGGCTGAATACAACCACGCCGCGTCTATCGACGACCGGATCGACCATTTGATCGCGCGTTCCGGCGATCGGGAGATATCGGCCGACAATTCGAAGAGAGTTACCGAGCAGGTACGCGCGGGCGAAGAGCAATTGCGTATTTATCGGGATGTTTTGCAGGGCAATATCGCCCGTATTTCCATGAGCAATCCGCTACCGCTGCCCGAGCAATTGCCCGAGCGTTACGAGCCGTCCTAGGCAGGCTAGGTGTTGCGCGACCATTGGCGCAGATAGTCCTTCTCGGTTGGCGTGAGCCGGCGCAGGGAGTGCGCCTCAATGTCTACGACGGCCATCTGTGTACTTGCCACACACGCGGGTTTCGTTTGTTGTGCCAGTGAGCCATTGGCTCGAATTTCGTATCCGATGGTGAAGTCGACGGATCGAAAACCCTTGATCCACATGCCAATTCGCAATGGGCTGTCTTCGTGACGGAGCTGAGCCTGATAGCGAATGTCGACGTGCACGATCATCGCGCTCTTGATCAGTGGCTGGTATTCCTCCCCCGCGGAGAGCAGCCACTCGATGCGTGCCTCCTCCATCAGGGTCACCATCCGGGCGTGGTTGACGTGACCGAAGGCATCCATGTCGGACCATCGGACCGGAACGGTCGCGGTGAATGCGTAGCCGCCGTTGGGTAATCCAGGCATTCGTAGACTCCTCATCGGCGCATATCCGCCATCGTTAGTTGGCTGTTCGCCATCGCCAGTTCAACTGACCCGATTTTCACCCTGGCTATTTTGATTAGTCTGAGAATAAGCCGTGTGAACTCGCGCTCAGCGCAGCGCCTCGTTATCCTGGGTGCGTCCGTGGTGTGTCCAGATGGCAGTCGGAGCGGACTGAGATCTTCCGTCCTTCCATACGAGGGCGAAGTTGGTTAGGGAAGTTGTAGTGAGCGTAACAAAACGGCTGGTCACGATACTCGCGGTGACGGGTGTCGCGGTCGCGGGACTGATCGCGCCCGCGGTCGGCGTAGCCGAAGCCGTCCCCCGCACTTCCATCGCGCCGGACGCGAAGCATCCGGTTGCGAAAATTGCGCTCACCAAGAAGCTCAGTGCGCTGCGTACCGACGTCTGGGTGAACTCGCCGTCGATGGGCGGCAAGGTGAAGGTGTCGGTGCTGACCCCACGAAGCGGCAACGGCCCGCGCTCCACGGTTTACATGCTCGACGGTGCCGGCGGAACCGCCGAGGTCAGCGACTGGATCACCAAGGGGAAGGCTGGCGAATTCTTCGCGAGCAAGAATGTTAACGTCGTGCTGCCGGTCGGGGGTGCCGGGACTTTCTACACGGACTGGATCAGGCGTGACCGCAAGCTGGGCAAGCCGATGTGGGAGACATTCCTTACCAAGGAACTACCACCTCTGATCGACGCGCGGTTCAACGGAACCGGGCGCAACGCGGTCGTCGGGCTGTCGATGGGTGGCCAGTCAGCGTTCGCGCTCGCAGTGCGCAACCCCAAGCTCTACACCGGTATCGCGTCGCTGAGCGGTTGCCCGCCGGTTTCGGCGCCACTCAATGAGGGCTACGTGCGGACAACGGTCGGCCGAGCTGGTGGCGATGCGACCAATATGTGGGGACCATTTGGTTCCAAAGGTTGGGTCAGCCACGACCCGACGTCGAATCTGGACGCGTTGCGCGGCAAGAACATCTTTCTCTCTGCGGGCTCGGGCGCGATCGGTCCGCTCGACCTCGACACCCGGCCGGACGGCGATGTCCCCAAGGAAGCCGTGACTGCCTCGGGGTCGGCGCTCGAATTGCTTACCTACCGGTGCTCGCAACAGTTCGCGTGGCAACTGCGCGCGAACGGCATTGCATTCACCGATGGTTTCCGATTCATCGGAACGCACAGCTGGCAGTACTGGCGTCGGGATTTGCCGGTGTTGTGGCCGACGATCTCACGCGGCCTGTAGTCGCCGTCGGGGTCTGTGCCGTCACGGTCATCGGCGAGACAACTTGTCGCCCAACGGCGATAGGCTGCATTGACGAATCGATGACTCCCATGTAGCCGCTATCTTCGATGATCGGTGTCGCTAGTCTTTCGACGCCCATCCTCGCGCGAATGCCAAGAAGGCGTCGTTCTCGGTTTGATTGGTGATGGTCACGCGGGCACCGTCGTTGGCGAACGGCCGGATGACCACGCCCGCCGCAACGCACTGGGCCGCGAATTCGGTTGTGTCGTCACCTAATTCGAGCCAGACGAAGTTGGTCTGAGAATCCGGGACGCGGTACCCCAGTCCGCGCAAGTCGGCAGTCACCCGATCGCGCTCGGCGACGACGGCGTCGGTTCGCGCGAGCAGTTCATCGGCGGCGGCGAGGCTGGCGACCGCGGCGCTTTGCGCGAGGCTGTTCACCGAGAACGGAACATGCACCTTGCCGAGTGCGGTGACCACCTGAGGGTCGGCAACCGCGTATCCGACGCGCAGCCCAGCTAGGCCGTAGGCCTTCGAAAAAGTTCGCAGCACAACAAGATTCGGGAATTCTTTGCGGAGTTCGAGGGCGTCGTATGCCTGTCTGCCGGCCAGTCGGTTGTACTCGAAATATGCCTCGTCGAGCGCAACGACGACCTGCGGCGGGACCTTGCGCAGGAACGTGACCAAATCGTCGGCGTCGACGACGGTGCCGGTGGGGTTGTTGGCGTTGCAGATGAAGATTAGTCGGGTGCGGTCGGTGATGGCTGCTGCCATGGCGTCGAGGTCGTAGACGAGGTCGCTGGTAAGTGGGATCTGTACGGGCGTCGCGCCGACGATCCTCGTCGCGAGTGGGTAGGTCTCGAAGGATCGCCAGCCGAACAGCACCTCGTCGCCGATACCGGCGGTGATCGAAATCAGGTTCTGGCACAAAGTTACTGAGCCACAACCGATCTGAATCTCGTCCTCGGTGACGCCGAGCTTCTTCGCCAATTCGGCGGTCAGTTCCACCATCCCGTTGTCGGGATAGCGATTGACGTTCGTGGCGGCGTCGACGATGGCGGCGCGCACGCTCGGCAGGGGGCCTTCGGTGACCTCATTGCTGGCTAGTTTGATTGCCCCCGGGAACGTTTTGCCTGGCACGTATGTCGGCAGGTCGTCGAGGTCGGGGCGGATGTGCAGGGTCACGCGTAACAGGGTATCTGACCTGCCGCGCTGACCTGCTGTCCTGCCGGTTTGCTTACTCCGAGGACGTGTGTGTAACCTTTCAATCCGGCAGTTCGTTAAGGACTTCGCTGGGAGGCGTGCCAGAGCGGCCGAATGGGACTCACTGCTAATGAGTTGTCTCACTAAAATGGGACCGGAGGTTCAAATCCTCTCGCCTCCGCCGACCGCAGTCACCGACAGCGGAAGAGATAACTGAACACAGGCACGCGCCCGTAGCTCAACGGATAGAGCATCTGACTACGGATCAGAAGGTTAGGGGTTCGAATCCCTTCGGGCGCACAAGCAACGACGCAGGCCAGGAAATCATCCTGGCCTGCGTCGTTTCGGTTGAGCGCTTCGGCTCAGTCCACCGACCCCGAGCACGACGCCGTAGCACCAGGACCGGTACCGGTCTGCGTGAACTTCACCTTGCCACTGACGAGAATCTCGCAGGTGCTCTTCGAGCCGTCGGACGCCTCGAAATCGTTTGTCGCGGTTAACGATGCGATCTTCATGAACCCTTTGAGCGTGACCTTCTTCTCCCAGGGCAACGCGGCGACGGTGTCCTGTGCCATGTTTGAGTCGGCACCTGTGTAAGTTATGGACGCCTTCCCGCCGTCGCCGCTGACTTTGTATATGGCTGCTGAGGGTACGGCTGCCCGGGCTATGGCTCCTGCGGAGGCGAACGGACCAACTGTTGCCGCCTTTCGGCGTGAATTGTCATCCCCGTCAGAGGGTTCGAAGGGCAATATGCCCTTGGGCCACACTCACGGGGACAACAATTCGTAGTGGCGGCGAGACCGGTAATTGCTTGCCTTTGCTAACACTCCATCAGGCCGTCGCGATACGACAACTACAGCCGTCTCGCAGCAATCCTCACAACCGGAAGGCGCGCAATGAAGTCAGTAGTAGCTCGATCGATCGTAGGTACCGCGGCGACAGTAGCGGCGGCGACGACAATGGCGATGGTGACCGCGGCCCCGGCAGCCGCAGCTGACGGCAACCGGATAGCCAGCCTCTATACGCTCAGTGCGACCGGCGCTTGCGCTGGCAAGGTCGACGTTGGGTTAGGACACTACCCAGGTCAGGCCACGCTGTCCCTGTCCAGCACGCTCTATGGAGTTGGCCCGTGCGCGGTCGATCTCACCTATAGTTTCACAAAGCGGGGCAGCAATATTCGCAAGACCTTTGTGCGGCACATACCAGGCCCAGGTGTGTGGGGAACATCGAGGGATGTCGTCACGCCTGGGCCCGCGGGAATCTACGACGTCGTGGTGACGACAAATGCGCCTCATACGACAGCACAACTCATGACGATCGACATCGAGCCGATCAGTTGATCGGCCATCGCAGGAGGGGAATCATGTTCAAATTACGTCGACTAGCCGCGACCGGGGCGATTGCTCTGGCCGCCGCGACTGCGCCCGCCGTCGCATCTGCCGCGCCGACGCCCGCGCCCATTTCGGTCGCCTCGTCCAATGTGATCGTCTTCCAGATCCCGGCGATCGGCGGAATTGAGTGGGGCCCCGGCCAGCACTTGAGGCCGATATCGATAGCTGCTCAACGTGCGCCCACGACTCTGCAATACCCGGCGCCGCCGCGTGCGGTGGAATTCTCGGTCGCGAGGCTCGCTCCGTATTACTACCAAAACGCGGTGCGCTATCTTTCGATTTCCTGGCGCAACATCAACACCGGAAAAACCGGTCGCGTCAACCTACGTGAGTGGCGTATACCCGCGCACAAACCGGACACGGTTTGGACCACGACATATCCCATGACCCTCCCGACCTCCGCGATCGCGCAGACCGGAGCGGGAATCGTCGTCGCCTCGGTGTCGTTGATCCGCGACGACTACAACCATAAGCAAATAACCACGACGCTCATTCCAGGGTTGACGACCCTTTCGGTCTGATCAGGTCTGCGGTCGGCAACTGAGTGGCGTCGAATCAATAACAACACTTCGCACCACTAACCACATCTGTCACAGTGGTATTCGCGCGTTCGGTTCGGGGGGTTTGCGCGCCTCGTACTTAAACGCAGTCGACGGAAAGTGAGTTCGCCCGATGGAAGTCAAGGGAATCAGTAAGCTACTCGCCGAATTTTTCGGCACGTTCTGGTTGGTATTCGGCGGTTGCGGTAGCGCTATATTTGCGGCGAAGAATGTCGCCGATGCAGGTCAAGGGCATATCGGTGTCATCCAGATGGGCATCGGCTTCCTCGGCGTCGCACTTGCCTTCGGTCTGACCGTGGTCACTATGGCCTACGCCGTCGGCCACATCTCCGGCGGGCACTTCAACCCGGCCGTCACGCTGGGCGCGGTAGTCAGCGGTCGACTCCCGGCCAAGGACCTGCCAGGTTATTGGGTGGCCCAGGTGCTTGGCGGGCTACTCGCCGGCACGGCGTTGTGGGTCATCGCAAAGGGCATGCCGGGCTTCGAGGCCAGTGGCAGCATGGCGGCAAACGGATACGGCGACCACTCGCCCAACCATTACACGCTGGCCGCGGTATTGCTGGCCGAAGCGCTCCTGACGGCCTTCTTCCTGATCGTCATCCTTGGAGCGACCGACGGTCGCGCGCCAAAGGGCTTCGGCCCCTTGGCAATTGGTTTGTCGCTGACGCTGATCCACCTGATCTCCATCCCGATCAGCAACACCTCGGTCAATCCGGCCCGCTCAACTGCGGTCGCGTTTTTCAACGGTGATGGCGCACCCGGCCAGTTGTGGGCGTTCTGGGTGGCCCCACTGGTCGGTGGACTGATCGGCGGCCTGCTCTATCCGCTGCTGTTCGAGGATGGCAAGTTCGCCTTCGGCAAGTCCTCGACCGCCGACGCATAGATCAGACTCGACGACAGGGCGGTCCGCGCAATTCGCGGACCGCCTTTTCGTTGCTTCACACCGGACTGTGAAAGTGGCTGTCACCACCGGATATGTGTGATGAGTTCAGCCTTGCGACGAGCGTCGCCTACCGTAGAGGGGTGAGTTCACCCCAATCGGCTCAGCAGCCCGCCGAGCATCCCGGTACCGACGATTTCAAGTCGATGATCACCTGGCGTCGACTGACCAACAGCCGACTGGAGCAGGTCCGCTTGCACGTGACCGGCGACCGCATCAAGGCCTACGGCCGAATCATCTCGGCTGAGGCCGACTACGAGCCGTACTCGGCGTCGTATGAGCTGATCACCAACGATGTTGGCGTCACCCGCCGGCTCAGCATCCACCTGGTGCAGGCCGGCGGCGAATCCCAGCTGGCGATCACCCGCGACGGTGAGAACAACTGGCTGGTGCAAACGGCCGAGGGCACCGTACACAGTGATTTCGGCGGCGCTCAAGATGTCGACATCGCGATGAGTCCGATGTTCAAGGCGTTGCCAATCCGTCGTCTTGGCCTGCACCGCGAGCCCGATGGCGAGCATTCGATCCCGGTTGTCTACGTGTACTTGCCCGAGGCGAAGGTCGAAGCAGCGACGATGACCTACAACGCGGGCCCCGACGCCATCGCGATCACCACGCCCATCGCGAGCACGTCGGTGACCGTCGACGATAGCGGGTTCGTAGTCGACTACGCGGGTATCTCAACCCGCATCTGACTGCGCCTCAGCCCTGCCATACCCTCGCCTGGTGCGCCTGTCGGCGCAGCTCCTGGGCCCAACCGGGTGCGCCGACGGTGACGCCGGTGATCGGCTGGCGCGTGTCGGTCGCGATGTGCTCGTATGCCTTGCGTGCCCGATGCCCGTCGTCGACCAGCACCTCGACGGTTCCGTTGTCACGAAGTTCGTCACGCGCTTGGATCAAGCGGTCGATCGTCTCGCTGAGCACATTGAGCAACGCCGTCGAATTCGCTTCCAGCATTGCCCGCTGCAACTCCGGCGCGGTGCCTGCGACGCGAGTGCCGTCCCGAAAACTGCCCGCCGCCAGACTGAGGGCGAGGTCGCTTTCCCCGGCGCCGACGACGGCGGTCGCGTTCGCCGTCAGATGCGGCAGGTGTGAGATCGCGGCGACAGCGCGATCGTGGGCGTCGGCTGCCGCCGGTACTACCTGTGCGCCCGAGTCGAGTGCGATCGCCGCGATGGTGAGCCAGTCGGAGGCATCGGTGTCGTCGTCGGTGGTGAGCATCCACATCGCCCCGTCGAATAGCGTGGAGTCCGTTGCGTCCCAACCCGATTCGCTGGTCCCGGCCATCGGATGCCCGCCGATGTAACGCGCGCGAGAATGATGCTCGGCAATGAGTCGCGTCACCGGTTCTTTGACGCTGACGACGTCAGTCAGCAGATTGTCCGGCGCGTACTCGACGACGGCGGGTAGCACAGCCCGCAGGGCGGTGACCGGGGTCGCCAGGACGATCACCGCACCGAGTTCGGCGGCTCGACGCAGAGTTGCTTCGAGGTCGGTCGAGGCGTCGTGTCCGCTGGCGACAGCGGCCGCGACGGTTGGCGCGGACCTGTTGTATCCGAATGCCTTTCGCCCCTTGGCCGTCGTCGCGCGGAGAAGTGATCCGCCGATCAGTCCGAGGCCGAGGATGCACACCGGTGCGCGGGTGGGGTCGTCGCTGCTCACCGGTCCAGCGTGTCATATCGCTCGGCAAAGTTGGGGGAACGGAGCTATAGCGACTACCGTGACCTGCATGGCAGGTGGCTCAGGCGATTCGAACCAAGCGCGGTCGAATGACGCTGATGTGGATGGCTTCGCAGTTGCGGTTGTCCGGGAAGAAACCGCGTGGAAAGTGACCGCGTTAGAGCCGTCTGCGCTGACTGATCTGGCCGACGCCGAACGTCAGCTGCGTGAGTTGCGGGCGGCCGGAGCAGTGTTCGGACTCCTCGACGTTGACGACGAATTCTTCATCATCCTTCGCCCGTCTCCCTCGGGAGCGCGACTGTTGCTCTCAGACGCCACGGCCGGTATCGACTATGACGTCGCCGCGGACGTGCTCGACGCGCTTAATGTGGAGATTCCGGATTTCGATTCCGACGAACTCGACGACGTCGACCCGTGGGAAGAGGGTGATCTGGGTGTTCTCGCCGACCTCGGCCTGCCCGACGCCGTGATGAGCGTCATCGTCTCCGACACGGATCTGTACGCCGACGAACAACTCGGCATGGTCGCCGCCAGGCTCGGCTTCGCCGATGAACTGGCGAAAATTCTCGAATCGATCGGTCACTAGCGTCGGTGTCCGCGCTGGAGCGGGAGTTTGAGCGGCTGATCGCGATGGCGATCGATGCCGCGTCATCCTCGGGCCCCGCCGATGTTCCGATCGGAGCCGTCGTAGTCGACGCGGATGGCGTCGAGTTGGCGCGTGCGGGCAACCGTCGGGAAGCCGACGGCGATCCATGTGCCCATGCCGAAGTGCTTGCGTTACGGTCCGCGGCCACACGTCACGGCGACGGCTGGCGGTTGGAGGGCTGCACCATCGCGGTCACCATCGAACCGTGCGCGATGTGCGCCGGTGCGATCGGTCTAGCGCGTATCGAGCGAGTGGTGTTTGGTGCCTACGAGCCCAAGACGGGAGCGGTGGGGTCGTTGTGGGACGTGTTGCGCGACCCTAGGCTCAGTCATCGTCCCCAGGTACGCGGCGGCGTGCTCGCGGATGAATGCGCGGCTATTGTGCAGGACTTTTTCGCTGCTCGCCGAGATAAATCCGGGTAAAAGTCAGAGCAGATCTCAGGGTGCCATCGGTGCGCGCATATGGCAGATTGGTGGTGCACATCCCGCCCGCCCACAAGGGAGAAATCATGTCCGACGCCAACGATAAAGTCACCGAGGCCGTCGACGCGGCCAAACAAAAGTTCAACGAGTTCGCGGCCAATGAGAAGGTCCAGGGCGCGGTCAACACCGCGGTCGGCAAGATCAACGAGTTCGCGGCGAACGAGAAGGTCCAGGGCGCGGTCAACACCGCGGTCGGCAAAGTCAACGAGTTGGCGGCCAACGAGAAGGTCCAGGGCGTCACCAATACCGCGGTCGAGAAGATCAACGAGTTCGCGGCGAACGAGAAGGTTCAGGGCGCGGTCAATTCCGCATTCGGCAAGCTCAACGAATTGAAGGATCGTTTCGTGGGCGCGGACAGCGCCGCATCGTCCGAGAAGCCGGTCGAAACGCCTGTCGACGTTGAGCAGACCTTCAGCGCACCAAATGTGCCTACCGAGCCCGGCGCTGGCGAAGAAGGCAAGGGAACACCGAGCCCGTAGGCGTCGTGCGCTGATTCTGTACGCTGACCAGCCGATTTAAGGATCAGATCGCTCCTGCGGTAGTGTCTTCCGCGGTGGCGTGTCCGAGCGGCCGAAGGTGCAGCACTCGAAATGCTGTGTGCGGTAACCCCGTACCGGGGGTTCAAATCCCCCCGCCACCGCAGAAGCCCTTCACCTGTTAACGCAGGTGAGGGGCTTTTTCCATGCCCATGTATGGCTCAGACGGACGTTTCTGCCCACACTTTGCCCACACTTGCTGTTGATGAGTAGCTGCTGTGTAGTTGCTCAGCTAATGAATCCAGGTCCGAATCGAACAGGTCGGAGTAGACCCGCAGCGTCACCGAAGCGTCCTTGTGCCCGAGCATTCGAGCGAGCGCCAGAACGTTGCCGCCGGCGCTGACCGTGAGGCTGGCGCAGGTGTGCCGGAGGCTATGCGGCGTCGTCGTCGAGTCGATCCCAGCCCGCTTCACCGCGTTGGCGAACCAACCTCGACCGGACTTCGGCCGTGCCCGGAACTCGCCATCGTCGCCAGGAAACACAAGATCAGCCAGCGCTTTCTCCCGGCACTCGGCCGCCAGCATGTCCAGGACAAACTGGGGGACCGGTACCGATCGGGCTTCACGTCCTTTTGTCTCGCCGACGACGCACTGTTGACCAACCCATACCGCGTTGCGATGCACCGAGATTCGACGGCGCAGGAACTCGACATCGGACACCCGCAGCGCGACAAGTTCACCCCACCGCAGCCCGCAGTAAGCGAGCACGTACACGATCGGCGCCCGCGGTCCGGCCGCGGCCGCGAGGTCGGCGACGTCCTCGGCAGTCAGATAGACGTGCTTCTTCTTAGCCTTCTGAGGGAGGTTCGTCACGAGCCGAGAGGGGTTGGACGCCAAACGTTTCGGCTTCGCTCGCACCGCGTCGTCGAGGATGCCCGCGAGGACACCATGCGCGCGCAACACGACAGTCGGCGACTTCTCGCCGGACAGTCCAGAGATCCACGCCTCGACCGCGAGTGTGTCGATGTCGGCGACGCGTGTTGTGCCCCAACGTGGTTCGACGTGGACTCGCCAAGCGGTTTCGAGGCTCAGTGTCCATGACGCCGACGACGCGGCACGCTTACGGTCCATCCATGCGGGTTGAAGTTCGGCGACTGTGACTAGACCGCGTGCTGGCGCGACGTAGTCACCCGTAAGTTTCTCTACCTCAACGGTATTAGCGAAGGCCTCTGCGGCCCGCTTGGTTGCGAACCCGCGCTTGTCAGTCTGGCGATGCTCGGGCGTGCGGTAGCGAACCCTGTACCGCTTGCCCGACCTGGTCGTGTAGCTCTCAATCGTCGCCATTTGATGCCTCGATCGCTTGTCGCAGTTCGTCTTTCATCGTGCGGGTGACCTGCCCGCGCTTCTGTGCGTTGGCCTCTGTGCCAGCGCGGCGATCGCGTTCGGTTGTGAACCCCGCTTGCCACAGGCGATGTGACGCCGCAACAATCGTCGCCAGGTCCGTGTCTAGGTCGCGGGCAAGGCGTTGCTCGGTGAGGCCGGCGTTCTGGTACATCGACACCATTGCATCGAGTTCGTCATCTGGTTCGAGCTTGCCGGTCACCCTCATCAGCTCTACCGCAGTTGCGTTGTGCGAGCGCACCTCATTCGAAGGCAATCGGACTGGTTCACCGCGCAGCGCTTGGGCGATGGTGAAATCGGGCACGGTCAGTACCTCATTGACCTCCACCTGAATCATCCCTGCGTCAGGATCGTTGTAGTTCTGTTCGTAGTCGTGCATCAATTCGTAAAGGTGCACTGGCCTCCCGAGCGCACGCGACAAAGCCGCAGCGACCACGAAAAGTGTTGGGAGAGTGGGGCTTACCCTGCCACCCTCGAAATCGCCGACCCTGCCTGTGTTCCATCGCAGGCCGTACTCGCGCGCTGTCGACGCCAACGCGTCCATCGTGACCCGTCCGTCTGTGCGCAATCGCTTGCAGTTCTGCCCGACGACCTCGGCAAGTGGCGTCCCGCTCATGACACGCAACTCTACTGGATACCCAGTGACTTGACGTGAATACCTAGGTCGTGTAAACCATTGGCAAGTCACTGGAAATCACGTGACATGAAAAAAGGAGTGAAAATGTCCGACACCATCGACCTTCAGGAGGCAAAGGCTGCACCGTCGCCAGTGGGCACGGCTGCCGAAGTCGCTGCGTTCATGCACACCACCCCCGCCGCTCTCGCACAGGATCGCTACCTCGGTCGGGGAATTCCGTACGTCAAACATGGCCGAAAAGTGCTCTACAAGTGGTCCGACGTGCAGTCGTATCTGGACTCGAACACCGTGAACCCGGGCGCGGCGTGATGGCAACCGATCGCTACGACGCCGCGACCCGCGGCGAAGACCTGGGACTCGGCGCCGACGAACCCGAAATTCGTAGATTCACGCGGCGCTCGGAATTTGTGGACGTCGATAACAACAAAGAAAATCCCTCGGCCGAAAGTCTTGGCGGACCGACCGAGGGAGACACCAACACCCAACAAGGAGCTAGTAATGAGTGAGACTACCGCAGCGACCCGACCGCTGCACACGCAGCTTGATGATGACCTCAAGTTCGACCTGGCCGCCGACGCGCTATATGCGGCGTGCCCCGGCGAAGATCTTATGCGCGATGCGCTAGGCCGCGTCACCCCGGCGAATCTCGATGAACTACTCACGCTGGCGTACCTGGTGCTCGACGCTGAGGCTGGGCGGGTTGATGTGGTGACGGTGGTGTCGCGATGAGTACAACGACTGGGTGCATCGAGGCCAGGCGTTGTGAGCTGCTGGACGAGCTGACCGGATTGCTGGAGCGGGCCTCGATATGGGAGCTTGATGCCCGCGAGCTCTCCGCGCTGAACTTGCTGCTTGGCGCGGTGGTCCAACGAACCGCAAACCGCGCCGCCGCTGAGGCCGTCGATACGCCACGCCGTGGTCTCTACCTCGTGGCGACGTCGAAGACTCTTGCGGCGCAATCAGATTGATCATTTCGGGGCAGGTCGGCCGTACCCAGCAGTCGGCTTGCCCCCCTTCACCAAAGACCCGAAAGATGCTGAATGGCAACAGAATCGAACTTTGAACCCCCAGATATTCAATCTCGTGAAGTCTCTTTCCGCGCGACGCTCGACCGCATCGCATCCACGCTCGAACGTCTCGAACAACACGGGATTCCGCCTATGATCGGCAGCCACACGTGGCTTGAACTACCTGCCGGTGATCCGCTATTCGTCGGTGCTGTGTACCGGGCCGCGCTGTTGTGGACTCTCCATGTCGATGAGTCGCAGGAAATCATGATTGCTTCATCGAAAGCTGTTGCGGCTGAGAGGGATTGGACGTTGGTGTCGCGGCATCTGCGTGACCGGGCCGATGCGGCTAAGAGCGGCGCATATATCGAACGGAAGCAGGTCTCGTAATGAGCGATGGACGCATATTCACCTGGACTACAGGTGCAGAAATCCAACCTGTGCGCGTTGAATGGTGGGAGAAACACCTCATTCCGAAAGGTGTCCTGACTCTGCCGGTCGGCCGTGGCAACTCAGGCAAGTCAACAACGTGCGCGGCATGGGCGGCTGAGGCCACACGTCGCGGCGAACTCGTCGTCTGGTTGCACTCGGAGGAAGACCGTTCGATGCACATCGTGCCGAAGATGTTGGCCGCAGGCGCGAATGTCGATCTGATTCGGTTCCTCGACGTCGGCGTGCAGATGGAGGACGGCGACATCAGCGAGGCGACATTGCAACTGCCGCGCGACCTCGATCGACTCGAAGCTGATCTCGTTGAGATGGGCTGCCGCTTTATCGTCTTCGATGCCCTCACATCGTTCAAGCCGTCCCGGATGAGCGCCAACTCCGGTGACGATGTCCGGGCGTTCCTGGAGCCGATTCAGCGGATGGCGGGCCGACTGAATGCGGTGGTGCTCGGTATCGCGCATCTGGGTAAGGACGGTGAGCGTAAGGCCCGCGACGCGGTGAAGGGCGCGAGTGAGTGGACGGATGTTCCCCGGCAGGTGTTGGCGTTCCACCGCAACGACGAGGAGACCGAGGGCGTCATCTCCGATGTGAAGGGCAATCTCTCACCATCGCCGCGTTCGATCGGCTACCGGTTTGAGTCGGTGTCGCTGCCCGAGCACGGCATCGACGAGGTCGGCCGGGTGGTGTTCACCGGTGACGTTGACACAAACGTCGATGAGGCTCGACGGTCTGCGTCGCCTGACGATGACGGTGACGATCGCAAGGAGTCCGAGATTTGGTTGGAGGACTATCTCACCGAGAAATCCCGCGGTGGCGAACCCGAGGTCGATAGCACTGTGGCAAAACGTGATGGGGCTAAGGCGCTCGGTGTCGGTGTGAAGACAATCCAACGTGCGGCCGCTGCGATCAACGTCGTGAAGACCCAGAAGGGTTTCCCGCGAAAGGTCTTCTGGAGCCTCGCCACAATCGTCGACGGGGAGGTCGTGAGTGTGGACAGTGAGGACACCAATGACCCCCCTGTCACTCAAACCGTGTCCACACTTGTCCACACTGGCGATGAGCAGGCAAAACACAGTGCCGTTACTGATGTCCACACTGGCGAAAATCCCAGTGTGGACACGACTCAGAACAGTGTCCCTACTGGCTGTCCGCACTGCGACGATCCACTGATTTATGCCGACGATCTCGCCGACGGCTTCCACACATCGAAAACAAAATGCGTCGCCGCGCAGAAACGGGCCGCACCCTCGAAAGGCTCCGTGATCACCATGCCCAAGCGCTGTGAGAACTGCTACGTCGATCTCCCCAAGACTGTCAGCGGCACGCTGTGCGACGACTGCGACGACGGCAGCGGCGGGGTGATGACGTGGACCACTATCAAGCCCGAAGTACGCGGTCCCGACGACTGGCGACAACCGCAATATCGGGGAGCGATGGCGGCCCTGCGACGGGATATCGCGAACGCCGAACGCCAACAACCGATCGGTGGAGCGCTGCCTCGGCACGGCGAAGAGAGCGCCTAATCCGATGGGACGACCGAGGAACTCCACGACCGCTTACGACGACGGCGCCCTATCGCTGCTGACGATGGTGCTACGAGATACCCCGTCACTACCGGGGGCCCGCTGTATTGAGCTACCCCAGGCGTTTGACCCGGCCGAGGTCCACGAACCGCGCACGTCGGTCGCACACCGACATGCAGTGGCCCAACGACTTTGTTACCAGTGCCCTGCGCTTGCCGCGTGCTGTGAGTACGCAGCAACCCAACCCGTTACCGACGCAGTACTCGCCGGGCAAATCCCCACGCGTACAAGAAGTTCGAGAAAGGCAAGCTGAAATGACTGAGCTGTCAGCGGGTGAGACACGACTACTCGCTGGCCTGCTCGGCTCACTGCGGGCACGCGCACGATATGCAGGGCAACCACTGCCCGCAGGTTTCGATGAACTGCACATGAAACTAGCTATGTCCGCTGCCGGACACCAAACCGACAGCACCACAACAGAATTCGACATGATCGACTCCAGCGACGCTGCTCGAATCCTCGGACTGAGCCCAAGGCATATACGCAGAATCGCCGCCGACCTCGAAGGTCGAAAGACCGGACGCCAGTGGATGTTCCCGCGACGCGCCATCGAAACCATAGGAGGCCGCAATGGCTGAATCCCAACCCCCAACAAAACACGATCCGCTCGGCGAGCTGATGGCTGGCGTCGAACGCTACCTCGCCGGACTGCCCGACGACGCCTACCAAGGGCTCATCGCAGCGGTCGAGAAGGCACGCGGCGCCGAGCCGGCAACCGAAGGCACCCCAGCACCGACCGAGTATCCCGGCAATTGGGATGTCGCTACCCACAAGGCAGGCAAGTAGATGAGAGTCGCTGACGCACACGCATTTATCACCACGGTCGAGCGTCTGACCGGCACCCGCCCGAAGACCCTCGACGCGATTTGCCAGGCCCTGATCGCGGTTGATGCTGTCACCGTCGAGACACCAGCCACCCTCGGCGACCTCGCTGACGGCGGACAATTGACCGCAGCCAACGCAGAGAAGCTGATCACCTCAGCCGCGCAACACCAACTCGACGTCGGCAGCGTCAAAGCCGAGGCCACCGCCGGACTACTGCGCCGCTGGAACACGGTATTCCGCGACGGCACTGCAGCACAGGAAGTGACCGAGCTGATAGCTCCGATCTGGGCCGAACATTGGGAAGCTTTGCGCGCTGCCCGGGAACTGGATATCGGACCAGAGACCACCGCCGATCAGGTACTCGACACTGGCACATCAGAACATCTCGACGCCTGGCAAGCCCTACCAGTGCACCGCGCAGCACTCGACCAGATCCTGAGCATGGTTGCCGACCTCGTCGAGTTTGGCGCGGTACCGCTAGGCAACCCAATCCACTTCGACTCCCGGCCCCGTGCCTACGCCGTCGCTGCGTTCTTCCTCGCCGATGACGCACTCGGCCGGCACGACGAACTTGTCCGCGTGTTAGCCGACCGATCCCGGTATGCAACTGAGCGCGCGGGGCTTTGGTTACGACTCACCTCAGTAGCAGGAATTCAGTTCAACAGCGCCAGGGCCGCCCGCGTGACCATGGCCGCTGCTATCGCCGACCGAACCGCCAGCGCTCAACACCACTACGACGCGACGCACTCGTGAGCAACACCGACTACCCACAGTGGTGGACACCCGACGCCAAGCAGCAACCCGATGCCGCGAGGTTGGTCCGCACCGCCTGCGGTGAACCGATCACCTTCAATGCCGACCACACCATCACCACACCAACCGACTACTCGCGTGGCCCCAACGACTACCCGCGCGAGTGGACCTAGACCCGGCTCACCCAGGAGGTGAGCCCACCGCAGGGCCGAGCGAGCGGCCGGTGCAGTCCGCGCGCTCGGCCCAGCACACAGGAGGACGACACCGTGGCATGGACCGGAGATCCACGAACCTCGACGCCCGGCTGGCGTCGTACACGCGCCAACCGCATCGCACTCGACAACAACACCTGCCAGCACTGCGGCCACCACAGCCCCAACGGCGTCGGACTCCAAGTCGACCACCTGCACACCAACACATGGCGCGCAGACGGCACCGACGACCTCAACGCACTCCAAACCCTCTGCGAGCCATGCCACAAGGCCAAGACCAACCGCGAAACCGCAGCACGCAACCGAGCCCGAGCAGCCCGCCGCCGACTACCCACCCAACCCCACCCCGGACTACAACCCGACGGTGGGGGGTAACCCGAACGCCCCCAAACCCAAGCACGCTATGCATAGCGCCTCGGACCGAGCGCACGCATAACCCCCAGCCCCACAGGTAAACCCCATCAGAGCAGCTAGGAGGCGAATATGACACCCCGAAAGACGCCCGGCAAGGCCCTGATTGAGTCCCTGCGCGGCCTATTAGACCCCGGATACGAATTCGATGAAGCCGAAGAACACCTGCTCACCTTGATCGAATCCGAAGCCGATCGAGTCGCCGCCCTGCGCGAGTTGCTGGCTGTGGAGATGGACAAAGCTGAAGTATCAACGCGTCGGGTCAGTGAACTCTCAGCCGAGATCCGACTGCTGGAAAAACAGGTGTCGACGTGGGCGGCGTCGTTGCGGCCCGCCTCGCCGGTGGTCCGGTCGTGGCAGCACCAGAAAGCCGCTCACGCTCGCTGGAACGCATCATGAGACGCACCGATCGGCGCCCCGCGGGAGTCTGGATACGCGATGCCTGGCTCAACGATGAAGCCCTTCAATTGACCGCCAACCTGCATGAGCGACTCACCGGGCAGCAGCATCCCATGGTCGCGGCACTCGCATCCGGCAAGCAAGTTACCGCCCATATGTGGGAGCTACCCGACGTCGTAGCCGATCGACTCCGCAGCGACGGCTGCCTACCGCACCAACGGTTTCGACTCACCACCGACGACGAACTAGAGCCGTCATAGGTAGTTTCTGTCAGTTCCGCCCGTACGCACGACAAGGTAGGTGACAATCAAGGGCATGCCGACCCTTGTTTCAGCGCCTTCGCTCGACTTCCAGATACTGTTCCCAGAACCGCCCGCCGACGTCGTACCTGTACTGCAGACAGTAATTAGGCAGCGAGAATCCATCGTGCTTGCGATACAGGACGGCGCAAAAGCTCACATCGTGAATCTGGCGATGCTGCCAGTGTTGACCGTCGTGAACTTTCCGGAAGACCAGATCGAATCACTCAATACGGACGACGTACCTGACACCATACAAGTCTCGATAGCCACGATCGAGTACCGATAGAGGCGACGCGGAATCAATCGAGAACAGTGTGCCAGCCAGCTTCGGTGTTCTCCGGATCTGCGGGGTCCGTGACCTTGATGTAAAGGTCGGTGCCGCGTTCAAGGCCGTTGAGCCCGAAGCCGACGTAGCCGTGAATTGTCTGTCCTTGTCGCACCTCGCCGAGTCGGAGGGGTGGCACCTTGCCGATCGAGGAGTAGTTCAAGTTCGTGCTGCCGCCGACAGTGTTCGAATCCTCGGGTTCCGTCCAGGGCTTGGAGCCGCCGCCATACCCGACAGTGACAAACGAATCGTTGTAAGCGAACGGCGTCGCGGAGCGGCCAGTGACTGTTAGTTCAACAACTGCGCATCCCCAGCTCCCGCCGCAGTTTTCAGGTTTCCACCAGATGCTCTGGAAAGTGATGTCGGCAGCAGAGCCGTCGGATGCCTTGGAACTCTTGGGTATGCCGCGGCTCGTCACGTACGGGGGTATTTCGGTGGCGTCCTGATCTGTCCGCATGGTGGTTGTCGATTGTGGCGACGGGGAACCATGCGGTGCAGTCACAGTGGTTGTAGTTACAGTCCGTTGAGCAGTGCTCGTGCAGGCTGCTGACAGGGCGACTGCGGATACGCACAGTACAGACACGACTCGGCGCATGGTCGGAACGGTAGTCGCCAGATTGCTCGCGCGAGTCAGGTTTCATCGATCGCACGCACGCGCGCTCGGATTCTGAGTGCTTGTTGACGTCTTGACATCTAGGACGAGAGGCGTGAGGCGGAAGTGTTGCATAATTCCTGCATGGAGACCGCTGGCCTAGTGGTGACGATCGGTTCGATGCTGATTGCGGCATGGTCGGCCTGGATCGCGTTCCGGCAGCGACGAGATGCACAGCAGGCAGCTGCGTCCGCTGCCACGGATGCGCGTGAGAGCAGGGAATCTGCTCAGCGGGTTGCCGCAGCACAGGAACGAATCGCGGCCGGTTTCGAAGTCGATCGGCAACGCGCCGACGACAGTCAGGCGAAGAAAATCCGGATACATGGAAGCCAGGGCGCTGGCGGACGCGGGCGCATCAAAGTGTCGAATGCGAGCAACGAGCCAATCTTCGATGTCCACATCCACTCAATTACGGCGGTAGTCGACGGTGTTGAAACCGTGGTGCAGTGGCAACCGAACCCGTACATGTCGCGGGCGATCAAGGTCATCGATCGCATCGACGGCGGTTGCGACCGCGAACTGTTCCCGTTCTTCGGGGAAGACTGGACTCGGCATCAGTGGGCGCCGATTGTGCGGTTCCTCGACGCGCACAAGGTCGAATGGGAGATCAATTTGGCGAGCGATGTCACACGCGTTGATGACTAGAAGCTGCCGCATCCTGACATGCGCGTCGGGAGGGGAGTTATCCACAAGCTCAGTCGTCAGTTGTTACCAAACTGTGATGTCCTGGGGATAACTTGATTTCGGCGTTCGACTAACCGGTACCGCTAGGTGGCCCTGTTTTGGCCACTGGTGGCCGAATGCGGCTCGCGTAGGGTTCGTGAGACCATGCGGACTTCGGAAACCTCTAGGGGTCCTATAAATGGCTAATGCGGCCTCCGATCCAGTTTTGACGGTGGCAGCCATGGCGAGGTAAATTTTCTTCATCAACCCCGGCCCCTCTGTTAGTCACCGACTGCGTGTCACCGGCTAACAAGGGTCGGTTTTCTTTTGGGAGCAGTTGCGTCGATGGCGGAATACAACAAGGCTCACCGCAACTTCAACGAGCAGATTGAACTCATGAAGTCACGCGGATTGGGGTGTGATGACGATCGGGCGGCAGTTCGAGCGCTGAAACGAATCGGGTACTACAGGCTATCGGCATATTCGTACCCATTCCGGCGTTTTGATTCAGGCTATCCGGGAAGACGAGCTGATGAGTTTATCGAAGGCGCGACCTTCGAGCAGGTTGTAGCGCTGTGCGATTTCGATAGCAAACTGCGCGCGCAGATTCTCGTAGCCTTAGAGATCGTTGAGGTGGCGCTCCGCGTTCAAGTTGCTTACGTTCTTGGAAAACGTGAGAAGTTCGGACATCTACAACGGGTCCACTTAGATGAAAATGAGTGCGCGGAGGTCCGGGGCGCTCGCGACAACGATGCACATACTGACTGGATCGAACGGTATGAGCGCCGCACATCCGAATCGCAGAACGAAGACTTTATTCGCCATTTTCGCGAAAAATACGACGGCCGATTACCGATCTGGGTAGCGGTTGAGATTTTGGAATTCGGTCAACTAGTCCGGCTGTATGGAATGCTCGACAAGCAGGACAAGCGGCGTATCTCAGACCACTTCGGAGTGAAGGGTCATAATGTGCTGCACAAGTGGCTGATTCGGCTAAACAACGTACGGAATCACTGCGCGCACCATGACCGGATATGGAACCGGATCGCGGTATACGGAATCCCAGCGGTGCACGAACATCAGGTCCCCGTTACGCTGACACACTTGTCGGAGTTGGGCGACGACGCAAGGAAGCGTATATACACAGCGGCGGCATTGAACGCGCATATCGTGACACTTGCCAAACCGGAGAGTAATTGGCCTCGCTCCTTCAAGACAGTTGTCAGCAAACTCCCGCTTCACGATGGTGTGGTAAATGAGTCGGTCATGGGTTTCCCTCCGGGGTGGAAGGGGCTTGACCTTTGGAACTACGAACCGAATGCGTAGCGCAGATACCTGTGCAAGGTTGACGGTGGTTCCCCCGGATGCTGTGCCCACACTTTGCCCACACTTGTCCACGAAACCGGGTGATCTGGCGTGAATAGCTCTGATGTATTTCAGCAGGTAGACGGCGTTTCAAGGGTCTGACCGTACTATCGGTTAGGGTTCAAATCCCCCCGCCACCGCAGAAGCCCTCTGCCTGTTAATTCAGGCGGAGGGCTTTTCCAATTCCCGCGTGCCTGGCCGACAGACTTTTGATCCAGCGGCGTGAGTCGGCCGGATCAATCACGTCGTCCAACTCGAATGCTGTCGCGGCCGTCAGCGCCTTGCCTTGCTGATAGGCGGCAGCGAGTATGTCGTTGAAGACCCTGTCGCGCTCAACTGAGTCTTCGATGGCGTCGAGTTCTTTCCGAAAGCCCAGCCGCACCGCGCCTTCCAGGCCCATTGGTCCGATTTCGCCGGTCGGCCAAGCGACGGTGAATTCCGGCGCATGAAATGAGCCGCCGGTCATCGCCATCGCACCGAGACCGTAAGCCTTGCGGAGAATGATCGCACCGAACGGGACGGTCAGTCGCGCGCCGGCAATGAACATACGTCCAAAGCGTCGCACTGTCGCGTCCTCTTCGGATTTGGGGCCAACCATGAAACCCGGTGTGTCGCAGAGCATTACCAATGGAATTTGGTGCGTCTCGCAGAGCGTGACGAAATCGGAAGCCTTGTCCGATGCTTCGGCGTCAATCGCACCGCCGAGGTGGTGGCTGCTGTTGGCCACCAATCCGTAGGCGACACCTTCCACCCGCACCAGCGCCGTCACAATGCCGACGCCGTAGTCGGGGCGCAACTCCAACACCGAACCTACATCGGCGATTGCGGCAACAGCATTCCGAACATCATAGGCGCGCAGGCGATTCTCCGGCACGACGTTGCGCGCGAGTTCGGGATCGGGGGCCTCCCATTCATTGAGCGAGCCCTGGAAATAGCTCAGATATTGCTTGGCCAAGGCGACGGCATGCGCTTCGTCGGAGGCCACCAGATCGACGACGCCGTTCCGACGTTGGATATCGATGGGACCGATGTCCTCCGGTCGGTATATACCCAGACCCCCACCGGAGATCATGGCCGGACCGCCCATGCCGATATTGGCGTCCGGCGTCGCGATCAACACATCGCACGCCCCGGCGAGGGCGGCGTTGCCGGCGAAACATCGGCCTGACACCACCGACACCGTCGGCACCTTTCCGTTGAGCGCTGCGATGGCACGGAAGGTCGGCACGTCCAGCGCGTTGCCGGACCAATCCGTGTCGCCCGGCCTACCGCCACCGCCTTCGGCGAAGAGAATCAACGGAACCTGTTTGCGCGCAGCCAATTCCAATAGGCGGTCGGTTTTCGCATGATTGCGCATCCCCTGGGTGCCGGCCAATACCGTGTAGTCGTAGGAGATGACGATGACGTCGGCAAACGGGAAGCGTTCAGCGCCGATTGTTGCGGTGCCGCCTACGAGTCCGTCGGCCGGAGTGTTCTCGATCAGGTCCTGTTCACTGCGCCGACTCCGCTGTGCCGCAATGGCTAACGCGCCATACTCGATGAAGCTACCTTCGTCGACCAGGTCGGCGATATTTTCGCGTGCGGTCCGGCGTTGCCTGGCATGCCGTTTCGCAACAGCCTCTTGCCGCGATTCGTCGAGGGTCACCGCGTGTCGCGCAAGGATCTCGGTGAGATCAGCGCGTTCGCCGACCGTCGATTCGGCTACTGTGTCGCCGGGTGCCGCGAGGTCATCGCCAGCGACGGCGAGTAGCGGGTCGCCGGGATTCACCGCTTGCCCCGGTGTCACCAGAACGCGCTCCACGAGGACTCCGACGTCACTGGTCACCACGTGTTGCATCTTCATCGCCTCTAGAACGGCGGCTTGAGCGCCCGGAGCTATCCGTTGGGACGGCTCGGCGATCTCGACGACGATCCCTGTCATGGTGGCCCGAATGACCGTGTCGTCGGATAGTGACGTTGAGGACGCGGGCTGCTCGGCGAAGTCGACCAGTCGCGAATCGAGCCAGTTGGTATCTACCTGACCCGCGCGAAAATCATTGTGGCACAGTATTTTCTGTTGCAGTGAGATATTTGTCGGTACGCCGGTGACGGTGAGACTGCTTACCGCGGCGCTGGCTTTGCGCACCGCGGCGCCGAAGTCATCGAGGCGGGTATGGGTGATCACCTTGGCGAGTAGTGAGTCGTATCGCGGACTGACCGTCAATCCCGACCGCCCGTAGGTATCCACTCGCACCCCCGGCCCCGACGGTGGCGCGAACTCGGTCAGCGTTCCCGCGGATGGCAAGGTCTGGCCGTCAGCAGTGATCGTCTCCATGTTTATCCGCACCTGAATGGCGATGCCGGCTGCGGAGGCTGGGGTACCGGTGCCGGCATCGAAGTTTCGGGACGACACGCCTGTAGGCAGAGCCAAGGCGCCGAAAGTGACACCTTGAGCGATTGCCAGTTGTGTCGCGACGAGGTCAATACCGGTGACCTCCTCGGTGATGGTGTGCTCCACCTGAATACGCGGGTTCACCTCGAGAAACACGAAATCATTTCCGGTGACGAGAAATTCGGCGGTGGCCAACCCGCGATACCCGACTGTCGCGCACAGCTGGACCGCAGCCGAATGCAGCCTAAGGCGCAGCTCATTCGAAAGCTGTTGGGCGGGAGCCACTTCGATCAGCTTTTGATGACGTCGCTGTATGCTGCAGTCTCTGTCGCCCACCGCGAGCGCGGTGGTGCCGCCGTCTCCATCGGCAGCGGCGATCACCTGAACTTCGATATGTCGCGCTTTCCCGCACAACTGTTCGGCGAAGAGTTGGGAATCGGAGAAGCCGAGTTCTGCTTCCGCGGCGCTCGCTCGGTAGGCATCATCGACTTCTGCTGCGTCCGAGACCTCCCGCATGCCGCGTCCACCGCCGCCGGAGACAGCTTTGATCATGATCGCACCGTCAATGTCGGCGAAGAAGGCGTGGACCTCCTCCAGGGTCGCCCCGGCGTTGGTTGCGGCGAGGACCGGCACCCCGGCGGATTGGGCAGCGTCGCGAGCAAGGGCCTTGTTGCCGAACTTCTGGAGTACTTCCGGGGAGGGCCCGACGAAGATTACCCCGGCCTCAGAGCAGCGCTGCGCGAAATCCGCGTTCTCCGAAAGGAATCCGTACCCGGGGTGTATCGCAGTCGCCCCGGTCTGGCTGGCCGCCGACAGCAGTGCATCTTGGTCGAGGTACGCCGCCGGCCCGTTTTCGGCCAACGCCACGGCGATGTCGGCTTCGCGAACGTGCGGGCTTTCGGAATCGTCCTGCGCATAGACCGCGACTGTGGGAATCCCGAGTTCGGTGGCGGTGCGGATGATGCGCAGCGCGATCTCACCGCGATTGGCGATGAGCAGAGTTGGATCTTCAGGCATGTGCGTCCTCTGTTGCTCGGGGGAGACCAATGAGCCTTTCCGACATTGCGATCATGGTCGAGATATACTGTGCACGTTGGTGTTTCGAGGCAGCGGTCAATCGTCGCGCGCCGACCAGCTGCGCGTCGGAGAGCAACTCGGCAATCGCTGCGGGTGGGGCGCAGAGCTGTATTCCATGCGTTTGCGCGATCTGTTCGACGAAACGTGCGTATCGCTTGACGAGGCGTGTGCGCACCGACTTCCACTTCTCGGCGACGTCGGGGTCGACTTGTGCTCGTTGCTCGATCACCGCGAGTAAACCGCCGAACTCGTAGACTGCTTCGATGAAGGCGTTGGTTGTGATCGCCAGGATATGACGCAGGTCCTCCCCGCCGGGATATCCTGCCGTTGTCCGCTTACCCTCGACATGTTGGGCCTGCAGAAAACGCTCGCAGACGTGGTCGGTTACTCCGCGAAACACTTCCTCACGGGAAGAGAAATAGGCATAGACGGTCGGCCGGGACACCTGCGCTCGTGCGGCGATGACTTCGACCGTCGCGCCGTGGAAGCCAAGCTCGGCAAAGCAGTCGGCGGCGGCGTCGATGATGTGTTGTCGACGCGGATTGTCCTCGAAATTCCGCGCCGACCGGGCGCGCTGCTGCGACTCGCTGATCGGCATGGCGTCCAGCATGCATTGACGTTGACGTCAGTGTCAATGGCGCGTGACTCAGATGTGCTGACCCACTGCGTTTCCAACTATGGCAGAAACACTGCCGCCGAGTTCGCCAGGTCCAGTAGCGGCTGCGGGAAGATGCCGAGCACAACGGTGCCAGCCGCGCATAACGCGATCGGAACCGTCGTCAACGGACTGGGTTTCACGATATCCGGTGACTCGGCCGTCGGCTCGGTGAAGAACATCGCCACGATTGCCCGCACATAGAAATAGGCGGCGATGGCGCTGCATATCACTCCGACCATGACCAACGCCCAGCCGCCGGCACCGCCGGCAGCTCCAAAGACGGCGAACTTCGCGATGAAGCCACTCGTCAGCGGGATGCCGGCAAAGGCTAGCAAGAAGAGTGAAAGCATCGATCCGACAAGCGGATTGCGTCTTCCGATCCCGGCCCAGGCGGAAAGATCGGTAGCCTCCCGGCCGGTCGAGTCGCGTACGACAGAGATGATCGCGAAAGCCCCGAATGCGGAAAGCGCGTATGCCGCTACATAAAAGAGAGTCGCGGCTAGGCCGGATCGACTCAGCGCGACAACGCCGACCAGGATGAATCCCACATGACTGACCGACGAATAAGCGAACATGCGCTTGATGTCGCTCTGGGTCACTGCCATCAATGTGGCGACAACCATGGTGGCGATCGCCACGGTCCACAACGCCGGTTCCCATTTGTCTTGCAGTGCAGGGAATCCGATGTAGAGCACGCGCAGTAGTGCGCCGAAGGCTGCCACCTTGGTTGCCGATGCCATGAACGCTGTAACAGGCGTGGGCGCTCCTTGGTACACGTCCGGCACCCATGATCCGAATGGCACCGCACCAACTTTGAACAGTAGGCCGACACCCAGCAGCGCAACCGCGATCAGTGCGAGCGTGACATCTGACTGGGCCGTGACCGCCGCACCAATCGCGCCGAGCGATAGGGAACCCGTTGCGCCATAAGCGAATGACGCACCGAATAGGAAGATTGCCGACGAAAATGCTCCTAGGAGAAAGTATTTGAGTGCGGCCTCTTGTGAGAGTAGCCGTCGGCGTCGAGCGATACCGCACATCAGATACAGCGGCAGCGAGAACACTTCCAGCGCGATGAACATGGTAAGCAGATCGCCGCAGGCAGGGAACAGCAACATCCCACCTACCGCCAGGAGCGTGAGCGGAAAGACCTCGGTGGTGATGGCGCCGGCGCGAGCTGACACCAGCTCATCGGCTGATCCGGGCACGGTTGCTGCCGAGGGTGTGAACGCATCGGCGGGCAGTTCGGCGTCGCCGCTCGATGTTGGCAACAGTGTGCGCGTCGCGGCCGCGCTCTGTACCTCGACCGGTGCCCACACTCGATCGAGTCGCCGCTCGCCCATAAAGCTCACCGCGGCAAGCGATATCAGAAGAATTGTGCCTTGGAGGAATAGCGTTGGACCGTCGATGATGACCGCACCCGACATCGCGGCCCGGCCGACCTCGGTGGAGTTCGCATGTACTCGTGCGACGGCGACCAACGCCACGAACCCCGCTGCCAAACCCGCCAGGGATAGCCACAGTTGGAGTCGGTACCGGAGAGCTCGAGCGACGAACGCCTCGACGAGGACACTGGTCACTGCGACGCCAAATACGATCAGCATCGGTGATAGCCGAAAGAAATCGATACTCTGTGAATCCATTGCGAGGGTGGTAATCGAGGATGAAGTCATCGTTCTCCTGCCACACTTGGTGCTGGGTCGGTCTGGTGCACCGACGTCAATGTATGGGACACAGCGGGATTGACGAAGTCCAGCACTAGCCGGGGAAAGAATCCCAATGCCAGCAGGGCCAGAATCAGTGGCGCAACGACGACTCGCTCACGCCAGCCGAGATCGCGGATCGGCGGTGCGCCGTCATCGATCGATTTCGAAGGCGCCGGACCGCCCATCATCCGTTGATAAGTCCACAGAATGTAGATCGCCGACAGAACCAATGCGCTCGACGCGAGGATCGCGGCGACGGGATATCGGGTGAAAGTGCCTATCAGTACCAGAAATTCGCTGATGAACGGTGCGAGACCCGGAAGTGACAGGGTGGCCAGGCCGGCGATCAGGAAGGTCCCGGCGAGAACCGGCGCGACCTTCTGGACACCGCCGTAGTCCGCGATGAGTCGACTGCCACGCTGCGAAACCAAGAATCCGGCGATGAGAAATAGTGCGGCGGTGGAGATTCCGTGATTCACCATATAGAGCGTCGAGCCCGACTGTCCTTGACTGGTGAGTGCGAAGATGCCCAGAACTATAAAGCCGAAATGAGATATCGAAGTGTACGAGATCAACCGCATGACATCGGTCTGGCCGATGGCCAGTACGGCGCCGTAGACGATACTGACCACCGCCAGTCCGGACATGACAGGCGCGAAAGTCGTTGAGGCGTCGGGAAACAGGCCGATGCAGAAGCGGAGCATCGCGAACGTGCCGACCTTGTCCATAACGGCCATCATCAACACCGCTGATGCGGGCGTCGCGGAGACTGCGGCGTCAGGCAGCCACGAGTGCAACGGCCATAGCGGTGCCTTCACCGCGAAAGCGAATATGAACCCGAGGAAGATAAGATTGAGCACGCCAGACGAGGCTTCGAGCCGACCATTGGCCGATGCCTCGCTGATCACTTCGAAACTAAAGGTGCCGTGGCCATCGACACCGAGGCCGGAACGAATGGTCACCACATACAGTCCGATCACCGCTGTCAGCATGATCAGTCCGCCAAAAAGGTTGTACAACAAGAACTTCACCGCAGCGGGTGTCCTGGCGCCGTCACTACCGCCGAAGCCGCCGATCAGGAAGTACATCGGTATCAACATGGCTTCGAAGAAGATGTAAAACAGCAGTATGTCGGTGGCGACGAAACTCATCAACACCATCGCCTCGACGGCCAGCATCAGCGCGACGTAGGTATGCCCACCGCGACCTTCGTTGGCGTCGGCATCTCGCCACCCGGCCAACAGGAGCAGCGGCATCAATACGACGGTGAGCAGTACGAGCACCAGCCCGATACCGTCCAGGCCCAGCGAGTATCTAGCTCCGAAAGCCGGGATCCAGCTCAGATCCTCGGTGAACTGAAATCGGGCACCGCTGGGGGAGAAGGCAACCGCGAGGAAGACCGCCCAGGTAAGTACGACGAGCGAGGTTGCCATACCGAGATATTTGGCCGCCCGTGTGGCGCGAGCCGGCAGGAGCATCAACGCTACCGAGGCAATCGCGGGCAGCAGCCACAGAATAGTAAGACTCATAGGATGTTCACCGCCATGATCAGGGCGATCATCGCAACGGTGCCCGCCAGCATCGACATCGCATATGAACGCACAAAGCCGTTCTGCCACCGTCGAATCCACGTCGACGCCGAGTTGACCGCTGCTCCAATACCGCGCCCGACCCCGTCGAGCCCGTTGTCCTCCACGGCGAGCAATCCGGCGGTTAGCTCCTGGCCCGGCCGCATCAGAAGCCGCTCATTGACGGCGTCTCCATAGAGATCCGCTCGTGCGGCGACGGTCAGCATCGACACTTCGATTGGTGCGCGTACCGGTATCGGGGTTTGACCATATTGACGCCACGCGATCGCGACACCCAGGGCAACGGTCACCAGGATGATGGCGGTGAGCGACCACGTGGGTATCGGCGGCGCGTGTTCGTGAGTCTCGCCGACTACCGGGGCTAGCCAATCCTGAAGAGTCCCACCGATCGCGAGTAGGCCACCCGACGCGAGCGATCCGATGGCAATCAGGATCATCGGTCCGATCATTGTCGAGCCAGACTCATGCGGGCGAGCTCGGTGATCCCAGCGTCGCTTACCGAAGAAGGTCATCAACATCACTCGCGTCATATAGAACGCGGTGATCCCGGCGCCAAGGAGAGCGGCCAGGCCCAGCAGCCAGCCCCGTGCCCCGCCAGCGGCGAAGGCGGCCTCGATGATGTGGTCCTTGGAATAGAAGCCCGCAAATGGCGGCACTCCGATGATGGCGAGATAGCCGACGCCGAAGGTCGCGAAAGTTATTGGCATGACGGTGCGTAAGCCGCCGAGCCGCCGCATGTCGGTCTCGTCGTTCATAGCGTGCATGACCGAACCCGCGCCGAGGAAGAGGCCCGCTTTGAAGAAGCCGTGGGTCAGCAGATGCATGATCGCGAATGCGTATCCAGCGGGACCGAGTCCGGCGGCCAGCACCATATACCCGATCTGGCTCATCGTTGATGCCGCCAGAGCCTTCTTGATGTCGTCCTTCGCGCAGCCGATTATCGCGCCGAACAACAGAGTCACCGCACCGACCACGACCACACCCGTTCGCGCATGCGGTGCGAGATCGAAGATGGGACCGGACCTTGTGATTAGGTACACGCCCGCGGTGACCATGGTGGCGGCGTGGATGAGTGCCGATACCGGTGTCGGTCCCTCCATCGCGTCACCGAGCCATGATTGCAGGGGAACCTGTGCGGATTTGCCGCAGGCCGCGAGGAGGAACATGAACCCGAGTGCTGTCAGCGTCGCTTGTCCGGCGTCGCCGGCCATACTGAATACTTCACTGAAGGTCACCGACCCGAATGTCGCGAAGAGGATCATCAATGCGATAGCGAGTCCCATGTCGCCGACTCGGTTGACCACGAATGCCTTCTTGGCAGCCGTTGCGGCCGTTGGCTTGTACTGCCAGAAGCCGATGAGCAGATAGGACGCTACGCCGACTCCCTCCCAACCGAGGTATAGGCCGAGGTAGTTGTCCGAAAGCACCAGAACGAGCATCGCGGCCACAAACAAGTTGAGATAGGCGAAGAAGCGCCGTCGGTCGGGATCGTCGGCCATATAGCCGATCGAATAGACGTGGATCAATGAACCGACGACGGTGATCAGCAGCACGAAACACATTGCGAGCTGGTCCAGTTGGAAGCCGAAGTCGACGCGAAGCTCGCCGACCGGCACCCAACTGAATAGATCGCTGTGCACAGTCCGATCAGTAGCGGGACGCCCGATCATTCCGATCCACAACGCGATCCCGATGATGGCGGATAGTAGCGCGAGTCCGGTGCCGAGTAGATGGCCCCACCGATCAGCTCGTCTGCCGGTGAGTAGCAGGACAGCCGAGCCCACGGCGGGGAGCGCGGGAATCAGCCAGAGGAGTTGACTCGACAGCTCAACGCTCATCTGCTCACCGCTTCAATAGGTCGGCGTCGTCGACGGAGGCAGACCGTCGGGTGCGGAAAATGGTCATGATGATGGCAAGTCCCACAACGACTTCCGCGGCTGCGACCACCATCGTGAAGAATGCGATCACCTGACCGTCGAGGCTCCCGTGCATCCGGGCGAAGGTCACAAAGGAGAGGTTGGCCGCGTTGAGCATCAGTTCAACGCACATGAAGACGACAATCGCGTTGCGGCGCAACAATACCCCGGCCGCGCCAATGGCGAATAGGAGCGCCGACAGATACAGATAGTTGGCGGGATTCATCGCGAATCCTCCAGGGAGCGAGGATCTTCGCCACTACCGAGTTCACGCGCCTTGAGCATTGCGTTCACTGACAATGCCGATGGGCTGCCGTCGGGCTCCAACGCGGGCACATCCACGGCGTTGTGTCGTGCGAATACTCCGGGGCTGGGCAGTGGCGTGAGATCGGTGCCCTTGAGGAATCGTTCGATAGACAATTCACGCTGTCCGCGGTGTGGTCCGAATCGCTGGCGGTGGGCGAGAATCATGGCGCCGAGTGTCGCAGCAATCAGGAGTGCGCCAGTGAGTTCGAATGCCCACAGATATCTTACGAAGATCAGCTCGGCGAGCGCCCGGACGTTCTCATTTCCGCCGCCCGGCGCTGCCCCGCGACTGAAATCAGGCGCACCGGCGAATACCGCCAGTGACGCGTTCGCGATCCCCGCGATCAGCAGCACCCCAAATCCCAGGCCCAGTCCCCCCGCGATTATCCGTTGTCCCCGAATGGTTTCCACCAATGAGTCCGACGAATCGACGCCGATCAACATAAGCACGAACAGGAACAGCATCATCACCGCACCGGTATAGACGACTACTTGTACGACACCGAGGAACAAAGCGCCCTGCACGACGTAGAAGACGGCGAGGATGATCATCGTCATCGCCAGGAAGATCGCTGAATAGACCGCCTTCGGGCTCAACACGACGCCGAGTGCGCCGATGACAACGATGACGCCGAGGATCCAGAACTGCACCGCTTCGGCTCCCGAAGTCCGGGTAAGTCCTTCTGCCAGAAGCGCTGTCATGAGGATGTGCCGTCTACATCGCTGTCGCGGTTCCGCAGGCCGTTCGGCCCGATGTCGCCGCGGTAGTAGTTCTCCGGTCGTGAACCCGGCGCCATCTCATGCGGTGGCGGGGTCATCGTGGGCTCCATCGGGGCCAGGAGTTGGTCCTTCTCGTAGATCATCCCGGACCGGGACGTATCGGCGAGCTCGTAATCGTTGGTCATCGTCAGCGCGCGGGTCGGGCATGCCTCGATGCACAGTCCGCATCCGATGCAGCGCAGGTAGTTGATCTGGTAGACCCGCCCATACCGCTCACCGGGTGAAAATCGTTCTTCCGCAGTGTTATCCGCACCTTCGACAAAGATCGCATCCGCTGGACACGCCCACGCGCACAACTCGCACCCGATGCACTTTTCCAGTCCGTCGGGATAGCGATTGAGCTGATGCCGCCCGTGATAACGCGCCGCAGTCGGTTCCTTCTGTTCGGGGTACTGCTCGGTGACCGGTTTGCGGAACATCGTCGAGAAGGTCACGCCGAAACCTGCGACCGGCTTCCCAAGATCAGGCATCACTGTTCTCCTTCGATGTGCGGAGGGCGAGTTGGGTTCGGATGGTATGGCCGGAGATCCGCTCCGGCACAGGCGTATCGGGAAGTACCTGCCCGGGCAGTGGAGGGACCGGGAACCCGCCCGCAGCTGGATCGAACGGAACGGGGTCGTGTTCAGTCGCGATCTCCGATCGAGGCAGTCGAATGAGCCGCCAGATGCCGACGAAGAGCAGTGCGCTGACGGCGATACCGGCAACCGCGAGGGTCGTCACGCCGATCCACTCCCGATAGCCACCGGTGACCTCACGCACAACCGCGACGACGAGTATCCAACCGAGCGCGACCGGGATGAGAACCTTCCAGCCCATTGTCATGAATTGGTCATAGCGTAGGCGTGGCAATGTGGTTCGCAGCCAGATGAATACGAATAGGAAGATCCAGACCTTGGCGACGAACCACAGCACCGGCCACCAACCCGTGTTCGCGGCGTCGGCAATGCTGATCGGCCAGGGCGCCTGCCAACCGCCGAGGAACAACGTCGTCGCGAGCGCGGATACGGTCACCATGTTGATGTATTCGGCGAGCATGAACATCGCGAACTTCAGCGAGGAGTATTCGGTGTGAAATCCGCCGACCAATTCACCCTCGGCTTCGGGAAGATCGAAGGGCGCACGATTGGTCTCGCCGACCATCGCGATGGCATAAATGACGAATGACGGCAGAACCAGCAGTATGTACCAGTGTTTCGATTGTGCGGCAACAATTTCCGAGGTAGACATCGTAGCGGAGTTGAGAAATACCGCCGCGAAGGACAGTCCCATCGCGATCTCGTAGGAAATCACCTGCGCGGTCGAGCGTAGGCCGCCAAGCAGCGGATAGGTCGAACCAGATGACCACCCCGCCAGTACGATTCCGTAGACCCCGATCGACGTGATCGCCAGAACATAAAGCACACCGACTGGTAAGTCGGTGAGCTGCAACGGAGTTCGGTGCCCGCCGACGGACACCAGTGGGCCGATCGGGATCACCGCGAAAGCCATGACCGCGGGCACCACCGCGATGATCGGCGCGAGTAGATAGACAACTTTATCGACGCCGAATGGGGTGATGCCCTCCTTGAGTGCCAGCTTGATTCCGTCTGCCAGGCTTTGCAATAGGCCATGCGGGCCAACTCGATTCGGCCCGAGTCGCTGTTGCATCCGTGCCATGACTTTGCGCTCGATGAGAATCGCGGCCAGCGTGGTCAAGACCAGAAAGCCGAAAATAGCAATACATTTGACCAGAATCAGCCACCAGGTGTCGTGGCCGAAGTCGGATAAGGAGGGGAAGCGGTCACTCATTGCCGACCACCACTGATTCTGACCGTCCTACCCGGGGCAGCGCCGAGCGTCGGGTAGAGGCGGGAACCGGCGGAGTTCATCGGTATCCACACCACGCGGTCAGGCATATTGGTGATTACTAGTGGGAGCGTGATCGATCCGCGCAGCGTTGACACCGACAGCGGATCACCCTCTGCCACTCCGATTTCGGCCGCCGTGTGCGGATTCAGCCGGGCCACGCCGCGGTGAGCTGTGCCGGCTAGATGAGGCTCCCCATCTTGAGAACGTCCGGCATCGAGCAGCATTCGCCAGGATGCGAGCACGGCATGACCTGGATCGGGCGTCGGGCACGATGGCGGCACTACCGGCCGCATTGATTGGCGCTCGCCGTGCCAACTGCCGATCCGATGGAGCTCGGCATGGATGGATACGCCTGTGTCGCAACCCAACTCGAAGCCCAACTCGGTCGCCAGCGCGTTGAGCACCCGATGGTCCGAAAGCGGCAGGGTTTCGTCGGCTGAGTCGAGCGCGGCCCGAAAGGGGCGTGGCCGGCCCTCCCAGTCGACGAAGGTGCCGTCCTTCTCGGCCGCCGAAGCAACGGGCAGTACCACATCGGCGCGCTCGGTTACCATGCTATGGCGCTGCTCGAGGCTGACGACGAAGTCGGCCGAGGCCAATGCTGAGGTGAGGGCCGATGGTATCGGTAGGTCATCGGCTTCGACGCCGCCGATAACCAAGGTTGACAAGTCGTTTCGGCGCACAGCGTCGATAATGGCGTCGGTGTGGCGACCTGGGGTGTCGGGCGGACGAACACCCCAAACCGCGCCGATGTCGCGGCGAGCCTGATCCGATGCGACGGGTCGGCCACCGGGCAGAATCATCGGTGCGGCGCCCACATCGGCGGCACCGCGTTCGCCTGCACGGCGCGGTATCCACACCAACCGTGCGCCACTGGCAGCGCACGCCATCGCCGCGGCGTAGAGCGCCCCGGGGCTCGCCGCCAGGCGTTCGCCCACGATGAGAACTGCTCCCGGCGTCGTGAGCAGGTCCCGGGTCCGCTGAGTGTCGAACGCCTGCGCTTCGGCACCTGGGACGGCGCTGATCAGCGTCCCGGACAGTTTCGCCAGGCCGGGACTTGCCCATGACGCAATGGAATACACCCGCTGACGGTGTTGCCGTACCGCCTTGCGTAGTCGTAGGAACACCATTGGCGATTCCTCTTCGGCCTCGAACCCGGCGAGAACAACGACCGGAGCCTGCTGAAGTTCGTGATAAGTCATCGAGATTCCGGTGCCCGCGACATACGCGGCCAGAAAGTCTGATTCCTCGACGCTGTGTGCGCGCACCCGGAAGTCGACATCGTTGGTGCCCAACGCGACTCGCGCGAACTTTCCATATGTGTAGGCGTCCTCGACGGTGGCCCGGCCACCTACCAGGACTCCGGACCGGCCACCTGATTGCAATCCGCGCGCCGCGGTGGCGAGCGCGAAGGCCCACGACACCGGTCGGAGTTCACCGCTGCGGTTACGCGCCAGCGGAGTGGTGATTCGGTCGGGGCCCGCGGCATAGGCGAACGCCCAGCGCCCCTTGTCGCAGTTCCACTCCTCGTTGACCTCGGGATCGTCACCGGCTAAGCGCCGCAATACTTTTCCGCGCCGGTGGTCGGTGCGTTGTGCGCAGCCGCTGGCGCAGTGTTCACACACGCTCGGCGAGGAAATCAGGTCGAACGGGCGCGCGCGGAATCGGTAGGCGGCGCCAGTGAGTGCGCCGACCGGGCAGATCTGCACTGTGTTGCCAGAGAAGTAGGACTCGAAAGGTTCGTCCGCATAGGCGCTAACCTGTTGCAGCGCACCGCGATCGGCAAGTGCGATCAGCGGATCGCCCGCGATCTGGTCGGAGAATCGGGTGCAGCGGGCACACAGGACGCAGCGCTCCCTATCGAGCAGCACCTCCGATGACAATGCGACCGGTTTGGTGAAGGTGCGTTTGGTTTCGGCGAAACGCGATTGGGGACGTCCCGACGACATCGCTTGATTCTGCAGCGGGCATTCGCCACCCTTGTCGCAGGTTGGGCAATCGAGTGGATGGTTGATTAGCAGCAGTTCCATCACACCGCGTTGCGCCGACGCGGCGTCGGCGGACGAGTGTTGGGTATGCACAACCATGCCGTCGGTGACCGTGATGGTGCACGATGCCATCGGTTTGCGTTGTCCCTCTACCTCGACGAGGCATTGGCGACAGGCGCCGACCGGGTCGAGAAGCGGGTGGTCGCAGAATCTCGGGATATCGACGCCAACGAGCTCAGCCGCGCGGATCACCAACGTGCCCTTCGGAACTGAGATCTGGGTACCGTCGATGGTCGCGGTCACCAGGTCCTCGGGAGCTCGCGGAGCCGCCGGTATGGCATCTGCGGTGGTCATCGCGGCCCTCCTGGAACTGCGTAGGCGGTAGAGCGTGCCGTATCGAATGGGCAGCCACCGCTGCGCCCCTCACCGGGGAGATGTGCGAGATATTCGTCTCGGAAGTACTTCAACGACGAGACAATCGGACTGCCCGCGCCATCACCCAACGCGCAGAAGGACTTTCCGATAACATTGCCGGTCACCTCGGCCAGGGTGTCGAGATCTGCTGGTGTGCCGTCGCCGGATTCGAGTCGTCGGAGCAACTGGACCAGCCAGTATGTTCCCTCGCGGCACGGCGTGCATTTGCCACATGACTCGTGGGCGTAGAACTCAGTCCAGCGAAGTACCGCCCGCACGACACAGGTTGTGTCGTCGAAGAGTTGAATCGCCTTGGTACCCAACATCGAGCCGGCCGCGGCGACCCCTTCGTAGTCCAGTGGGACATCGAGATGCTGATCGGTGAAGATCGGCGTCGACGATCCACCCGGCGTCCAGAACTTGAGAGTGTGTCCGGCCCGGATGCCGCCGGCTCGCTCCAATAGTTCGGCAAGGGTGATCCCCAGGGGCGCCTCATACTGACCGGGTCGCGTGACATGTCCGGACAGCGAATAGAGCGTGAATCCGGGAGACTTCTCAGTTCCCATCTTGCGGAACCAGTCGGCGCCGTTGCGCAGGATGGCTGGGACACTGGCGATCGACTCGACATTGTTCACCACGGTCGGGCTGGCGTAGAGGCCGGCGACGGCGGGGAACGGCGGGCGCAGCCGGGGCTGGCCACGCCGACCTTCGAGGGAATCGAGGAGCGCTGTCTCCTCACCGCAGATGTAGGCACCCGCACCGGCGTGTACGACGAGGTCGAGATCGAATTCTGATCCGAATATATTGGTACCCAACAGATTCGCGGCATAGGCCTCGGCGACGGCGGTGCGTAGCCGAGCTATCACCGAAGCCACTTCGCCGCGGACGTAAATGAAGGCGTGCCGGGCCCGGATGGCATAGGCGGCGATTATCGCGCCCTCCACAAGAGTGTGTGGTGTTGCGAGCATCAGCGGGATGTCTTTGCAGGTGCCCGGCTCGGACTCGTCGGCGTTGACGACGAGATAATGCGGGCGGTCGGCGCCTGGTGCCGAGCCCTGGGGGATGAAGGACCACTTGGTGCCCACCGGGAAGCCCGCGCCCCCTCGCCCGCGTAGGCCCGATCCTTTAACCATCTCGATCACATCGTCGGGTGCCTGTTGGAGAGCGGAGCGCAAGCCTTGATAGCCGTTGTGGCGCAGATAGTTCGACAGCGTCCACGAATGCCCGTCGGACCAATGCCGGCTCAGTACTGGAGCCTCGGCGGGCTCGGGTGTTGCCGGTGGCAGTTCGACGGTTGTCATGAGGTCGCCTCCGCATCGGTCGGCGAAAGGCCGGCGAGCAGCCGCGCCGTCTGCCGGAACGAACACAGGGTCGGATTGCCACGTGACGGAGACGGAGGCGTGTCAGCACGAAGGTGATCGACGAGACCGGTTGCGGTAAAGGGGGTTTGGTTGTCGTAGAATTCCCAGTTGATCATGACCACCGGCGCGAAGTCGCACGCGGCATTGCACTCGACATGCTCGAGAGTGATACGCCCGTCTGCGGTGGTCTCGCCGGGAGCGATGCCGAGGTGATCGGTGAGCGCGGCCAGGATCTCGTCCCCGCCGAGGACCGCGCAGAGTGTGTTGGTGCAAACTCCGACCAAATACTCCCCGGTCGGGTTCAGGCGGTACATCGAGTAGAAGGTAGCGACCGAAGCAACTTGTGCGGCAGTCAGATTCAATCGATCGGCGCAGAAGGTGATGCCAGCGCGCGTGAGGTAGCCGTCCTGACTCTGGACCAGATGCAATAGCGGCAACAGTGCCGACCGGGGCACCGGATAGCGGGCTATGATCTCGGCGGCCTCGTCGGTCAGCGCGGAGATGACCGTATCGGAATAGGTTGCGGGGCCGGCGAATTCGATCGGCGGTGTCGGTGCCGACGTGGCGAACTGCGTCGGCGCCGCCAGTACTTCCAAGAAGACTGGCTCCCGATTGTCGGTGGTGCTCAACGGTCGACTCCTCCCATTACTGGATCGATGCTTGCGACGGCGGTGATGACGTCGGCGACGAGGCCGCCTTCGCACATGGCCGCCACCGCTTGCAGATTCGTGAACGACGGGTCGCGAAAATGGACGCGGTATGGGCGGGTGCCGCCGTCGCTCACCAGATGTGCGCCAAGCTCACCGCGCGGCGATTCGACCGATACATAGCATTGACCCGCCGGCACCCGCATCCCTTCGGTCACCAGTTTGAAGTGATGGATGAGCGATTCCATTGAGACGCCCATGATTTCGGCGATATGTTCGGGCGAATTGCCCAAGCCGTCGGGCCCGACGGCAAGGTCGGCTGGCCAGGCAAGTTTACGGTCACTGATCATGACCGGGCCGGGCTCCAGCCGTTCCAAACATTGGCGGGCGATTCGGATCGACTCTTTCATTTCCTTGATTCGTATCAGGTAGCGCCCGTAGGCATCACAGGTCGTATCGGTGACGACGTCGAAATCGTAGGTGTCGTAGCCGCAATACGGGGCCGACTTGCGGAGGTCGTGGGGCAGGCCGGTCGATCGTAATACCGGCCCGGTGATCCCCAACGCCATGCAGCCGGTCAGGTCCAGATAGCCGACGCCTTGGGTGCGGGCCTTCCAGATGTAGTTGTTGTTCAGGAGTCCTTCGACTTCACCGATCTGACCGGGTAGCGCGTCGAGGACTGCGCCGATCTTGTCGGCGGCGTCGTCGGGAAGATCTTGAGCGATACCGCCCGGCCGGATGAACGCGTGGTTCATTCGCAGGCCAGTGATGTCTTCGAAGAGATCCAGTATGGTCTCGCGCGCGCCGAAGCCGAGGAACATCGGCGTCACGGCGCCTAGTTCCATTCCGCCGGTCGCGAGTGCCACGAGATGGCTGGTGATGCGATTCAGTTCCATAAGAAGTACTCGAATCACGGTGGCGCGCTGGGGGATATCGGCGGTGATACCGAGAAGCTTCTCCACGCCGAGGCAATACGCCGTTTCGTTGAAGAAGGGGGACAGGTAGTCCATCCGGGTTACGAAGGTCACGCCCTGGGTCCAGGTGCGGAATTCGAGATTCTTCTCAATCCCGGTGTGCAGGTAGCCGATTCCACATCGCGCCTCGGTGACAGTCTCGCCGTCGATCTCCAGGATGAGACGTAAGACGCCATGAGTGGAGGGGTGTTGTGGACCCATATTGATGACGATGCGTTCGTCGTCGGGCAGTGCCGCGCTTCGCTCGCGTACCGCGGCGACGACGTCTTCCCAATCGCGGCCGGTAACGGTGAAGGTGGTTTCGGTCATCAGTTGTACGACCTCCGCCGATCGGGTGGAGCGATAGTTGTGCCCTTGTACTCCACCGGAATTCCGCCAAGTGGGTAGTCTTTGCGCTGGGGATGCCCTTCCCAGTCGTCGGGCATTTCGATGCGGGTCAATGAGCGGTGGCCGTCGAAGATGATGCCGAAGAAGTCGAAGGCTTCCCGCTCGTGCCAGTCGTTCGTCGGGTAGATCTGACAGAGGCTGGCGATATGCGGATCAACCTCGGGTGCGGTGACTTCCATCCGCACCATGCGGTTGTGAGTGATTGACCGAAGGGGATAGACCGCGTGTAATTCGCGTCCCGACTCGTGCGGGTAGTGAGCGCCACTTACGCCCAGACACAACTCGAAACGTAGCGACGGCTCGTCACGCAACGTCGATGCGACAGTGGGCAGATACGTTCGGCGAACGTGGACCGTCATTTCGTCGCGATAGATGACGACCCTCTCGATGGCCTCGTCGAAGCCGATTGAGCGGCGGTCCAGTCCGGCGGCCAGTTCGTCGGCGAGTTCGTCGAAATACCCCCCGTACGGGCGGATGGTGTTGCCGGGCAGGCTGATTGGCGCGACCATACGTCCGTAGCCGGACGTGTCGCCGGAGTCTCGAGCGCCGAAGAGGCCATGGCGGGTGCCGATTCGCTCGGGTCCTGGTCCACCGGCATCTCGCGTATTCGGGATGATCTCGCCTGTCATCGCAGTAGTCCCTTGAGCTCGATGGTCGGCGTTGAGTTCAACGCTGCCTGCTCCGCGGCCCACACGGCCTGTTCACGATTGACGCCAAGCGGCATCTGCTGAATCTGCTCGTGCAACTTGAGGATTGCGTTGAGGAGCATCTCCGGCCGTGGTGGGCAACCGGGCAGATAGATGTCGACCGGAACTACATGGTCTACGCCCTGCACGATCGCGTAGTTGTTGAACATTCCACCGGATGACGCGCAAACCCCCATGGCCAGAACCCATTTGGGTTCGGCCATCTGGTCGTAGATCTGACGCAGAACCGGGGCCATCTTCTGACTGACACGCCCCGCGACGATCATCAGGTCAGCCTGACGGGGGGAGGCACGGAATGCTTCCATGCCGAATCGTGCCAAGTCGTAGCGCCCCGAGGTGGTCGCCATCATTTCGATCGCGCAGCAGGCCAAGCCGAATGTCGCCGGCCACAACGACCCCTTGCGCATATACCCGGCCAGACCCTCGACCGTGCTCAGCAGGAATCCGCTGGGCAGTTTCTCCTCCAGGCCCATCTGCGCTCCTGTCTGTTCGTCGGTGGTCGGTGGTTAGTCCCAGCTCAGCCCGCCGCGTCGCCATTCATAGGCGTAGGCGACCGATACGTTGACGATGAACAAAGTCATGGCGGCCAGGCCGAACCAGCCGAGGGAATCGAAGGTGACCGCCCACGGATAGAGAAAGACGATCTCGATGTCGAAGATGATGAAGAGCATGGCTGTGAGGTAGTACTTCACCGGTATCCGCTGGACGAAGCCAGCGGTTGGCGGAAGTGGCTCGATGCCGCATTCGTAGGCTTCCAACTTGGCACGGTTGTACCGTTTTGGACCGACGGCCGAGGCGATGAACACCGAAAAGACCGCAAACGCCAGTGCAATTGCGCCCAATACCAAAATGGGAATGTAAGCGTTCATCTGCTGCCAAGCCCTCCGCTAGTCTTGATGCGCTGAGCTGACCGACGCATCCGACGTCATGCTTGTGACCTACCGCACACCCTACTCACGAGAAGGGGATGCTGTGTTGGATTTGCTTGTTGACGCGAAGGGGATCTGTGCGGCGCGGCGTCGGAAGGCCATAATGGCGCTGTGACCTACCAGACACAGAGCGCTTGGCGCGAGATCCAGTCGTTTCTACCGTCCGACTACCAAATCCCGGAAGACGACGAGCCCGCCGAGGAATGGTGGGACCACCAGGGACACTCAATCCACCTGGATACATACCGGAATTCCGATGCGGCGGTGAAGGTGATCCTGTTTCACGGCGTCGGCACCAATGGGCGTCAGATGAGCATGATTCTGGGTCGCCCGCTCGCTCACCGTGGCCTGGAAACAATTGCCATCGACATGCCGACCTTCGGTGTCACGTCAGTTGCTCCCGACAGCGTGGTCACCTACGACGACTGGGTCGACATCGGCTCGGCACTGGTGCAGCGCGAACTGGCCCGCGATGATCGCCCGATCGTCCTCTACGGTCTTTCCGCAGGAGGGGCGGAGGCGTTCCACGTCGCGGGTCGCGGTGGTGTTCGTGGCATCGTCGGGATGACTTTCCTCGACCAGCGTGACCCGCGAGTTGCCCGGGACACGTCACATGATCCAGTTACCGGCCGCCTCGTCCCAGCGCTGAAAGCGCTCGCCAAGACGCCGTTGCGCAAGGTGCGTATCCCGATGAGGCTCGCGTCGAAAATGCGGACGCTGGTGAACGATCCGGCGGCGTTGAAGGCTTTCTACCGGGACAAGAGTTCGGCCGGGAATTCGGCGACCGTGGCATTCCTCGACAGCTATATGCACTATCGGCCCGACGTCGAGCCCGCCGACTTCGACGTGTGCCCGGTGCTCCATACGCAGCCGGCCGATGATCGCTGGACGCCGGCCGAACTATCCGAACCGCTGCTGGGGCCGATTCGCAAGGTGGAGGTCAACACCCTCACGCTGACCAATGCTGGCCACTTTCCGATCGAACAGCCGGGGCTCGATGAGCTGGTTGCCGCGGTCTACGATTTCGCCATCCGGGTGTCAGCAGGCTGCTGAGACGTCAAAGCTGTTGCGGTGGTGGCAATCTCGCTCTACAGCAGCTTGCTCATGATCTGTGACAACGCGATGGGGTCGATCGGCAACTTCGCCGTCGCATCCGCGCGGGACCAATCCGCGAGCCATCGGTCGGCTTCTCGGGCGATAAGAACGACAAGTGGCGGACACGGATCGTATTCGTCACGGATCTGTTTGGCCACGCCCATTCCGCCGACCGGAGTGGCTTCGCCGTCAAGGATGGCGATGTCGATCGCATGGGCGTCGAGTTGGGTGAACACCATTGGTTCGGTGGCTACTTCGACGTAGTCGAGGTCGGGCAGATCCGGGTGTAGTGAAGTGCCCAGCGCGCCGATCACTTGGGCACGAGTGCGGGCATTGTCGGAATAGACCAGCACACGGAGGGTGACCCGGTCGGTATCCGACGCGGATTCGGTTGGCTGGCTCACGGCCCCGATGCTATCGAGTTATGAATTGTCCGCGGGACAGAATCGCCGCATGGCGGCTAGAGTCACGCTCTGCCGACTGATTGCGGCACCGGCGCAGCGGATTCGGCGACTGTCACCGGGTTATGCATAGCCCCGTCGAGTACTGGTGATTGCGCGCCGGGCTTGCGGCGCAGCTTCAACTCGCTGACCAGCACACCGGCGATAATGAGCGCCGCACCTACCAATGCCAATGGTCCCAATCGATCTCCGGCGAGTCGCCCAAAGATGGCGCCCCACACCGGTTCGCCGGTGTAGATGATGGTCGCGCGGGTCGGCGATACGGTTCGCTGGGCCCAATTCATGGTCAATTGGATGAGGCAACTGGCCGCGCCCATGGCGAGTGCCGGTCCGAGCCACCACCACGAGAAGGCCGGCACCGATTCGCCGACGACCGGCATCGCGACCAACGCGACCGACCCGGCGACGAAGAGTTGGATGATGGTTACCCGTCCGAGATTCGCCTTCCCCGCGAAGGAACCGATGAGGATGATTTCCGCGGCCATCGCGACGGCGCCGAGGAGCGTGGCAATTTCGCCGTGGCCCAGGTGGATCCCGGCCGCACTGGGGCCGGCCAAGAGGACTAGGCCGATGAAAGCGAGGCCAATGCCCAACAGTGTCATTACTTTTGGCGTCTTACGAAAGACGGCCCACATTAGCAGCGGTACCAGCGGAACATAGAGGGCGGTGATGAACGCCGACGTGCTGGCGTCGACAGTTTGCAGTCCGTATGTTTGCAGTCCGTACCCGATCGTCATCGTGACGCCGATGGAAATGCCGGCGACGAGATCTGTTCTGGTGATGGTGGACAGGGTTCGGTGAAACACCACGGCGGCGATTGCGGCAGCGGCCAGGAACCGGACAGCGATGAAGAACAGAGGGCCGCTGTATGCCATCGCCTTCGCGATCACCACGAACGTCGAACCCCACACCACGGTGATCACTATGAGTGACAATTCCGGTGGCGTGAAGGGGAGGCGGTGAAGCCGCGCGCGGACAATGTGCAGCATTCTGCACACTCTAAGGGAAAACGCTAAGAATGTGCAAATAAATGCACTCTCTGGTGATCTGACCCACAGCGGGGATGGTCTGCGCAATTAGGGTCGCCTGCCGATAGGGTTACCCGCATGTCCGATGACAAGTCCCCCGACGTCCTCGCGCACGTCGGCGCCAACGTGCGGCGGTTACGCGGCGGCGCCGGACTCAGCCAGCAAGAACTCGCCGATGCCGCAGGCGTGAGTCGCCGCACGGTCATCAATCTCGAAGCGGGGCAGGCGAATGTGAGTCTGTCCGCCCTCGACACTCTCGCCGAAGCCTTGGGCACGACCTTCGTCAGTTTGGTGATCGCACCGAGTGCGACGCGGGAGAAGATCGACGAATTAATGTGGCGCGGAAGCGATCCCGCCAGTCATGCGACACTGCTCGGAAGTGCGCCCGCGCAAACCGAGGGGCAGTTGTGGTGGTGGAGTCTGGGCGCGGGTGATCGCTACGACGCCGAGCCGGACCCGGCGGAATGGCACGAAATGGTTTTCGTGACCGGCGGATCGATTGTGCTGGAACTGGAATCGGGGCATGTTGAGCTAGCTGTCGGTGGGCATCGCACCTACAGCAGCGCGCAACAGTACGCATATGTGAATACAGGTGCCCAGGTCGCGACCTTCTTACGGGTGGTGCTGGCCTAGCCGTTCGACTGTGCCCGGCTGTGCTCGAAGGTCAACTTCGACGTTGCGTTCACCGAGCCGCGCGCTGATTCGAATGTCGGTGGCACCAGCAGCCGCCAGATAGTTGGCCAGCGTGGACAGCAGTAGGTCCTCACGTCCTTCGAGGCCGGATACCGCTGCTTGTTTGACGCCCATCCGGCGGGCAAGTTCGGTTTGAGTCAACTTGGCGGCCCGACGGATCGCCGCAAGTCCCACCACGTTGTCTCGGTCGTACGGTCTGCTGCCGGTCCGAGTCTTCGAGGTCGCGACGTGCGGTGGTGCGGATGCGGGAAGCTCCTTTAGAAGCGCACCGGCGTGGACGCGATGGGTCCCTCGGCGAATCGCTCCAAACGGTACGCGTGGCCGGACCGGTTCGCCTGTGCTGTCGGGTACGGGAACCAATAGTTGCTATCGAGCCAGGTCTGGAAGACCAGCGGTACCGGTTTGTCGTAGCCGATGACGCGAACAGTGTCGGACAGGGTCATCTTGAAGTCGGCAACCGTCTTGCCGTCGATGGAGAACACCGTCTTGGATCCGGTGGCGGTTACTGAGTAATCATGGCTGCGGTCAAGCAGGCTCATCGACAGCGGCACAACCCTGGGGATGAGATTGTTCTCCGTCTTGATCATCGCGAAGAAGCCTTTGGGGAGGCCGCCCGCGATATGTTCGGCGATCGGCTTCAGCTGGGTGGTGAGTTTGCCCAGCGTGGAGTCGGTGTCGTTGTAGAAGAACCACGCGACCTGCAACTGAGGGTATTCAAGAGTTCGAGAGGCGACGCCCCAGCCGACGGTACCGTTGAGACCCCTGATGCGATCGCCGTTGACCCGGACCGTCGAGCGAAGCCCCTTGGTGAAGGCGATGCGCGAAATAATCTCGGCGTTGTTGACTCCCTGCTTGTTGGACGGGATGGCGAGGTTGAGGCCATCGCGGCCGAACCGCAGGTTCCCCCGGCCGACGTTGTAGTTACAGAAGTTGACGTTGTCGGGCCGGGCGAAGTCCGTCGCGTAGGGTCGGGGCGTTTTGACGACCTTGGTGCCGAAGTAGATCTGATTCTGCAGGCCGACAGCATTCTTGCCGCACGGTGCCAAGCCGCCATCCGCGGGAGGAGCAGCGATGCCTGGGGATGTGCCGGTTACGAGTGAGATTCCCGCGGCCACCGCAATAGTGAGTAGCGCTGTCCGAAAAGCTTTGGCGGACATGAAGTCCCTTTCACTCGTCCTCGACTGGAGGCGCTCCTCGCCGGAGCGCCGCTCACGAACCATATCGGCAGATGGCGGTTGTTACCCAGACATGTGTCGGTTATCCGAATGGATACGGCAGCTATCAAGGGCCGGGTGCGCCGACGACTATGCGACCGGCTCGACGACGCTGGCCGGCAACGCGCTGATGACAGCTGCCGGTGCCGGCACGGGAAGCAGGGGTAGGCGCACCATTGGGCTCGATATTCGCCCGGTCGCATGCAGAACTGCTTTGATCGACGTCGGGTTCGGTGTAGACATCAGGGTGAGTGCGGGCGTGACCAGCTGGTTTCCAATAGCGCGGGCGCTGGCGACATTCTTGTTGTGCCACAACCTATATAGCGTGGCGAACTCGGCCGGATAGACATTCGCGGTCGCTAGGATAGCGCCGTGCGCGCCCATCGCGAGTAGGGGCGAGACAAGGGTGTCTTCGCCAGCGAGAACTGAAAAGCCCTGCGGCGCATCGGCGATGAGTTGTGCAGTATCGGTGTCGACTGATCCGACGGACTGTTTGATTCCGACCACGCCCGGCAAGTCCGCGATTCTCAGAATCGTCGGTACCCCAAGAGCTTGACCAGTTCGATACGGCACGTTGTAAATGATCAGCGGAATTGGGCAGTGCTGGGTGAGGTACTCGAAATGTGCGACGACCCCTTCCTCGGACGGCCGTGAGTAGTACGGCACCACGGTGAGGAACGCCGCTATTTCGGTTGAGCCGCAAAGTGATTGGATCAACGTCCGCGTGCCGAGAGTGTCGTTGGTACCCGCGCCGACGATCAGCGGCGACCCGTGTTCGGCACACGCCTGACCGCAGGTCTCGACAACGCGTCGCCGCTCGTCGGGCGACAATGTCGCCGACTCGGCTGTGGTTCCGAGTGCGACGATGCCGGCGGCGCCCTCGTCGAGTACATGGTCGGCAAGGCGCCGTAGGTCGTCGATCGCGATGGTGCCGTCGATGTCGAATGGCGTGATGAGCGGGACGAAGATCCCGGTGAGTGGAGGCTGCATGGGGATAGCGTTGCGCGAAATTCAACGAAGGTCTAGTTAACTTATTGACTGATCGACGTAAGATCAACTTATGCTTGATGTGCGCAGGCTTCGACTATTGCGGGAACTGAATCACCGCGGCACGATTGCCGCGGTCGCCCACGCCCTGTCCTACACGCCGTCCGCAGTGTCGCAACAACTGTCCGCACTCGAGCGGGAGACCGGCCGGGCTTTGCTCGCGCGTAGTGGTCGTCGCGTAACCCTGACACCGCAAGGTTTGCGGTTGGCAGAACATGCCGAAGCCGTTCTCGCAGAACTGGAACGGGCGCAGGCATCTTTGGTCGACCAACGGGAACTATCGGGAACGGTCCGGCTCGGAGCCTTCACGACAGCGTTGACGAGGCTCGCGATACCGGCGATTGCCGGATTAGCGCGGATATATCCGGACTTGTCGATCGAAGTTACCGAAATGGACCCGGCTGCGGGGCCGGATATGTTGCGCGGCAACCTACTTGACCTCGCGCTGATCCATGAGTACGACAATGTGCCCTCGACATTGGGTGCAGGAATCGAAGCAGATCCGCTACTGGACGAAGTGGTGTTCTTCGCGTCGACGACGCGGCCGCTCGTCGAACCGGGCGACATCATCCGCGCGCATGCGTCGAGCCGCTGGATCGTCGGGAATGCGGGGACCCTATGCCACACGATGGCTGTACGCAGTTGCCAGGCAAGCGGATTCGAGCCGACCGTGGCCCATCGAATCGATGATTTCGACGCGGTGCTGCGACTGGTGGCGGCGGGCGGGGGAGTTGCGTTGGTGCCGCAGTTGGGTGTCAACGAAGTGCCAGACGGCGTGATGCTGACGCCGCTGGCTATCCGCCGACAAACTCGGGTCGCCTATCGACGCGGTAGCGGGGAACAACCCGCACTGGCAGCGGTGTGCGACCAATTGCGTTGGGCCGCAGGGAGGGCAACCAACTGAGGGTGCGGCTGCGCGCTGAGATTGTTGTTTCGCGTGGCTCAATCGACCGGGCGCTCGTCGAGCATGGGTACCAACACCCACCGGGCGATCTCAGTCATCTGCGCGTCATCGTCGGCGTCGATGACGTGGCTTGGTATCGCCAGAAACGACGCGGTTACCCGAACCATCATCTCGGCGACGATATCCACATTCACACTGTCGGCGACGTGGCCGGCGAGTTGTTCGCGACGCAACTGCCCCGCGACGAACTGGCGCACCACCGCGACCATATGCCCGCCGTCGCCTATCATCGAACTCGTCAGCAGATCAGCTTCGACCGCTAACAAGCCGCGCAGCAACGGGTTTCGACGCATAACGCGCAATGAACTCACAAAGCCGACCACGACCCGATCGGCGACTGTCTCGGCGTCGCCGATGTCGAGAAGGAACTGGTCGAAATAGTCTCGGAATTCTCGCAGCGTTACCTCTTCGACCAGAGCGTCCTTGGTAGGGAAGCGCCGATAGACCGTGATGCGGGCGACTTTCGCACGTCGAGCGACGTCGTCCATCGTCGAATGTCGGATGCCGACCGTGCTGAACTGATCACGCGCCGCGTTGAGGACTCGGATCCGAATGTCGTCGCTGGTGTCAGGCTGTTCCATAGCCTCGGTGAGCACCCGTGCGAGCATTGCCGCCGATCCGGTCTCGCCAGCGGGTATTGCGCCATCCATGAGTACTCCTTGCTGCCCGGTCAGATGATCACCCCGCTAACACGGTGTATACCACCTGGCCGGTAAGCCAACTCGAGACGGCTGGTCACCTCGCTTATGTGCCGGACATTCGCTGGTCGGTCTACCAGGGGCCGTAGCCGGATGACCCGACGTCGAGACGGTTCAGCAGATCTTGAAGTGCAATCCAGAAATCCATGTGATTCTCCTATTCTCAGAACTTTCGATTCATAGTTGGAATTTCGATGCTTATCGGCATTCTCAATTCGGACATGTACCAAAGGACAAATTGGCGCAGAAACTCGTCGAACATCCAATAGGCATTGTCCATTGGCGGGGCCGCGCCCAGTATTCCTTCGCGGACCGCGATAAACGGCGCCCAGCTGAATTCGAGTAGCGGACTCCATACGGGTTCGCGGGGGATCTCGATCCAATTGGCGACTTTGTCACCCAAGATGAAACGGGTGAACGCGCCGAGGATGGGCGCCGACAGCATGGTGAGGTCGAGATCGGCACCAAGGTCGAGAAGATTCTTCGCGAGGACGGTGCCCTCCGGCGTCGGCGCGAGTACCGGCGTCAGCACCTTCTTGGCCTGCGCGTTGGCATCTTTCCAGGTGGCCGGGATGTACTCGTCGCGGATGCCCAGGAGGTGTCCGCAGACCTGCCAACTGTGTAGATAGCCGGTTGACTCATTCGCCGGCGTCGGGACACCCCATTTCACCAGGTTCTGCATGATCGTCGTGGGTAGGCTGTGCCAAGTGACCATCAAGTCGTCCTGGCTGATCGGGATAGCTTCTTTTGGCCAGTGGGGGGACTGCGGAAGCAGGTGTCGAACCGCCGCGTGAATCATTCTGGTTTTGACGCAGGTTACGGTCATCTGACCTTTGGGACCGTAGGCATTGACGGTACCGATGTCATATCCCAGCTTGGCCGTCTTGGCGATCCGGTCTTTGAAATACTTGCCGCCCTGTGAGTAATAGACCGCACGTGCCTCATGCGGAATGACCGTGGACATCATCCCGCTGGCGAAGGCGTATAGCACCGAAATGAGGGTGCCGTGTTTCTTGTTGTATTCGAATCCGGCGGCGAGTTTTCGATGGTCGGTCCACTCGGGCAATTTCCGCGCGTACTCGATGAAGTCACGCAATTCATTCGGGATGCCGCTGGGCAGCTTCTGGTCGTTCTGCACCCAGTCACGTAACGCCGCGTTGATCTTGGGAACATTGTGATGCTCGATGACATTGGCGATCACCTTGTCCGCCTCCGGATCCCACACTGTCCGTGGATCCGCGCCGTAGCCGGTATGCGCTACCGAGCCCTTGGGGGACCACGACCACGGTTCGGCCCGGGCCGGCCGCGCGGCCAGTGACATCCCGCCAAGGGCTGCCAGCATCCCTCCGCCGCCCAGCTTCAGAGCGTCACGTCTGCTCATTCCACCGCAATCCATCAGAATTCCTCTCACCCGACTGAGATACATGCGTACGCAGTTTGTATCTTCGTATCTCCGATGAAAGCACAGGCGCAGTCCGAGTGAGTGAGATTCGGCGAGACTGGCAACACAATTGCAGGGCCATGTTGCGCAGGCCACTCACGAAGATGCTTCTATGGAAGTGATTAGCATCCGCGAATATGAGGAGACGACATGGCGAAAACCCGACTGACCTGCCCGTGCGGTGAGCAGATCAAAGGAGCCACCGAAGATGAGTTGGTGGAGTCGGTACGCACGCACCTGAAGGAGAATCACCCCGACCACGACTACACACGCGACGAGATCCTGTTTATGGCGTACTGACCCGAGGTCAATGGGCGGTCGAGAACCCCGACCGACGCTGGTAGGTCTGCAATGCGAGCGCGACGATCTGATCGATGAGATCGGAGTAGCTCAGGCCGGACGCCTCCCACATCTTGGGATACATCGACGCCGGAGTGAAACCCGGCATGGTGTTGATCTCGTTGAGTAGCCAACCCCGGCCCGGCTCGCCGTCGGGTCGTGACTGTTCGTAGAAGAAGTCGACGCGGGCCAGGCCGCCGCATCGCATGGCGGTGAACGCACGCACGGCGAGTTCGCGAACCGCGTCGGTATCCTCAGTGGACAATTCGGCCGGAATTACCAGTTGGGCCGCACCCGTGACGTATTTGTCCTCGTAGTCGTAGAACTCGCTGCCGGGCACGATCTCCCCTGGCAATGACACCTCGGGCAGCGCGTTGCCCAGGACCGCGACCTCGATCTCACGGGCGACGACCGACTCTTCGATCACCAGAACATCGTCGTAGCGCAAGGCCAGGTTGATCGCGTCATCGAGCTCAGTTTGGTTGTGCGCCTTGGTGATTCCGACCGATGAGCCCATATTGGCCGGTTTGACGAAGACCGGCAGACCGAGTTCTTTCTCGACCTTCCCGACGATCTCGCGAGCGTCATCGACGCCGTCGCGGAACTGTACCCAGCGACACTGCGGGATGCCGTGGTACGCCGCGAGGTCCTTGGCGATCGCCTTGTCCATGCAGACCGCGGAGCCGAGAACGCCGGATCCGGCATAGGGAAGCTTGAGCAGTTCCAACATGCCTTGCACGGTTCCGTCCTCACCGTGCGGACCGTGCAGCAATGGCAATACAACGGTCTGCTGATCCGACGACCCGTCGCGCAGGATGGCGATCGGATCGACTTCGGTGCCCTCGGGAGATAGCGAGTTTGGAAGATCGATGTCGCCGGCCAGCGCCGCGATCGCCTTGTCCTGTCGGAACCAGCCGCCGTCGCGGGTGATCCCAACTGGAACGATGTCGTATTTCGTACGGTCTGCTGCGGCCAACACGTGCGCCGCCGTCACGCATGACACATCATGTTCGGCCGACACACCGCCGAACAGAACGACCAGGCGCAGGAGAGGGCCGGGGGCAGAGCCAGCGGCCGTCGGGTCAGAGGTCATGAGTCACCACGATACGGCGTGGCGGTGACGGCCACCCGGCGCGGGTTAGGCCACCTTGTAGCGTTGAAGGGTGCATTTCACGGCGAGCGACATTGCAGCGGCAACCGGCGGAGAACTGATCGGCCCCGACACCACGGTCACCTCGGCCGCGATCGACTCTCGCGTCTTGACGCCGGGTCAGCTGTTCGTACCGATCGTCGCCGAGCGGGACGGCCACGACTTCATTCCGACAGCCGTCGCCGCCGGCGCGACGGCGTATCTGACCAGCGAAGACGTCGAGTCCGCGCCGGGCGTTGCGGCCATCCGCGTATCCGACACCGCATCAGCGCTTGCTGACCTTGGACGGGCGGCGCGGCGTCGTGTTCCAGGACGCATCGTCGGCGTCACCGGGTCGGTAGGCAAGACGTCGACCAAGGATCTGCTGTCGGGGGTGCTGGCCTCGACGTATCGCACCGCAGCCAGCGAGAAGTCCTTCAATAACGAGTTGGGGTTGCCCCTGACGCTGCTCGGCGCTCCCGACGACACTGAAGCCGTCGTACTGGAAATGGGCGCCCGCGGCATCGGACATATCGCGACGCTCTGCGATATCGCCGAACCCGACGTGGGAGTACTCACTCGCGTCGAAGGTGTCCATCTCGAGTTATTCGGTTCGATCGAGGCTGTCGCGCAGACGAAAGGCGAGTTGATCGCTTCGCTTCCCGACGACGGGGTGGCCGTACTCAACGCCGACGATCCCAATGTACTGGCGATGCGGACGCGGACGTCGGCGCGTGTGCTGACCTACGGATTATCAAGCGGCGTAGATGTTTTCGCCGACGACGTGGTGCTCGATGACCAGTTGCGCGCATCCTTCGTGTTGCATACCCCGTGGGGCTCGGCGCCCGTCGCGCTGGGCGCGCGCGGCGAACATCAGGTGCCCAACGCGCTTGCCGCGGCGGCAGCCGGTGGAGGCCTCGGGGTGACCGTCGAGTCGATCGTGACCGGCCTCGCCGATGCCGCATTGTCGGGTCTGCGGATGGAACTGTCGACCCTGGGCTCCGGGCTCACCGTCATCAACGACGCGTACAACGCCAACCCGACGTCGATGGCCGCGGCTTTGCGGTCGCTGGCTCGGCTCGACGCGCGACGTCGGGTCGCGGTGTTGGGGACGATGGCCGAACTGGGGCCAGATGCGCCCGCGGCCCACCGCGAAATCGCCGCGCTGGCAACGAGTTTGGGGATCAACGTCGTCGCAGTTGCGGAGCCGGGCTATGGCGACGGGGTGACGCACGTCGGCGACGTCGAAGCCGCGGCTGATGCGTTGGCCGGCCTCGGTGCGTCAGATGCGGTGTTGGTCAAGGGAAGTCGAGTAGCCGCCCTTGAGCGAGTGGTCGGGCTGCTGGGGCCCTGATCCTCGCGGCCGCCGGGTCGCCCCGGCCCCGCGAAAATCGTCCGAATAGATGCCCGGCTAGGGCAATATGCCCTTGCCGAGTACTTATTCGGACGAAATTCTCGGAGCGGGAGGCGCTCAGTCGCGGGACAGTAGTGGCTCTAGCTTCTTTGTCTTTTCCGGCGACCACCCGGGCGGCTGTAAGATCTGCGCCCACGCGTAGGGCACCGCGCTCAGATAGTGGTGGCCGTGACCGTCGGGCACATTCACCGCGACCGCCATGTCGGCTGAAAGCTGGAGGAAGGACACAATCGGAATCCAGCGAGTTGAGCCCAGGACATCCGACCCGCGCTGCTCCTTGAGCCAATCCGGTTCGCTGAACAGAAGACCGGGATTCCACCAGGTAATCGGGTCGGATGCGTGCTGCAAGTACACGATTCGATTGCCCGGCCACGGTGCGTTAGGACGTCCGAGGTCATTCTGATCGGCGATAAAGCGCACCTGCTTGCCGTCGTTGAAGATCGGCTTCACCTCCGGACTACCGGCCTGCCGATTGCCGGTTGTGTCCAGCCATAACTGATTGTTGAAGGTCGGGCCGGAAAACAAGGCGCCGTCGGTGCGGGCCGCGATCGTGGGGATGGAGCCGAAAGGCGCTTCGCCGGAGAAGGATCCGAGGCTTTCGCCGAAGATGACGAGCTTTGGTCGCTGCGCTTCGGGAATCGCTCGAACCTTCTCGCTGACAGCCTCGAAGATCGCGATGCCGGCCTTCCGGGCGCGTTCACTATCGACGATGAACGATAGCCAACTCGGCAGGAACGAGTATTGGATCGACACGGTCGCGACGTCACCGTTGTACATGTACTCCAGCGAGTCGACCATCGACTTGTTGATCCAGCCGCTGCCGGTGGTTCCGCCGACCGCGATCACCTTGCGGCTGAACGCATTCGTGCGCTCCAGTTCTTTCACCGCCAGATCGGCGGCCTGATTGACGTCGTCGGCCGAATCAAGCCCGGCGTAGGCGCGGATCGGCTCGATGGCGGGCAGTCCGTTGAACTCCGAAAGTTGTTGCACCGTAGGACCTTTTGATACGAATACCCGACCCTCGCGGCCGAGTGAATCCCATGTTACGAGCGATCCGGGGCCGCCTGAGCGCAGCGTCGATGTCGGAGGTGCGCTGTCAGCTTTGGTCTCGTTGTTGGCAGCCGAGAACGACGAGTTCAGAGCCTGCATCGCATAGTTCGCGAAGACGCCGTTGACGATGAAGATCGTCAACACTACGACGATCGCAGCACCGACGACCGCGGAAACACGCGGTGGCGCAACACGATTGAGTTGATGCACGAGCCACTTCAGACCCGATGCCCACGCCTGCCCGAGACTCATCAGGATTACGAAGACGATCAGTGCGACGATCACCACGAGTGGATAGGCGGTCCAGCTGAGATGATCGACGCCCATCAGGTCGCGCAGCTCGTCCTGCCACCGCGCGAACCAGTACATCATGAAGGCGGTGCCACCGAGCCCGACGACACCCAGTCCGGTCCACCACCAGCGAGACGGAGTGGGCCAGGGGTCCTTGCGCGACAACATGAATCGCGCCAACCAGGTCAAGAACGCGCCGACCGCGTAACCGATCGCCGCTGAGCCACCACTGACGGCCCCCTGGAAGAACCACCCGCGCGGCAGCAGCGACGGTGTCGCCGATGCCCAGAGAAGTAATAGTGCTCCGACGAGTCCGCCGTACGAATATCGCCGGATGTGTCGCGACCACCAGGACATCAAGCGCTCGCCGCGCGACGGCGTCGGATCAGCTGCGGTGGAGTCCGCGGGCGACGTGCCTTCGGAGACAACATCTACCGGCGTCGAACTTTCCGTCGGCTCCGAGTTATTCGCCTCGCCAACGTCTTCCGTCGGATCGTCGGATGTCGATGTCATAGGATCGCCCTTTCGCCGTCGGACGAAAAGTCCGGCGCGGTCACCGTATCAAGTGACCGCGCCGGACCGCATCGACTACGACCAGGTGAGCGCTAACTCCAGGTGGCCTCGGTCGCACCGTGCGCTCGAGCATTCGCGACGATGACGTCGTGCAGCCACTGAGCCAGCCCCGGGGCCTGATCGTCGTAGTAGCGGGTGAATCGCTCGTCGGCGACGTACATCTCGGCCAGACACCACTGCATTTCGTAACTGCAATCGTAATGTGCGCCGATGCTCTCCCGGTGCGCCGCAGCGATCTCGGCGGCTTCGACAGTGCCCGGCTCGACGCCGGATCGAAAAGCGTCGGCAATTCGTGCCAGCAGCGCGTCGTTCTCGTCCTTGAGTCGTTGCCAGTCCTCTTTGGTGTAATTCGCGGCGCGCTGTTGGCTTTGCTTCCAGGCGTCGGTGTCACCCCACCGTTGCTCGGCTTCTGCGGCGTATTCATCACCGGGCCAGTTGTCGCCGAATATCTCTGCCTGTTCCTCGGTGGTCAGGTTGATCCCGGATTTCTTGCTGTTCATCATCTTCTCCACTGCGCCGACCATGCGTTGCAAGTGACCGATCCTCTGCTGCAGCAACTCGTGCTGACGTCGCAGATGTGTCATCGCATCGGCGGACGGATCGTCGAGCAGGGTCGAAATCTGCTCGAGCGGGAAACCCAACTCACGGTAGGTGAGTACCTGCAGTAGCCGTTCGACGTCGCTGTCGGCGTAGAGCCGATAGTCAGCCGGACTGCGCCGGGACGGCACCACCAGACCGATTTCGTCGTAGTGATGCAGAGCGCGGACGCTGACGCCGGTTAGTTTGGCGACGTCGCCGACGGTGCGGGCTTTCGTTTCACTCACAACGACCACCTTCGGGCCTCACGTCGCGTGAGGGTCAAGACACTATTTGGCGACCAGCCCGAACGCGTCGTCGCCTTTAACGCATTTGGCCAGTACACCGGAGGTTTGGGTGGGGCCACAGTCCCAGCCGGACACTGTCTGGTTGGCACCGGTGGCGATCTTCGGACCGTATTCGCCCGCGATCTTCTTGGCGGTGTCGCAGGTGACCTTGCCGTCGAGGATGACGATCGTCAGCGCGCCGTCGGGGCCCTTGGTAAGGCCGCATTGAGTGCCGGCAACGACCGACGTTTGCCGCTCGGCCGGGATCGACGACGGTGGCGCCGCTGGTTTACGACCGCCGACGGTGCTGGCGGCGGTACTCGACGTCGTGGTCGGCGCCGAGGTGGCCGATGTGGAAGTCGGTGACTCCGCGGCTTGCTCCTCGCTGCCGCATCCGGCGAAAACGAGGCAGACGGCACCGGCGACAACAGCCGAGGACAGGAATTTCGCGACGCGTGACATGGGGTCAAGGATAACGAAGCGCCGCGATGAGTTTGGGGGTCGGCGGATTACCTGGGAAGATGCTGGCCGTGACTGCACCCGCTGAACAACAAGACGGCAACCAACCGCGTCGCGCGCCCGGTTTCACCCATGGCACTTCCTTGCCGGGGACACTGGGCCGGACCGGAGTCATCTCGACGCCGCATGGTGACATCGCGACGCCGGCTTTTGTGCCCGTTGGTACCAAAGCGACAGTCAAGACGGTTCTGCCCGAAGCGGTCGCGTCGTTGGGGGCTCAGGCGGTCCTCGCGAACGCGTATCACCTCTACCTGCAGCCGGGATACGACATCATCGACCAGGCCGGTGGCCTGGGCGCCTTCATGAATTGGTCGGGTCCCACGTACACCGACAGCGGGGGCTTTCAGGTGATGTCGCTGGGAGCCGGGTTCAAGAAGGTCATCTCGATGGATGTGTCGGGGCAGCAGGACGACGACAAGATCGCCGAAGGTCGTGAACGACTCGCTCGCGTCGATGACGACGGCGTGACTTTCAAATCCCACCTCGACGGTTCGACCCATCGTTTCACCCCGGAACTGTCGATGCGGATACAGCACGGGCTAGGCGCTGACATCATCTTCGGCTTCGACGAGCTGACCACGTTGATGAATACCCTTTCCTACCAAGAGAATTCGCTCGAACGAACGCGGCTGTGGGCAATTCGCTGCCTGGCCGAACACAACCGACTGTCGGTCGAACGAGCGCATCGGCCGCAGCAGTCGCTTTGGGGGGTCATTCAAGGGGCGCAGTATGAGGACTTGCGCCGAAAAGCTGCTCGCGACCTCACCGCGATGTCGGAGCAAGACGTGGCCGACGGCGGGAAAGGCTTCGGTGGCTTCGGGATCGGCGGCGCGCTGGAGAAGCAGAATCTCGGGACGATCGTGGGATGGGTGAATTCTGAACTGCCGCAGGATAAACCGAAACATCTATTGGGTATTAGCGAACCCGATGACATCTTCACCGCCATCGAGAACGGTGCGGACACCTTCGATTGCGTGTCGCCGACGAGGGTGGCGCGCAACGGCGCGATCTACTCCCTCGATGGCCGGTACAACGTCACCAATGCCCGCTTCCGTACGGATTTCGGGTCACTGGATCCGGAGATCGAGAACTACACTTCGCAATACTCCCGGGCGTACCTGCATCATCTGTTCAAGGCCAAGGAAGGATTGGCGGCGACGTTGGCGACGCTGCACAACGTGTCATTTGTGATCGATATGGTCGACGGTGCGCGAAAGGCGATCGAGAACGGCGAGTATTTCGAGTACCGGGATGCGTTCCTGGGCAGGTACTACGCGGGGAAGACGCCGTAGCTCGGTGTGTAGCTGACTAGACCCCGTCGAAGATCCAGGGGTCGCGGGGCAGGTGCGCTGAATCGAAACGTGCGGCGGCTTCGACCAGCGACAGCGTTTCCCCCGGACTGGCCATGCCCAACGACCGCCAGATCGCGGCAAGGACCTGCGCCGCCGAAATGCCGGCGTCGCGAAGGTCGGCCAAGGTAACGGCGCCATCCCGCTTAGATAAGCGAATCCCCTTGGTATTCAAGACCATTGGCACATGTACGTAAGTCGGTGCTTGATGACCCAACAACGTTGCGAGATACGCCTGTCGTGGCGCCGACGAGATCAGATCGTCGCCGCGCACCACCTGATCGATCCCAAAGGCCGCATCGTCGATAACGACTGCGAGGTTGTAGGCGGGAGTGCCATCGTTACGGCGAATGACGAAATCGTCGACGGCCCCGATGTATTCGCCGTAAAACTGGTCGCTGACCGCGAATTCGGTGGTCTCCGCGCGAATCCGAATTGCCGGTGGTCGGCCCCCTCGGCGCTCGTCGCGTTGCGCAGCAGTGAGATTCGCACATGTTCCCGGATACGCTCCCGGCGGCGTGTGCGGTGCCGAGGGAGCCTCCAGAATCTCCCGGCGCGTGCAGAAACATTCGAAAGTTCGACCGTCGCCGGTCAGTTGGGATACGACAGCGTCGTAGATCGCAAGCCGCGTTGTCTGGTAGGTGACCGGCGGCTCCCAGTCGAGACCGATGGAGCGCAGGTCGTCGATCTGTCGTTGATCGGAACCAACGGCGGCACGGTCGAGGTCTTCCATTCGAAGCAGGAACTGGCGGTTGGTCGTCCGCGCGAACAGCCAGGCGAGCACTGCGGTCCGCAGATTGCCGATATGCAGGTCGCCCGACGGCGACGGCGCGAAGCGCCCGGCCGGCAACGGCGCGGAGCGCCCGCCAGACAAATCGCGGCGCACCTGGGAAGTATCCATTGCCTCGACCCTACAAGTGCAAGGATGGTGGGCGTGGATCTCCCCGTGATGCCGCCCGTCGCACCGATGCTCGCCAAAGCCGTGGCCAAAGTCCCTGCCCAGCCGGATGATCCGGCCTACTCCTATGAACCCAAATGGGATGGCTTTCGCGCGTTGATCTTCCGCGACGGCGACGACGTGGTCATCGGCTCGCGTAGCGGCAAGGACCTCGCTCGATACTTCCCAGAGGTCGTCTCGGCGGCGAAGGAACAACTGCCGGACAAGGTGGTGGTTGACGGTGAGATCGGAGTGCCAGCGAAGATCGGCGGTGTTCATCGGCTCGACTGGGACTCGTTGTCGCAGCGCATTCATCCGGCAGAGTCGCGGGTGACGATGCTCGCCGAGACCACGCCGGCCATCTTCATCGGCTTCGACGCGCTGGCGCTCGGAACGGCAGATGTGACCGGCGAACCGTTTTCCGTCCGACGCACCGCGTTGCTCGACGCGATCGGTTCCACCGACAGTTCCTCGACTCTGCGAGTCAGTCGGGTCACGGCCGACCCGCAGCGGGCAACCGAATGGTTCTCCGCGTTCGAGGGTGCCGGGCTCGACGGTGTGGTCGCCAAGCCGTTGGGTAGCCACTATCTGCCGGGCAAACGAGAGATGTTGAAGGTCAAACACAAACGGACCGCTGACTGTGTTGTCATCGGATACCGCGTACATAAGAGTGGAACCGGACTCGGCTCGATGCTGCTCGGGCTCTACCAGGACGGGGAAATGCGGATGGTCGGCGGGTCGGCCGCCTTCAGCGACACGAAACGCGTTGAGCTGCAAGAACAATTCGAGCCGATGCGGCTCGACCCGGAGAAGACGGCACCGGGTGAGGTGAATCGATGGCGATCATCGGCGACCGGAGAATGGATCCCGATCCGGCCCGAGCTGGTTGCCGAATTCGCCTATGACCAAATGGAAAGTCATCGGTTCAGGCATACGGTCAAATTCCTCCGCTGGCGCCCCGACCGCGAACCGGAAAGCTGCGGCTACGGCCAGTTGGAAGTGCCGCTGACCTATGACCTCCATGACGTACTGGAAGGAATATCCTGATGGCGACCCCAGCCGAACAGCTCGACGTCGACGGCATCTCCGTGCGAATGAGTAACCCGGACAAGATCTACTTCCCTGAACTCGGTGAAAACGGCGGCCGCAAAAGGGATTTGGTTGGCTATTACCGGACGATGGCGTTGGGAGACGGGGTCTCACCGGGGTCGCTTATGACCGCGCTTCGCGATCGGCCGACCTTCCTACAGCGGTTCCCGGACGGCGTCGAAGGTGAGCAGATCTATCAGAAACACATCGCCAAGAAGCGGCCGGAACATGTTGAGTCCACCCGGATTACGTTCCCATCGGGCCGTACTGGTGACGCGATCCGCCCACGAGTTCCGGCCGATGTCGTGTGGGCGGCGAACCTGGGGACGTTCACGTTCCACACCTGGCCGACCTGGGCGCCGGGAGCGCACGGGTTTGAAGGTGAGGCGCCGGGAGCGTCGGCGAGCGGGCCCGATCTCAAGTCGGACAATGATCATCCGAATCAGTTGCGCATCGATCTCGACCCTTCTCCCGGTACGGATTTCGAGGATGTGCGCCGCGTCGCCGTCGAAGTTCTGAATCCATTGTTGAACGAGCTAGGTTTCACTGGCTTCGCGAAAACATCGGGCAGTCGCGGCATCCACGTCTACGTGCCGATCGAGCCGCGGTGGGATTTCATCGCGACCAGGCGCAGCGTGATCGCACTCGCGCGAGAGCTGGAGCGTCGAGATCCCGAGCGCATTACGACGTCGTGGTGGAAAGAGGAGCGAGGGAGTCGGATCTTCATCGATTTCAACCAGAACGCGCGTGACCGGACGATGGCGTCGCCATACTCGGCGCGGCGGACTCCGACCGCGATGGTGTCGACGCCGGTGACCTGGGATGAACTGGTCGACGTCGATCCGCGCGATTGCACAATCGCGACGGTTCCCGCGCTAGTGGCAAAACGCGGTGACCCATGGTCCGAAGTCGATTCCGCAGCAACGGGAATCGAGGCTTTGCTGGAGATGGTGCAGCGCGACGAGGCTGATGGTCTCGGCGATATGCCCTATCCGCCCAGCTATCCCAAGATGCCGGGGGAGCCGCCGCGGGTGCAGCCGAGTAAGAAGGTGGCTGAGCACTGGGATGAGCAGGGCAACCGGATAGCGGAGTGAGCACAAGGGACCATAGTCCCTTCTGTCGCACGGGTAGCTAAGGCTAGGCTCCGCGTATGAGGCGTTCGGTAGTAGTAGTCCTTGGTGTGCTGGTCGCATTGGTCGGTGTAGCACCCGCGGTGGTCTCGGCTGCGCCCGCGACGAAGACCGCTCGCATCGCGGTATTCGCGGCTGACGGTAGGACGCCGATCGGCGCAACGCAGATTCATCCGGGAGACGAACTCGTCGTTCGTGGACACGGATTCGATCCCGATGCCAACAAGTACGGTCTGCCCGTTCCGGTTCCACCGGGGGTGCCGCATGGCACCTTCATAGCGTTCGGCGCGTTCTCGCCGGTATGGCAGCCGTCCAGAGGTGCGCCCGAATCCTCACGTGCGGCAACGCGTTCCGCGGTGAAGTGGGCCCTTTCGCGGTCCGCTCTGGCGAGGGTTCCGAGTGCTCCATTCGACATGAACCGCACTATCCGGCAGCAGTGGGTCGCGCTTAAGGCCGATGGCTCGTTCGTCGCGCGGATCAAGACCACCACGCCGTCGAATATGCCTACCGGTGCACGTTTCGGTGTCTACACCTACGGAGCAGCGGGTGCTGACAACGCCGCGCAGGAGCGCTATGTTCCCGTCAACTACAGCACTGCGCCCGGACCCAATACGTCTAAGCCGGCGCCGCGCAACCTGCTGTGGGCATATTCGCCGACCTTTCACGACCGTGTCACCAAGACCGCGCAGGGAGGCATAGCGGCATCAGACGGTGCCAGCGTGGGCGACGATGGAAAGCTGGCGTTCTCATTGCGGGATAAGAAGATTCGTGGCGGGAACGGGATTCTCCGCTACCGTGGCACGATCGTCGCTTACACGCGGTTCCATCTCCTCGAGTTCGCGATGTCCGACCCTCAGATTGTCGTGCGCGGCGGTCGTGGCGTGTTGAGCATGCTGACCTCAACGACCAATATGAATGGCACCGACGCCATGCGGCGCGTCGATATCGCCGACGTCGACCTACGCGGCCTCACCACCACCGGCGAGGTCACCGCGGCATCGGTGCGATTCCGCCCCGGGATCAGGCCCGAGGCGCTGGCACTGGTGAGCACAGGGGCGGCGTCGCCTCTGACGTTGCGGTCTTAGACGGAGTCGGCGTCGTCGCTATTCGCTAATAGCTCGGTCCCGTATTGGTCAGTCCAGGCGGCGAGCGCTCGTAGCGGTCCGTCGTAGAACGACCTGCCCAGAGCGGTGAGTGTCAATACGCCAGATGTGTTGGTTAATAGGTCTGCGGCGACGAGACGCGCGATCGCTTCCCCCAGCGGCTTTTGGGCGACCTGTCCGATGGCGGCGTACAACTGCGACCTGCGCAGTGATTTGTCGGCCAGGGCCGCGAGCACCACTGGATCCCATTGGTGCCGGAGCAGATCCGTCGCGGCTCGGATTCGACAATCGGCGAGGTAGTCGTGAGGTGAATCATCGGGTAGGTGGGCCACTCGGCAATCATCCCACCAGACTGTGCACCGAATGGTGCACAGCACAGTGTCTAGCGTCGGCGTCATGATGCGATTGATCCCTCCCCTCACCATCGGAATCTGCGGTACCGGACATCTCGCTCGCGCACTTGGTGGCCGTTGGCACCGCGCGGGCCACGATGTCGTCTTCGGCGGACGTTCGTCTGAGCGGGCAGGACTGCTTGCGCAGTCGGTAGGCGCTGCGAGATCAGGTTCGCTGCGGGATGCGGTGACAGATGTCGACGTAGCGGTGCTGGCGGTGCCGTGGGCCGGCGTCGACGACATGCTCGACATTGTCGAAGCGACTGGCGGCGCGGCCGGACTTACGATCATCGATCCGATCAATCCGGTGGAACACGGGGTGGGGCGACATCTATTGCGGTCAGGATCGGCTGCTGAGTATATCTCCAGCCGCCTATCCGCGGCGAATGTCGTGAAGGCTTTCAACGTCTATCCCGCGACCGAATGGGATTATGCGACAAACGAATTGGTGGTCCCGCTGGCTGGAGACCACCCGGGGTCGGTTGAATTGGCGCACCGCCTGGTGCGCGATGTCGGTGCCACCCCGCACGTGCTGGGCGGTCTCGATCGGGCGAGGCAACTTGAGGAACTGGCCGGTGCGGTCATCGGCCTGGCATTCGCGGGCGTCAATCCGCGCTCTGCCGTGCCGCGACTGTGAAACTCAGTCCCGTATCGCGAGTGCCCGGCCCGCCCCAAAGGTGGCCGCGAGTACCAAGACGACCACGATGAAGACCACGATCCACGTCGGCGTCGACGTCGAATAGGAGAACCGGTAGGCCGCGCCGACGCCGGTCAGTGTGGCGATAACACCGCCGATCGGAAGTATCGCTGCTGTTGTCTTTGTTGTGGCCGTTGCGGATTCATCGCCTGCGATGCGTAAGACGATGAATACCGCGGCGAGTGCGAGCACATATGCGAGGACCGCACTCACCGGGTAGATAACGAAGATCGGGGCGTCGCGGGTCGCGTCGTTGAAGGCGCCGCTGACGAGCACCAAGGTCGGAGACATACCGACGGTGGTACCAAGTAGGCCCGCCGCCGTGACACGGGCGATTCGATTGTCGAGCGAGCCCGACGTTCGTAAGCCGACGAACCAGAGCGTCGCGCCGATCACTAGTCCGAGGATCGCGCCGCCGACGGCGACTTCGAGGTAGCCCCAATCACCGAAATTGCTGCCACCACCGATGAAGTAGGTGGCGTAACCGTCGGAGGAGTGCCCCTGGAATACTGCGGCCCCCAGCAACGCGAGCAGTGAGCCAAGCAAGGCGAAACCCGCGGACTGTCGAATCATGAAGTCCATCTTGACCGATGAAATGAGAAACGCCCGCAACCTGAGTGATCAGGCACACGGGCGTTTCGCTGCGGAGGATAGGGGATTTGAACCCCTGAGGGCGTTAACCCAACCCGCGTTCCAGGCGAGCGCCATAGGCCACTAGGCGAATCCTCCAACCCGGGAATGATAACCGCCCTAGGTGTCCGAACTCAAAACGGCCACGTCGGACCCCACCGTGCGAGCTGTCTCAGGTCCACCGTCTACACTTCTTAACGGATCCCGCGCGGCGTGCATCCTGTGAACTCCCCCAGGGCCGGAAGGCAGCAAGGGTCAACGGGCTCTCTCGGGTGCGCGGGGTCCCCTATCTCTAGATCCACCACCGCTGCACTGTGTCTTCGCTTGCGAGAGGCCCTCAAGTCGTGAACTTTCACTCGATGAGCCCTGATGAACTTCGCACCATCGCCGACGACTTAACCAAGCAGTACGCACGCCTCCAAGCCGCTGGGCTGAAACTCGACCTCACCCGTGGCAAGCCGGCACCCGAGCAACTCGACCTCTCCAACGGACTGCTGTCGCTGCCCGGTGATGAGTATCGCGACTCGAACGGCCTCGATACCCGCAACTACGGCGGTCTCGCGGGTCTCACCGACCTGCGCGTCATCTTCGGTGAACTCCTCGGCATCGCGCCAGAACAACTTCTGGCACTCGGCAATTCCAGCCTGGAGATCATGCATGACCTCACTGTGTTCGGCCTGCTGCACGGGACTGCGGGATCGTCGACGACGTGGGCCGCACAAGCGCCGATCAAATTCCTCTGTCCCAGCCCCGGCTACGACCGTCACTTCGCCATCACGCAGGGCTACGGCATTGAGATGATCCCGGTGCCCATGCTGCCCGACGGCCCCGACGTCGAAGTATGTGCCGAACTTGTCGCATCCGACCCAAGTATCAAGGGATTGTGGGCCGTACCGACCTACTCCAACCCGACCGGCGTCACCTTCTCCGCGGAGACCACCCGACGCCTGCTGGAAATGCCCGCGCCCGACGACTTCCGCATCTTCTGGGACAACGCCTACGTGGTCCATACGTTGGTCGACGCCGCACCGGCCGTGCTGCCAGTCCTGGAGTGGGCCGAACAAGCCGGCCACCCCGACCGCGTTTATGTGCTGGGCTCGACGTCGAAGATCACCTTCGCCGGTGCCGGAGTGTCCTTTTTCGGCTCGTCGAAGGCCAACCTCGACTGGTTCACCAAGAATGCGTCGGCTAAGACCATCGGCCCGGATAAGGTCAACCAGCTACGGCACGTGAAATTCTTCGGCGATGCCGACGGCGTGCGTGCGCATATGGCGCGTCACCGCGAGCTGCTGGTACCGAAATTCCAGGCCGTGCTCGACATTCTGGAATCTCGCCTCGCCGAGTCCAAGGTGGCGTCGTGGACCGAACCCGAGGGCGGATATTTCATCAGCCTCGACGTGCTCGACGGTGCCGCGGCCAGAACTATAGAACTGGCGAAGCAGGCGGGTATCGCGCTTACCGCCGCCGGGTCGACCTATCCGTACAAGAAAGATCCGCACGACCGAAACATCCGCCTGGCGCCGACCTTCCCGCAGATCGACGAGTTGAAGGTCGCGATGGACGGCGTCGCTACATGTGTTCTTCTGGCGTCGACCGAGGTGTTGCTGGAATCGCATTGATCGCCGGATCTGCACTCCTCGACAAAACTTGATGTGACGCAAGACCGATCAACGAGACAGGCCCCGCCGATACGTCGGCGGGGCCTGACCTCGACGGTGAGCGTCGTCGGCTTCGTATTCGTCGGAGCGCTCGCGTGGTGGTTGCAAGACGTCATCGTTCCGTTCTCGAAGCCGTTGTGGGGACTATTCGACTATCAACTCGACCTCGACGTGTACCGGGCCGGTGCCCGGACCGTCCTGAACGGCGGAAACCTCTACGACGCAAAGCTTCTCGGTCAGATGGATTACACCTATGCGCCGATATCGATGGTGGTATTCATCCCGTTCGCCATGATGTCTTTCGACGTCGCGCGGGTGGTGTGGTCGGTCGGAATCCTGATCGCCCTGTATCTGATCATCATGGTCAGCTTCAAAAGTCTTGGCCACCAGGTGAATTGGCGGCTCCGGGTGGTCGCGATTTCATTGGTCTCGGTGATGCTGTTGCTTGAGCCGGTACGCACGACGGTCTGGTACGGGCAGATCAATGTCTTCTTGATACTGCTGATCCTCTTGGATTTGTTGCGCCGCATGCCTGTTCACCGCGAGGACTCGGCGAGTGGTACTCGATCCGAGCCGCGATTGGCGGGCGTGGCAACGGGTTTGGCCGCCGGCATTAAACTGACTCCGTTGATCTTCGTCTTCTATCTGGTGTTACTTCGACGCTGGCGGGCCGCGTTCGGGGTAGTTGGCGGATTCGCCGGGACGATTGCCGTCGGCTTCGTGATCTTCCCCGCCGAGTCATGGAAGTTCTGGACACAGACAATGTTCGATTCGAATCGGGTGGGAATGCCGCAGACCACCGGGAACCAGTCCGCGCGCGGTGCGCTGGCGAATCTCATCGGTACGGACTCACCGAATGTGCTGCTGTGGTTGGGCACGGTGCTAGCAGCGCTGGCCCTAGGCATGTGTGCCGCGGTGCTCGCGCACCGTCGAGGGCAGGAATTGCTCGCGCTGTCTCTGGTGGGGATGACTTCGTGTGTGGTGTCGCCGATGTCCTGGGGGCATCATTGGGTGTGGTTCGTGCCGCTGGTCGTCCTAGGTATCCATCTGGTTCTCGACAGCGGGCGGTCGTGGCCGATGCGGGTCGTGACCGCAGTGGGGCTCGCCGCCGGATTTCTGGCCACCTTCGCCTGGCGCGAGCATTTCGCGTTCTCCATGTGGCTGGTCAATCAGGCTGTGCCCGAGGCATTTCTGACCGGCCTGTTCTTCAAGAATGGCATCGTGTGGTTGCGGTGGTTCACCGTCGATCCCTATAACTGGGTGTTCATCGCGGTGGCGGTTGCGACGATTGTCGTTTGCCGCGGACCGTTGAGCAGCTTCGATTCCAAGCTGACGAAAGGCCGTGAGTTAACCGTCCTTGAGTGAGGAAAGATACCGCCGGGTGATCAGCCCCTGAGCGATTCGTCCGGCGGGGCCGCCTATCCGCGTCAAGACCGATTGATGGCGGGAGAACGCGCGAATCTCGAATTCGATTAGGCCGTCGCTGGATTGCCGGATGCCGAATCGCTCCTCCCCACTCTCTGGATGGCCGGGCAATGTTCCATAGGTGAAGACGACGTGGCGCGGTTCGTCCAGCACGTCTACTACGCGGACCGGTGCCTTCATGCCGATGGGCCCAACGCCGATAGTCAGTGTGGCGACCGTACCTACGGAGATGGTGGGCGACGACGATGCGACTCGAATACCGGAGCGGAGCTGGACCTGCCAGGAGAGAAGCGCTTCGCGGGCCCGCGTGAAGTAGTCGTCTCCACTGCCGATGATCGCCGCGGTTTGCAGACGGTGATAGTCTGCGGGCATTTCCCGACCTGCCGCGGTCGCTCCTACGTGGCTATAGGTAAGCGCGGCGGCACTCAGTTGTTCGACGGCACTTGGGGACAACTGCTCGACTGAGTTCATGGGGTAACCATAGTGCACCTCGTGACTGTCCCAGTCAGCCGTAGGTACTGGGTTGCCGCTGGTGCAGGCCCGCAACGTTCGAGTGAATCTCCCCACAACTAGGTGTAAGGGTCGGATTTTGGTATGGCTGCCTGGATATACCCGGTGTACTGTCTGAGATGCAAGATCCCAGATCGCAGACCACCAACGGAGAGGCTGTAGTAATGGATTCCCGCACTGTAGTCGTTGACGTGGCGGACATGCTGGCGCGTCGCGTAGTCGCTGGTGAGTACGCGCCCAGGACGCTCATGCCGTCGGTTCGGCAAGTGGCCGAAGAGTTCGAGATCAATCGTGCCACCGCCCAACTGGTGCTGGGACGGTTGGAGTCGCAGGGGTTCGTCGACGCCAAGCGCGCCAAAGGCTTTGTGGTGCGTGACGTTCGTGTTGACGGAGGTATGGAAGTTTACTGCCGCCTCTTCCGTCTATCGGTGACGTCTTTTCCGGAGGCCGCGAGCGAGATGTTCGAAGAAATGGTGGAGAGCCAGCGGCAGATACTCGCCGATGCTTTTCTGTCGTACACCGCACTATGCGACGGTTCGGAACGTCGGGGCGATCTAAGCGACAACGTTGATCAGCTCGAAGCTTTGGCACGTGCATCAGAACCAGACCACGCGGCGATTCTTTCGCTTGAGCTCGTGTTAATCCGGCACATTATGGGGAGCGCTGGAAGCGTATTCCAGCGGGCGACGCTCAATTCGATCGGTGCGACGATTTTGTCCGTTCCGGAGGCGCTCGCCGCCTATTTCGCGGTATCACCGGATTTGCACGTGCTGATGTGGCGGGCGATGACTGCGGTGTGGGATTCGGGTACCGCACCGTCGGAGGCGCAGCTAGCGCTATTCGACGACCTGCTCGGTCTCTATCATCAGCGGGTGCTGGCGAAATTTGATGAGATCGTATTGCCGACGACACACGCGGACGTCGATATCGACGCCGCCACCGCTTAGTCCGCGGCGAAAGCACGGGCGTTTCTCTGCGCGGTCAGTGGCCGAAATATCAACCGACCGCCCCGGCCAGAACAGCACGGGGCGGTCGGCGATACTCCATCTGACCTACGACTACGAGCACTACTTGTTGCTGACCTGATCAAACTTGGCGGCAGCCGTGGCCCTGGTTTGGGTGGCGGGTTCAACCTTCGCGAAGTTGTAGTCGCTGTAAGGGAATTTGCGGTTGCCCCGACTGGCTTCGAAGAAGCCCGATGGCCGAATATAGGTACTGTCACCTTGAGAGTTGCGGTAGTACGTCGGCACATGAGCGTTCAGATCCGCGAGGTAAAAATTGACCGCACGGTTGGAGTGCAGAATCTTCCGGTGATAGGCGTCGGCAGCTGCTCGGTGAACTTCGACCAGCGTGGCATTGCGGCGCTTAGCTTCGGTGATCGCGCGGATTGCGTGGTCGGCCGTCATCTCGACAAAGGCATGCCACCCACTACCAGTCCACGAGTATGGGCCGACCAGCATCCATCGGTTCGGCACGCCGTGCACCGAAGCGCTCTGATATGCCTGCATCCCCTCCTTTGTGTAGAACTCACCGAGGTCGAAGCCTTCGCGGCCGACGATGGACCCGACTGTGTAGGTCTCGGGGTCGGAGAACACTTCGTATCCGGTAGCCAATACGATCATGTCGAATTGATGCTCAACGCCATCGCGGGTCTTGATGCCCTTGGCGGTCAGGGTGTCGATCGGTTCGGTGACCAGGGAGACGTTATTGCGGTTGAACGCCTGCAAGTAGCCATTGGACATCGTCGGGCGTTTGGCGATCACACCGTAATTCGGGGTTAGTTTCTTGGCGGTTTCGGCGTTGCGGATGAACAACTTCAGGAATGTTGCGTATCCGGATATCGCGACCTTGTCGAAGGCGGTCAGTACCGGTTTGACCAGGGTCAAGGGTACTGACACGGCCGCGCGCAGCAGGAAGTCGATGACGACAAGTGCTGCGCTCTCGCCGCCGGCTACCAAACCGGGGATCTTCAGGACTCCCTGTGCGGCCTTTGGCATCGGGCCGTCTGGCTTGATCGGCGCGCACCACACCGGAGTGCGTTGAAATACCGTCAGTGCGCCAACGTCTTTGGCGATCGCGGGGATGATCTGCACAGCGCTGGCACCAGTGCCGACTACAGCGACCGTCTTTCCGGCGAGATCCCAGGAGTAGTCCCAGCTCGTTGGCCGTTGAATCTTGCCCTTGAACTTGGTGGTTCCGGGGATACTATCGGCTCTGGGCCGGACGAACGCACCGACCGCACTGATCACAAAACGAGCGGTGATCACTTTTCCCGAAGTCGTGTGCAGGTTCCAGTAGTGCGCGTCGTCGGCCCACACTTCCTTGTCGACGTTCGTGTTGAACACCGCGTGCTCGTAGAGCCCAAAGTCGCGGGCAACGTCTTGGTGGTACTTCTTGACCTCGGGACCGAACGGGAACACTCGTGACCAGTCGTGCTTACGTGCGAAGCCGAACTGGTAGGCGACACCCGGAATATCGACGGCGATACCTGGATACTGATTCTCGTGCCAGCTGCCCCCGAAATCATCGGAACGTTCGATGATTGCGAAATTGTCGATCCCTGCCTTGCTGAGTTTGACGCCGGCGGCGATGCCGCCTGGTCCCGCACCGATAATCGCCACCTGAAAATCGGGGACCAGTGGATCGCCACCTGGTGCATCCTTTGGTGTCGGACGCTTCTTCTCGTTGACCGTCGTTGTCATGATATCCCTCCGCGCAAGGCGTTCTGTGAGTTATAGTTACACTGTCTCAGACAGAAGCGGAGGATGCAATGAACCAGGTCGGAACAGTAGCGTTCGGCTCGTCGGTGCAGGTCGAAGAGGTGAACCGAGCAAGTGTTCTCACCAGGCTAGCGAATCTGATCGGACCGCGGATCGCACTTCCCGTCCTCGATCTCCTAGCGAAGACCGGAATAGCCCTCGGCAGACGCGGGCTATTTCCCAAGGAGCTTTTCGCTGTTTCCAGCACTACTGATGCTCCTGCGGCCATACTCGTACCGCCGCGCGGTACTCGGCGGCGGTTGACCGACTTCGGGCACTTTCGCGCCGAGTGGGTGTGGAACAAGCGTTTGGGAGATCCCCTCGAGCAGCGTGACGCCGCCATCCTCTACTTTCACGGTGGAGGGTTCGCGGCATGCGGACTCAATACCCACCGGAGACTCGTCGCGAAAATCGGCAACGCGAGTGGTATGGCGGTCTTCAACGTCGACTATCGACAGCTTCCGCACCATTACGTCGAAACACTCGCAGACGGGTTGGAAGCCTATCAACACCTCTTGGTCTTGGGGTTTGAGCCGGAGCGGATTGTCTTCGCGGGTGACTCGGCCGGCGGCGGATTAGTCTTCCGGCTCGCGTTGGCCGCAAAGGAGGAAGGCCTCCCGGTACCGGGTGGAATAGTTTCCATCTCACCTTGGGCTGACTTGGACTGGAAGGTGCGAAACGCGCATCCGAACGTTCGCCGTGATCCGATTCTGCCAGCAAGTGCCTTTGAGTTTCTGAGCAGGCAGGGGTTTCTCATCGATGGTGAACTCGACCCGATGTGGTCGTCGGTCAATCACGATTGCACGGGTATGCCGCCGGCCCTGATTCAGGTCGGCTCAACCGAGGTCTTCCTGCCCGACGCCGAGCAGGTTGCGAAGCGGTACGGCGAGGCCGGGGCGCCGATGCAGTTTCAAATCTGGGACCGCGCGATACATGTGCACCAGGCAGGTTCGGACATTCTTTCTGACGCGCGTGCGGCTATTCGAGAAATTGGTGCGTTCAACCGGGAGGTGCTGCGCAGCGCGTCATATCGCGAGTACTTCGACGACGAATCTTCCGGCACGTCCGACCAAGCCAGCGCCGTCAACTGACTTTGTCTACGCTCGGCGATAGCGTTGTCCTCGTAGAGAACTCGGCATTGAAGCCGGGCAGCAGGTGGTCGATCTCGTCGCGGTAGCGACCGTAAGCATTCAACTGGCAGATCAGCCCGGCACATGCCACCGAAGTGCGTAAACCTATCGTCAGTTCTGGTGGCAGAGCCAGCTGCCGAACGGAATTGTCCAGCTGTGGCGCGGCGAAAACCTTCGCTTGCTGACGGAGCCAGGCAGGAGAATATGTGAACGAATCGCTGACGAGGGGCTCGAAGACTACCTTGAATTGAGCGGCAATCTCGTCAATGTCGGCATCGGACAACACGATCCGGTATTCCCTCAGCCGCGACTCGAACGCTGCGGAGTCTGTTTCATCGATGACTCGCGACAGATCCTGCAGCATCGCTATGCTTTCGGCCGATATCGCGGCGCAGGCGCCGAAGTCGATGATGCCCAGTCGTCCGTCGGCTGTCACGAGGAAGTTTGCCGGATGGGGGTCCGCATATATCAAGCCACATCGTTGAGGCCCTGACAGGCTGAACCTCACTAGCTGGACTCCCACCCGATCGCATTCGGCTTGGTCGCTGTGTTGAATTGTCTTACTCAGTGGAATACCGTCGACCCACTCGGTGACCAGCGTGTTTTCGTACTGCGCGATCACGTCGGGAATCAGGAAGTCTGGGTCATTACGATAGGCGACCGCAAACTTCCGCTGGTAGTCGGCTTCTCTCGCATAGTCGAGTTCTCCCCGTACGCACGCACACAGTTCGTCGATGATCGCTATCGCGTCGATATGCGGGAACAACACGGGTAAGAGGATTGAAAGTCGTCGTATCGACTTCAAGTCGCTTTCAATCACATCGCGGATGCCGGGATATTGAACTTTGACGGCCACTTCGCGTCCATCACGCCAAACGGCCCGGTGCACCTGACCGATGGAGGCTGCCGCGGCGCGCTTGTCGTCAAAGCTACGAAACTGCTCGCGCCAGTCAGGGCCCATGTCTGTGTTCAGGACTTCGTGGACACCGCCGGGCAGCATCGGTGGCGCGGATTCGAGGAGTCGATTGAGTGCGTCACGGTAGTCAGCGCCCAAGTCGTCGAAGAGGGCCGGATACACGGCCGCGAGGAGTTGGGCGACTTTGATCGCGCCGCCCTTGAGTTCTCCCAGCACCTCGAAAAGATGCTGGGCGGTACGTTGCTCGATTTCGCGGGCAACCTCCGCGCGTGAGCGACCGAATGCGACTTTGCCGACTCCCGCCACCCGACGCCCGGCGTAGCTAACCGGCAGCGTCGCAAGTTTTGCAGTGCGGGCATACTTTCCACTTCGAAGGTGGTACAGGCCGGCGTTGTGCTCTACCACGGGTCTTCCTAACGCTGCACCCCGAGGACTTCGGATTCCCAGCGGATTATAGCGTACTAAAACCTCTGACATGCGTGCGGGTGGCTCCCACGGGGCAGCCACCCGCATGCACCATGCAGTACATCGCAAATGCGGCGGTGGCCGACCTGGTGGCATACCGACGGTGCGGCCGCGGCTACAGGCAGAATGTGACCATTGTGGTCAGAGCTGCCACCACCAACACCGCGAACAACGAGACGATCATCAGTCCGCTACGCGTCGGCGGCTCGGCGACAGGTTCAATCTCGGAACGATTGTCCACACCCCATTTCTCCACTATTCTTACTCCTCGAGTCCGATCTTCGCGTATATCTTTTGAGCCCATTTCGGCGACCACCAGCACCAGTCGCCGAGTATCTTCATTATCGCTGGTACCAACATCATGCGGATGATGGTCGCATCGAGGATCAATGCGGCGATCATGCCGTAGGCGATGTATTTCATCATTACGATATTCGACAGGCCAAATGCTCCGGTGACCACGATGAGGATTAGAGCTGCCGCAGTGATAATCCCACCGGTATGGGCGATTCCGTACCGAATGCATTCTGGAGTATCATGTCCTGCTCGTCGCCTCTCCGCCATTCGTGACATAAGAAATATCTCGTAGTCTGTCGAGAGTCCGAAGACTATGGTGACGATGATAATCAAGACCGCGAACATCAAAGGTGACGGACTGAAGTTCAGGAGTTCCGCTCCGTGGCCGTCATAGAAGATCCACGTAATGACGCCAAGTGTTGCGGTCAGACTGAGAATACTGATCAGGATGGCCTTGATCGGAAGGATGAACGATCCAAAAGCCAAGAACATCAAGATGAACGATGCGACCCCCAGAATCAGCAGGAGCACGGGCAGGCGGCCGATGAGGCCGTTGATACTGTCGCGCTCGAGGGCCGGTGTTCCGGCGATCAGGATCTGAACGCCGTCGGGCGGGCTGAGTTTCCGTAGCCCGTTGAGCACGGAGTCAACCGACGCGGGATCGTCGCGATGTGACAATCCCGCGGTGAAGAGCGTTATGCCCTTCGCTGGCTTGGTCTTCGCGACTTGGAACTCTTCGGCCAGGCCCGCGCGCAGCTTACGCTCCTTTTCTCGGCCAGGTTCGAAGCTGGCGGCGCGACGGATCGCGGTGATCACTTCGTTCTTACTAGTGCCGACAATCACTAGCTTCAGTGGCTCAGTCCGCTCGCCAGGGAAGAGGGTGTCGTACTTCTCTTGTGCTACTCGAGCTGGATTGTCGGGTGACAAGTACTTCTCGCTCAAGCCACCGAACTGCACGTTGAAAAACGGGATCACCAGTGCGGCGAGCACCAAGACAATCGGGATTGCCACCAGCGCAGGACGTTTCATCGACCAGTTAGCCAGACGCGACCACATGCCGGCGTCTATCTCCTCCGCTGTCTTGGTCCGGCGCAACCACTTGAAGCCGAGGCTATCCACCTTTAAGCCTAGTATTCCAAGAATCGCTGGCAGCACGGTGGTCGAAAGAACTGCGGCGAGGACAACAGTTGCTATCGCGCCATAGGCGACCGATTTCAAGAAACCCTGCGGGAAGATCAGCAGTCCGCCGAGGCAGACCACGATAATCGTCGCGGAGAACACAATCGTCCGGCCTGCGGTGGCTACTGTCACCCGAACAGCATCGGAAGTGGACGCTCCTTCGGCTATCTCTTCCCGGAAGCGGCTCACCGTGAACAATCCGTAGTCGATAGCCAGCCCGAGCCCGATCAGCGTGATCACCGAACTGGCGAACACGTTCACCTCGGTGAAGTGCATGATCAGTCGGACGATTCCGGTAGACCCAATTATGCTAAGTCCACCGATAAGAACTGGCAGTGTCGCCGCTACCGCCCCTCCGAATACTATGAATAGCAATATCGCGACGAGTGGGAGAGCGATCATCTCCATTCGCTTCACGTCATCATCCATTCCGGACTGCATGGCGTCGGCGACCGGAATAAGCCCAGCTATTTGTAGCTGGAGTCCGTCTATGGCGAGCTTGCTCTTGATCTCGTCGAAATACTTCAGTGTCTCGGTTCCACCGTCGCCCTGCAGCCCTATGCTGGCGTAGACCTGGTCGGGGCCATGAGAGAGTCGCTTCGCCGCGAAGCTGCTATCCCAATAGCTGTCGGCTCGCCTTATCGTGGAAGGATTGTCTTTGACAAGGTTCGCGTATAGCGACTTTCCCTGCGCCGCAATGTCTTTGTCATCTGCCGATCTGCCGGGCCGGGCGGTGTACAGCGCAATAACATCGGCATCTGTGTCGCGTCCGAAAGTAGTATCTGTCAGCTTTGAGCCCGCGACAGACTGGCTCGTATCATCGAACCAGCCTTCCTGGCTCAGGTGCTGCGTATAGTCTTTGCCATAGAGCCCAAGACCCCCCATTGCCAGGACGAACACCACTATTACTATATATCTGTAGTCGTATGCCCATCGGCCTACCTTGGCGAACATTTAACGTGTCACCGCTCCTTTATGCGCAAGCCTCGGACGTGTAATCAGCCATTTGCAGGATGGCGCAGACATCGTTCTTGCTGACTCGCCACTTCCCGTCTTGGGAGATGAACTGAACTTGAGCCGTGCGCTCAGTTGCCTCGGTGCCGTCTTTCTGTAGCCAGAATGTGGCGCTGAGCGTGCCATCGCCATTATCTTCGACCGGATCTTTGATTCCATATTTGGCGCCGGGGTTCTCGTCCATCGCTTTGAAGAGGTCGGGAATATTGGATTTGAACGCATTGCCGTCTTCGATGAGATCGAGACGTTCCTTGTCGGGCAGGCCGCGTTTGAGTACCGAGCGCATCTGCTTCTCCAGCGCGGCAGCGGTGGGGATCGGGGGCGTTGCCGACGGATCAGGCGCTTGTGACGAGGTCGCACCTGAACTCTGCGCAATCTGAATTGTCTCAGGTGGTGTCTCCACATTGGACTCGCACGCGCTTAAGGCGACTACTGCCACCGCCGCCGCAATGGCTGAGATGTACCGCACCCTGCTCATATGGCTCTTCCTTCTCTCGCAATGACCCCACCCTACTGTCTGAGCCAGGGCTACCCGCTAGTACGGATCTGGGGTATGGTGTGCGCTACAGTACAGACTGAATGCGGCGTTCGCCACAGTGATCGGCATACTGTCACAGACAATGAATCGCGGCATGCGACCCAGTGGAAGGAGACCCAGCGCATGGAGTTCTCACGGTTGCGGTCGGATTCGGCAAGTGAGACCGACGGGCGTGACAACTCGCGCTTCGCGGTGGTTCGAGCGGCAACAGCATTGTTTTTGGTTGTGGGTATCGGTTCGTCCCTGATCTGCTGGTTCTCGGTGAATCAGGGCTCACCACCGCCGGTAATCGTCGTCGCCGGCGAGTCGTCGAAGGCGCCGCCGAGTTCCAAGAAGCGCCCCAAGCCGTCGACCTCTGCCGCGCCCGGAGTAACCATTCCGCCCGTGCCGGCACCAGCGCCCGATGGAGCGGGCTACACGGCGGCGCCCTTGAGCGCGCGACCCGATATGTACACGATGCATGGGTCGAGCAACTACGGGTGGTGGGCGGACCAAGGTGCTCAATGCGACCCGTGGGATCAGGGGGTGATCGTGGGCCGGACTCCGGAGACGAAGTACTCGGTCTGCAAATCAACGGGCGGCGGAGCCTACTTCAAAGGGGTAGTTCTCGTCGACGGGACAGCTATCCGGGCCTCGGGAGCGGCGGGTGGCAATGACTTCGCCGGATCGGGCGGCGGGGTGTCGGTGGTGCTGACGAAATCGAAATTGTTGATCGTCCAAGGGGGAGCTAGGCGTGTTCAGACAGTGGTGCAGCGATGGGTGGCGCCCAGGTGATCGATAGTTCACTTCCGTCGGTTCGGCCAGTCTCGCGGAATCTGCCCCAGGTACTGCTGCGTTTGCCTTTCACTCTCTTCGCATGGGCGACCCGCACGGTTATCAGCTCGGTCGCAACGTTGGGCAGGTTAGTTCTGCTTGTCATAGACACCACGGTCGGGTTGGTGACAGACACCGTCAGGTTGAGACATCCGTGGCGGGAAACGCTCACCCAAGCCTGGTTCATGATGAGTGTGTCGACCTTTCCGGCAGTTCTCATCGCTATCCCGTTCGGCGTGATTGTTCAGGTTCAAGTCGGCGCTCTCGCGGCCCAGGTGGGTGCTACCTCGCAGGCCGGAGCGGCCGGCGGCCTCGGGGTCATCCGGCAGGGAGCTCCAATGGTCGCGGGGATCTTGCTCGGCGGAGCGGTTGGAGCTGCGGTGGCAGCCGATCTCGGGGCGCGCAAGATCCGCGAGGAGATTGACGCGATTCGTACGATGGGAATCAACCCGAATTACCGGATGGTCGCGCCGCGAGTTGCAGCGATGTTCGTGGTTGGGCCGCTCCTATGCATTCTCATCATATTTGTGGGCATGTCCACCATCTACACGACGACGCTTCTCCAAGGCGGCGTGCCGGGTGCCTTCTTCAACTCATTCGCGGCCTTCGCGTCGACGCAAGACCTGATTATCGCCATCGTCAAGACGGTAATATTCGGGATTGTTGTCGTGTTCGTCGCGAGCCAGCGGGGGTTCGAGGCAAAGGGAGGACCAAAAGGCGTAGCCGACGGTGTCAATGCCGCAGTTGTCATTGGAGTGATATCGACCTTCGCGGCGAACCTCTTGATAACTCAGCTCCTGTCGATCTGGATCCCGGAGCAGCTTCTATGACTATGGAACCATCGAAATACCGACCGCTTGGAACTCGCCATATTGAAAAGGCGGCGGTAGCAGCAACTAATCCAGTGCTGCGACTCGGTCATCAGCTCGCATTTGCATACCAAGCGTTAAAGGCCATCCCGTTGACAGTCTCGCGCTATCGCCGAGAAACCGGGAGGGTCTTCATAGACATCGGTTTTGGAAATGGCAAGATCATCGTTGGCGGCGGCACGGTGGGCGTCGTCGTATTCATGGGAATCATGACTGGTGCGGTAATTGGAATTGAAGCGTTCCGCGTGCTCGACATGTTGGGAATGGGACCCCTCGTTGGCTTCATATCATCGTTTGCCAACACTCGAGAGCTCGCGCCGCTTATAGCCGCGATTGGCTTCGCGTCGCAGGCCGGCTGTCGTATTACCGCAGAGATAGGCGCCATGCGAATCTCTGAGGAGATAGACGCGCTCGAGGCGACTGCGGTACATCCAATTCCTTTCGTGGTAACAACCCGAGTACTGGCCGGAATTCTTATCATTGTTCCGGTATATCTCACCACCCTCGCATGCAGCTACTTTGCGACGTCGTTCTTCATAAAGACCATTCACGGACAATCTGGGGGAACATACAATCACTATTTTACTGCATTCTTAGCTCCTAGTGACATATTTCTATCGCTGATAAAGGCAGTCGTGTTCGTGGTGATGGTTATTCTCATCCACTCCTACTTTGGGTTCTACGCCAATGGTGGCCCAGAAGGCGTTGGTGTCGCGTCAGGCCGGGCGATACGCGCGAGCCTGGTTCTCGTCGTAGTCGTGGATATGCTCTTGACATTGACCCTGTGGGGGTTGACCGGTGATATCAGAGTTACGGGGTAACAAGTGAATAGATTGGAAGATCCCTCGGGCAGAGGTATCAGCGTCCGACAGATGTATATAGTCGGCCTGATTGGCATAGTTGTGCTGACAATAGTCGCAATCCTCTTCTCCGCTTATGCGCGCGGAAACTTCACTCCGCGGTTCACCTTCACTCTTGAGGCCCAGCAAATGGGTGAAGGAATTGTGGCTGGATCCGACGTTAAGATGAACGGATTGAAGATCGGCCAGGTTGTCGAGGTCGAAACGAAGGGCGCGACGCAGCAGCGCCTGAAAATCGGTATTGAGCCGTATGCCGCCAAAAATATAGCCACCAATGTTCAGGCGAGATTCGTGTCGTCCAACACTCTCGGCATGTCTTCAGTTGAACTCTTCTATCGTGTAGCTCCGGGGCCTCAACTCGCCGAGAGCGGAGTGATTGTTTTGCCCGCCGATAGCAAGACGGTTACCGTGACTTCGGTATTTCGAAAGATTACAACCACACTTGGCAAGGTCAAGGGTGACAACGCTGGGACCATTATGGACACCTTCATGTTCGAAGGTGGCAGCGAAGGTATTTCCAATATCATCCGAACCGCCATCGAACTCGGTCAAACCAAGATAGGAAATACGACGCTGATCGAGCAGGATCCGCGACCTATAATCGAAATGGCCGATGGAATGACCACCGAAGGCGCAAGGTTGGTCACTGAAGCCTTGGCCGGTTATCGGTCATTGTCGCCGAAGATCACCCATTTGCTGAATCAGCCAGACAACATTGACGCGGTCGTTAGGTTCATTGGAACGCTTATCGGCGATGTGGGCGGCCTGGTCTGGCGCCAGCGCAGTTCGGTCACGAAACTGGTCGACGCGGCGATTAGCATTCTCGAACCCGTCGGTATCGCGTTCAAGGGTGCGAACGGCTTCTATCGAAGAGTCCCCCAGCTTGTCGATCGGATCAACAAGTCCTTTGCAAAGGGGGCCAATGGGGCCGTATCTATGAAGATTCAAGTGATTCTCGCCAGCATGCCCTATCTGGCCGGCGATCCCAACGCGATTGGAGGATCCCGTTGAATTCAATAAGGGCCTCAACGGTCAAACTCGGCATAGCGGGAGTCATTATTCTCCTGATGGGCGCTCTACTGTGGACTGCACTTCAAACACCGGTGAAAGGAAAGGTCTCCGGATTCACCGCGATGATCGGTGATGTATCCGGACTCACCAAGGGGGCAGATGTCCGGATGGCTGGCGTTCAAGTGGGCAAGGTCACCGACATCGTCCTGGACGGCACGGTGGCAAAGGTGACGTTTACCGTGCGCGACGACCAGACCGTGTATGACAACACGCGTGCCGCGATACTGTTTCAATCGCTGGTTGGGCAGCGCTATCTTGCGCTTCTCCAGCAAGAGCGGCCCGGCTCAGTCCTACAACCCGGCTCGGTGATACCGATCGAGCGGACTCAGTCATCGTTCGACGTCTCCGAACTGTTCGATGCGGTGCGACCGATCTTCGACACGATCTCCAGCGGCTCCGTCGACAAATTCCTGGAGAATCTGCTGTTGGTGGTATCGGGTGACGGGCGGGGGCTTGGTCCGGTAATGGACGATCTGAACACGATTATCGCGGTCGCGGGCAATCAGGTGCCGGTCGTCAACGCGATCGCGGACAATTTGGACTCGATAGTCGCAAAGTTCGATGGCAAAGCGCCGTTGATCGACAGGATGCTGGGACAGGCTCTTGACCTGGTCAAGACTGTCCATGGAAAGCTCGATTTGTTGAAGGACTTGATCGACAACGGTGTTCCAGGTTTGAAGCTACTGATGCCCTGGCTCGACGGATTCTTAGCGATCTATTACGACAATTTCGCTGGGTTTGAGCGACTCTACAACCGCTACGTGCCGGCTGTGGCGGTGTCGATCATCAGACAAAGTCTCGCGGCGATACCGCTCGTAGTGAAGACCATAAATGGACTGTTCTTAGATCCCCGAGCGGGGAAGCGATTGAACTGCCTCACGCAGCTGCCCATACCTTCGACGATCCTCATCGGCGTCGAGCGAATGAAGGCGTGCCAATGAACCAGCGAGCGGCGAAGGCGCAGAACCGCTTTGAGATTCGCATAGGAATAGTTGCGCTCCTGATCACGGTTGTGTCCCTGTTGATCGCCGCGGCCACCGCGGTAATTCCATTCGGTGAGAAGACCTACCGTGCCGAGTTCACGTCGTCGGGAGAAGCGCGAACAGGCGATGAGGTGAGGGTTGCGGGGATTCCGGTCGGGAAAGTTCGCGGAATCAAACTCGTACGCGACCATGTAGAAATCGATTTCTCGGTCGATGGCAAGGTACGACTGGGCGAGCAGACACACGTCCAGATCAAGTTACTGACACCGATAGGCGGTCGCTATGTCGACGTGAAGCCCGCTGGAGAGGGTACAGCCGATGGCAGGGTGATTCCGCGCGAGTACACCAAGACGCCCTATGACTTGTCGTCGGCGTTAGAGACGGCGACCCCGGCCCTGATGAAACTCGACGCCTCCAAATTGAGAAAGTCGATTTCTAAGTTGGCCGGCGCATTTGATAATCGGCCTCATGACTTCGACATCCTATTGGGGCAGGTGAACAAGCTGTCGGCGATCGTGTACGCACGCAAGCAGCAGCTTGCTCGTGCGCTTCGAGTGAGCACCGAATATCTCGATGTGGTCGTCGGAAAGATGGACCGAATAAAGGCGGCCGGAGACCAGATTCTGGAGGTCTACCGCGAGGTTGCGCTTCGGCGAGAGGGCGTAGTTGTGGTGGTCTCGCAGATTCGCCGACTATTCGACTTCATTACGGTTCCTGTTGATCTCTACTCGCAGCTCATCGAGGAACCACTATTTCAGGGGTTTGACATGATTGATAAGTCGGTGGTCGAGCTGCTCAAATACAAGAAGGAACTCGACTTTATATCCAAGGAGATTGAGCCGCTACTGCGATGGTTCGCGGGCAATACCGAGAACCCATACTTCACCGTCGATGACTCCAAATCCAGCATCACTGGCACACCGTTGTGTCCGACTGGCCGACCGGGCTGCTAGGGGCTGATATGACAAAGAATCGAATGTCAGTGACGATTTTGGGGCTCGTGACGGTGGCGATGACGGTTGCCGTGGGTATATCGGCGAAGCAATTCTATGACAGTAGGCACGGTCCGATCTCAATATGTGGGGTGTTTAGAGACGCGGTGGGCCTATACCCAGGTAATAAGGTCACAATGCTGGGTATTCAGGTGGGTCGGGTTGATCAAATCGAGCCAGTAGATGATCGAGTCAAAGTTGTGATGACGGTAGACAGAAATGCAACGTTGCCAGCCGAACTGGGGGCCGTCACTATTGCCAATTCGATTGTAACGGATCGCCATGTGGAGCTAACACCGGCTTACACCGGCGGTTCGACATTTGATACCAGCAGGTGTATCCCGATCGGACGCACGCGCACTCCGGTCGGGTTCACCGAATCAATGCGAGCGATCACGAAGTTATCCAACGATATTACCGGCAAAGATCCGAATATCTCGGAACAAGTGGCAGCGCCTGATGAGCTCAGTCGTGCACTGTATACATTGGGTGCGCAGATCCGGGGAAGTTCGAAAAACCTGAATGGAGCGATTCGAAATATCTCAGGGTTGCTGGGTGACACGGCATCGGCGGCGAACTTTGTACTACGTCAGGTATTGGATAATGTAGGCCAGATAAGTAAAGGTCTCGACAACGGAAGCAATACAGTATCGTTCGCTCTCGCTGCCCTAACGGATGTCGCGAATATCGCGACCCGAGTCGTTCCGGACGTTATCGCCATCATCAAAGATATATCATTCTGGGTGCCGGCGATAGCCAAGGTCGCGTACAAGTACGCTCCGGTTCTGGATAGGCTAGTCGATTGGGCATTTCCGATCGCACACGGAGTTCTACAGGATGTTCCCCGGGTCGTCGACATTTTGAAACAGATCCCACCGGCGGCGGCGAATATGTTGAAAATGTTCGATGCCGACTTGAAATCTGGGCGACTTCAATATCGGCCACCCAAGTTTCGAGTTGATCCCGGTCTGGTATCGCATATCTGCGGCCTTACGCCGATTCGTCAGACGTATCAGGCGTGCGATCGCGATTTCAAGGAAGGGGGAAAGATGGACCTTGGAATTGTCCAACTGGTTCTCGCGGCAGTGGGGACTGAGGGATGACCGCGCGAAAGTCATTCAGCGTGATCGTCGTCGCGCTGGTAGCGCTGAGCCTGTTGGGGGGATGTGCCGTGCGGCCGCTAGACCTTCCGCTGCCAGGCGCGCAGATCGACGGCGATACCTATGTGGTCAAGGTTGAGTTCGAGAGTGTGCTGAATCTGCCACTGCGTACTCGGGTGGAACTGAACGGTGCGACTATCGGTATCGTAAGTTCGGTCGATGTTCGTGCTGTGCCGGATGCGCATATCCCGAATACGCCGCCGGAGCACCAAGCCTACTATCGAGCGACAGCCGTTCTGAATATACAGAACAATGTGCACCTACCCGTAGAGACTACGGTTGACGTCCGTCAGCACACGATATTCGGAGACACGTTTGTCGGAATGACAATTCCGCAGAAAACGACTGGCCGGATGCTAGCTGATGGTGATGTGATCGAGTTGAGCCAGACTAAGCCGGCGGATGCCGTTGAGGATTATATTATGACGGTCGTTGGCTGGGTCAATGGCGGATCAATCCCGTTTATTCAGAGCTTTCTGACCAATGTCAATAGGGCGGTCCCGGCGGATGCGCGAGTATTTGAGAAGCTTCTTAAAGACGGGACCCTGGCACTTAATAGAATTGCTGGCGCGAATGGAAAACTGAGTCATATTTTAGACCGCGCTGAGAAGATCATCGACAATGCCGGCAAGGCAGACGATGTGTGGCATCTATTATTCGCCAAGGCGCCCGTACTCTTGAAAGTTGTGCAAAGTGTCCTGCCCAGTCTGGTGTACTTCATCGAAGGAATTCGCGATATTGCGAAATGGGGTGCTCAGGCGGGCCCACCGCGGGACAAGGCAGTTAAGAACTTCATCGGAGTGTGGACGCCGGTGATTCAGTCGATCATGTTGGCGCCGGACGAGATTCCGCGCACAATGTCAGCTGTTGACGCCGTCCTGCGCAATAAGATTGTACCGTTCTTATCAGCACAGGGCCGTCCGAATGTGATCATCACCGATGTACGGCCGGAGACTCCCGTCAGCGTACTGACGGGAGATCCTAAACGCGACGCGAAGATCGTGGCTGCGAATGACAAGGCATTTGAGAACCGCCTTCTGCCGGTTCTGAGGATGTTGGGGTTTGTGCGATGAGAACCAAACTATGGGCATCTTCGGTTGCGATGGTGGCGCTTGCGCTCTGCGGCGTTCTCTACTTAGTCCTGGTCGTATTCGCGTATCGTCCGGCCGACCAGACGATTGATATGACGGTTGAGTTGCCGAACTCGGGAGGTCTCATGGAGACCTCGCCGGTAACTATCAACGGGTTGCAGATAGGGAAGGTCACTTCATTAGCAGAAGGCAATGGCCGTGTTATAGCGAAATTGAAGGTAAATGCTACCTACGATATCCCGGTAGATTCTGAGATATCGGTGGCGAACTTGTCGGCGGTCGGAGAGCAGTACATAAATTTCGGTCCGCGTTCGACCGCTGGACCGTTCTTCGCTGACGGTGTGACGATCCCGATAAACAGAGTCACACGCCCGCTAACAATTACTGGCGCTCTGAACGGATTGAGTGATCTATTTGATCAAGTGTATCCGGAGGATATTAACAATATCCTTTCGGGGGCCACCGAATCAGTTGCTGGTGTTCAGCCAAATATCGCGCGGTTGGTTAAGGCTGGAAGCCTTTTCGCGACGACGGTGCGCCAGAACAAGGATCTAGTGGGCCGAGTGTTCTCGATGATCGCAGGAGCGACAACCGAGTCCGACCACGGACCGGAGCTGGCGAAGAAGTCCGTCGAGCGGCTGGCCACAACTTTCCTTCCGGAAATACCGGCAATATTGGATGACGCTATAAAGATCGTAGATTCGAGTCGTGGAACAGAGATAATCCCCTACATCAAAGTGATCCACAAGCTTCTTGGCTACCTGGAATTGATCGTCGGTCCGGACATAGAGCCGATTATTGACATAGTTCGTCCTATTCTGTTGGACCCTATACACGGGATTCACATCGACGCAAATGAAGCGATGGATGTTTTGATGGGAATCTTTCCGAATGGGAAAGGGATGCGTCTACTAGTGAATATTCCGCGATAGCCGAGGGTGTTCGAAAGAAAGGTGAAAATATGGGTATAGGAAGTACGTCTAGTTCTGTCGACGACAGTGAGGTCGTGTCAGCTCCTGCGGATCTGTCCGACAAGACCGGAGGGGACGGGAGTGGTGTTGAGGAGAGCTCGCGACCCGATGTCCTGGCTGACGGGGCAATTGACGTCAGGGACCAGGATGTCGCGGCAGCGCAGCCCGAGAAGTCTGCCATGGCGGTGGCGGATCTGGAGATAGACACCACCCCAAGGACAATTCGTCGGGCCGTGCGAATACGTGGTGCTAGCCGCGAGGGGGCGAGAAACGACCCGGATTCGCGGTTGTCGAAGTTGGCGGCGGACGGTCTGCGGGTGCCCTTCTTGGGCGTGGTGGCGATCGGACTCGCTTTTCTCGTCGCGGTTTCGGTTCTGGGCTATTTGTATTGGCAGGAGTCTGACCGTGGCAATGATCTGGAGGGGACGGTTGCGGCGCAACGTCAGACTGAACAGGACCGGTCGGCCGCTCTGACGGCCGCGAAAGCGTTCCTTGTGACTGCCAACAATATCGATTACACGAACCTAGATCCGTGGTTCAAGCAGATGACCGAGCGATCGACGGGTGCTTTTAGAGATTCGTATCAGCCAGTGCAAAGCGGCATCGGTGAAGTGATCAAGGCGTCGCAATTGAAGATCGTCGGCAAGGTCAGCCAGGCCGCGATCTCGTCACAGACTGCCTCGTCAATCCGGATTCTCGCGCTGGTGGACCAGACGGTTCAGTCGGTCAAACTGGCTAAACCAACACCGGTCGCGACCGCGATGTATGTCGATCTGATGCGGGACAACGGGGCATGGAAGGTCTACGGAATGAACCAGGCCGCCGACCAGACGGTGCAGAGTCCGCAGAATAGCACCGGAGTTCCTGTTCCCGGTGCGCCCGCCGCGCCTGCGCCTACCCCCTAACGGACTCGGGGTTCGAGTCGTTTGACGGCTCGGACCCCCGCGGGGTCCGGCGTGATATCCGACGCACGACGTCGGAAGCTCGGAGAGGAAGTCCATGCCCGGTTCGGCTGTTTCGGCACATCCGACCTTCGCGAACTTACTCGCGGAACTATTCGACAATACTTTTAGCGGTGACGGCACTCCGGTGACAGCCAGCGAGATTGCCCGGCGTATCGATCCGGATCTCCGCGCTGTCAAAGAGTCGTATCTTTCTCAATTGCGAAGTGGTGCTGCGAACGAGCCGAGCCTGAACGCGGTGCGCGCGCTTGCTGAGGCGTTTGATATCGACATTGTCTACTTTACGAGACGCTACCAAACGGAGCACTCAGAAATGTCCGCCGCCGAACGCGTGTTTGATGCTCGAAGAACTCACAATATTGAGTGCTATCGGATGGCCGCCGCGATCAGCGAGCTACCTGAGTATTATCGAGCGAGTTTGCGAGCCCTAATCGACATTCTTCATCAACACCAGTTGACCAACTCGCCCAGAACGGACTAGTCGGCCGTGTTCAGGCCGGGCACTATTATTCTTCAGCGGATATGTCGCCACCCGCGATAACCCTCAGATGGTCTCGAGTCGACTCGTCGCGATGGGCGTTTCGCGCGGCCTGGGCAAGCACTGGCTTAAGCCCGGGTATCCAGTCGACGGCTAGGTTGTCGAGTGAGATTCTGGGATTGAGTTTAACGAGAAGTCCGACGGTGCCGAGCGCGGTGCGCCCGCCCGCGATCAGGTTCGGTGGGAATGTGGTTTGTCTAAAGACATTCGACAGGGTGGGGTCCACAGCCTCGGTGATGCGCTGCTGGACCCATGCCTGGTCGATGACGAAACCAGGTTTCAGCAATGGTTCGAGGTAGGGTAGCAACGTCTTCTTAAGTCGGGTGATGTCGAGTTCTCGACCCTCGCTAAGGAACCGTCGACGATGCACCATTGCAGCGAGGTCGGTGATGTCTCCGTTGAGGAGAGTATCCACAAGATCCACGATCATCTCGTTGAAGTCGTCCGGGAGAGATGCGCAAGCGCCGAAGTCAATGACCCCCAGCCGGCCGTCAGCCTGAATTCGGTAATTTCCGGGATGGGCGTCGCCGTAAAGGATTCCACATCGGTTTTGGCTCCATATGTTGAACTGGATAATCTGTGTGCTGATTCGATTGCGCTCGGCCAGCGCGGCGCCGCGTTCCAGTAACGAGGTTAGCGAAGTTCCGCCGATCCACTCGCTGATCAAAACATCACCCGTTTGCTCGATAACTTGCGGTATGAGAATATCGGGGTCATCGGCATATGCGGCAGCGAAGATAGCTTGATTCTGCGCCTCATGAGCGTAATCAAGTTCCTCGATAATACAATCGCAGAATTCGTCGACCACCGGGCGCATCTCAAGACCTGGCATCATTGCGGTGACGGCAAGCGATAGCAGTCGCAATTGAGCGAGATCGGCTTCGATCGCGCGTTTTGCGTCGGGATACTGAATCTTTACCGCGACCTGACGTCCGTCATGCCATATCGCCTTGTGGACCTGTCCGATAGATGCTGCCTTGGGGTGAGCCATGTCAAACTCGAGAAACCTGTTATGCCACTCCGGTCCGAGGCTGGTCCGCAATGCTTCGTCGACAACTCCGGGAAGCATGATCGGTGCGGATTCTTGTAGTTGGGCAAGTGCTGTTCCGTAGGCCTCGGAAAGCTCAGGGGGTAACACGCGATCGAACAGCGAAAGTATCTGGCCGACTTTCGCCGCGACGCCGCGGAGTCCGCCTAGTACTTCGAAAATATGCTGAGCGGTGCGCTCGTGAATATCACGTTGAATATCGAGCGCCGAATGACCGGACGCTCGTCTGACCACTCCAGCCGCTCGCCGGCCGGCGAATACCGCGGGAATCTTGACAACTTTTGCGGTGCGGCGCGAAGCGCCGTCGTTGGGATTTAGTTCGCGTAGTACTCGCAACACTCGGCCACCGTCGCGTTGCTGAGTGGACATCAGACTCCTTTGGCAGTATCCGGTCAGACCACGATACCAACCTAAAGGCGGTGAATCGACGGTTTGAGCCAACCTTCTGGGACGGTTGACCATGTCACTTGACTGGCGAGGCTCCCCGACTTGTTGAAGTTCGGGGAGCCTCGTATGCAGTTGCGCCGCGCGACGGGATTCGCTCCGTGAACAGGCGCGGGCGACGCTATGCGCCCGTCACCGACTCGGCCACGGCGAGTACACGGTCGACGACACTGTCGGCGGCAAGGTTGTTACCCACGTTGGCTACTGCGTTGGCGCGGTTCGGCGTCAATTGACCGGCGACAAGTCGAACGGCACCGGGCGCGATTCGACTGACCCAGTAGCCCAGCCATGACTCGGGCCGAACTGGAATAACCCCGCCGTTGTATTTGGTTGCGCGCACGATGCCACGCGCGATGTAGTCGGGTGACGCGAAGAGCGGGCCGACTTTCTCCACGAAGGTACCCACGACCTTCTGTGCCCGGTCCTGTACTTCCGCGTCGAACCCGGTCTTCGAGACGACCTTGCCTGAAGTAAGCAGCTTGGTGGCTGCGACTCCGGGACAGATCGCCGTGACACCGACTTTGTGCGGGGCGAGTTCCTGTCGGAGGCACTCACTGAACATGCGCACCGCAGTTTTGGATACGCAGTAGGACGGTGTCAGGGCGAAGGGGATAAACGCCAACCCCGATGAGATGTTCACGATCTGACCGTGCTTCTTTTCCACCATGAGAGGCGCGAACGCCCGGCATCCATTGACGACGCCGTCGAGGTTGACCGCCATTTGAAAGTCCCAGTCGGCTTTGGTGTGCTCCAGGAATCCGCCACCGATTCCCATCCCGGCATTATTAACGATCACATCTGGGGTGCCGTGTTCCGAATCCACCTGTTTGGCGAGAGCGTGCCACGCGTCGTTGTCGGTGACGTCCAGTCGGTAGGAGAACGCCCGACCGCCCTTTTCCTCGATCAATCGTACCGTCTCAGCAGCTGATTCGACGTTGATATCAGTTGACAGAATTGTCGCGCCCTTCTTCGCGAATCGTAGCGAAGTTGCGCGTCCGATGCCGCTGCCCGCGCCGGTGACAAGGACGAGGCGAGGGTTCTTTATGCCTTTTCCGAACATGATTTTACCTACTTTCCGTTTATTTGACCGGGGTTGACTGCGGCGCGAACACGGGAGCCAACAATTCGGCGGCTTTGCGGAACACCAGACGGTCAGCGATACTGCCCGCCAGCCGGATACGCGCGGGTGTGGCTTGGCCTATCACGACGCGCATCAAAGTCGGTGAGGCTCGGTGGGCAAGATAGCCAAGCCACGCTTCGGGCCGAACAGGGACAACGGCTTGGTTACGTCGGGCGGAGCGTTCGATCGCCCAGGCGATACGATTGGGTGAACGGACGATCGGACCGAATTTGACGGCCAGCTCTCCGGCGAGTTCCTTCTTGTTATCCATGTCTTCAATGCCAACGTCGCCGTGGAACTCCGAGTTTTTGACAATATTTGTCGCGACCGCCCCAGGGCAGATTACGCTCACGCCCACCTTGTGCGGGGCGAGCTCAAGACGGAGGCATTCGCTAAACATGCGTACTGACGCTTTGGACACGCAGTAGGACGGCATCATCCCGAACGGGGTATACGCCGCGACCGAAGCAATATTCACGATATGTCCATGTCGCGCCTCGACCATCAGCGGTGCCATCGCTCGACAACCGTTGACCACACCATTGAGGTTCACGTCGATCTGGCGATCCCAATCTTCTTTCGAATGTGCCAAGAACGCGCCGACGACGCCAACGCCAGCGTTGTTGACAAGCAGTTCCACGAGCCTGCCGTCGTCGCGGAGCTGCTGAGCAAACGCCTGCCAGGCGTCGTCATCGGTGACGTCGAGGCGATGTGCCGATGCGTTTCCCCCAGCTGCGGTGATCATGGCCGCGGACTCGGTCGCGGTGTCGAGGTTAATGTCGGTGCAGAGCACCTCGGATCCGGCTTTGCCGAATCGTAGTGCGGTTGCCCGCCCGATCCCGCTGCCCGCACCGGTGATCAGCACCAGCCGGGGATTTCGAATTTTGCTTGTCATGAGAGTCAGATCCTTTCCAGGATTATGAGTTGTACTTTACGAGTGGTTATTGCCTGCAATACGGCGTAGATCCCCAGGCTGCGAACGACTAGCTTCCCCCAGATTTCTTCACGCTCGGATTCATCGGCGATATGTCCGCGCATGGGGATGATCTTTCCGTCCATCGCGACTTCGATCTCTGGTTTTGCCGTTATGTTGTGCACCCAACCGGGCGACTTAGTGTGTCCGCCATAAGTGGGGACCAACACAAAGCGATCTTTAGTGTGCAGCACGCTTGGCATGATCGACTTGCGGCGAAGTCCGGTCTTTCGACCGATGGTGTATAGCTCCACCCACTTGACGTGCAGCGTCGTGGTGTACCCAATCTTCTGACCGAATCGAAATAGTGGACCGGTGACAATATTGAGAAGCTGTGCTCCAATTCGATGGCCGTTGTCCCATACGGACGAAATTGCGCTCATTGAGCGATCTCCTTTTCTTGGTCTGGGACGCGCAATACCGCTTTCCCGAGGCTGACGGCGGGTTTGCGAAATATCATCGCGAGCCGCGTGTAGATCGAACTGACCCGCACCGTGAGAAGCGGGAACGCCCGCTGCATCCACCACGCCTGCCGCCCGAACCACGGTTTGATCACCAGGGCTCGGTTTCGATCGCATCCCTTCAGAACTGCCCGCGCATGCCCGACAGGGCTGGCCACGATGAACTCGGGAACGTGGTCGGCGATCGGCTTGAGCAAGTCGTAGCCTTTACTCGCGATCCGGGTCTCGTCGGTCTCCCCCAGGCCTGAATTGAGGTTTCGGACGATATTGGTGTTTACCGCGATTGGACAGACACAGGTCACTTTGACGCCATGGGCCGCTGCTTCACCACGGAGCGAAAGACTCATACCGACAACGGCATGTTTTGCCATGTTGTACGGCGCCATATACGCCAGCGGCACCATGCCCGCCATCGACGCCGTATTGACGATATGACCGAATCCCTGTTCCACCATGATTCGGTAAGCCGCGTCAACTCCGTATGCGACGCCCATGATCATCACGTCGCCGGCCTTCTGCCAGTGCGCGACCTCGAGTTCATCGGTCGGACCGCCGATGCCGATTCCCGCGTTGTTGAAGATCATGTCGAGCCGACCGTGTGCGCGCTTGACGTCATTGACGACCTGCGCGACCGCAGAGGCGTCGGTGACGTCGAGTTTCCTGGCTTCTGCCTGCCCGGCCCCTCGGCTATTGAGGTCGGCAGCTACCCGCTCGGCGCCGATCTGGTCGACATCGGTGACCAGAACATAGAATCCGCGTTCAGCCAGGACGGTTGCGTATCCCATTCCGATGCCGGATGCGGCACCGGTAACAATCGCGGTTTTCACGAGATCTGCTCTCCGGTCTCGGCTACGGCCTGAAAGCTGAGCCAGCTGGGGTGTAGTGGATCGATTACGATCGCCTGGCCTTTGATGTGCTTGGTCACCTTGGGACCCAACAGGTGCCGCGGCCAACTGGTTCGCGTGATCGCGACGCGCAGCCGGTGGCCGGCCGCCACCAATGCCGCGGTCGCGTTGAGCTCGATATCCAGTTCGTGGGGCTCGTCCGGAATTACCGGAAGCAACGACAGTTCGGTCAGCGGGTGCTCCGGACGAATCAGTTGGCCGTTGACACGTAGGCTCGCGATCTCGTCGACCGCTCGTCTAGTCGACCGCAGCGCGCCGGCAGTGAGGACCGCCGAGCTTTCGTCGGGCGCGACATCGCACACGGTGACCGCCCAGAAGGCTTCCGCACCGTGCGCGAGTACTCGCAGGTGCAGAGTGAGATAGCCGGACAGATGTACGTCGTTGGTCAGTGGCTGGCTGGTGAATGTCACCGACCCGGCCTCTGAAGCGCGATTGTCGGAGAACCATCGCTTGCCCAGCATCGAAAGCGCGCCCATCGCGGTCACATTCGTCGCGTAGGACTGAAAGCCGATACCGCGTCTGGGCAGTTCGAGCTGAATCCGTTCGGTCGTCTTCGCGGGACCAAGTGATCCGTCGATAGCGGCATGGCATGCTGCTCCGCTGGCTTGGCCGGAGAGGTACCACCGCTCGATTCGCGCCTGTGGGTCGGGGAATGCCGACGAGGTGATCCACTCTCCGGTTCCGAGTTCGCGAAGCGTGACAGGGCCATAGGAGTCGATACCGTTCGCTCGGCTGTTGAGCCAACGGTCGAAGAAGGCACATTGGAGTTCGTCGAGTCGCTGCGGATGATTATCGGTACCAAAACCGGCGCCCGGATTGAGGTGATAAGCATCATCGATCACCAACTGCTTGGCGCCGCCGGCCAGATTGAGGCGCTCGAACATTTCGGTGTTCGACCGCGCGAAGATGTCGTGCCAGCCACCGTGGATCCAGGTGGGGGCGGTGATGTCCTCGATCTTCGGTGGCCGCTTTTCGGCATCGGCGTTGTAGTAGCTCTCGATGTGGTCTTCCTTCACCGCCATACCGAGGATGGTGCCGAGCATTGTCAACGGACTGCGCAAGCGGTCGCCGATGAATCGCCTGACAACTTTGGCTCGAAGGAGGGCCGGAATCGAAGGTGCCCATTTCGCGAAGTTGACCACTGCAAGCCAGCCGATGGTAAAGACCGATTGCGCGCCGCCGGTCTGAATCCAGTCTTTGGCGACATCCGCGGACCCCTCAACCGCGAATACCGCCTTGAGTCCCGCCGGCTGATTGCCCGCAGCTTGCAGCGCCACGATGGCGCTGTAAGAAATCCCAGACAGCGCGAGGTCCCCGTTGCACCACGGCTGGTTGCGAACCCATTCGAGCGCTTCGATCGAATCCTGCTGCTCGCGCTCGCTGAACATCTCCATGACACCGGTCGACGAACCGGTTCCACGCACATCGATCATGACGTAGGCGTAGCCACGGGATACCAGCGTCTGGCTCGCGCGCAGCACATCGGTACCGCCACCACCGAGTGCCCTGATGAGTTCGCGTGGTCCGGCTCGGCCAGTGGTCGTCGGTCCGACCACTCGGCTGACCAGCGGGCCGAGCTGATCTGCGAGGTCGAAAAGTGGCGCGCCCCGCGAGATCGCCATCTTGTTGTAGGGAGTGAATGTCACGACCGTCGGAAGGGGGTCTGGCACGGGCTTACCGCGTGCGGTTGCCGGTCTGGTGACATCCGCGGATAGCACGGTTCCGTCACTGAGGCGGATCGCGGCGCCGCGATCTACGTACCGGCGCGGGTATTTCCGAGGTCCTATGTCGAACCGTGTCGTCGGTGAGACGACAGCTTCCGCGTCTGCCATTGGTGATTCCGGTTGGGTCATTCGGGTTGGCTCCTCTCCTTCGGGACTACGACCGTGGTCGAGTCCAGCCCTACTGTCCCAGACAGCATAGGCCGGTGTGACGAAAATAGTCCAGACTTCCACCACTGTCCCAGACGGTGTACCTTCGTCGGTGATGGCAGCACTTCGGACCCGGAAGTGCCGCGACGAGACCGCGACGCAGACCCGCTGATCGCAGAAGGAGGCGCGATGGCAGCCGCGACCATAAATGACCCGGCCCCCGATAGATCCACCCTTCGCGTATTCATAGCAACCAACGCGACACACCCGATCGTCGTAATTCGTTAGGTATCTGGAGGACAAATGAGAAGAATAGTGCGATTGCTCGGCCGGGCATTCGACATCAGATCAAGTAAAGGAGCTCGGGTGATGGTGACGCTAATCGTCGTCGGTATTGTTGTAGTCGCTATTGGCGGTTTGTTCGCCCTGTGTGGTCTTTTCTTACTGAGGAAGCGGGCCAAGGGGGTGCTGGACGGTGGTGGGAGTCTGCTTAAGCCAGTCCCGGCGTCGGAGGTCGACGATTTCTTCGCGACCAAAGCATCGTTCGTCGTATCTGCGGAGCGGACCTTTAATCACGCACCGGAGAAGGTGTGGGCCGCGCTTAACAGCAACGGTGTCTTCTCCTGGATTCCGTTGATCGACGGCATCCGGTATACCAATGACGCGCGGGGTGTCGGAGCCGCCAGGCTCTTCGATGGCAAATTGGTCGCGGCGGCCGAGGAAGTTACCCGGTGGGATGCCAATCAGCGCGTGACGGTCCAGGGCACCAGGGTTTCTCTGCCCCTGGTGATCAAATCCTTCGCCGAAGAGTACGTTTTGACGCCCACCGAGACCGGGACCACGGTGACGTGGACCATTGCCGCGCAACCGAGGTTCGGGGGACTACTGCCGCTGAAACTGGCGGCACCACTGGTCCGGCCGTTCATGAAAGCCGGTATTCGCGGTCTTGAGACAAGGATCTGACGTCGTGACGACCCAATGTTCGCAGCGCCCGCCCTATTTGGAGATCAGGTCGGCCGGCTTAATCGAGTCAGCTTGGGTCTTGCAGGCACTCGAACTGCTCACCGACCTTCCCCGCAGGCCGGGCGCAATAGCACTGAGGCTGAGAAATATGCATATGGTCACAGGTCGGATGGAAGATGGTCGAGGGGTAGCTGTGGTGCGCGCGTCGAGGGGTGCGCGCACTTTGCGGAGAGGGTAGGCGCCCGCTCAGCGCGAGAATGGGGAGGAGGACGATCAGTCCTCCTCCCCATTGCTATGTCGAGTAATACGGGGGCAAGGCGAATCTGTCTAAAGTGGCACAAATAGAAGCAGGGAAAGACCGCTGGGTCTTTCCCCGCCGCACTTACCCCGGATTATCTAATCCTCGCTACAGTCAATACGTCGGGCACGAGCCGGCTATAGAGTGGCCGTTTGATTGGGCGCTGCTCTACGATTTCGAATCCTCTGGCGGTGATCATCTCGCACATCTGTGATGGCGACGCCGCGTGCGCCGGAATTATCGGCAGTAACGTTATCCGTTGCATCGGGCGAACTAGGAAACCTTTCGGATTGATCGCCGATATCGCGATGATGCCGTTGGGCTTGAGAACCCTGCTGTATTCCGCTAGCGCCCGAGGTTGATCGAAGAAATGGAATGCCGTGGTGGTAATCACCGCGTCAACCGAGGCGTCTGGCAGCGGCAGTGCCTCGGCTGGCCCTTCCCGCCAGTCGACCTTGTCGGTGCGTGCACGCCCCCTGGCAAGCATCCCGCGTGACGCATCGATGCCGTATACGGTATCGAGCCCGAGTTCCTGCTGGATTCGCGTGGTGAAAATGCCTGTGCCGCAACCAATATCGGCCACGCTACCAACTCCGTGCTTGCGGAGTTGGGCGAGCACGTCGTCGTGGGGCGGTCGATATACGACGCGTTGCAGAGGGCCTAGGTCATATGCCTTGGCGGCAACGTCAAAGAAGCGGGTTATCAGCCCGTTGAACCCTCGTTGTTGTGTTGTGGTCACTAGGTTGCTACCTCCGTCTGTTCTTGTGCACGCTCGTCGTCGGATGTTGCCTCGGGTGCGATCGCTGGAATCTCGGCGGCAGGATGGGGTGGCGACGCATTGCTCGCTTTTGTGCGCCTGCCGGCGAGAAACGCTGTGTACGCGGCCAGGCCCACGGTGCCCAATGGGCGAGTGTGACGCGAGGTGATGGCCAACCCGAGTGCCAGTTCAGTGAGACCATTGCGGTACGTCCAGCGCCTGGTCCGCTCCGGGAACGCCTTCGCTGTCAGTGGGTCGAACGCTTTGGGGGCGGTGAAATGTGCTGCTCCCGTGCTCGCGAGACCCAGTCCGAACAACCTGGCCTTAAGGCTGTCGGGCGGGTAGCTATGGATGACCACTGGATGTTTCGGAGTCTTTCCGGCGATAAGGGCCTGACTCGCTGCCTGTCGCCGTCGTTTACGCATTTGGTTTGCCACCTCATTTCGCGATCGTCCAGGTCGATACAACCTGGGCCCCGGCCTAAAGGTGGTGGAGTCTTCCTCGCCACGCCGGTTGCTCGACAGTAGCACTAACTGACTGAGACAGGAGGGGTAAGGTGAAGATCTTCAGCTCCTGAATATTCGATGAAGCGCGGAACGGATGCCTGCGGTGCAGTACCCTAACTGTCTGAGATGGATTCGCCACGTCAGATATGAAGGGTTGGCATGAGCTTCGCGAGTAGAGAACGCGCCGCGCTGGTGGTGACGATGAGAGCGGTCGGCCCCGATGCCCCGACGTTGTGCGAAGGATGGACCGCCCGCGACCTCCTTGCGCACCTACTGCTGAGGGAGCGCCGACTCGATTCCGCCGCGGGTATCCTGCTTCCGTTCTTCGCGGGGCGGACCAGAAGGGTGCAGAATCAGATCGCATCGCAGGACTGGGACTCGATGCTCGCGAAACTGGATGGCGGAGCCCCATGGTGGTCGCCGATGTCCTGGGCCGACGCTCTGGTTAACGGCCTGGAGATGTTCGTCCATCACGAAGATGTTCGACGTGCGCAGGATGGTTGGCGGCCGCGGCAGCTCAGTGTAGGCGAACAGTGCTGGCTATCGCTCTTTCTGGTGGTCGGTCTGTTCACCTATCGCCAGTCGCCGGTTCGGGTGGTCGTCGCGGTCCGGGGTGGGCCGCGGTTCGTCGCGAAACCCTTTCGGCCGTCGACTGTGCGACTGCTGGGCGAGCCCTCTGAACTGTTGTTACACGCGCTGGGCCGCAATAGCGTCGAATTGGACTACTCCGGAGATATCGGGGATATCGCATTGCTGGACTCGGCGGCCCGCGCCGTCTGATATTCTGTCTGAGACAGAAATTCTAGGCATTATCCAAGAAGGGTAGGCATATGCCATTCCATCCGGAGGAAATCGACGCCTCGTCGGACTTCTATGAGACCGCACCGCTGATCGCGCGTGGTCGTGCTGAGTTTCCGGTGCCGGCCGAACGGCTGTGGGAGCTGGTTGAGTCGTTCGAGTGGATCCCGGTGATTTCGGCGAGGTGGCAGAATTCTGAACCGAACGGACCGGGCGCGCGCCGGAAACTCACGCTCGGGCCGTTCCTTCTTAGCAATGAGTTCGTGACGCGGTACGAGAAGAACAAGGAGCTGGCTTTCTACATCGGCGAAGTTCCAGTGCCTGGTGCCCGCGCGATCGCGGAGAAGCTTACGGTCGACGACCTCGGGCCGGACCGAAGTGCGCTCACGTATACATTCGCGTTGGCTCCAAAATTCTTCCCAGACGTTCAGCTCCATCTGATCAACGCGATAGCGCAACCGATCTTCTCGCTGATCGTCAAGGTCGGCTGGACATTCGGGCTGTGGCGTACTCGCTGATGTCTGCCGCTCGGACAATGATCGGCACCGTCGAAGCAGTGTGTGTCGTCCATGACGAGCGTCCGATTGTAGGTCCATTTGGCCGTACCTCGATCGACAAGCGGCCAGTGGCTGGTGAAGTCACGGTGACTGAATTTGGTTTACGGGGAGACAAGGTCAGTAACACCCGAGACCACGGAGGCCTCGCCAAGGCGGTGTATGCGTATTCCGCGGCGGAAGCCGAACGCTGGGAGAAGGAATTGGGTCGGCACCTCAGTCCAGGCTGGTTCGGTGAGAACCTGCGCATCCGTGGCATAGCGGTCTCTGACGCTGTAATCGGCGAGCGATGGGTCTTCTCCAGTGGCTTGGTATTGGAAGTGACCCTTCCACGCGTGCCGTGCATCGTTTTTGGCCGATGGGCGGGCGAGAGCAAGTGGGTGCGCCGGTTCGCTGAGCAGGGTGATATTGGTGCCTATCTTCGCGTTGTCGTGCCGGCCGCCATCCAGGCCGGCGATTCTGTCGAGGTGCTCGATCCGCCGGACCACCAGGTCACGATTCGTGACTTTTTCGGTAGGACGGCGAGTGCCGAGAATTTGGCGAGCCTGATCGCCGATCCAGAAATCGTGCCTGAGGTACTGGCGGAAGCGACTAAGCGGCTGAAACAGAGTCGACGCAAACCCGCATTGTCTTAGTACGACATTCTTTTTCGTCTCAACCTGGAGGGAATCATATGCCCGGCAGCAGAATCAGGGGGCTTACCCGATCGGCGAAAGTCGCGAGATTGCCGATGGCCATCATGGTGCAGCGGGCGACTTCGTTGGGGGCCAAAGCTCTCAGGGGTGCCGAGCAAGGCGAGATCGACGACAAATTGATCAACGAAGCAGCTGAGCAGGTCTTTGCGGTGCTTGGCGAGCTTAAGGGAGGCGCGATGAAAGTCGGCCAAGCGCTCAGCGTGGCCGAAGCCGCGGTTCCCGACCGATTCATGGCGCAGTATCGGGACGCGCTGACCCGGCTACAGGCTGGCGCTCCGCCAATGGAGACTGCGGCTACCCACCGTATGCTGACCCAACAGCTGGGCAGCAAATGGCGTTCGCGCTTCACACAGTTTGACGATCAGCCCATGGCTGCGGCGAGTATCGGCCAAGTTCATCGCGCGGTGTGGTCCGATGGTCGCAAGGTCGCGGTAAAGGTTCAGTATCCGGGTGCCGAAGAGGCACTGATGGCCGACCTGAAGATGTTCCAGATGTTTTCGGGTGCGTTCGGCGCGTTGCTGCCCGGAATCAATTTCAAGAGCCTGGTGGACGAGTTTATCGCCAGCACCGCTGATGAGCTCGACTATCGTATCGAGTCGGACTACCAGCGCAGATTCGCGAAAGAGCTAACCGCCGACGATCCCAAATTCTTCGTACCGAAACTCGTTGCCAGTTCGCCGCGGGTAATGGTGTCAGAATGGATGGAGGGCACGCCGCTGACCAAGGTGATCCAATCGGGTACCGCGGACGAGCGCAATAGAGCCGGAAATCTGCTTATCGAGTTCGCCATATCCTCACCCGAACGATTCGGGCTAGTCCACTGTGATCCGCATCCGGGCAATTTTCAACTCCTGCCAGACGGGCGGCTCGGAATCATAGACTTCGGTGCATCCATCGAAATACCGGGAGGTTATCCAAAGTATTTTGGAGATATTGCTCGTGAGGGGATGAAAGAGAATTATGACGAGGTGGTGGAAATTCTCCGGAGGGAGGGATTTCTCAAGCCGAACGCACCTATTGACTTAGCTCCGCCGTTGCGTATCTGGGGCCCGCTGATCGACCAGCTCAAAGGCGGCAGCATCTTTGTCTCACGAGAGCTGCTTCAGGAATATAGTAGCCGAGCGATGAACGTCGAAAATTTGTCGCTGTCAAACGCGCTCGCATTCTCGCTGCCCAGTGCGGATGCAGAACAACTGCCGATGCTGGGGCGGGTGGGCGCTGGTGTCATCGGCATCTGTGCGCAACTGGGTGTCCAGGTGGAGTTCGAGTCGCTCTTGGAGAGATGGCTGCCGGGTTACTCAGTAACGGGCAGCTAATGAGTAATGTAAGCGATGACAAGAGATAGTATGGTTGATCAACTTAGTTCAGAATCCGACAAAGTATTGATTCGGCTGGGGAGTCGGCTATTCCGCGCCTTATTGGATGTCATGAACGGCGTCCGGATACTAGTCACCGGGCTAGTGTTGATCCTCGGCTTGGTGTGCCTATTTGGTATTCAGCTGGGCGGCTCATTGTGTGGTTTGACCGAGAAATCAGTTGATAGCGCGGCCCAATATGTGAAGAAGCGCGGTCCCTACGGGCGGGAACATCGGTGACTGACTACGCTGACGAGCTCATCGACTTCGCCCGTCGGTGGGCGCCCTATGGTGGCGGCAGCGATGAGGACATACTTGTGCAGTTCGGGATCAGTGAGCATGAATACTTCCGGCGGCTTCGTGAAGCTCTCACCATGAGGAAACTTGATCCCACTATCGCATCGACTATTGAAGCGGTCGCAGTGCGACGACTCCGGTGCAAATAGCTCCGACTACATCTTCGACGACGGTGCCAAATGTTCTGAAAAGGCACGATACGGGCGTCCTGAAGATTCCCGCATCGTGCCTTTCTTGGATAACAACTGTGATTATGCGCCGGTAGCGGCCGTTTCCTTGTTCTTCACGGCTGGCTTCGTCGGAGCATCGGCCGTCGCAGGCTGCTTCTGATAGGTATAGACGTCCTTGTCGTAGAAACGATTCTCCCACCACATCGTGAACTGGCCTTCGGGCCGCACCAGGGCGGAGTCGCCCTGGCTGTTGATATAGAAGGTGTTCGACGATTGGCACACCGACTTGTATCCGGTCTTCTCCACCTTGTCGGTGCAGCGGTGCCAGTACTCGTCGTGTACTTCCTGCCGGATCTCGACCCGAGTCGCCTTACGCTTGTCGGCTTCGCCGATCGCACGCACGATATGGGCGCACGCCGCCTCGATGTAGGAGTGGTAGCTACTTGGCGCATATCCGTATGGACCGGTGGTCAGGAATGCGTTCGGAAAGTTCGGCATTGATACGCCCTGGTACGCCTGCAAACGGTTTTCCTTCCAGTACTCGTGAAGGACGATTCCGTTGGAGCCGACCACTCGGAAGGGAGCGAAGGAGTCCGCCTCGGCGACCTGGAATCCCGTCGCGCAAATGATGGCGTCGAACTCGTGAAGATCGTTCTTCCCTGTGACCAGGCCCTTCTTGTCACCTCTGGTGATCAGTTCGGTCACGAGTTTGACGTTGGGGCGTTTGAAGGTTGGAAAGTACTTGTTCGACACCGATGGTCGCTTGCAGCCGATCGGGTAGTTGGGTGTCAGCTGGTTGGCCAGATCGACGTCGAAACCGACGTTGGCCCAAATCCACGCCGTTTGCGCGCGTTTGGCGAAGAAGGTCGCGAAGCGGAGCATCCACGGCTGAGCCAGCTGCACACCGCCGCCGACGCCTATGGAGATCACGCCGCCCGCGACGAACCGGACCACCTTACGCAGCACCGTCAGGTCCAGTACGAACTGCGTGACCGGTCCAACCTTCCAGTCTGGCTTCGGTGCGGCCCAGATGCCGCGTCGCTGGAACACGGTGAGATGTCCGGCCATCTTGGCGACCTCGGGAATGAGCTGCAAGGCCGAAGCGCCGGTGCCGATTACCGCGACCTTCTTGCCTTCCAGCTGATAATCGTGGTCCCACTGCGAGGAATGCATGAACTTGCCGCCGAATGACTCGATCTCGGGGACGTCCGGAAGTCGGGGAATCTCGATACCTCCGACCGCGCCGATGACGAAGCGGGTGGTGAAGGTGTCACCGTTGTCAGTGTGGATTCGCCACAGGTGGTTTTCTTCGTCCCACTCGCCGCCTTTACAGTTCGTGTTCAGGCGAAGTTTGGCCGCGAGCCCGTATTTATCGACGAGGTCCTGCGCGTATTCCTTCAATTCGGCACCTGGCGCGAATACACGCGACCAGTCGGTTCGCTGTTCGAACGAGAAGCTGTACACGAGGGACGGCACGTCCACCGCGACGCCGGGGTAGGTGTTCGCCCACCAGCATCCGCCGACGCCAGCGTGCTTCTCAAGGATCAATACGTTGTTGACGCCGATGCGCTGAAGTCTGATCGCGGCGCCCAGGCCACCGAAACCGGCGCCGACGATCACGACCTCGTATTGCGGAGTGTCGGGTGACATTCGAAGTCCTCTCTGATTCAACTTGAACTGACACCGACTGTAGTCTGTCTCAGACAGTAATGAAAGCTATTGGTCCCAGGCGTTCGACCGGCGAGGACAAGTCGGTCGCCCCACGGTCTGTCAGCACCTATCGGTAGTCTCGATGCGTGGCTCTCTATCGCACCTACCGTCCGGCAACATTCGCCGAGGTCGTCGGTCAAGAGCACGTCACCGCCCCGCTCGGTCGTGCACTCGACACCGGCCGGATAAACCACGCCTACCTGTTCTCAGGACCTCGTGGTTGTGGCAAGACGTCGTCGGCGCGAATACTCGCGCGTTCGCTGAACTGCGCGCAGGGACCAACCTCGACGCCGTGTGGGGTCTGCGGCTCGTGTGTGGCGCTGGCACCTGGCGGCCCGGGCAATCTGGACGTCATCGAACTCGATGCGGCTAGTCACGGCGGCGTCGATGACACCCGTGAACTCCGCGACCGCGCCTTCTACGCGCCGAGTGAATCGCGCTATCGCGTGTTCATCGTGGACGAGGCCCATATGGTCACCAACGCCGGTTTCAACGCGCTGCTCAAGATCGTTGAGGAGCCGCCAGAACACCTGATATTCATCTTCGCCACCACCGAACCCGAGAAGGTGCTGCCGACCATTCGATCGCGCACCCATCACTATCCGTTCCGGCTGCTCGCCCCGCCGGTGATGCGCGGGTTGCTGGAGAAAATCTGTGCCAGCGAGGGGGTCGCCGTCGCTCCCGAGGTGTACCCGCTGGTCATCAGGTCCGGCGGCGGATCGCCCCGCGACTCGTTGAGTATCTTGGACCAATTGTTGGCCGGCTCGGGCGATGGCGGCGTCACCTACGAGCGTGCCCTTTCCCTGCTCGGCGTCACCGATGTCGCGCTGATCGACGATGCCATCGACGGACTGGCCGCAGCGGATGGTGGGCAGTTGTTCGGAACGGTGGAACGCGTCGTTGATGCGGGTCACGACCCGCGACGATTCGCCGTGGACCTTCTGGAACGTCTCCGGGATCTGATCCTGCTCCAAGCAGTGCCGGACGCAGTCGACCGAGGTCTCGTCGAGGCGCCCGGAGATCAGCTCGACCGGATGCGTGGGCAGATCGAGACGCTCGGCCCGGCCGCGCTCACCCGGTTCGCCGAAACTGTGCATGCCGCGTTGGGAGAAATGCGCGGCACTACGTCGCCGCGGCTATTGCTCGAGGTGATGTGTGCACGAATGCTCCTGCCGGCCGCGTCACTCGAAGACACAGCGCTACTGCAGCGATTGGAACGGCTGGAAGCCGGCGTGGTCGCCGCGCCCCGTGCTGCTGTGCCAAGCAGTGCCGCTGTGCCAAGCAGTGTCGATGCCGGATCTGGTGCCGCGACCCAGCTGACTCCGTCGGCCCCTGCCGCCGATGAGCCCGCGCCGCGTTTCGTCCGCCCGTCGCAACGTCGGTCGACAGACTCGACATCCGAACCGGAAGATTCCTCGTATTCGGCTGCTACGCAACCGAATACGGATAGCCTTCCGCAGTCGCCTGAGTTGGAGTCGCAGGCGGCGACGCCACAGACAGCGCAACTTTCAGTCGGCCCAGAGGTCCAGATCCCGGTCGAAGAGTCGGCGACCACGACCGCGGAATCGGAGCACAAGCCATCCGCGCCTGCCTCGTCGACGTCCGAGCCGGCGGCACAATCACCGCCCCCGACTCCGCCGACGCCGACTCGCCCGGAGGTCGCTCGCCGGCGTGATGACCAGCCAGCTGGGCCGCCGATCGTTGACGATGTTCCGCTCCCGGATGAACCGGTCGACGATGACCTGTCCCCTCCAGAACGTGAACCGATTGCCGCGCAGGGGAGTTCACGGCGGCCCGAGGCGGAGCCAGCTACCGGGGGCCTCGACGTCGACGAGATGCGCAAGCGCTATCAAGAAGTGCGCGAAGCGGTACGGGACAGGTCCAAGAGCCTTGAGCCCATGCTTTCCGCGGCAATGATCCACGACCTCCACGACCGCACCGTTATCCTCGGTCACCCAGTGGAAGTGCTGGTCGGTAGGTTGTCGGCGTCGCATGCGGTGACGATCATCCGTGATTCGTTGCGTCAAGTGTTCGGCGTCGAACTCGATGTGCGGACGGTACATGTCCCTCAGGGCACGGCGGCACCGGTGAACAGTGGCGCACAGGCTGGCCCGCAGCAGGCGGCGACGCGGCGTCAAACGTTTTCTCGGCCGAGTCAGGGCGCAAACGGCGACCGCCAGAAGGACTCTGGTGCCGCGCCGTCGGAACTCCCGCCGGAGCCCGAGGAGCCTTCTCCGCCACCCGAACCGCCGACTCCTGACGAAGAGCTGACCGACGCGGAACGCGACGAGATGGTGGAACAGGTCAAATCGAGCGGGCCAGATGCACGCCTGGACCCCGAACAGGTCGCGATGGACCTATTGAAGTCCGAGTTGGGCGCACGACCGCTTGAGTGAGGTCAACCAGTCGGTGTGGCGACGACGAATAGTGCGTTAAAGGCGATGTGATGCATGAGTGCTTCGCTGACCGCCACGGCGATTCCCGTTCGATTGTCGGACTGGCTGGGGTATGAATTTCTAGTCGTCCCCGCGACGACGGCCGATGTCGATGGTGTGTTCGATCGTCCGTACCATCGCTCCGCCACCGTCCTCGGCGTTGACCCGCGCCGCAAGCCCCTGTGCCGCAACACGGTACGTCGGGTCGTTGAGGGCGGCGTCGACGGCGCGGGCCAGTGGGTCGACTTTCAGCTTCGGCCGCGGCAACGACGCTGGACTGGCACCGAGGTGGCGTAACCGCTTGGCCCAGAAGGGTTGGTCACCGCCGGGGGAGGGGATCCCGACAGTAGGCAGCCCGGCCCGTAGTGCCGACGCGGTGGTACCCGCCCCACACGAGTGTGCGACCGCGGCCACTCGCGGAAACAGCCAGTCGTAGGGGGCAGCCCCGATGGCTATCAGATCCGGACCGTCAGCGACCAGACCGGCGCCGCCGGCCTGCACGATGCCGCGCACCCCGACCTTTGCCAATGCGGAGCCGATGACATCGGATAATCGATTTGCTTCGCTCGTCTTCACCATCAACGATCCCAACCCGACGAATACCGGTGGTTCTCCCGAGCTGAGGAAGGCGGCTAGATCCTCGGGCGCTTCCCAATCGGTGGAGGGTGGCCACCAGTAGCCGGCGACGTCGATCCCGGTGCGCCAATCGGCGGGACGCGGGAGAACGGCGGGCGAGTAGCCGTGCACGATGGGCCAATTCGCCGCGGTTCGTTCGCGGCGCATGAGTTGGACCGGCTTTGCGGGGAGGTTCAAGCGATCGCGAAATCCGGCAATTGTCTTGCCGTACAGGCGATCTAGCCACGACGCGGCTTGTCGACCGGCGCGGCGGTTGAGATACCCGCCGGCAGACCATGCGCCGACCAGCGTGGGCGGATATTCGCGCGTGGCCGAAATCGGTTGCAGCCGTGCGCCAATGGCCGGAATGCTCCGACTCTCAGCCAACGGATGTCCGGCCAGTTCGGCGAATGGCGACAGCACGATCAGATCGGCTGGCACGTCGGACAGCGCTTCGAGTAGGTTGTCGCCGAGTTGTTTCATACCCGCGGGCATAACCATCTGACGAGCTGTCTTGAGTGGATCGAGTCTTTCCATGTCGATATCGGCCTCGAGCGTGAAGTCGATGGGCCGCACGTCTATTCCGAGATCACGCACTTCGCCGGCCAACTCGGTAGGTGCGGTCATGACTACGTGGTGTCCGGCTCGGATGAGGCGGACACCGAAGTCGGTGAGCGGCAGGATGTCGCCGCGTGAGCCGTAGGCGGCGATGATGATGTCGGCCATGTCTTGCTTCCGTTTCGTCGTGCGGGATTGGGCTAGGAGGTTGGCTCACTGGCCAGAAAAAATGCGCTGACCAGCGTTTCGCCATACGCGTGGATGTCGAACTCTGGATTCACGGTGGATTGAAGAAGAGCGCCGCCGATCGCGCTGCGGACCGCCAAAGCCATCGAATCTGTTGGTAGTGAACGAAATTCGCCGGACTTGACGCCATTGGCGAAGATTGCGTCCAGCTCGATCTCGGCTAACTGTGCGAGCAGTTCCGGTGGGATCCGCAGCCCGGCTTCGTGCAGTCGCCTACCGTCACTGGTCCGAAAGTTATTCGCTATCTCCATCAATGCGAACTGATGGTCACGATGGGTCGCGATGTAGTCGATATGGCATCGAATATGCGCTGCCAGCTGTTCGTGAGCGCTGTCGGCGGCGGTGACCACGGGGTGCATCGCGCCGACGAGGGAGCGATAGCACTCGCCGACGACGGCGGTGACCAACTCGTCCTTGTTGCCGAAGTGGTAGAGGACCACGCTCATCGCGACACCGGCCCGCTCGGCGATTTTGCGAACAGATGCTTTGACATACCCGAGTTCGGCGATCGCCTCGATGGCACAGTCGACCAGCTGCTCGCGTCGGGCGCTTTCGGTGAATGTCGGTGTAGATCGCATGATCTAAAGATAGATCAGCTGATCTATTGCGGCAAGCGTGAGCCTCGGACGGGGTGTGAAGTGTTGGTCGAGTGCGCTCGCCGAGCGCAGCGAGACGCGTGTGTATCGAGACCCTGTGACTTGACCGCTGGGGGCGAGTGGCGTTCGGTTAGGCTACGCGTCCCACCAAGGCCGCATCGGAAGGTCCTTGCCACCCTTGTCGTCCAGCTTGGTCGCGAGGACATGGTGTAGCTGGATTATGTTGCGTTCAAAGCCAATTCGGCAGCCTGCCATGTACAGACCCCACAACCGCGCGGTGCCGTCGCCGACTTCTTCGACGGCCGCTTCCCATTGGTCCACGAGATTCTTATTCCAGTCGCGCAGGGTCAAGGCATAGTGCTCGCGGAAGTTCTCCTCGTGCAGCACTTCCATGCCGCCGATATCTTGGAGTTTCGAGATGATCTTGCCCGAGCCGGTGAGTTCGCCGTCAGGGAATACGTAGCGGTCGATGAACGATCCGGCACGGTTCTGCTTGTTGTTGTCGGGGCGAGTAATGCAGTGGTTCAACAACATTCCGCCTACGCGCAAGCGATCGCGGATGAATGTGAAATATGCCGGGTAGTTGTGCACGCCGATATGTTCGGTGAGGCCGATCGAGGAGACGGCGTCGAACTCCGTCTCGGTGACGTCGCGGTAGTCGCAGTGGCGGATCTCGGCGAATTCGCTCAGGCCTTCGTCGACGATGGCGCGCTGCCCCCATTCGGCTTGTTCGGCGGACAGCGTGGCTCCGATGACGTGTACGCCCCGGCGCGCGGCGTAGCGGACCATACTGCCCCAGCCGCAACCGATATCGAGAAGGCGGTCGCCCGGCTTGAGGCGCAGCTTGTCGAAGATCAGCCGGTACTTGTTCTCCTGCGCCTCTTCCAGGCTCGCGTCAAGGTTCGGGTATACCGCGCAGGTGTAGGTCATCGATGGGCCGAGGACCCACTCGTAGAAGGTATTAGAGACGTCATAGTGGTGGTGGATCACCTCGGCGTCGCGAGTTCGGCTGTGCCGGAACCCTTCTGCGAATCGGCGCCAGCGGGGAAGTGCCTCCTGGGGAGGCGGGGCAATCGGTTTGAAATGTTCGATGCCGAGTGAACGTGCGATCTGCGCCAGTTCCAGTGGGGAAGGGCGCGCGAAATTCAAATCGGCCGCGAGAGCCCGCAGGGCCTCGTAGGGGTCAGCCGGATGGGCGCCGATCAATTCGAGGTCGCCCGAGATATAGGCGCGCGCCAGACCCAGATCACCGGGGGCGGTGACGAGATAGGTTGTGCCGCGCGGAGTTTTAAGGTCCAGGCCGTACTGGGCGTCTTCCGGGCCAGCGGACGAACCGTCGTACGCGGTGATACGGATGGACAGCTTGCCGCCAAGTAGGGTCTCGAAGATCTCCGCCAGCGACATCTTGTCGGTACGTGCTGCTTTGCTGTCTTTGGTAGTTGTCACTGGCGTTTCACCGCTTTCGCATAGAGGTCCAACAGTCGGCTGTTGGGGTCATAACGCTTCTTCAGGAGGCGGAGCTGCTCGCCCCCGTAAAGCTCGTCGAATTCGTCTTCGGGATAGAAGGATTCAGAATATAGCGACTTGTGTCCGTCGAGATCGGCAACCTCGCGTTCGATCAGCCGGTTCGCGTGACCGGGCCGTCCGGATGTTTCGGGGACGGCTGACCAGAACCCGACGTTGACGTAGGTGCGCTGTGGCTCAAGCGGATACAGCGGCCATGGGCGGCTCATATCCGCTCCGGCGGGTGCGGGATCGCGAAGTCTCAACGGGCACAACCAAATCGGCTCGATGGGGATTTCGCGCAGGAACCAGTCGACGAAATCAGTCAAGCGCTCGATGGGGACTTCGATGTCCTGGACGACACGCTCGCCCGGCGGTTGCCCTTTCCGCGCGTTGAGCCGGTCACCGATGTCGTAGCGCTGATCCAGGCCGATGAGCTTCCAGTAGAAACTGCTGCGCAGCAACTTCTTTGGCCAGAATCGTCGAATCTTGGGATTCTGCGCGCCGAACGCCCGTGAGCACCAGAACCAGTCGGTGTCCCACCGCCAGAGATAGTCATGGATGGTTAACCGGTCACGTGTGGGGGTGACCCGCGAATCGTGCTGAATCGACCGGTAGTAGATACCCATCCCGGTGTAGTTGCTGGCCGGGCCGGGCTCGTCGGTCTGGCGGCCAAGCGTCAGGTAGGACTCGTCGGAGCTAAAGACGACGCCGTCGAGGTATTCAACGACTTCGCCGTCGTAGCTGCCTTCCGCGACGATCCGGCTCATCGTGGCTTGCAGCGTTGTTAAGTCAGTGAATCGCACGTGGCGAAGTTCGACGAAAGGTTTGACGGGCTCCAGCTCGATTCGTAGTCGAACCGAATAGCCAAGCGTGCCATAAGAGTTCGGGAACCCGTAGAACAGGTCGGAGTGCTCGCCGTCAGGTGCGGCGGTGATCAATTCGCCTTCGCCGGTGAGGATTTCGATTTCGCGTACCGACTCGTGCGGCAAACCGTTGCGGAATGACGTGCTTTCAATACCTAAGCCGGTGACCGCGCCACCCAGGGTGATCGTCTTCAACTGAGGTACAACCAGTGGGACCAACCCATAGGGAAGTGTTGCGGCCACGAGATTCTCGTAGGTACACATTCCGGCGACGTCGGCGGTCTTGGCATCGGGATCGACCGAGATGACTTGGCCCAGACCGGAGACGTCGAGCCCGGGATACGGGTTCTTCGCTCGCTTGCGAAATAGATTCGATGTCTTTTTCGCCAGGCGGACAGTGCCATCGGACGGTATCGCCCGATAACTGGACAGCAACGTGTCGACGCCCTGCCGAAAAGCCTGTGACCCCATCTCCAAACGCGCAGAACTCACTTAGCTAGCCTAGGACTTATCTCAATCGCCCGCCAACTGATCACCGTCTAACACTAAGGGAGCACCATCGTGGGACAGGTTTCCGCTACGCAGTCCATTGACATCGCAGCAACGCCCGATGCCGTGATCACCGCACTGGCTGATTACAACCAGACGCGTCCGGCGATCCTGCCCGAGCAGTATCGGGATTACCGCGTGTTGACCGGCGGGCAAGGTGCGGGCACCGAGGTCCACTGGATCCTGCAGGCAACCTCCAAGCGATCACGCGATGTGAAGGCAACCATCAGCGTGGCGGGCCAGACGGTCACCGAGACCGATGCCAATTCCACGATGGTCACCACCTACACGGTGCAGGCGGCCGGTAGCGGTTCGACCGTGACCACCACGACCAGCTGGCAAGGCGCGGGCGGCGTCGGCGGCTTCTTCGAGAAGACTTTCGCTCCGAAGGGCCTGAACAGGATTCAGGCGGCGCTGCTCGGAAACCTCAAGACTCGCCTCGAGAGCTGATCGGAGCAGATGGCTCGGCGTCGTCGACCGTCGCCGTTGCCGCCACGCGATGGCGTTGACGCGACGCGTGTGGTGTTGCGTAGTGACCCGAGCGGCTCTGAAGCTGCGGCCACGGTGGGTGCGTCGATTCTTGCCATGCCCGCCGGTGCGGGTTTGAGTGTCGATGATCTAGTCGCGCGTTTCGATGCCGGCGAACTTCTCGACATCGACGGGTGCCGGGTCGACCCGGGCGAGGCGTCAAGACCACAGCGAGCCGTCTACTTCTACCGAGACTTGCCCGACGAAGTTGAGATACCGTTCGACCTCGACATTCTGCATTCGGACGAGAACATCGTGGTCATCGACAAGCCGCATTTTCTCGCGACGATGCCCCGTGGGCGGCATGTCACGCAGACCGCACTGGTACGTCTGCGTCGGATGTTCGGAAATGATGAGATCGCGCCGGCGCATCGTCTGGATCGGCTCACCGCGGGGGTCCTGCTGTTCACGACGCGGCCGCGGGTACGGGCGGCCTATCAGGAGCTATTCGCCGCGCGGGCGGCACGCAAGACATACATGGCGCGCGCGACGGTCGACCCGACGGTTGCCACCCCCATCCGCATCGAGAATCGCATCCTCAAAGACGCCGGCGATTTGCGGGCGCGCGTCGTCGCGGGTCAGGTCAACGCGATCAGCGATATCGAGCTGGTCGACAGTTCGGCAGGGAGCGGCTTGTACCGATTGGCGCCGCATACCGGGCGCACTCACCAACTGCGGGTACATATGGCTGGGCTGGGAGTTCCGATCGAGGGCGATCCGCTCTATCCAGTCGTGCGGCCGGAGATAGCGGAGCTACCCGATCGAGGCGACTTCTCGCAACCGTTGCGACTACTCGCGGCATCGCTGACCTTCGACGATCCGCTAAGCGGAAGGCGACGTGAATTCGTGAGCGCGCGGGACCTGACGTCGGATCCGGGCCGGTAGCCCGCGCCCGAGCTAGGGCGTGCGGGTGCTTGTCGAAACCTACTGCGGCAGAAGTTGATTAGGCCGATCGACGACGTCCTCTAGCCCGCAGTCCAGGTGATTCGATCAGGCTTTACCCGCGCGCATAGGGGTTGACCGCTTGGGTCGGTCAGCGCAAGCTTGGCGGTAAGGCGTTGTGACCGCAACGCATCGGCGAAGACTCCGGGTGCGATATCGCTGAGCATCAGTTTGGCGCGGCGAAACATCTCGAATCCGCCGTCGGAGCTGAGACTGCCCCAGTTGAGATAGATGAACCGGCCGCCGGGTGGCCCTTGAATATGTGGTCCGAGTAGGTCGGCGATGTCGGTGCCGGTGACCTTGCAGTGCAGAGTCCAGATGCTCGACGCGGCGTCGGCCGGTTGGACGCCGAGGAGTTCGTCGGCGCGCCCACGGCGCTGAACCCCGACGTGAACGTTGCGGTAGCCGGGGAAGTTGTCTCCCGGGGGGCAGTGTAGGCCCGGCAGGTCTGTTCCGATGATCGTGATCTGCACGCTGGGCCTCCGGGAGTTTCCGATCTGCCCTCACGTTAGTCGCATGACTAGTCTGTCTGGTGTGGCAATTCGCGTATCGCACGAACGTCATCCCGATCTGGGATGTGAAGCACTCGTCTTCCTCGACGAGGACTCGGATGGCTGTTTTCAGATCCAGCGCGATCTGCCGAGCCCACTGCGCGACGCGGATGGGCATCGTCCCAACCGATACTGCGTCACCACCGGCGCGAGTGCTCCCGTCTACGGGGGCATTGTTCAGTGGCGGCGGGTCGGCGACCGGTTCGAGTTCGCGCTGACCAAGCGAGCTGCTGCACTCTTCGATGACGAGGTGCTGTCCTTTGACGTCGTCCCAGCCGGCGGTTCGACGATCGATCAGCTCGCCAAGCATGTCGACCGATTGATCGGCTGAGGGCGCGACGCCCGCGAGTGCGGCACGGGTTGGTGCCGCACCGGTGCCCGCGGACGTGGCGTTGGCCTCGGCTCAACTCCGGTCGAAAACCGCTCGACCTGACCAATTCGCAAGCTGTTCAGTCAGTCCCGCGCCGGGCCGGGGCGGGACGACCGCTCCGAACGGCACTTCGTCACTGTCTCGGATATGTTCTGGCAGAAAGCCTTTCACGGCCGACAAGGTTGGGGCCACGAGATTCTCGTCGGCCTCGGCCGGCTGACCGGTTGCCACTGCCAGGTCCCATCCGTGTACCAGCGCTTCGTTGAGGTAACCCCACAGCGCACCCGCGCCGGGGACCTGGCCCCACGGCACGGTGACCAGTGCGGTCAGCCGGTCGTCGTCGAGCCAAGCGCGGGTTGCCCGGTCAGTAGCAGCGGCGTACGCATCGACGTCGTGGGCGTCGGCCAACACCGGCACCGTCGAGAAGTCGCCGCCCTCGCCGACGACGGCGGCGCGAGTGACCGTGGCGACTAGGTGGCGGCTGAGCGTTTCGACGTCGAATTCGGTACAGGGGGTCGGATCGTGGAGTTGGGCGTTGTCGACACCCGCGAGTAGCTCGGTGACCCAGTCGGTGGCCGCCCGGTAGAGCGGTCGGGGGTCGGTTGAGAGTTGAGTCGGCGCGGTCATGGCATCTCCTGAAGTGGGCTGATGGTTGCGAGATCAGTTGACCGCTTATACCTGTCAGATTCTGTCATGATTTAACGAAAACCTTTTCTCGACCGAGAAAGTGAGGCCCTCCCGATGCGAACTGATCGGCTGCTATCACTCGTCGCATTGTTGCGTCTGCGTGGCCGGATGACGGCAAGCCAGATCGCCGAGGAGTTGGCGGTGTCCGAGCGCACTGTCATGCGCGACATCGACTCGCTGTCGGTCTCGGGTATTCCGGTATATGCCGAGCGGGGGCGTAACGGCGGCTTCGCGCTGCTGCCGGGGTTCCGAGCCGATCTCTCGACATTGTCGATTGACGAGGCGACTGCCCTGCTCGCTGGTGCGGGCCGGTTGGCGCCGACGGAGTTCGCGAGCGCGATGCGCAAGATCGCGGTCGCACTGCCCGAGCGACAACGCGAGCAGGCAGCGCTTGCTGCGCAACGTATTCTGATCAGCCCGAAGGGGTATCTGGGTGAGGCGACGCCGATGTCGGTACTTGGACCAATCCAGGAGGGTGTGCTCGCTGGCCGCCGCCTCGCTTTGATCTACCGCAGATTCGACGGCGAGCCCAAACCACGGACACTCGATCCGATTGGCCTCATCGCCGCCGACAGTGCCTGGTATCTGGTCGCGAATTCACAAGGGAGTCAACGGATATTCAGAGTGTCGCGATGTAGTGACGTCACTGTGCTTGCTGAACCAGCCGATCGGCCGGACGCGGTTGATCTGGACGCGATCTGGACGGAGAGTCGCCGGTCATTTCGGGCGCAGTTCGAATTTCTCGATGTAGTGGTCGAAGCCGACGATCAAGCACGAATCGCCTTGGCGCAGATGGCTAAGGTGCGCAGCAGTGCGCCCGCCGACAACGGTGGCATTCGGCTGGTGGTCGAGTTCTCCGATCGGCGGCATGCGGCAAACGTCTTGTGGCGCTTGGCTGAAGCTGTGCGGGTAATCGAGCCGATCGATGTGCGCGACGAGATCATCCGCCGCGTCCGCGCCATGTCCGCTCGCTACGAGTCAGTTCCGTGAACTGAGTTCCATACTGTCGCGTTCCTTGGCCGGAAAGTTGAAGCTGGTGTATCCGTTCGCCGAGTCCCTAACGCGATCCAAATAATCGCGTGCGCCCGAACTATCGGCATTGTCGGCCGCGACCAGAGCGCCCGGAATCAGCTGCGGTTCAAGGAGTTTGATCAAAGGCAGGTAGAGATCCTTCCATCCATCGAGTAAGACGAAACCGATCGGATCGGTTACCGCTGTCAGCGTGCGCAGCGCATCACCTTCGAGCACCGTAATGATGTCATCGACACCGGCTTGCGCGAAAGTCGCGCGGGCCGAGGCGATCTTCTTCGCATTCGCCTCGGTGGTGTAGATATGCCCAATACCGTTGTCGCGCACCGCGGCTGCGAGATGTAGCGTTGAAATCCCGTATGACGTCCCGAATTCGACGACGGTCTCCGGCCGCGCTGCGCGGATCAGCGAGTAGAGGAGTCGGCCAGTACCCGGATCAATCGGCAGGTACCTGTCTTCGGCGGCGTCGGCGCGTTCTTGGACGCTCGCATCACGGTCGCCGAGCGGTGTCGCTCCCGATTTGACGTGGAGGTGACTAGCATCGGCCTTCGCGTAAAGGTCGGCGATGAGCGGTGCGATGGGGGCGGAGTCCAGGGTTGAGGTCATGACGCCAGGCTAGTCCCGGCCGCTGCGAGTTCACTGTGTGTCGCTGACATGATGGACCGATGTCCACCGATCAGCTTGCTGCCCCGTCTGCGTCGTCAGAGCCGAGCATGCCGGTATACGAAGCCATTCGTACTCGTCGCGATGTGCGAGCAGAGTACAGCGGGAAGATCATCGATGATGACGTCCTGGACCGGATACTTCAGGCCGCTCATCACGCACCGAGCGTCGGCAACACGCAACCCTGGGATTTCGTGGTGGTGCAAGATCCCGCCCGGCTTGCTAAGTTCGCGGCGCATGTGGCGGATAAGCGTCAGGAGTTCGCCGACAGTCTGCCTCCAGAACGCGCCACGACCTTTGATCCGATTGCGATCGAAGGTGTTCGGGAGAGTGGAACAGGGATTGTGGTGACCTACGACCATTCGCGTGGCGGCACCCATGTCTTGGGTCGTGCGAGTATCCCGGAGGTCGGCGTCTTCTCCGCGGCTTTGGCCATCCAGAACTTATGGCTCGCCGCGACTGCTGAAGGGATCGGCGTCGGGTGGGTGTCGTTCTACGACCGTGACGTGCTCACCGACTTCATCAGCGCGCCCGAGGGAGTCGTGCCGATCGCCTGGTTGTGCGTCGGACCAATTGAGCAATTGCAGACCATTCCCGACCTCGAGCGATACGGCTGGAGGTCGGGACGGCCGATCGCCGATGCGATTCATCGGGATGTTCATGGCGGGCGGGCGACGTCGGTGTAGTCGGTATTTCGGGTTGTGGGGTCTCGATACCCGCGCGTCTCGCTGCGCTCGTCGGGTGTACTCGACTTGCCTCCGCCGTTGGTCGAGTGCCCGGCGAGGCGCTAGCCGAGTCGGGTGTATCGAGACCACCGTTCGTCAGTGCTGTTGCTGCGCAATGGCCTTCGGGTTGCGGGTCTCGATACACGCACGTCTCGCTGCGCTCGTCGGGCGTACTCGACCAGCCAAGGTGGCACGTCTCGCTGCGCTCGTCGGGCGTACTCGGCCAGCCAAGGTTGTGCGAGGCTGCTGTGCGAGGCTGCTTCCTAAGATCCGAAGCCCAGCAGAGACTTCACTTCCAGGAATTCGTTGAACGCGTAGTCGCTCCATTCGCGGCCGTTTCCGCTTCGCTTGTAGCCGCCGAACGGGGCCAGCGGATCTACCGGTGCGGAGTTGAGAGAAATGGAACCGGCGCGCAACTTCGACCCGATGCGTCGGACCTCTTCGACATCCTCGCCTGAAACATAGCCGGCCAGACCGTATTCCGTGTCGTTGCCGATGGCGATTGCCTCGTCGACCGAGTCGTAGCCGATCACCACGAGGACGGGGCCGAAGACCTCGGTGCGGGCGATCTCCATATCGTTGGTGACGCCGGTGAAGACCGTCGGCTGCACGTAGTAGCCGGTTTCGAGTCCGTCGGGGCGTCCGGCGCCGCCGACGACGGCAGTCGCGCCGTCAGCGATGGCCCGTTCGATCAGACCCTGGATTTTGGCGAACTGAGGTTCGGAAACCACCGGTCCGAGAAACACCTGGGTGGACGGATCACCGACGGTGATGGACTTGGCGGCCTCCGCAACTGCTGCGGTCACTTCGTCGATTCGACTGTTGGGCACAAGCATTCGGCTAGGTGCGTTACATGATTGGCCGGAGTTGACCATCATCGAGGAGACCCCGGCCGCGACGTTGGCGGTGAGCGACGCGTCGTCGAGCAGGATATTGGGACTCTTGCCGCCGAGTTCCTGGGCAACTCGCTTGACGGTGGGAGCGGCGTTCTTGGCGACTTCGATGCCGGCCCGCGTCGATCCGGTGAACGAGATCAGATCGATGTCGGGGTGCGCGGCCAATGCCGACCCGACGCCGGGTCCGTCACCGTTAACCAGATTGAAGACGCCGGCGGGAACTCCTGCGGCGTCGAAGATTTCGGCGACGATGGCAGCCGAGAACGGCGCGACCTCCGACGGCTTGAGGACCATCGTGCAGCCGGTGGCGATGGCCGGCGCGACCTTGCACATGACTTGATTGAGCGGCCAATTCCACGGCGTGATGAAGCCGCATACGCCGATTGGTTCCTTGACGATGCGCGACGACCCGCGATCTTCGGCGAATGAGAAGGTCTTCAGCGATTCGGCGGCTGTGGCCAAATGTGCGAGACCAATCGGAACCTGAGCGGCGTTTGCCAATCCGGTCGGGGCTCCCATTTCTTCGGTGACGGCAGCGGCGAGGTCGGCGAACCGATTCTGGTACTCGGCAATGATGGCCCCCAGCAACGCGATTCGATCGTCGACGCTGGTCTGCGACCATGAGTCGAAGGCGCGGCGCGCGGCTGCGACCGCGGCGTCGACGTCGGCGCTGGTACCCAGCGCCACCTGACCGGCGGCCTTCTCGGTTGCCGGATTGATGACGTCGAGGAGATTCAATTCACCGACCGGATCGACCCACTGTCCGTCGATGTAGAACTTGGTGATGTCGGGCATTTCGTGCTCATTCCTTCTAGTGGTGCAGAGGTTGTTTCGGGCGCACCCGGTAGGCCCAGGACTTCTCTTCGCGCTTGCGCATCTTCTCGATGCACCGGTGGTGCTTGCGCGCGTGATAGGCCAGGGGGAAGTAGGTGAGTCGTTCTGGAAGCACCCGATACGCACTTCGGATGATGGCATAAATGCGTTCGAGCCGACGCTGTTCCGCCGCAGTCCACTCGATACCGATCATGGTTCGCAATCGCGGATCGAGGAGTCCGGCGATCGATAGATAGGTAAACGACAGGCCCGGCTTTGCCGCGGCGCGATAGAGTCCGCGCGCGAACGGCGGAATCTTCTTGGGCACTTCAATCTCGCCGGTACGCATGATCTCGATCGACTCCAGCGTGCGCGGCGTCGCTACCAGCACTTCGGCGATCATCTGGTCGAAATAGACGTCAAATTCGCTATCCGACGCCGGATACCCCTTCATCGGGACATGTAGAAGGCGGGCGAGGCGACGATTATCGCGCAAGAGTTCTGCACGTTCGGCCCGGGTGAATTCACGGCCGATGAGTAGTGGACCGGCTTTGATGGTGGTGATGTAGGCCGTGGCGATCACCCATTGGTACGCCTGCGGATTGAGCGCACTGATCTGCTTCCCGGTTTCTGCGCTGCGCATAGTCAGCGGCTCATGCATGGACCGGACCCGATCTCCTTCTTTCACGGCTTCCAGGCCGCCGTAGGTCCAGCGCAGGACCGAATCTACCGAGCGGATGGCTCGACCGCCCGGGTCGGTGTAGGCGGCTGAGTACTTTTCGACAACCTCGCCGATAACCGGGTGCATGCCCTGCATCAGGAAGGCTGCGCCTTCGAGCACCAGGTAAGTCCAGTGCCCGACCATTTCGGCGGTCAGTGAATCGGGCGGCACAATGACTTCGGTGTCGTCGACGATTGTGGCCACGGTCGTCGGGGCGGTGGGCGGCGACATCGGACAGGTCATTGGATTAAGCTCCTGGCAATCTGACAACATATGTTTCCAAAAGTAGGTGATTGCCAGAATCGCCCACTGCCGAACAGATGTCAAGGTGTGAGCGGTTGCCCGCCACGTGCGGTGAGGAGGAGCGTCATTTGGCCGATCTCGTCGCCCTGATCTCCGATCATCGATAGGGCGAGTTGTTTGGTCGCCGAGGCCGCGTCGGGTGCGTTGAAGGCGGCCTGTGCCATCGATACACCTCCTCGATGATGTCGAATCATCAACTGTAGGAAGAAAATCGATGCGGTGCCGCCGGTACTGGCGGCGAGCTTAGTCAATTCCGTGACGCTGGCCATGCCGGGCATCGGAACTTCGTCGGCGGTGTTGCCGACATTGTGGCGGTGTGCGGGCTGGGACGGCATCCACGACATCGGATCCGTTGAAGCCAGCGGTTCGCCGAACCAGGTCAACCAACCGCGCATGGTCGCGACCTCGGCGGTCTGCGTCGAAATGATCCGCTGCGCCACACTTCGGATCTCGGCGTCGGCACTGCCCGGCAGCGACCGGGACATCAAGATCGCCTGATCATGATGTGCCGCCATATCCTGCGCGAAGCCGATATCGGTCGCTGACGGCTGCGCACGTCGGGACGCAGCATCGCGGTGATGCTCGACGGCGACACCGACCGCAGCGCCGATCGCCAGTAAAAGCATTGCGGCGCAGGCTAATCCGCCGACTGACAACCAACGTTTACGCGTCTCGAGCGTCATCAATCCGAACCGTGCGTCGACGCCTGGTCGGCCGGCGGCGTGTAGACCTTTCCGCTCAACTCCAAGGCCATAAACCCGCCGTCCGAACACGTGCTCCAGATCTGGTTTCCGTGGAATTCCGGCGGTGAGAAACACCAGTCGGTCGCCATATCGCCGCCCGCGATCATGCCGCTGCGCGGCCCGACCAGCTCCGGAACGGATACCTTGCCGTTTGCCATCGACATGCCAAGACTCAAGAACTCGAGCACCGGCATACCGATGATCGACCCGAGCACATGTGGCGAGTTGGGTAACTGGGTAATCGTGGAATTCTTTTGCGCTGGCGGGTTGTAGTAACCGATCTCCCGTATTTTGTTCAAGTTTCGTATATCGAAGACCCGAATGCCGGACGATTCCCACGAACAGGCAAGAGCAGTCGGATCATTGGGTCGATCCACCGAGCAATAGTGTGGGTTACTCCCGAATAGAGAGCCACCCGAACTCGATCGAACCAGGGTGTCCTGATTCTTCGGAAGGTTGATCTCCAGCTTGATCGACGTGATCAGCTTCGGCTTGTTCAGTTTGTGAATGTCAAAGACTTTCACTCCGCCCGAACCGGCTTCGTCGAGGCTGAACAGATGTCGGCGACCCTGGTAGGTGACCGGGATGCTGTGTTGGTTCAACTGGCCGTCGGGCCAGAGGTATGCGGCGACGTGAGGAACCTGCGGGTACGGCGCACGACGTTGGATCGCGCTGATATCGAGGACCGTGATGCCGGCCATATTCGACAGGAACATGTGGTTGCCGTCCGGACTGATGCCAAAGCCGTGGCCGAGGAAGCTGTGTAAACCCTGCCAGATCACGCTCGGTTTGGCCGGATTCGAGATGTCGATAGCGCTTAGGTGACCCGGATACACGCCCGACGCCCAGTAGGTGCGGCCGTCGGGTGAGAAGCCACCCTCATGTGACGTGAACGGGAGCGGCCAGGCGGTACCCGCGCCTTTGTTGAGGAGTTTGGGATGGGCGCAGTCGGAGATGTCGTATACGGAAAAGAAGCCGCCTCCCCAGAGGAATGGCACGGATGTCGCGGCGAGCAGTTTGCGTTTGTGGTTGACCTTCAACGACTCCCAGGTACCGCCGACCATCGCGGGAGTGGTGAGGGAGCCGACGACCCTGGGCTTGCGTGGGTTTCGGGCATCAACGATCTGAACGCCGGGCTGCTTCGCGATCGCACTGGATGGAAACAGGCTCGACGTATAACTGCAGTGGTCACTCGTGACCGACACGATGCCGCCGCCAGCGCCGCGAACGCCGCCAAGCCGAGCCATATTGCAGTTGTACCCCTGTCGGCTGCGGCCGGAGTTACGATCCTCCGCGCTCACATTGCCCTGGATGCCCCGCTCGGTGAGGTCGTCCGGCCCGCACTGTGCGCGCGCGGCCGCCGTTTCGGAGATATACGGGAAGTAGTGGTTGGCGGCGCCTGCGGTACCAACCCCGAGTGTTGCGGCGACTACCGTCGCGGCGACGACGAATCCGCGGGACATGGTGCTCACTCTGGAGACTAGGGGCATCCGGATAACCTCGTTCTGTGAAGAAGCCGAGTTGGAGGCTACCGGGGGAACAGCCGTGGTGTGGGACGTTTGGCCGAAGCCGTTCCAAGTGACCTACGGCATACGCGCGGTCACAACTGCCTAACATTGCCCGTCTGGATTAGCGGCAAAGTCAGAATGGCGGCTAGCCTCTAAATGTTACTAATGTGATTCAAGTGATGAAAGAGGCTGCTGTGACTATTCGTCGAATGGGCAGGCGAACGCTGTCTACGCTGGGATCGGCGCTGGTGGCCGCGGCAATCGCAACCTCGATCATCGCACCGGCTGCTGCCGAACCCGAGACGGGAGAGCCGACGACATCACCGACCACGTCGGCGACGCCGTCGAACACCCCAGCGGCGTCAGATCAGAAGGTTAAAGCGTCGAAGATTCAGACGGTGGTTGCGACGACGAAGCAGCAGGTCACCGTGCTGGTCTATTCGGGCGCGATGGACAAAGTCATCCCGGTCACGGTTCTGCGTCCGAAAGACACGTCCAAGCCCGCACCGACGCTGTATCTCCTCAACGGCGCCGGCGGTGGCGAGGACACCGCGACATGGGCCGCCAAGACCGACTACGTGAAATTCTTCGCCGACAAACACGTGAATGTGGTGACGCCGGTCGGTGGCGCCTTCTCGTACTACACCGACTGGCGGAAAGACGATCCGGTACTCGGTCGCAACAAATGGCAGACCTTCTTGACCAAGGAATTGCCCCCGCTGATCGATGCGCAATTCAACACGACCAAGACGAATTCGATCGCTGGCATCTCAATGGCTGGCACTTCTGTGATGAACCTGGCCGTGGCGGCACCGAAGTTATACCGTTCCGTCGCTGCCTTCAGCGGTTGCGCGCGAACAAGTGATCCGTTGGGGCAGGCATATATCCGCATGGTCGTCGCGGATCGGGGACGCGGCGATATCAACAACATGTGGGGTCCGCCCGGATCGCAGGATTGGGTTGCCAACGATCCATATTTGAACGCCTCGCGATTGCGCGGCATGAAGGTCTATATGACGGCCGGGTCAGGTCTGCCCGGAGTTTATGACACTCTCAACTCGCCACTGGTGAACGGTGATCCGGTAACACTCGCCAATCAGATCCTGGTAGGCGGCGGTATCGAAGCCGCCGTCAACCTGTGCACGCGAGAACTGACCCAGAAATTCAAGGCCGTCGGTGTGCCGGTGCAAACTACCTTCCGCCCCAACGGAAATCACTCGTGGGCATATTGGGAGTCCGACTTGCACAACACCTGGCCGAAGCTCGAAGCCGACCTGCGATAGGGCAGGACCTACTTGGCGGCGTCTCGATGCGGCCGGCCTTCCAATAGCAATTGGATTGTCAATTGCAGTCGGTTCGCGACGTCGGTGGCCGAAGCGCGGCGGGTCAGCCACTGAACCAGATTCGACATCCAGACATCGGAGATGACGCGCGCGATGGCGAGGTCTTCGTCGCTCGCCTGTTCGCCGACTTCGACCATCGCTCCGGCGAATAGGTGGTCGATGATCGTAGCGACCTTCTCCACTTCGGCGGCCGCTGACGCGTCGGCGAACATGAATGCGCGGGTCATCGCCTCGGTGAGCAGGGGGTCGCGCTGCATCGCAAAGGTAATCATGTCCAGCACGTGCCCGAGGCGTTCGACCGCGGTATCGCCGGGCAGCTGAGCCCGATCGACCCGAGTCTCCACGCGCTCGAATTCACGAGCCAACGCGGTCACCAGCAAATGCACTTTGGACGGGAAGTAGCGGTAAAGAGTGCCGACTGCGACGTCTGCCTTTTCGGCAACTGTTCGCATCTGAACGGCGTCGTAACCGCCCTTGGAGGCCAGCGCCAGCGTCGAATCCAGGATGCGACGTCGACGTTCGCGCTGAGCGCTGGATCCGACTTCGGCGCCCGTCGACGCCGAGTCCGTCGCGGGGGCGCTGCCCTCGTCGATGCCGGAGGCGGCTGCGGAACGTGCCATGTGTCGAGGTCCTAACTCACGTGTGGTTTACGTCGGCAAACCATCGGTATCTGAATACTTGATAGTTCTGAGAGTTTAAGCCGCCGCTAGGCATTGCTGCACTCTCATGTCATATTAGAACAGGTTCTAGTTGCCGCCCACAAGAAGAATTGCAGGAAAAACCCGTGACAATCGCCACGTCAGCCGAGCAAATCGCGGTCTGTGACGCCATCGCATCGTGGGCGGCGCGCTCCGCTACCGCCACCAAGGTTCGTGGCGATATTGACAAACCTAGCGACTCCTGGCAGGAACTCTGGCCTGAACTCGCCGAGCTGGGACTATTCGGTGCATCCGTCTCGGAGAACGCGGGTGGATTCGGAGCTCGGTTCGCTGATACCGCTGCGATGATTGAAGAATGTGGCCGCCGCATCGTGCCCGGGCCGATAGCGCCGACGGTCGCGGCGGCTATCGGACTCGGTCTGGCCGACGACGAACGCGCGTCGGCGCTGACCGAACGGATCATCGCCGGTGAAATGGCAGTCGCGGTGCCCGCCGATCATTACCGTTCTTCTCGGACCGCCATCGAACTCGGCGTGGGTGTCGACGTCGACCTCGGATTGGTACCCGGCTACCTCGATACCGTCGCGCTGCTTATCGCCGTCTCTCGTCCTACGGGGGTTCGATGGGCTGTGCTCCCGCCCGACGTCGGGGTGCGTGACGCGCAGGCCGTCGAACCACTCGACGGCACCACCTCGCTTTCGCGTATCTCAATCTCCGGCCTGTCCGATGCCGATCTCATTCAGCTACCCGACGTCGCGGGTGCGGCGCTCGCGACGGCCCTCACGGCGTATCAAAGCGGCGTCGCCCGGTGGACTCTGGATACCGCTGTCGAGTATGCGAAAGTGCGCACTCAGTTCGGTGCGCCGATCGGATCATTCCAGGCCATCAAACATATTTGCGCTGAAATGCTTTGCCGCAGTGAGCAACTCGCGGCCGCAGCGTGGGATCAGAGTAATGCTGTCGAGGATCTACTGGCTGGTGACGAACAGGCGGCGCGGCAATGGAATCTGGCGAGCCTCGCGGCAGCCGTCCTCGTCGCCGACCTTCCGCTGGCCAACGCACGGGACTGTATTCAAGTCCTCGGCGGTATCGGATTCACCTTCGAGCATGACGCGCACCTCTACTTACGTTCGGCACTAGCGGCTCGTTCGATGCTCGATGGTGCCGGACGCGAGCGGATCGAGTTGGGGCGCATGGCAACCGACGGTGAACGGCGCCGGTTCGCGATCGATCTGTCGGCGGTCGAATCCCAACGGGAGCAGGTTCGGGCGATCGTCGCCGGCATCGCGGCGGCCGAGGACCCGAGCGATCGGCGAAAGGCGCTCGCGGACACCGGTTATCTGGCTCCCCACTGGCCCGCGCCCTATGGGCTGGGCGCCGATCCCGCGATGCAGCTGCTCATCGATATCGAACTGGATCGCGCCGGGGTGGTGCGCCCCGACCTCGTCATCGCGGGCTGGGCGATTCCGACCATCCTGGAGCATGGCACCGAAGCCCAGCGCGATCGGTTCGTCGCCGACACCCTCGCCGGGAATATCGCATGGTGTCAGCTGTTCTCCGAGCCGGAAGCCGGTTCGGATCTCGCATCGTTGCGCACCAAGGCAATTCGTGCCGAGGGGCCAGACGGAGAACCGGGCTGGAAACTGTCCGGGCAGAAGATCTGGACGTCGGCGGCGCATACCGCGGACTGGGCGGTATGTCTGGCGCGAACCGATCAAACCAGCCCTAAGCACAAGGGGATCACGTATTTTCTGGTCGATATGGCCTCGGCGGGCCTCGATATTCGGCCGCTGCGCGAACTGACTGGGCGTGCATTGTTCAACGAAGTCTTTCTCGACGGCGTATTCGTTCCCGGCGACTGTGTAGTCGGCGAGGTCAACGACGGCTGGCGGCTGGCCCGAACCACGCTCGCGAACGAGCGGGTCGCTATGGGCGGGTCCGGTCTTGGCAAGGAGATGGATGCCCTACTGCGCCAGATCGCCGATGTCGACAAGGTTCTAACCGACGGTCGGTTCGCCGAACTCGGCGCGCTGGTCGCCGAGGCACATAATGGTCGGGCCCTGGACGCGCGGGCAGTGACTCAGCGGCTAACCGGCAGTGATCCGGGGTCGGTCTCGAGTGTCCGCAAGCTGATCGGCGTTACTCATCGTCAGGCGGTCCCGGATTTCGCGCTGCGATTGCTTGGTGTCGGGGGTATCGCAGCGTCCGGGGCCTCGGACGCGTTTCTGCTCAACCGGTGCTTGTCGATCGCGGGTGGTACGACGCAGATTCTGAAAACCGCTGCGGCTGAACGCATTCTGGGCTTGCCTCGCGGCTGACCGCCGCTTTCTGATACAACTAGAACAGGTTCTACTTTATTGAGGAGGCGCGGTGGATTTCGCCCTGGACGCGACGGCGGCGGCGGTGGCCGAAGTGGCGGATGATGTGTTCGGACGTCTCGCGCCCGAATGGTCGGACAAGTTCGCCGACGCTCCCGGATTCGACCAGGTGGCATGGGCCGCACTGCGCGAGTCCGGCGTTCTCGCGCTCGCTTTGCCGGCGTCCGCCGGCGGCGACGACGTCGGCGCCGCCGGACTATTGCCGCTGTTGCGGCGAATGGGACGCGGTGCCGCGGTCACGCCCGCATTGGGAACGGTCGCGGCACAACTCGTTCTGCGGAGAACCCCGGCCGAGGTTGCGGCGAAGTGGCAATCAGCCCTGGTCGACGGTTGGGGTTCGGTTGCCGCGACTGGCGCGGTGACTGTTGCCGGCGGTCGGTTGTCCGGGTCGGCGTCGGGGGCACTGCACGCCGAGGGTGCGGCGGTGTTGCTGGTTGCATCTGATGACGAGGTGTACGCGGTAGATCCGTCGGCGACGGGGATATCGCTGTCACGCACCTTCACTTCGAGCGGTTGGGGTGAATACGCCGTCAACTTCGACGACGTCGTCGGTGCCCCGCTCGACATTGATGCTTCGGTATTGCGCGATGCCTATCGCCTGGTTCTCGCCGGATACGCCGACGGACTGGTCGCCGGTGCCACTCGGCTGACAGCCGACCACGTCAGTGAACGTAACCAGTTCGGCAAGCCGATCGCGCTCTTCCAGGCGGTGAGTCAACAACTCGCCGACATCTACGTGGTCGGGCGGTCGATGACCCTCGCCACCACGGCGGCGGCCTGGCGGCTGACCGAGGGACTCGATGCCGGAATCGACTTGGCGATCGGAGCGTACTGGCTCGCGGCGGAGATTCCCGCGACTTTGCGGACCATGACGCATCTGCACGGTGGGGTTGGGGTGGATATCACCTACCCGCTGCACCGCTACTACTCAATAGCCAAGGATCTGGCCCGTCTGGTCGGCGGATCTGTTGCGACACTTGATGATTTGGCTGATGCATTAGCGTCGGCTCCTATCGCTGGCGAAATAGCGCACACCGATACCACGCAATTGATTGATCTCACCGACGACCAGCGAGCGCTTAAAGCTCAGCTGCGCGAGTACTTTGCCGACCTGATCAGCCCGCAAGACGCCGAAACGATGCTTACCGAACGTCATGGCGAGACCTATCGCAAGGTAATCGCGCAGATGGGCCGAGATGGATGGCTTGGCGTCGGATGGCCGAAAGAATTCGGCGGCAAGGGATTTGGCGACATCGAACAACAGATATTTACCAACGAGGCGGTTCGGGCCGATGTGCCGCTGCCCGCGGTGACGTTGCAGACTGTAGGGCCGACTCTGCAGGCATACGGTACCGAGGAACAGAAACGAAAGTTCCTGCCGTCGATTCTGGCTGGCGAGGTACATTTCGCCATCGGGTACACCGAACCGGAGGCCGGCACTGATCTGGCGTCACTCACCACCTCGGCCGTTCTTGACGGTGATCACTATATTGTCAACGGGCAGAAGATCTTCACCACCGGCGGACACGACGCAGACTACATCTGGCTGGCCGTCCGCACCGATAAAGACGCCCCAAAACACAAGGGCATCTCGATCCTGATTGTCGACACCACCGATCCCGGCTTCAGTTGGACGCCGATCATCACTGCCGACGGTGCGCATCACGTGAACGCGACCTACTACAACGATGTCAAAGTGCCGGTCGGCATGCGCGTGGGCGATGAGGGGGGCGGCTGGCAACTAATCACCACCCAGCTCAACCACGAGCGGGTGATGTTGGGGCCTTCCGGGCGGATCGAAGGATTGGCTCGGCGTGTGGGCGACTGGGCTCAACGGTCCGGTGCGGATGGCACGCCAATCGCCGAACACGCCGATGTCAGGCGGGTACTGGCACAGATCGATGCCTACGCGCGTATCAACGAGTTGCTCAACTGGCAGGTTGCCGCAACCGGCGAGGCCATCTCGATGGCTGACGCCGCGGCGACGAAAGTCTTTGCCACCGAACGGATTCAAGTGATCGGCCGGATGATTGACGAGATTGTCGGCCGCTTCGGCGACTACACCGACCCGCAGACCGCGGAGTTGGCGAGCTGGCTTGATGCCCAGCAGAAACGCAACGTCGTGATCACCTTCGGAGGCGGCGTCAACGAAGTGATGCGAGACATGATCGCGACAGCCGGGCTCGGCCTGCCGCGAGCTAAACGGTAGGGGAGGTGCAGTGGTGAGTAGGCAGACTGAACAAATCGTCGCTGCCGCGGAGAAGATCAAGTCCGCGGGGATGAGTGAACCGGTTGCCGGACGTGACCCGATCAATCGACCGATGATCAATAACTGGGTCGAGGCGATGGGTGACGCTAATCCCATCTATTCCGATGACGCAGCGGCACGTGCGGCCGGACATGACGGCATCGTCGCGCCACCAGCGATGGCGCAGGTGTGGACGATGCGCGGCCTGAATGGCCAACGGACACAAGATGATCCGCTCGGAGCAGCATCACAGCTTTTCGACGACGCGGGCTTTACTTCGGTGGTCGCGACTAACTGCGACTCGACCTATCACCGCTACACCCGGCCGGGCGAGCGAGTAAGCTTATCCGCCGAATTGCTCGACGTCGTCGGGCCGAAGCAAACGGCATTGGGCGAGGGCTGGTTCTTCACAACCCGCAACGTGTGGACGGTCGGCGATGACGTGGTAGCCGAGATGCGTTTCCGCATCCTCAAATTCCGGCCACCGTCGGAAGGTCGTGGCGACGACGCGGTTCCCGCGGACACATATCGAGACCTCGATCCGAGCAAGCTCATCCGCCCGACCGCCTCGCGTGACACCCAGTTCTTCTGGGACGGCGTGCGTGCACACGAACTGCGTATCCAGGTGCGACCGGCCCCCGCCGCTGGTCGAGTGCCAGGCGAGGCGCTAGCCGAGTCAGGTAAATCGAGACGGCGCAAGCCAACTGCCTCCGCGCACGTTGACGACTCAGGCCACGAGGTCTCGATACACCTCGTCGCTAGGGCTCCTCGGCACTCGACCACCCAATCACGCGAGGCGGTGGCCCCCGCCGCTGGTCGAGTGCCAGGCGAGGCGCTAGCCGAGTCGGGTGTATCGAGACCACGCAACACGAACAGCTCACTCCAGCATCCGCCAGTACCCGCCGTGTGGACCGAGCGTGGTGCCGACAATGTCTATCCGCCAACCGATTACATCGTTTCGGCCGGACTGGGTACCGTGTACAGCTTTGTCGTTCACCACGCGCCACGCGTGCCGGGACGTGAGTTGCCGTTCGTCGTCGCATTGGTCGAGTTGGACGAGGGAGTTCGCATGCTCGGGCAGTTGCGCGGCGTTGATCCGGCGTCGGTGGCGATCGGCGATCGGGTCAAGGCCGAATTCCTGGACTTCCCAGCCGATCCCGACGATCCCGACGATCAGCCGTGGACGCTGTACGCCTGGCGGCCAGAATCGGAGGGAGGATAGCGATGACTTCCATTGACGCACAGCAGATCTCGGTTGGGTTCGCACTGCCCCCGCTGGTGATCGAAGCGACGCCGACCTTTGTTGTGTCGACCGCCTTGGCGACCCGCGACTTTCAGGACGTCCATCACGATCGCGACCTCGCGCAACGGAAAGGGTCGAAGGATATATTCGTCAATATCCTTACTGACACCGGTTTGGTGGAGCGGTTCGTCACCGACTGGGCCGGACCGTCGGCGCGAATCGGTTCGATCTCGCTCAAACTCGGCGTGCCGTGGTATGCCTACGACACCTTGACATTCACCGGTGAAGTGACCTCGATCGACGCCGGTTCGATCACGGTCGCCGTCACTGGGACCAATAGCCTTGGTAAGCATGTGATTTCGACGGTCACCTTCAGCGTGGGGGCCGGCGCATGAGCGAACGCACACTGTCCGGCAAAGCCGCTATCGCCGGTATCGGTGCCACTGAGTTCTCCAAGGATTCCGGCCGAAGCGAACTACGCCTGGCCGCCGAGGCGGTGAACGCCGCACTCGCCGATGCTGGCCTGACCGCGGCAGACGTCGATGGCCTGGTCACTTTCACCATGGATACCAATATGGAGATCGCCGTCGCGCGGGCGGTGGGAATACCTGAGCTGAAATACTTTTCGCGGATCCATTACGGCGGTGGCGCGGCCTGTTCGACCGTGCAGCAGGCCGCGATGGCTGTGGCCACCGGTATCTGCGACGTAGCCGTGGCTTATCGGGCGTTCAATGAACGCTCCGGCGTCCGGTTTGGTCAGGTCAACAAAGCTGTTGCCGCGCAGGAGAATTCGTCGGGAACCGACAATGCCTTCTCCTATCCGCACGGATTGTCGACGCCAGCCGCCTTCGTAGCGATGGTGGCTCAACGCTATATGTACGAATATGGTGCTACCAGTGAGGATTTCGGCCAGATTGCCGTAGTCGACCGCAAACATGCCGCGGTCAATCCCAACGCGTTCTTTTACGGTAAGCCGATCACCATCGCCGACCATCAGGCGTCCCGCTATATCGCCGAGCCGTTGCATCTGCTCGACTGCTGTCAGGAATCTGACGGTGGGGTGGCGATCGTCGTGGTGTCGCCCGAGCGGGCGAAGGACTTGCCGCATCCGCCGGCCATCATCGCCGGTGCGGCGTCGGGTAGCGGCACCGACCAGTACATCATGACCAGCTATTACCGTGACGAGCTCGCAGGTTTACCGGAGATGGGCCTGGTGGGCCGCCAGTTGTGGGACCAGTCGGGGCTGGCGCCGGCCGAGATGGATATGGCAGTGCTCTACGACCATTTCACCCCCTACACGTTGATGCAGCTAGAGGAACTGGGCTTCTGCGGTCGGGGCGAGGCGAAGGATTTCGTCTCCGAGCCGGGTGCGCTCGAGGTTGGTGGGCGTTTGCCGTTGAACACCCACGGTGGGCAACTCGGCGAGGCTTATATCCACGGAATGAACGGTATCGCTGAAGCTGTGCGCCAGCTACGCGGCACTTCGGTCAATCAGGTCAACGACGCACACAAAGTCCTTGTGACCGCTGGCACCGGTGTGCCAACCAGCGGTTTGATTCTTACCCGGTCCGAATGAGGAGTACAGAAAGATGAAATTCAACCTTGCCGACGTCTTTGAAACTGTCGCCGACTCGGTCCCGGACCGGGTGGTGCTGAGCTTCGAAGGCGAACAGACGACCTACGCCGAGATGGACAAGCTTGCCAACCAGGTTGCTCATTTGCTGTCCGCCAATGGAATTGGTGCGAGCGACAATGTTGCGCTGTTCTTGAAGAACAGTGTCGAGCACGTGACGAGCCTGCTTGGCTTGATCAAGATCCGCGCCGTGCCGGTCAACGTCAACTACCGCTACACCGACCCGGAGCTGCAATACATCTTCGACAACTCCGATTCGCGGGGCATCATCGTCGAATTGCCGGAGCATCAGCGCAGCGTCGCCGAGCTGCTTCCCGAGATCTCCACGGTGCGAACAGTATTCGTCATCGGGACAGTCACCGATGAACTGCGCGAGGCCGCATCGAACCTGCCCGATGGTCGTGAAGTCGCGGTGGTGTCCTTTGATGACTACACCGGGCAGTCGACTGAACGTGACTTTGAGCCGCGTAACGGCGAAGAGCTCTACCTGCTCTACACCGGCGGTACCACCGGCTATCCCAAGGGCGTCATGTGGCAGCATGACGACTTCTTCCGCAAGCCGATCTCAGGCGGGAACCCGTATGGTGAGGCACGCAAGGATCTCGACGAAATAGCCTCCGCGGTAAAGGATTTCCCATCTATCGCGTTCCTGCTCGCCGCGCCACTTATGCATGGCGCGGCATCGTATTCGCTATTCACCTTCCTTACCCTCGGCGGGCGACTGATCATCGAACGGGACTTCAACCCGGCGAAGATCGTCAAAAACATCGAGCGTGACCAGACGCAGATCATCCTCATCGTCGGCGATGCGATGGGGATGCCTCTCGTCGATGAGATGGAGAAGCAGAAGGACGAAGTGGACATGTCGTCGCTGTTCTCCGTCACATCCGGTGGCGCGATATGGTCCCAGCATGTCCGTGACCGTATGCTCGCGGTCAAGGAGGGGCTTGTGTTGCGCGACAACTTCGGTGCGTCGGAGTCGGGTAACGACGGCGAGATCACCTTGGATCAGAACGGCAACCTCAAGACCGCACCGACCGAGAAGATGATGGTCGTCGACGAGCGCTTCAACCAGATCACCGCGCCGAATGAAGTCGGCATGATCGCGCGGATCGGCAATGTGCCCCTTGGCTATTACAAGGATGAGGAGAAGTCGGCCCGCACCTTCCCGACCCTTCCCGACGGACGACGTATTTCAGTACTCGGCGATATGGGTTACCTGGAGGAGGACGGCAGCATCGTATTCCTCGGCCGGGGATCGCAGTGCATCAATACGGGTGGCGAGAAGGTCTACGCCGAAGAGGTCGAAGCCACGCTGCACGCGCATCCGGCAATCGCCGATGCCCTAGTGGTTCCGGTTCCCGACGCCAAGTACGGCCAGCGGGTCGCGGCTGTAATCAAGGTCGCCGACGGTCATCCGGAGCCGACTCTGGAGGAAGTCCAGGAACACGCCCGCACCGAGCTGGCCCGCTACAAGGTGCCCCGCACCGTGGTGTTCGTCGACGAGGTGCGGCGGACGCCGGCGGGCAAGGCCGATTACAAGTGGGCGAAAAAGGCGGCTGAGGACGGGGCGTCGGCGCCGGTGTAGTTGCGCGGTCGGGTCAGCGAATAGCGACTACCGCGCTGCAGGTCGTCGCCGGAACGGACCAGAGAGCATTGCGATTGACCGTACTGAGCGTGACTTTCACGCGCCCCTTGCCGATTCGCGATGGGGAGATATAGATCTTGTGGAATCCGGTGTTGGGTGGCAACACTCGCTGGTCGGTGCGCACGGTCAGTCGTTTACCGGTCTGGAGGTTTCGTAGATCGAATCGCATGGCTGATTGGTAACCCCAATAGCTGCTGGCATCCACGGAGAGAATTGTCTTTCCACGGAACTGGTCGACATACAGAAGAGTGGGGTTGTAGGGAAAATCAACGACGTTGGGGCTCAGTCCAATACAACTGGTCAGTCGATACGCGGCCAGTGCCGAAGCCTGACCGGTGCCTCCCGCGATTGATGTGGCGAGGGCCCCCGCCGCAACGACGGCTGCGACCGCCGACCGGATCCGAAAGCGATACTGGGTCATTTTCAATAGTCCTTAGATTGTGACGGTGGGTGGCTAAGCTGAAACGATCCCAGTGCAGGTTGGCCCCCGCAGTGTCTGGAATAGGCCGTGATTGACCGCGCTGACCGATACCCTGGTTCGGCCCCGGGCGGCGATGCCGTCGATCCGGTATCCGCCAATGTCGCTTAGCGAGTGTTGCCATCTGCGATGGTAGGTCTGGGTCCGATTTGTCCGAAGGTCTGTTACGCGGACGGTGGTGTCGGTCGTATACGGAATTGGATCCTTGCTGTCACTTGAGATGGAGATCTGTCCCCGTACCGGTGTGTTCAGAGTGACCCGGGCTCCGCCGTAGAAGGGGAAGAGCAGGATATTCGGGTTCTGTCCGTAGCAGTGCAAGCCGATTGTTTCTTCCCGCGGATATGCGTTTGCGGAAGCTCCGCATACCAGTGTCGCCGCTGAGATGGCGGAGACAGTCAGGGTTGTCGTCAGAATTGCACTCTTGCGCATGCTTGCCCCTTATCGAGTGGATTATTGTTGTCGATCTACGGTCTATATCGATTGACTAGAACAGATTGTTAGCATCGGTAATGCAGGGAGCCTAACGCGGTAGTCTGACCTCACGCAAGGTCAGAGTCCCTCGCGTTATCGGCAGGTGGACGCCTTATTTGCCACTCTTTCGGCCTATTGTGGACTTTTCGCACGTCGGGGCCGTTGGTTGGTTAGATCGACTGAAGGGTGCGTAAGAAATGCTCAGGCAATTCGAGACCAATGTCCGGAAACGTCGATTGTTCGACGGACTGTTCGGCGACTCGCTTCTCGTTATTCGGCGATGGGGACAATCAATCAGGTATTCACCGATGGCGGTTCACCGCACTCGGTAGGGAAGATGCCCAGAACAATTTTCCCGGTGTTGAATTTCGGCGCGGTCTTGGTCGCCGGAGTGAACTGGCCTCCGGGGGCCGCGAGTCGAGCGGTGGGGGAGTGCCACTGTTCACGCCAGCCAATCCGTGACAGAGTTGTGGGAATCATCAAGGCGCACAACGACATTGGTTGAGGATAGTGAATAACACTCATCAACATCCCGGATCTGACGGGGAACATGCTCTGCAGCATGAGTACGGCACCACCAGGCGCGCCCACAAGTTCTACGCCGATCAGATGCGAGCGCAGCTCAACGACGAGATGATCGAATTCATCGGCCGGATGGATATGGCCTTCATCGCGACAGCCGACGCTCATGGTGAGGCGGACAGTTCGTTCCGCGCGGGCCCGCCGGGATTCATCCACGTACTCGACGCCGACACGATCTGCTATCCCGAATATCGCGGCAACGGCGTGATGGCGAGTCTGGGCAATATTAGTGAGAATCCACATGTCGGCATCATGCTGATCGACTTCGTGCGAGATCGAATCGGCTTACATATCAATGGCAGAGCGACGATCGTGCCCGACGAAGAACTGCGCGCGCAGGTGCGCGACTTGCCCGAGGATTCGGTGCGCGGACGTGTGCCGGACCTGTGGGTGCGAGTTGACGTGCACGAGGCATATATCCACTGTCGCAAGCACATTCCCGCGATGATTCCGGCTGATGCGGGCAGCCGCGCCTGGGGTACCGATAGCGCGGTACGCAAGGGTGGCGACTACTTCGGTGTGTCGGCCGCTCGCCGGGCCGCTGAGCCACGCGCGGCGATGTAGTATCCATCTACGATTGGATGGTCCCCTTGTGCGACAGGGGATTACCCAAGTTCGGTTGGGCTCTCGAGCGGATCTTCGACGACCTTCCGGGGGGCAAACCAACCCAGGAAGACCGATCCGGCCACCAACACGCTCGCCAGAATCACACACCCCAGCTGCATCGGCTCGGTGAAGGCCTGCTGGGCACTGTGCAGGATCTGCGACGACAGCGGTTCGGGCACTTGATGTGCCACCTGTACGGCCTCGGCGAGTGATTTGGAGATATGGTCGGCGGCGGCGGCGCCTTTAGCCGGATCGACCGCGCCGATCTGGGTGCGAGCGAGGTCGGCGGTCGGCCCGATGCGATCGGAATAGCCTGCGGCGAGCAGACTTCCGGCGAGCGCAATACCGAGCGCGGCCCCGATCTCGCGAGAGGTGTCGTTCACCGCGGACCCGACCCCCTGATCGTCGAGCGGAGTATTCGACATGATGGCCGTCGTCGACGGTGCCGACGCCAGGCCGATGCCGATGGCTGCGACCGCCAGCATGATTCCCAGTTGCCAATACTGGTCGTAGTCGACCAGACCCATCAGGCCGATGCCGACGCCAGTGATGAAGATGCCGCCAGCGAGCACGAAACGCAGCGCGTCGAAACGCACCGCCAGCCAATTGCCGAGCAGTGTGAACACCGCGACGCCGATGACCATCGGGAACAACGCGACCGCCGAGCGGAGCGGCGAATAGCCGAAGACGAGCTGAAGTTGTTGCAGGACAAGGAAGAACACCCCGAATGAGGCGAAGAATTGCAGGGCGACGGCGAGTGCTCCAGCACCGAACGCGCGGTTGGTGAACAGTCGGACATCGAGGAGATGATTGTCCTTCTTCAACTCGATGACGCAGAACAGAATTGCCAGTGCCAGACCGCCGATCAGGCACAGCAGGGTGAGCGGGTTGCCCCAGCCGCGATGCGGCGCTTCGATCAGGCCGAACACCAGAGCTGCGATGGCCACCACCGAGGTGGCCGAGCCGGCGAAGTCAAACTTCTGCGGATCGGAGTCTTTCGACGACCCGATCGTCAAACAGAGCGCGGTGGTCACCGCCGCGGATGCGGCGAAGGTGATGAAGATGGATTCCCACGAAAAGAATTGCAGCAGAACGCCCGTGACGAAGAATCCGGCGATGGCACCGGCTCCCGCGACTGCGGCCCACACGCTGATGGCGACCGGTCGTTTATGTTCGGGGACATTCGACGTGATTAGCGACAATGTCGACGGCATGATCAACGCTGCGCCGATGCCGGCCAGCAGGCGGGTTGCGATCAATTCGGTCGGTCCGTCGGTCCAGATCGGCAGCAGAGAAGCGATGGCGAAGATGACCAGTCCGACAATCAGCACGCCGCGACGGCCATAGCGGTCACCGACCGCTCCGGCGGGTAGAAGAAGGGCGGCCAGGGCGAGGGTGTAGCCGTCGATGATCCAGGTCATTTCGTTGGCATCGGCACCGACGGCGACCGCGATCTCGGGGAGGGCGGTGTTGAGGGCGGCCATCGCGGCAACCACCATGCTGACCGCGGCGCAGACGATCGTCACCAGCCAGATTGACCGGAAGTCCATCCGTTCCCCGGGCGGGCCGACATCAGTCACCGCAGTCTCTACCCGTCCACTCATCACGCCCGCCCTCCGCTGAAGTTCTGTGAAAAACCTAAGACTAATCTCCCGACACGCCCTGCCAAACCGAGCGAAGTGGTTCAAGCTGTGTCACATTATTCACAGGAGTAACAAACTCCTGGTAACAACGACCGAAAGTGGGAGATCATGGCTGCGAACCAGGTCACCGACTACACCTCCACGAAGGTGCACGTGTGGCGCGTGCTGTCGATGCTTGCGGCACTGGTCGCGATCATCGTCGGGTTGATCGTGATCGCCACCAGCGCCGCCTGACAACCGACGCGCTTACGCGTGCTTCTCGACTGCGCCGCCAACCCTCGGCAGCGCGGCGACGACGTAGTTCTTCGCTTTGCCGCGCAGTGAGTTGTAAGTCTTCGCCAGTGCGGGCTTGGCCGATGACGCCTGAGCGTCGGTGACGGCCAGTAGAGCTTCCGCCGCCGCGTCGGAGTTATTCGACAGGTGATCGCCGAACGCCGTGCCGGCCGGCTTGGAATCCCAGAATGGGGTCAGGGCGGTCACGAATTCCGGCAGCATCTTGTCGGTGGCGCTCGCCACGACGCCCGGCTTAACTTTCTGCGCGGCGGCGTACGCGGTCTTGACCGCGGCGCCGGACAGGCCGGACTGGTCTTTGACCTCGGCGTCGATGACACCCGCCAGTTCAGTGACCACCGCATCACGATTCGTGGTGACCAGGGACTGCAGGGAATCGCTCATCTGTAGTTGCTCCTTGAAAAGCGTAGTGATTGGCCGATTTTGGCGTTCGGCACCGGACCAATCCGGCGCCGCCGATCACACTACGTCGCCGCTGCGACGATCCTACGAGCGAGTCACCACGACGTTGCCGAGCGCGGCAGCACCGTCGCGTTGCGCGACGGCCGCCTTCACGAGCAGTCGCGTTTGTCCGTCTTCCCAGACGTCGACGACAAGCGTCTCGCCGGGGAATACGATGCCCGCGAAACTGGCCGAGTAGCCGCCGATCGCCTCAACGTCGCCGTCGAATAGCTCGTCTACCAACGAGCGGCAGACCAGCCCGTATGAGCACAGCCCATGCAGAATCGGTCTCGGGAATCCGGCAGCCTTCGCGAACTCGGGCGCCGAGTGCAGTGGGTTGCGGTCGCCGCAGAGTCGATAGAGCAGAGCCTGATTGGGTGCGGTCGGCACCGCGATCCGGTGGTCAGCGGCGCGGTCGGGATAGGTGACCCGTACGGATTCGCCGCGCTCACCGCTGAAGCCACCTTCGCCTTTGGCGAAGATCGACGAGCGTTCGGTCCACAGCGGTCCGTCCGCATTCGACGTCACTTTCTCGGAGATGACCACCGCGGCCGAACCTTTGTCCTGAACCTCGACGATGCGTGAACGCGTTGTCGCGCTACCCGACGCCGGAATGGCTCGATGCGCGATCACCTCCTGCGATCCATGGACCACTTTCGCCAGGTCGATATCGATACCGGGATAGGACACCTTCGGTGCTTCGGTGGCGTGGAAATTCGCGGCGACCGTGGCGAAGCTCGGCAACACCTTGGGCGCGACGTCGTCGATGTAGCCGAGACCTGCGGTATCCATCGGATCAGCGGCGGCGCCGACGGCGAGGTTGTAGAGCGCGACGTCCGACGCGGACCACGAGAACGTGGCGTCGGGTAGTTCGGCGCCGACCGCGATGGAGGGATCGATGGGCATGTGCTCAGGCTCCTGTCGCCGATGCCGTGGTGGTCGACCGTTCGGCCCGCGCGGCGGTGTCGAGGGCCGCGAGATAGCCGAAAACCATTGCGGGACCGATAGTTGCGCCCGGCCCGGCGTAGGTGTGGCCCATCACCGGCGCGCTGGTATTGCCCGCGGCGTAGAGGCCGTCGATGACCGACCCGTCGGCACGCAGCGCGCGACCGGTGGCGTCGGTGTCGATTCCGCCCTTGGTGCCCAGGTCGCCGGGCACCATTTTCACCGCGTAGAAGGGGCCTTTGTCGACCGGGCCGAGGCTGGGGTTTGGCTTGTTGGTCGGGTCGCCGTAGTAGTGGTCGTAGCCGCTGGTACCGCGCGCGAAATCGTCGTCGACGCCTTTGCGTGCGAATTCGTTGAATCTGGCGGTGGTGGCTGCGAGCGTGTCGGCGGGTAGCCCGGTCTGCTCGGCGAGTTCGGCCAGTGACTCGGCCTTGACGACGACTCCGGATTTCAGCCAGCTCTTCGGAAGTGGTTGGCGCGCAGTGATACCCGCGAACAGGTACCGGTTGCGACAGCGTTGATCCATGATCAGCCACGCCGGAATGTTCTCCCCGGGACCTTCGCCTTGGCCGAAGTCGCCGCCGTACATCCGGTGCACCGCCTCCACATAGGGAAGTGACTCGTTCATGAATCGTTCGCCACGGAGGTTGACGATGAACGTGCCCGGCACCGAGCGTTCGGACAGTGCGAACCACGGACCTTTCGGCAGCGGGATCGTCGGGCCCCACCAGGCGTCATCCATCAGTGAGACCGCGGCGCCGACTTTGATGCCCGCGTTGATGCCGTCGCCGGTATTCGACGCCGCGCCGGTGGTCCAGTCCGAGCCGATCGGGGCGCGCTGGTACTTGGTTCGCATTTCGGCGTTGTGCTCAAAACCGCCGGAGCCGAGGATTACGCCGTGCCGCACATGGATCTCGTGGCGCTTGCCATCGTGTTCCACGACTACGCCGGTGATCACACCGTCTTTGCTGACCAGGTCGGTCAGCGGGGTTTCGAACCGCACGTCGACCCCGGCATCGAGTACGCCGAGATAGAGTTCGGCGGCCAGTGCCGCGCCCATCGCGATGAGTTTTTTGTTCCGGGATTTCGCCCAGGCGAATCGTGTGGCGACCTTGAGCATCTTGGCGATACCGCGTGGGTGGCGGAGGCCAACATTGAGCCACTTGTAATCACTTTGCAGCACAACCATATTCAGCGGTGCCTTGGTGTACTGCGGGTGCAGATTATCCAGGTGGTCGCCGAGGCGCCGCGCATCGAATGGTTTGGGCTCTACCGAGCGGCCAGCGAGCCGGCCGCCCGGCGCCTCCGGATAGTAGTCCGAGTAGTTCTTCACCCATTCGAGTTCAAGGGGGGAGTGCGCGATGAGATAGTCGAGTGCCTCGGGGCCGCGATCTATGTAGGCGTCGATTTTCTCCGGTGCCGCGTGTTCGCCGATGATGGCGTGCACATATTCGCGGGCTTTGGTCGCGGTGTCATCGACCCCGTCGCGGCCGAGCACCGAGTTATTCGGGATCCATACGCCACCGCCCGAGCGCGACGTCGAACCGCCCCAGTACGGCGACTTCTCGATCAGCAGGGTCGATAGACCTTGGGTTGCCGCGGTGAGTGCCGCGCTCATACCGGCTGCGCCGGCGCCGACCACGACGACGTCGAAGGTCTCCGGGCCGTCAGTAGACCGGGGAGTTGCTCCATCAGGGCTGGTCATCGGGTTTCACCTTCCAGAGTTCCGAAAAACTAGAACACGTTATAGAATTGCCGTTGTCCGTAAGGCTATACCAAATTCCCTACCTACCGGAAGGTGGCAGTCGGTGGCAGTCAGCGACACCATCCGAGTCCAGATCGCCGCAGCTCTAGCCCAGGCCGAAGCGTCGGCAGCGGCTATCGACCCGCCGACGCTGGCGCAACCAGATCTCGATGCCGTCGACGCCTACGAGATTCAGTTGATCAATATTCGACGCCGACTCGATGTCGGTGCCGCGATCGCCGGACACAAGGTCGGCCTCGCCTCGGAAGCTATGCAGAAGATGATGAATGTCGACGAACCGGATTACGGCCACCTCCTCGACGACATGCAGTACATCGAAAACACGCCCATCGACCGATCGAAACTCTGTTTTCCCCGCGTGGAAGTGGAAGTTGGATTCATTCTCGGCGCCGACCTCCCGGGTGAGGGATGCACTCGCGACGACGTGATCGCGGCGATCGAGTGGGTGGTGCCCTCTATCGAGTTGATCGACTCGCGGATCAGAGACTGGAAAATCACCCTGGCTGACACTATCGCCGACAACGCGTCGTCGTGCGGCTGGATCCTCGGCGAGCAGCGGGTGGCGCTGGCCGACATCGACACGGGGAATATCGACGCCCGCCTGCATCGCAACGGAGAAGTGGTCGCGGAAGGGAATTCCGCCGCGGTACTTGGACATCCGCTCACAGCGGTCTCCTGGCTCGCCAATAAGGTTTCGAGTTTCGGTGTCCGCCTGCGCGCGGGTGATGTCATTTTGCCGGGTACCGCGACGCGGGCCATCGACATCGACGCTGGTGATCACTTCGTCGCCGAGTTCGACGGATTAGGCAGCGTCACTTTGGATTTCGAGTAGGTCTTAACAGTAATGAAGGAGGAACTGTGGCCGCCAAGTTGAGCGCCGCCATCATCGGTTCGGGAAATATCGGAACCGACCTGATGTACAAGCTGGAACGGTCCGAGGTAATCGAACCGCGTTGGATGGTCGGAATTGACGCCGATTCCGAAGGCATGAAGCGGGCCGCCGATCATGGTCTGATCACGATGAGCGGTGGCGCGGAAGAGTTGCTGAAGTCCGCCGAACGGCCCGACTTGATCTTCGAGGCGACGTCGGCCTATGTACACCGCGAGTACGCACCGCGATACCAGGCCGCTGGTATCACCGCGATTGACTTGACGCCTGCGGCCATCGGACCGGCCGTCGTACCGCCGGCCAATCTGCGTGAGCATCTGGACGCGCCGAATACCAACATGATCACCTGCGGTGGACAAGCCACCATTCCGATGGTGCACGCGGTGAGTTCTGTTGTGCCGGTACCCTATGCGGAGATCGTGGCTTCGGTCGCCTCAAAGTCGGCTGGTCCGGGAACTCGCGCGAATATCGACGAGTTCACCAAGACCACGTCGAAGGGGATCGAAACGATCGGTGGTGCCGACCGTGGCAAAGCGATCATCATCCTCAATCCCGCGGACCCGCCGATGATCATGCGCGACACCATCTTCTGCGCCATCCCGGCCGACGCCGATACCGATGCGATCGCCGAGTCGATCCACAAGCGCGAGAAGGAGATCCAGCAGTACGTTCCGGGCTACCGACTATTGCAGGACCCGCAGTTCGATCCGCCGAGTGTCATCAATGGTGGTTATGCGCGGGTCTCGATATTCGTCGAGGTGGAAGGCGCTGGCGACTTCCTGCCCCCCTACGCGGGCAACCTCGACATCATGACCGCCGCCGCCACCAAAGTCGGCGAGGAAATCGCCAAGCAGAAGATCGGAGCGTTGGCATGAGTGACCTCACCGGGGCGAGCGAGAGTCTGATGGCTAACGCCCGCGCGTTCAGCGACGAACTCGACATTCGCATCACCGATTCGTCATTGCGCGACGGTTCACACCACAAACGACATCAGTTCACCGAACAAGAAGTGCGCGATATCGTTGCCGCCCTGGATGATTCAGGTGTGCCGGTGATCGAGGTGACGCATGGTGACGGGCTGGGCGGATCGTCCTTCAACTACGGCTTCTCGAAAACGCCTGAGCAGCAACTGATCAAGGCGGCCGCGGAGACGGCGAAACGCGCCAAAATCGCCTTCCTGATGTTGCCGGGCCTTGGTACCAAGGACGACATTCGAGCAGCCCAGGACAATGGCGGCCAGATCTGTCGCATCGCGACACATTGCACTGAGGCTGACGTCTCGATTCAGCATTTCGGCCTGGCCCGTGAACTCGGTTTGGAGACCGTCGGCTTCTTGATGATGAGCCATAGCCAGCCGCCGGAGGTGTTGGCCAAGCAGGCGCGGATAATGGCTGATGCGGGTTGCCAATGCGTATACGTGGTGGATTCGGCGGGTGCTCTCGTTCTGGAGCAGGTCTCGGACCGTGTCTCGGCGGTACGTGCCGAGCTCGGCGACGATGCGCAGATCGGTTTCCATGGTCACGAGAACCTTGACATCGCCATCGCGAATTCGGTGTTGGCGGTCCGCGCGGGTGCTCAGCAAATCGATGGCTCGATCCGCAGATTTGGTGCGGGAGCGGGTAATACGCCTACTGAAGCCTTCGTCGGCGTAGCCGACAAACTGGGTATCACCACCGGCATCGACTTCATGAAAATCGCCGATGCCGCGCAGGATGTGGTGCGCCCGGTGATGCCGGCCGAATGCCTCGTCGATCGTCCGGCGATGATGATGGGCTACGCCGGGTGCTACAGCTCATTCCTCAAACACGCCGAATCTCATGCCGAGAAGTATGGAGTGTCCGCCGCGGAGATCCTACTGACGGCTGGGGCCCGGAAACTGGTTGGCGGACAAGAAGATCAGTTGATCGATATCGCGCTGGAGCTGAAGAAAAAGGCCGACGCCAACGCGGGAGTGTAGGTGTGCCGGGCGGGCAGTGGCAGTATTGAGGGATGCCGGTAAACATCCCGCGGGACCTGCCCGCCCGCGCAATTCTGGAGGGTGAGGGTATCTTCGTGATGTCCGAGGAGCGGGCGCGCTCTCAGGACATCCGGCCGATGCGTATCGCCATCCTCAATCTGATGCCGACCAAAGAGGCAACCGAGACGCAACTTCTGCGGGTTCTCGGCAGCACCCCGCTGCAGGTCGAGGTCACGCTGCTCCATATGGCCAGCCACTCGTCGCGTAATACCGCGGCCGAACATCTCGAAGCGTTCTACGCCACATTCGCCGACGTCGCAGAGCAATATTTCGATGGTTTGATCATCACCGGAGCGCCCATCGAACGGCTGGATTTCGAGCAAGTCGACTACTGGCCGGAGATGACTCAGATCTTGGACTGGAGTCGCGACCACGTCTATTCCACGATTCACATCTGCTGGGGAGCGCAGGCAGCCCTCTATCGGCATTACGGCGTGCAGAAATACGAGCTGCCGCAGAAATTGTTCGGGGTGTTCGACCACCAGGTGCTCCGGCCCGAGTCGACGCTATTGCGCGGATTCGACGAGCGATTCCATGCCCCGCACTCCCGTCACACCGATATACACGCCGCTGATATCGCCGCCACCGGAAAGGTAGATCTGCTGGCCGTCGGCGACGACTCCGGTGTACTGCTGGCCGCGACCCCGGATCTCCGGCAGGTCTTCATTACCGGCCATCCCGAATACGACCGCGACACCCTTGCACGCGAGTACCGGCGCGATGTCGAAGCCGGGCAGCCCATTGACGTCCCGGCGAACTACTACCCGAATGATGATCCCGCTGCCGAGCCCATAGTCAATTGGCGCAGTCATGGCGTGCTGCTATACGCGAATTGGCTCAATCACTGTGTGTATCAGCGTGTTCCGTTCGAAGCCCAGAATTCCGCACCCTAAGACCGTGCCGACGGCGATATGCCGTCGGCACAGTCATCAGAGCGAGCGGTCACATGCCAACTGGCGGATGCCCCAGACAGATCGCGGCACCCATCGGGTCCTTGAACGAGGCGAGCGTGCCCCACGGCGTCACTTCGCCGGGCATCAGCACTTCACCGCCGAGTTCGGTGACCTTGGCGATCGTGGCCGCGACGTCATCGACGGTGATGTATACCTGCCAGAACGACGGGTGATCGTCGCCGAACATGCCTTTCGCGGACATGATGCCGGCGACACTCTCCTGCGAGCCGGCCGGAAATACCTCTGAATAGTGGTCGGGGCCAACGGCATCGGGGTCGCCGCCGCTGCCGACTTCATTGAGGCGCCACCCCAGTGTCTTCTGATAGAACTCGGCCGACGCGGAGTAATCCATGCTCATCTCGTCGAACCAGTACGGAGTGCCGTGGGTGCCGCGCTCGCTGAAGCCGACATGTGTGCCGGGCTGCCACAGGCCGTATGCCGCACCTGCCGGGTCGGCGAGGACAGCCATCACACCAAGGTCGCGGACAGCCATCGCGGGGGCGATGACGGTAGCGCCCGCGCCCTGCGCGGTGTCGACGGCCGCCGCCGCGTCGTCGACCCGGAAATAGACTGACCAGATATCGGCCGGTGCGTTCTCGTCCATCTTCGGCATCAGGCCGGCGACGAGGTTGCCGTTCGCGGAAAAGTTCTGGTAGCCGCCGAATTCCTCGTTGGATTCGGTCGCCTCCCAGCCGAACAGTTCGCCGTAGAAGTCGACGGCGCGCTTGGGATCTGAGCTGACCAGGTCGAACCAGACTGGGGCGCCGATGGCAGCGGTGTATTCAGACATGTAGGGATCCTCTCGGAAAGGGTGGGGGACATCGGTACAGACCGACGCGTCCGGCAAAACTCATCGTGGGCGACCGATGAGTTTCGCTGACGCGCTAAGTCTGCACTATCTGAGGAGGCAGACATGTACACATCACAACTTTCGACTGCAGGTCAGAAAATTATCGGTCTCGCGGACCGTACAACCGAGGATCAACTCGACCGCCCGACGCCGTGTGACCCGATGGACCTTGCCGCGCTGTTTGCCCACGTCATTGGGCTCAGTATCGCGTTCGCAGCGGCCGGCCGGAAGGAGACCGGGCCGTTGACATCGACGCCGCCGGATCCGAATATCCAAGTGCTGCAGCCGGACTGGCGGGAGTCGCTGAAAGTCGAGGTCGGCGAGTTGGTCGCGGCGTGGGCCGACCCCGATGCGTGGGAAGGGATGACTCAGGCTGGCGGGGTGAGTGCACCGGCTTCGATTCTGGGCACCGTCGCGGTCAGCGAACTCGTCTTGCACGGCTGGGATATCGCACGCGCCATCGGCGTCGACTACGACCTTGACGACAACCTCCTGCGCGTCGTCTACGACTTGCACTATCCGCCGCAGCCGCAGAGTGAGCGCGATGGCATGTTTGGACCGCTGGTCGAGGTGCCAGACGACGCTCCGCTGTTGCACCGGTTGGTCGGTCTGGCCGGCCGGGATCCGTTCTGGCCGACCGAGTCGGTGGCCTGATCTGTGGGATACATGGCGTAGACGCCATTGTGCTGGTGGGGGAACACTGGGGATGTGAAGAGATCGGTGGTCATCCTCGGCTATCCCGGAGTGCAGGCACTCGACGTCGCCGGGCCTTTCGACGTGCTGTCGGGTGCCACGCGCTATCTCGATGCCAAAGCCGCCGGTGACCAGCGATCGGCAACCGAAGGTTATGAGATCACCCTGGTGTCGTCCACTGGGACATCTGTGCCGGCTGGTAACGGCCTGGAATTCGTGGCGCAACCGTTGCCGGACGCGGACCTGATCATCGACACCATCGTTGTTCCCGGTGGCTACGGGATGGACGCGGTTCGGGAATCAGCCGAAGTAATCGGCTGGTTGCGCCGCGCCGCGGTCAACGCTCGACGGGTGGTGACTGTCTGTACGGGAGCGTTCATCGCGGCACAGGCCGGCCTGCTCGATGGCTGCCCGGCGACGACGCACTGGGCCTGGGCCGGACGGTTGGCTGACGAATTTCCCGACGTCGCCGTCGATCCCGATCCGATCTTCGTTCGCAGTTCTGATCAGGTGTGGACTTCGGCTGGCGTCACCGCAGGCATCGACCTCTGCCTTGCGCTGGTCGAGGACGATTTCGGCACGCGCGTCGCGCAGACCGTCGCTCGCGGACTTGTGCTTTACCTCCGTCGCCCCGGCGGCCAGACCCAATTCTCACCGCCGATATGGATGCCTCGAGCCAAACGCGAGCCCATCCGCGACGTCCAGCAGGTCATCGAAGCAGAACCCGGTGCGGCACATAGTGTTTCGTCGCTGGCTCAGCGCGCGTCGATGAGTCCCCGCCATTTCACCCGCGTGTTCACCGAGGAAGTCGGCGAGTCGCCGGGTACCTATGTCGAGCGGATTCGCACCGACGCCGCACGTCGGCAACTGGAGGAGACCGACGACACCCTCGCCGTGATCGCTGGACGATGCGGCTTCGGCTCGGCGGAAACATTGCGTCGCAACTTCGTTCGGCGCCTCGGCATCTCCCCGGATCATTACCGCAAGACGTTCGCATGAGTCCTATTCCCAGCATCCCTTCTATTGCCTAAGACCTGATGTACCCCAACTGATTACAGGAGATCGGCCATGCAAATTGCCATCGTCGTATACCCACAGTTCACCGCGCTCGACTTCATCGGGCCCTATGAAGTGTTACGTGCACTGCCCGGAGCAGACGTGCGCTTCGTCTGGAAGGAGACCGGGCCGGTCACCGCCGACTCGGGGGTGTTGCTCGTCGGTGCCACCCACACTTTCGACGAAACACCGGCCCCCAACCTCGTGTTGGTTCCAGGCGGACCTGGCTGCGCCGCGGCTGCCTGCGACGACGAGGTGCTCGGTTGGCTGCGAAAGGTATCGGTTGGGGCCACGTGGACAACGTCAGTCTGTTCGGGTTCGCTTGTGCTGGCCGCAGCCGGTCTGCTCGACGGCAGGAGCGCGACGTCGCACTGGTCGGTACTGCCAGCTCTCAAAACCTTTGGCGTCACGCCGGTTTCGGATCAGCGGATCGTGCGCGACGGTGATGTGGTGACCGCCGCTGGTGTCTCGGCCGGGATTGACCTGGCGATGTGGCTGGCCGGGCAGATCGCGGGCGAGGCAAAGGCGAAGGCCATCCAATTGATGATCGAATACGACCCGGCGCCACCATTCGATTCCGGTCATATGTCGAAGGCATCGGTGGCTACTAAGGCGTCGGCGACGGCGCTGCTCAGTCGCGACCTGATCAAACCCGAGCCGCTGAAGGCCAGCGCCCGGCTGCTGTGGGATCGAGCCCTCAGTGTGGTCCGTTCGGCGTAGTGGCACCAGTCCGGTTGCAGTTGGCATGGCACGCTGGGGCGGTGACGGTTCGCAGCGGGCAGGATGATCGTGATCGATGGACGGCGCCGGTATTCGTCGTTTTCGGATTGGCATTATTCGGCTTGTCGTTCGCGTCATGGGGTGTCGGGAAAGAAGGCGTCGAACCGTCGGTAAGCGGCCTGGGGAAGGTATCGGTGCCCGGCGCGAGCGCCGAAGACGTTGCCTTTCTGCAGAACCACACCGGTCATCCTGGTCTGTGGACTCTGATTCTCGGTGCCGTCATCGCCGTCGTCGGTGTCCTCATGTGGTGGCGGACCGAATTTCGGAGGGGAGGGGCATTGATTGCCGCGGTTGCCGGATTAGGCGCCGCGATCTGGACCGTCGTCACGATCAGCGCGCCAGAGCGAAGGCTTTTCGATACCTCGGTCAATGACGCCCTCGATGCGGGATCGTCTGTGCTGCAACCAGGTTGGGGTCTACTCGGCTCGTTGGCGATAGCGCTGGCATGCGTTGGCGCGGCGGTGTGGGCGCTGGTTCGCCGCTGAGATATGTCCCGTAGTGAACTCAGCTGGCGATATGCCATCTGCTCCCGTACGGGGACATTTCCGAGCTGCGGATGTTTGACACGCGAACGAGTTGGGTATCCGGTGCGAGTACCTAGTGTCTAGGAAAGGTGTCCGCATGATCCGGCGTATCGCTCGACCGTTGCTCGGCTCGATTTTTATCTACAACGGCTATCGCACCCTGCGTAACTCCGGCACTACTGCACAGGCGGCTGAGCCGCTGGTCGACAAGGCAACCACCCTGTTGCCCGATTCGCCCGCGGTTCCGCAGGATCCGCAGACGTGGGTGCTGGCGAACGCGGGTGTGCAGCTGGGTGGTGGCCTGTTGTTGGCGACGGGCAAACTGCCGCGGGTGGCATCGCTGACGCTCGCCGGGTCGCTGGTGCCGACCACCTATGTCGACTATCCATTCTGGGAGGAAGCGGACCCGGCCGTCCGCCAAGAGAAGCAGACGCATTTCATTCAGAACGTCGCATTACTCGGTGGCCTGCTCATTGCTGGTTTCGACACCGAAGGCAAACCAGGTGTGGTGTGGCGCGGCAAGCGCGCCGCCGAACGGGTCTCCGATCGGGTATCAGGCGCGGTCACTTCGATCACGCCGTCGGGATCGTCGACGCCTGAGATCAGCGACCGCGCGCATGAGTGGGCGTCGAATGCCGAAGATTTCGCCGCGCATGCCGCTGACCGATTCTCGGCGGCCAGGAAGGTTGCCGGCGCAAAACTGGAAGAGGCGGCGGCTAAGGCTGCGCCGGTTGTCTCCGATGCCGCGTCGACCGCGGCCGCGCGAGCGTCGACGTTGGCAAAGGTGGCCGGTGAGCGATTCGACGACGTCGCCAGCGAGGTCGCTGAACGCGCGCCGGAGGTGGCTTCAGCAGCAGCAGATACTGCTCGCAAGACCGCACCGATCGTCGCCGAACGCGCGTATGCGGCGTCGGACGCGGTTCGGAACCGGGCTGTGCCTGTCGTGGCTGAGCGGGCGCGCACCTGGCGCGAGCGGGTCGGCAATCGCTAGCCGAAACGCCGAATCGTCTTGATAGGCGGCATCTTTGCGAGAGGTTGGAAGCCGATCGGTACGCCGTTGGGGCCGTAGGCATTGAAGACCTGACCGAAGCCGGCGTAGATGCCGATATGGCTCGCGTTGCGGTAGAAGACGATTACGTCACCGGGCGCGAGCGCCCAGACCGGGATCGCGTGCCCGACCTTTGCCTGGTCCTGACTAACCCGCGGGAGGCGGATACCGGCGGTGGAGAACGCCCAGCGGACCAGCCCGGAGCAATCCCACGAATTGGGGCCGACGCCGCCCCATTTGTACGGCTTGTTTATCTGGGTGGTCGCGGCTGCCAACGCCTGTAGACCGGCTGGTGTGGAAACCGGGAGATAGAGGCTCGCCGACCCCGACGAGGAGCCGGACGAACCGGGATCGGCTGCGGCGGCTGGTGCGTTGACCAGCCCGAAGGTCAGTGCGCCGACGGCCGCGGAGGCGGTTATGAGATGGGTAAAGCGGCGCTTTGCAATGCTCACCGCTCCAGAGTGGCCGAAATGGCGACAGAAGTCTAAACCTGTTGTCGAGGTGTGATGAACGTGTGACTCGAGTGAGTTGTGAGGTTTGCGGTCACCAGTAGCCGTCGGGGTCCTCGGCCGGCGATTCCGGCGGAAGGATTCCTTCGGCAACGGCATGGTCGATACTCGCCGACAGCCGGGGGCACGTCGGCATCATCGCCGGATTTCCGCCATCGCGGCGAACCTGGTCGAACTCCGGGCAACGTTCGCGCGCCACCGCGTTCCACTGCACGCTGGTCTGATGCGGTCCAGTCTTCTTGACCCTGATCGACGCGTGACAGGCGCGACATTCGATTTCACGCAGACCGCCGCACAGATAGTGCTGCCGATCGCGCGCGGTCGCCGATTCGACGGCAGCCAGCCGATCGGGATCCGACGCGAAGTTGGGGGCCTTTGCCCAGCCGCTCGTCGGTTCTGCGGCGGCAGTCATGTCAGACCTCGGCCTTGACTTCGGTGACGACGTCTTCAGCAGCCTTCTCCTCCGCCTGGCGAGCCAGATTCTCCTGGATCTCGATATTCCAGCTTTCTAGCGCCTTCTCGGTATCGATCTCGTATTCGTATCGACCGGTCATCTCGTCGGTGACGTCGTCGACGTCGACATAGAACTGCTCGTACCAACGGCGCAGCTGATAGACCGGACCGTCTTCCTCGACGAGTAGTGGATTATCGATACGGGTCTTGCGCTTCCAGATCGCTACGTCCTGCAGGAAGCCGACTTCGATGCCCTGGGTGATCTTTTTCGCCATCTTGTCGGCCTGTTCGGCGGTGAGTCCGTCAGGAACCTTGGCCATCACGCCGTACATCAGCACGAAGGAATTGGCGTCGATCGGGTAGTGGCAGTTGGTGAGGATGGTCTCCACCGCGTATCCGCCGTAGTACTGGACCATCGGGTTGAGCATGTACGAGGGGCCGTAGTACGCGGCGATCGACTCCAGTCGAGTGTCGCCATACGACGACGAGATACCGACGTCGGGGCGGCCATGTGAGTTCATGTACTGCGCGGCGGTCTGGCCCTCGAAAACATTCTTGAAGTAGTCCGGCAGTGCGTAGTGCACGTAGAAGAAATGCGCCATGTCAACGACGTTGTCGATGATCTCGCGGCAGTTGGATCCTTCGATCACGATCTGGTTCCAGGTCCAGGCCGTCCACTGGTCGGTATCGAATTCGTCTAGCTCGGGGATGACCACCTCGTCCGGCGGTGGGTTTCCCTCGGGGTCGTTGTAGACGAAGACTTGGCCGTTGCGCACCATTGTCGGCCACGTGCGGGTCTTCGCGAGTTTGGGCTGCCGCTTGGCATAGGGAACCGAGCCGCAGCGGCCGTTACCTTTCCATTGCCAGCCGTGAAATGGGCAGGCGACATTGTCGCCGCGGAGTACGCCCTGTGACAGGTCGCCGCCCATATGTCGGCAATAGGCATCGAGGATGTGGAATTCGCCCTCGGTGTCGGTCCATGCGACGAGTTTGGTGCCGAAAGCCTCGATCGAATGCGGCTTGCCGTCGTTGAATTCTCCGACGAGGCCGAGGCAGTGCCAGCCGCGAGCGAATCGAGTCGGTGGAGTGCCGGTATCGATCTCGCGGATGTCGGATGCTTTGGTGGCTGTCATCGAAGTGTCTCCCTGGTGTCGACGGAACTGGCCAAGTTCACAGAATCAATACTAGAACACGTTACAGAAATTCGATACCCAACTGGGGAATCGGTCGAGCACCCGCGCAGCCCCGAGGCGACAACCAGCGGTTTCACCACTTGCTCGACAGGAATGAGAACGTGTTCTAGTCTTAGCGACAGGCCAGTTCGCGCTGGCGTCGAGAATGTGGCCGTGATAGCGACAGTTGTACAAGGACAAAGGAGCGAGACGGATGTCCGAATTCGTGAGTGCGTCGGAGCAGGGGCAGGCTGTTCTGGAGAAGATCAGCGCGTTACTGCCCGAACTTGAGCAGCGTGCGCAGGAGACTGAAGACGCCCGCCGCGTGTCCGACGAAACTGCCAGCAGCCTCGACGGCGCAGGGTTCTTCAAACTCATGCAGCCCGAGCAGTGGGGCGGATTTCAAGTCGATCCAGTGACCTTCTATGAGGCAGTGCGACGCATCTCCACCGCGTGCGGTTCGACGGGGTGGGTTTCGGGCATCGTCGGTATCCACAACTGGCATCTGGCGCTTTTTGACCAACAGGCCCAGGAGGATGTGTGGGGAGCCGACCCGTCGGTACGCATATCGTCGTCATACGCCCCGATGGGTATGGGCGAGGTCGTCGACGGCGGTTACAAGGTCAATGGATCGTGGGCATGGTCGTCGGGTAGCAACCTTGCCGACTGGGTTGTCGTGGGCGGGCCGGTCATCAAGAACGGCAAGCCGGTCGATTTCGTGAGCTTCCTGATTCCGCGTTCGGATTACAACATCAAGGACGTGTGGAATGTCGTCGGGCTCCGCGGCACCAGCTCCAATACCATTGAAGTCAAAGATGCTTTCGTGCCACGCCATCGCATGCTCTCGTTCCGGACCATGAGCGTCGGCGAAGCGCCGGGCCTCGAGCGCAACACCGCGCCGGTTTACAAAATGCCTTGGGGCACAATCCATCCCAGCACCATCTCAGCTCCGATCGTGGGGATGGCCTACGGCGCCTACAAGGCGCATGTTGAGCATCAAGGCAAACGTGTGCGCGCCGCGTATGCTGGCGAGAAGGCGAAAGACGATCCCTTCGCCAAAGTACGTATCGCCGAGGCTTCGAGTGATATCGACGCCGCGTGGCGCCAACTGTCGGGCAATCTGCAGTCCGAATACGACTTGATCGTGGCCGGCCGGGAAGTCCCGATGGAACTGCGTCTGGCCGCGCGCCGCGACCAAGTCCGGGCCACCGGACGATCCATCTCCGCAATCGACCGACTCTTCGAGAACTCCGGTGCTCACGCACTGGAGAATGGCACTCCGATTCAGCGATTCTGGCGGGACGCCCACGCCGGCCGGGTTCATGCCGCCAATGATGCCGAACGCGCATATGTCGCTTACGGAAACGGCGAATTCGGCATTCCGATCGGCGACACGATGGTCTGATCCGAGGTATCAACCGGACGAGATGAACTCCAGCCCCGCAGAGGAATACCTTCGATGACTTCAGAATTCGGGCCGATCCGATCCCTCGGCTATATGCGGATCGACGCCACCGACATGGCGGCCTGGCGCGAGTACGGACTCAAAGTGCTCGGCATGATCGAGGGAACGGGCCGGACCGATGGCGCGCTGTATTTGCGGATGGATGATTTTCCGGCGCGGCTGGTAATTGTGCCGTCGGACCGTGACCATCTGGCGTCGTCAGGCTGGGAGTGTGCGAATGCCGCTGGCCTGCAAGAGGTTCGGGATCGACTCGACGGCGCGGGAGTGTCCTATCGCGAGGGCACCGCGGAGGAGAAGGCCGATCGCTGCGTCGACGAACTCATTGTATTCTCCGATCCGACCGGCAATATCCTCGAAGCGTTTCACGGTGCGGCACTACAGCATCGACGGATCGTCAGTCCTTATGGCCACAAATTTGTCACCGGTGAGCAGGGGCTCGGGCACGTCGTACTCACCACCGACGACGATGCCGCGTCGTTGGCGTTCTACCGAGACGTGCTGGGGTTCCGGTTGCGTGACTCGATGAAGCTGCCGCCGCAGTTGGTTGGGCGCGAGGAGGGCGACGATCCGCCCTGGCTACGTTTCTTCGGCTGCAATCCCCGCCATCACTCCCTCGCGTTCCTGCCGATTCCCAACAGCACTGGGATAGTGCACCTGATGGTCGAGGTGGAGAACTCCGACGATGTCGGTTTGGCGCACGATCGTGCCCTGCGTAAGAAGGTGCCGATGTCGGCGACGCTCGGTCGGCATGTCAACGACTTGATGTTGTCGTTCTATATGAAGACGCCCGGCGGATTCGACGTCGAATTCGGTTGTGAGGGAAGGACTGTCGATGATCACGAGTGGATCGCCCGTGAGTCGACCGCGGTGAGTCTGTGGGGTCACGACTTCTCCATCGGGTTCAAAGGATGAACGTCGCCGGTCAGCCGCGTCCCTCTGGAGTACCCGGCGGACCTTACGGCACAAGCGATTTCGACTCCCGCCAGTTTCGTACGGCAATGGGGCAGTTCTGTACCGGGGTCACGGTTATCACCACGCTCGACACCGACGGCAACCCGGCCGGGTTCGCCTGTCAGTCGTTCGCGGCGCTGTCGCTCGAACCGCCGCTGGTGTTGTTCTGCCCGATGAAGAAGTCGCGGAGCTGGCCGATCATCGAAGCGCACGGCAAATTTGTGGTGAATGTTCTCTCGAATCGGCAGCAAGATGTCTCGGCGACCTTCGGAGCGCCGGGTGACGATAAATTCCGTTCGGTCGTCTGGGACCCGTCGCCTGGTGGACTTCCCGTTATCCGGCACAGCCTGACCTGGGTTGAGTGTGAGATCGAGAATGTCATCGACTCCGGCGATCACTTCATCGTGGTGGGCCGGGCGCTCACCTTAGGTGATGTCCTGCAAGACAAACCATTGCTCTTCTACCGGGGTGGCTACCTGTCCACCGAGCATCCGCGGGTGACGCCCGCCCAGGCTGAGCTAGACAACTTCCTGACATACACCGGAGGCGACACGTGGCTGTGACCGACGAACGTTCCGATCCAGCGGTTGCCCAGAGTGAGCGCCCGCTGCTGACGGCACCGTTCACAGATGCGGTGGCCGAAGCCGAGAGGCTCATCGCCTCAGCGGAATTCATCGAAACTGATGCTGACTTGGCCGAGGGATACGACTATCTCGCCGGAAGTGTCTCAGCGATTCTGCAACTGTCCCGGGCGCACAGTAAGAGCCATCCGTATTTCGTCACTTCGACCGGCCCGTACGCGAAGATGGGGCTCGACAACCCGGACACTCTCTACTACCACGCCACCGTCGAACCCGGTGCGACCTATATTGTCCGCGGAAAACGAGGCAGCACAGCTGATCTCAGCTTCCAGGTACTTCGCGGCGACTACACGCCGAGCGAGGTGCCCGGTGGGGATGACGCGTTTGACGACCGCCGGCTGGAAATTGCCAACGATGGATCGTTCGAGCTGACATTCGGTCCCGAGTTGGATGGTGCGACCCCGTCGAACTATTTCGTACTGGGGGATGGCGCATCGATGCTCGCCGTGCGTGAGGTCTACAGCGACTGGTCGAATGAGGCCAAGGGGTCGGTAACAATCGAGCGCGTCGATTCGGTTGGCACCGCGCCCGTCGAACCCGATGTCGCGCGGATGGCGAAGCGCTATGCGATCGCCGCGAAAATGCTTATGGCCCGGGTCCATACGTGGTTCAACTTTCCCAAGTGGTTCTACCTCGACGAGCCGGTGAACACCTTTACCGCGCCGCGTAGAACTCCTGGCGGGCTCTCGACGCAATACTCCTCGGTCGGGCATTTTCGACTCGCGGACAATGAGGCGATGGTGATCACCGTCCCGAAGTCTGCGGCGCCGTACCAGGGATTTCAGTTGGGGAGTATGTGGTACATCTCGCTCGACTACGTGAATCACCAGACGAGCCTGAATTCGGCTCAGGCACAAGTGGATCCAGACGGGCTGATCCGGCTGGTTGTGGCCAAGGACAATCCCGGCGTCGCCAACTGGGTGGAGACAACGGGGCGTCGAAGCGGGATTCTGCAGTTCCGTTGGCAACGAACCGACGAACCGATCGGCCCCGAGTTGGGACCGACAGCGCAGGTGATCGATATCGGCGACGTGGCAGCGCACTTGCCGTACTACTCCGACAACAAGATCGACGACGCCGGATGGCGAGACCGAATCGCGGTGCGCCAGAGAGCATTCGCCGAGCGCATGCTTGGTTGACGAAAGGAATATCTCCCGTGGGAATTCTCTCTGACAAGGTCGTCGTCGTCTCCGGCGTTGGGCCAGGTTTAGGGCGCTCGATCTGTCTACGCGCTGCGGCAGCGGGAGCGACAGTGGTACTCGCGGCCCGCACTGAATCGCGGCTGCGGGAAGTCGCGACACAGGTGCAAGCCCTGGGTGGCAAGACGCTGGTCGTACCGACCGACATCACCGACGACGACGCGGTGGACACTCTCGTCGCGCGGACCATCGGCGAGCTTGGCCATGTCGACGTCGTGGTGAACAACGCCTTCGCATTGCCATCGATGAAACCGTTGGCGCGCACCGACTTCGACCAGATAGCCGCCAGTATCGAATTGACCGTGCTGGGTACGCTGCGGGTGATCAAGGGATTCACCGAATCGCTGGCGGAGAGCAAGGGCTCGATCGTCAACATCAACTCGATGGTGATCCGTCACTCCGAACCGCGGTACGGCAGTTACAAACTGACCAAGTCGGCGTTGTTGGCGATGTCTCAATCGCTGGCTACCGAACTGGGGGACAAGGGGATTCGGATCAACAGTGTCGCTCCCGGCTATATCTGGGACGATCAGCTCAAGTGGTATTTCAGCGAAGTCGCCAAGAAGTACGGCATCAGCCCCGAACAGGTCTACGAGCAGACCGCCGCCAAGTCCGACCTCAAGCGACTGCCCGAGCCGGATGAGATCGCCGAAGCCGTGGTCTTCCTGGGTTCGTCGATGGCGAGTGCGATCACCGGCCACACCCTCGACGTGAACTGCGGCGAATATCATGACTGACACCAATCTGCGGACGTCGGTCGGCGGCGTCGACGAGCTACACGAATCAGCTTCGCGTGCAACGGGATTGACCGAGTTTGGTGCTGAGGACTATCGAGAACCCCTGGAAATTCTGCTCCAGTCTTATCGCGATGACGCCGAACTCACCCCGTTGGGCTCGAAAATGTTTCGCTACTTCCTTAAGGGGGCGCTGGTCGCCCGTCTGCTCAGTGAGGCGTCGTGGCAGGCGAATCCGGGCTATCGCGATGTGGAGGTGACTCGCCCGATCTTTGTGACCGGGTTGCCGCGTACCGGCACCACGGCGCTTCACCGGCTGCTGACTGCAGACCCCGGCCATCAGGGACTCGAGATGTGGCTGACGGAATTCCCGCAGCCGCGCCCACCGCGCGAAACCTGGTCGGATAACCCGGTCTATCGACAGATCAACGCTGGCCTGGAACTGCACCATGTGGAGAATCCGGAGTTCATGGGGCTGCACTATATGGACGCCGGCGAGGTCGAGGAATGCTGGCAGTTGTTGCGGCAGAACGTTATGTCGATCTCCTACGAATCGCTGGCGTACCTGCCGACATATTCGCGCTGGCTCGCCGAGCAGGATTGGACACCGGCCTATGCGCGGCATCGTCGCAACTTGCAGCTGATCGGTGCGAATGATCCCGGGAAACGTTGGGTACTCAAGAATCCCAGCCATTTGTTCGCGCTGGACGCGCTGATGAAGACCTATCCCGATGCGCTCGTTATTCAGACTCACCGTGCGCCGGAAACCATCATCGCGTCGATGTGCAGCCTTGCCGAACACGCCACCCCCGACTGGTCGACGAAGTTCACCGGGCCGACCGTCGGCGAAACGCAGCTTGAGCTGTGGTCGAGGGGATTGCGGGCCTTCGAGGAGGCCCGAGCCAACTACGACCCGGCGCAGTTCGTCGACGTCGACTTCAAAGAACTGCGTACCGACCCCTTCGGGACTGTCGAGCGCGTATACAAGGCGCTCGGGACTGAAGTATCTGACGTTGCCCGTGCCGAGATGATCCGCCTCGACGAGGAAAGTCGTAGCGGCGATCGGAAACCGCAGCATAAATACGAATTGAGTGACTACGGACTGACGTCCCAGCAGGTAGCCGAAGCATTCGCGACGGCTTAGTCGCCTATCCGCGCATGTCGATAGGGGATTGCGCTCACGCCACCACTATCCTGGTTCCTGTGAACCAACCTTTTGATCCTTCCGAGCTGTTCGGCGGTGGCGCCGGCGGCGATAACCCGATGGCCGGCTTGCTCGCTCAGGCGCAGCAGATGCAGGAGCAGTTGCTCGCCGCGCAGAATGAGATCACGGCCGCGGAGGTCACCGGCACTGCGGGCAATGGCCTGGTCAGCGTGACCGGTACCGGTGGTGGCGACATCACCGCGATCACCATCGACCCCAAGGTCATCGATCCCGACGACGCCGAGACACTGCAGGATTTGGTGCTCGGTGCCCTTGCCGACCTCGCGACCAAGCGCGATGCCCTCGCCCAGGAGAAAATGGGTCCGCTCGCCGGCGGTCTGGGTGGCGGCCTTGGCGGCGGATTGCCCGGGTTGGGATAGCAGTACCGACTATGTACGAGGGACCGATTCAGGATTTGATCGATGAACTGGCTAAGCAGCCAGGTCTCGGTCCCAAGGGTGCCCAGCGGATTGCCTTCGCCCTATTGGCCGGGGAGAACGCGCAGATCGACCGGCTGATCGCGGCGTTGGGCCAAGTGCGGGACAACGTGACGTTCTGTGCCGAATGTGGCAACGTGTCGGCTGATCGACTATGCCGGATCTGCTCCGACGCACGCCGGGACGCGACCAAGATCTGCGTGGTCGAAGAGCCGAAAGACGTACACGCCATTGAACGCACCAAAGAGTTCAACGGTCGTTATCACGTACTCGGCGGCGCACTGGATCCATTGTCGGGCATCGGCCCCGATCAGCTGCGTATCCGAGAACTGTTGCGGCGCTTGGCAAATCAGGAAGACGGGTTGGATGTCACCGAGGTGATCGTGGCAACTGATCCGAATACCGAGGGGGAGGCCACCGCCACCTATCTCCTGCGGATGCTCAAGGATTTTCCGGGGTTGTCGGTGACTCGATTGGCTTCCGGATTGCCGATGGGTGGCGACCTGGAATTCGCCGACGAACTGACGTTGGGACGCGCCCTCTCGGGCCGACGAGTGCTCGCCTAGACAGCATGGGGCTCGGGTGGGAAGTGGCCAATGTAGATGGGGTCGCCGCGTATCTCGCGGCGGATGTCGAGGCTGGAATAGTCGCCATCGACGGTCCGTCGGGTAGCGGGAAATCGACATTCGCCGATTCTCTGGTGGCAGATCTGGCTGAGCGTGGCATTGCCGCAGTGTTGATTCGTACCGATGACTTTGCGACATGGGCGAATCCGGTCGGGTGGTGGCCGGAGCTGGAAGATGATGTGCTGCATGCATTCTCGCGTGGGCGAGATGTAGAGTACCGGCCCCGGCAGTGGGCTGACGGCGTCGCGCGGCAGGGGCCGCTCGTATGGATCAGATGGCAGCCGCTGTTGATCATCGAGGGGGTGTCGTCGGCGCGACGTCAGGTCGCCGATCGGTTGGCTTGTGCGTTATGGCTCGACGGGCCGTCCCGCGAGGAGCGATTGGCCAGGTCGGTGGCACGCGATGGAGAAGAAGATCGCGCGAATCTCCGGCGATGGCAAGCGTTTGAGGACGGCTGGTTCGCCGTGGACGAAACGCGCATGCGATGCCGGGTCGTGGGCTAGAACTAGCCGTTTCTTCGGTTGGTCTCGACACACGCGGAGCGAGACACGCATGTATCGAGACCCGGCGACACGAATACTGTTGTGCGGTAGCGATATTGACCGGCGCTGACCTACCGCCGCGCCGCCGCCAATCGTTGTTTACGTAGCTGCTCGACCTCGGGAAGGTCAAGTGGCGCAAGTGCTTCGACACCTAGCGCGCGGGCAAGCAGGTAGTCTGCCAGTTGGGGATTGCGCGCTAGCGCGGGACCGTGCATATAGGTACCGATCACTGAACCCTGCACGGCACCCTCGTTGCCGTCGCCCACCCCGTTGCCGATGCCATTGCGAACCCGACCGAATGGTGTGGCCGCCGGGCCGAGAGTTGTTCCGCCACGGTGATTTTCAAATCCCGACAGCGGATAGGTCAGACCTTCGACGTTCGGTGTGGTCACCAGTTCCCCGATAGTGCGCGTCGCCTGCGGAGCGGTCGTGGCGTCGAGCATTGAGATGCCCTCGACGCGTTCGCCGGCCGACGTCTCGTACCAATGGCCGAGCACCTGGATCGCCGCGCAAATCGCGAGCACCGGGCGGCCGGCCTCGGCGGCCCGTTGCAGGCCGGGATAGCGTGTGAGATGCCTGGTAGCCAATCGCTGCGCGAAATCCTCTGCGCCGCCGAGGGTGTAGACATCGAGCGACTCGGGTACGGCGTCGTCGAGAGTGATCTCAACGATCTCCGCGTCGATGCCGCGCATTCGTGCGCGCTGGCGCAAAACCAGGGCATTGCCGCCGTCGCCGTAGGTGCCCATGACGTCGGGCAGTACCAATCCGATCCGCAGGGTCGACTCGCCTGAGTTGGTCATCGTTGTCCCCCTTCGTCTTTCGCCGCGCGTTCCAGTGCGATACCGAGGTCGCGGAACGCGGTGTAGTTGGCGAGCACTTCGACTCGTCCTGGCGGACACGATTCGATGGCGGCCAATGGATTGGCGATAGTGGTGTGCTCGGCCCCGGCGTAGAGCAGGCGAACGCCCAAGTCGGCCGCGCGTTCCCCCGACGCGACGACCTGCATGGTCTCGAATGCTTCGAAGCGGACGTCCCACAACCAGGACAGGTCTTCACCGTCGGGGACCTGACCGTTCACCGCGATCACCAGTCCGTCGGCATCTTGGTCGATCATCGACAGTGCTTCTTGCCAGCCCGCGGGATTCTTGGCGAGCAGCGTGCGTACGGTGTGATCGCCGATCTTCGTCACGCCGTAACGGCCGGCGACCTCACCGACGGTGCCAACCGCGACAACGGCTTTGCCGGGATCTGCGCCCATCGCGACCGCGGCGGCCACCGCCTGGGTTGCGTTGCCGCGATTGGCGCGTCCCGGCACGGCCAGCGTCAGCGTCGCGCTGAAACCCTCAGGGCCGTATATCTTCTCGTCGTCGAACCACCAATCGGGTTGGGGTCGACGGAAGTTGTCATCGCCGGTGGATCGCCAGTCGACGCCGTTGTCGGTAGTCGACCGGATGATCGGTTCACCGGTGCGCGGACAACTCACCGAATCGCCGACCCAGCTGGCGCCGGCCGCTACCCACACGACCTTCTTGGCGTCGAAGGCCGCGGAGGTGACCAAGACATCGTCGCAGTTGGCCACGATGGTCGCGTCGGGATGTCGTTCGATGCCCTCGCGCAGCCGACGTTCGATGATATTTATCTCGCCGACGCGGTCGAGTTGATCACGGGAGAGATTGAGCAGGATCAGAACCTCGGGGTCGACGGCGTCGGAAACATGCGGGACGTGCAACTCGTCTACTTCGAGTGCTGTGATGAGTGCCTGCTGGTCGAGCGTCAACGCCGCGATGATGCCAGCATCCATGTTGGCGCCGTCGGCCTGCGTTGCAACCCTCCCCAATTCGCCGAGGGCGGCCGCGGTCATGCGGGTCGTCGTCGACTTGCCGTTGGTGCCGGTAATGATCGCGGTGCGTTTGCCGGCCGCGAGGCGCGACATGATCGATGGATCGATTTTCGCGGCGACCAGGCCGCCGATCATCGAGCCTTTGCCGCGGCCCGCAGTCCGCGACGCCCAGCGGGCCGTCGAAGCGGCAGCAAGGGCGAGTCGGGTGCGCGCGGGTAAACGGGAAGAGGTGTCACCGGACATGCTGACGAGTTTTCCACATGACGCCGGCGCGGTGGCTCTTGCCGGGCGTGACGTGGACCGCACGGGTTGCGTTCAGCCCGATGGCAACGATGGTCAGCAACGCCTTCCGTCGGTTGACTGGCCGCGACAACCACAACGTCGCAAGGAGCCTCTCGATGACCCGTCAACTCCACCTCGGTGGATTTCTGATCGCCTCTCCCGTCACTCACTCGCACGCGGCTTGGCGCCACCCCGGATCGACGGGAGACTATTTTTCCGCCGACTATTACCACCGTGTCGGCCGCATTCTCGAGCGCGGCAAATTCGACTTCGCATTCTTTGCCGATCTTCTCGCGGCACCCCTGCGTTTTGGTGCCGATCAATCCGAACCGCTGCGTCGGGGCACACAAGCTGCCGCGACACTCGACCCGTCGCTGGTCGCGGCCAGCTTGGCAGCGGTAACCACGCACTTGGGGATCGCGGTGACCAAGTCGGCGACCTACTTCCACCCCTACGAGCTGGCGCGCGTGTTCGGCACCCTCGATCACCTCACGCGCGGCCGGATCGCGTGGAATATCGTCACGTCGCTGACGCAGGCCGAAGCGCAGAACTTTGGCCTCGACGACCACGTCGAACATGAGGAGCGATACCTGCGCGCGGAAGAATTCGTGCAGACCGCGATCAAATTGTGGTCCAGCTGGGATGCGGACGCCGTCGAAGCTGACCGGGCGTCGGGACAGTGGGCCGATCCGGACAAGGTGCGGGTGGTCAACCACGACGGTGACTACTACCGGACTCGTGGGCCGCTCAATCAGCCCCGCTCGCCGCAGCATCGCCCGGTGCTGATCCAGGCGGGGTCGTCGAATACCGGCAAGGATTTCGCCGCGCGCTGGGCCGAGGCGATTTTCGAGATCGATCCGACGCCGGAGGGGCGTCGGGCCTACTACGACGACGTGAAGTCGCGCGCGTCGAATTTCGGCCGCAATCCGGACCACGTCAACATCTTTCCGTCGTTCATCCCGTTCATCGGCGAAACTGAGTCCATCGCGCGGGAGAAGCAGGCATTCCACAATGAATTGGCTGATCCGATTTCCGGATTGATCACGCTGTCGGTGCACACCGATCACGACTTCTCGCAGTACGACCTCGACGCTCCGCTCAGTGACGTGCAGGTATCGGGGACGCAGGGATTGTTCAACGTCGCGCGGCGACTGAGTGAGCGGGACAATCTCACCCTGCGCGATATTGGCAAGTTGTATGCGCAAGGAGTGCTGTTGCCGCAGTTCGTGGGGACGGCGTCCGATGTCGCCGATCAGATAGAGGCATCGTTCACCGGTGGCGAAGCGGACGGATTCATTGTGTCGACGGCGCAGACGCCGGGAACCTTCAACGACTTCGTCGACTATGTGGTGCCTGAACTGCAACGTCGGGGACTGTTCCGGCGCGAATACGAGGGCACGACGCTGCGCGAACATCTCGGCCTTGGGGAACCCGGCGACGATCTGCCGGCAGACCTGCGCGAGGCGGTGTAACTCGCGGACCGGGTGTTGCTGAAACCTGCGGTGTGAGTGCCTGCGAGGGAGTTGGCCCCTGGCTGGGTCTGAGCCCGCAGGTTTCAGTCCCAGACTGAAATCTGCTGCTGGAACTGAAGCGGGGGTATGCCCCTGGCCGACGCTGAGCCCGCAGGTTTCAGTCCCTGACTGGTTTCTGCATCTGAAGCTGCTTCGGGGGAACATGTCCCTCGCCGGCGCCGTGTCCGCAGGTTTCAGTCATACCCCTGCGGGTCGCGTCCCGCGGGCCGCATACCTCAGCCGAAATTCTCGGCCCCGTAGGAGACGTCGGAGGGCAATATGCCCTTCGGTGCTCTCGACGGGGCCGACATCTATCGAGCGGCCCAACTTATGACTCTCGGACGATCGCGGCCGTCGCACTCAGCTCGACTAGTGCGCCGGGCACGCCGAGATCGGCGAATAGTGCCGACACCAACGGTGGAATATCAAGCGTGCCAAGGGTTTCCAGCGCCGCGCCATAGCCGGCATTGATATCGACGCCTTTGGCGAGCACGAGCGAGATGTGAACGACGTGCTCAAGCCCGGCACCCGCGGCCTCGAGCGCTGTCAGGAGATTCTCCATGACCTTGCGGACTTGCGCGGCGACGTCGCCCGCGCCAACGAGGGCACCGTCCGCATCGACCGCGTTTTGGCCGCCGATGAGGATCGTCGTGGCGCCGGGCGGGATGATCGCGACATGACTGAAGGCCGGGCTGTGGACTAGGCCAGCTGGACGGAGCAGTTCGACGGTGGTCATGAGCTGAGACTAGGCCGCGATCCGGTCATTCAGTGTCCTGAATGGCTGGCGAGTCGCCCGAACGATGTAACATTAGTATTCTAATAGTCGATCTAGGATACGACGTTGGGTTTAGGCGAGAGGGCGAGACTATGACTGCGACAGCTGCTGACGCACACGTGTGCGAGCAATCGATCCGACGAAACCGGGAGGCGCTGGAGCGGCTCGCATCGCGCCGCACGGTCGCGCCGGGACCAGTACAGACGGTGTGGCCGGTCGATATCTCCCGGCATCGATTGGGGGTCGTGGGCGGCGGACACATCATTCGACGATTCGTCAACGATCCGATCGTCGACGAAAATATCCGTGTTGGTTCCGGAGTGGACGATCTGTTGCGTCCCGCGTTGTCACCGCGGGAGATCGAGGTACTGCGTTCATGGCTCGTGCTCGATTCCAAACTGGCGGTCGCCGAATCGCTGTTTATCGCGATGGGCACGGTCAATACTCACCTGACGCGGATTCGGGCCAAATACGCCGACGTTGGCCGTCCCGCGCCGACGAAGGCTTCGCTGGTGGCCCGCGCGGTGCAGGACGGCATCATCGCGCTCGACGACCTGTGATCCGGTGATCGACGCCGCATCGCAAGTTCGATCTGCTGGTCCGCTCGCGTCGGAGCATGTGATCCGGGTAGCCACGGCTGCTGCGGCCGAACTCGACCGCAGGGCCGCGATCGGACAGACCCGTGGTCGGTTGGCTCCGTCGGATCTGGTCTTCGGCCCAGGTGGTTCGGTAATGCTGAACGATTCAGATGAGACAGTAAGGGGTGTGTACGCGGCACCCGAGGTCCTCGCGGGTGTCGCGCCTGGTCCGTCGTCGGATCAATACGCGCTCGCCTGCGTTGCGATCTATCTGCTGACCGGCGCCGACGTCGACGTCATCGCCTGGCGCCATTTTGTGCTGAGGCAGACGCAATCGAGTTGGGTCGATTCCGCATTGTTGAGGGCTACCGACCCGGACCCGGCGCGACGATTCAGTTCATCGACTGAATTCGCTTCGGCGTTGTCCGGCGGTGTAGTGATTCCTCATTTGCAGACCGCGGGGACCGGAACTCGAAACGGGGCGGGTTTTGCCATTGTCTCTGTCATCACCGGATTGGCGATAATTCTTCTCCGACTCGTTCCGGCGGGGCACTGGGGAACGATGGTCTTCGATTCGTTCCCGTACGCCAACGCGATCATTCCGCTGATATTCGGAGTGATTGGCATGGCGGTGGGAATCGTCGGCTGTATCGGACCACGGAAGATGAAAGGTGTTGCCGCCGTTGGCATTTTCATGGGTGTCCTATGTGTGCTCTACGGCGGCGGCGTGCTGATTTCGACGGTTATCGCTTAGCGATAGCTTGTCAGTTCTTGGTCTCCGACGCGGGCGGCAGGTTCCGACGCGCGCGGAACGCGGTGATCATGTCGTTGATAACGTCGAGATCTTCCGACGGTAAGCCGGCCAGCCGGTAAGCGGTCCGCTCCACCCCCGCATCCTGGAGGACGCCTCCCGATGGTTCTACGACTGCGAAATACTCAATGTCTACGCCGAACGCGGCGGCCAATCCTTCTACTGCCTTGAATGACGGTGACTTCACTCGTCCCGTGCGCAGGTGCGACAGGTATCCTTCACTGAATTCGACGCCGACGGCGGCTGCCCGCGCGACGACTTCGGATTGCTTGATGCGAGATCCGTCGGGGTTGCGAACGACCTGGAAAAGGTGCTCGAGTTTGGTAGAGATGTCGGAGGACGCCGTGGTGGTAGGCGCCGGTTCCTGCGTCATGTTCAGCCCGTCTGGAGTTGATGGCAAGCGGTTGGAGAATCGCAGTGGGCGATAGTCTTTTCGTATTTCTAACTATACCGACAAACATCGGAGAGGTATGACCGCGCCGGCCGTTGTGCTCCTTCCGTTACCTGCCGCTGACACTCCACTTCGACGGCGTCGCATACGTAGGCGGACCCGGGCGGTACTGCGCGACCTCGCGTTGCCGGCCTACGGGGTGACACCCGAAGTGCTCGCGCGGGCCGTCGCGGATCGGCTTGGGACCGAGATCGAGCTGGTCGAGCACGCTTTGCCGGCTCGGGGACCGAGTGGCGCGACCTTCGCCGACGCCAAGGGCTACGTCGTCTTCTTCCAGTCGCAGACGTCGGTCACGCATCAGGCCCACCACATCACCCACGAACTTGCGCACATTCTCACCGGCACACTCGCGTCGGTCGCGGAACATACAGCGCCACCCGATCCTGACTGTGAAGAAGACGCCGAACTGGTGGCATCGATCATCGCCTGCCTAGTTGGACTCCGGGCCGAACGCGTGCGATCCCCGGAGCCGACGCCGACACTGACCCGCCTCGCAGCGGCGCTCGACGATTACGCGGAGCGCTGGTAGATGACGCCAGCAGTCCAGGCTGTTCTCTTGCCGATAGTCGTCGCGGTATTTGGGTGGCGACTGGCGGTGTTGTTGTCGCAGTCGCGGAGTCCGTCATCGCAGACCGTCAATCCGACCTGGCGCACCGTGCAGACTGTCTATCTCGCGCTGGTCGCATTCGCGCTATCCACCTACTTCGGATTGGTTCCGGTCACCGACGTCGTCTATCACTTCCATGTCTGGCTGATCTGGCTGCAATATCTGGCGACGATGGTGTTGGTACGTGCGCTGGCCGAGGCATACGGGGTCCGGGTCACCGGCCATTCGATTGCGATTGTCGGAGTAGCTGTTGTGACAGCCGGCTTTGCCATCGTCACCCCTGTTTCCTGGACCGGACGTTTTGTGGATGCGCCGGCGTCGTTGCTGTGGGTATATGCGATTTCGGCGGTCGGCTATATCCCCATCTGCCTGTTGATGACTGGCATTCGGCTCGTCGCGGAACCAAAGCCGCGGGGCAGCATGTGGGTCAGCACGATAGCGATGATCCTGGCTACGTGGTCGCTCGCGATCGGGTTCGTTCTCAACGGCGTCGAATTCGGTATCTATCTCAACCGCGAATTGTTGCCAGAGGGCATCGAGCCACTGTCGCGGGCGCTACTCGATAGCGGGCTGTTGCTACTGATCGTCGGAACGCTCACCCCGGCGTTGGTGAGTCGCGCGGCATACCTGCGTAGGACCGTGGTGCTGGCAAGAGAAGCGCGTGGAATGCGAAAGTTGGCTCAGGACATCACCCGTGCGGTGCCGCAGTTGGGCGCGGCGGCATGGCCTCGGCGCGCTGTTTCACCTGCCGGGATTCGGCTGGCGCACTATCGTCGATACGTTCTGATCAGAGATGGGCTCACCAGGCTCAGTGCCAGCTTCGACGATGCCGCATCACCCGCCGACGTCGGAGTTCGATTGCGGACGATTCTGCGGGAACCGCTTCCATCGGGGCGTGAGACTGCGATACCGGTACTTGTCGTTGGCGACGACGATGTGCGCGTTGTCCTGGAAGTATGTGCCGCCTACGACGCGACAAGCCATTCAGAGAGGCTGGTGCGCGGGACGTGTCGGCGGGTACCGGCACGGTAGGGTAATCGTCTGTGAGCCGTGCCACCACAGTGTCGTTGCCCCTGACCGCCCGCATTCAGCGTAGTGCGATGAGACTTGTCGGTCGTCTGCCCGCGTCGGTCTTCGGGATGTTGGCGTCCCGAATGCCGACCAACACCGCAGGTGAGCGGCTGAGTCCGGAAGTGGCTTCGATCGCATTCGCCGCAGAGAAAATCCCCGCATTCAATATGTATGACCCGTCGCCGGCGAAAGCTCGAGTGAAGATCGATGTGTCGTCGGCGTCGTTGCTGGCGTCGTATCCGCCCTTCGCGGTCGAGGAGGATCTCGTCATCGACGGTCCGGCGGGACCGATCCCGGCGACGCGATACCGCTTCGGCGAGTCGTCGCGTGGCCTCGTCGTTTTCTATCATGGCGGCGGTTTTGTGATCGGCAGTCGGGCTAGCCACGACGGCGCGGTGCGCAACTTGGCTATCGATGGCGGCGTCGACGTGTTGTCCATCGACTACCGGTTGGCTCCGGAGAATCCGTTTCCCGCCGCGGTCGACGACGCCGTAGCGGCGTGGCGGTTCGCCGTCGACGAGGCCCCCGGCTGGGGGATCTCGCCCGACCGGATCGGCGTGGCCGGTGACAGCGCGGGTGGAAACCTGGCAGCCGTTGTGTGCCAACAGGTTCGAGGCGAGGACGTAGTGCCGCGGCATCAGTTGTTGATCTACCCGGTGGTCGACGCGAATGCGACGACCGCCTCACGCGACGAGTTCGCCGAGGGCTACTTCCTGACGCGCGAGCATATGGACTGGTTCATCGACAACTATGTCCCGGCCGAGCAGCGTTCCGATGTGCGGGCATCGCCGCTACGAGCCGACGACCTCTCGGGTCTTCCGGCCGCGCATGTCGTCGTCGCTGGATTCGATCCGCTGCGTGATGAGGGAATCGCCTACGCCGAGGCGTTGCGCGCGGCCGGTGTCGCGGTGACCGTTGAACGGGCCGGTGGAATGATCCATGGGTTCGTCAATATGACTCTGATCAGCCCAACCGCTCGCGTGATCGCGCGACGCATGGGCGACGCCGTCAGTGCTGCGTTTGGCGAATAGGCCGGCAGCGCAGCCGACAATCACGATTACCGCTCCGAGTAGTTCCATCGGAGTGGGTCGTTCACTGAAGATTGCCCACGCCGCGCTGATGCCGACGATGGGAACGAGCAGCGACAGTGGAGCGACACGGCTTGCCGGGTACTTCGTGAGTAGGTAGCTCCATAGTCCTGAACCCACGACCGTGCCGAGTATGACGATGTAAGCCAGGCCGGCAAGTGCGAGTAGGCCGGTGTGAGTGAAAAGTGTTGTCAGCGAACGAAAGTCGGCGTCAGGTCCGTCGACCAGCAGGCTCATCGCCAGCATCGGCAGCGGCGGGATTACCGACATCCACAGGACCATGCTCAGGGCGTTCGACGGTTGGGCCAGGCGCCCGCCGATGTTGCCGAAGGCCCAGCCGAGGCCGGCCAGGAGGGTGAGCAGAACCGGCACTAGCGCCGCAGCGGCTCCGTTATTCATTCGGTCGACGGCGATGACGGCCATGCCGCCGACCGCAACCGCGATGCCAGCGAGTTGGGTCGCCGACATACGTTCGCGGAGGAAGACCAGGCCGAGTAGGACGGTGAACGGGGCCGAACTCTGTAGCACGAGCGATGCCAGGCCGGTCGGCATTCCCAGGTTCATCGCGAGGAATAGAAATGCGAATTGTGCGACCCCAAAACCTAACCCGTACAACAGGAACCATCTCATGCGGACCTGCGGGAACTTCACGAACAGGATGACCGGAATGGCCATCACAGTGAATCGCAAGGCGCCCAACAGAAAAGGCGGGAAGTGGTCGAGGCCGAGGCGGATCGCGATGAAATTGAGGCCCCACAGCACGACGACAGTCAGGCCGAGAAGTCGGTCGCGATTGGTCATGGGCCTATGGTGGCGGCCAATTCAGTTCAGGACAAGCGAATTGTTCTGGATAGATAGTGTAGAAATGCTTCGCTGTCCGTCGCCGCATGTCGAAAATCGTCCGAATATCCCGGCACCAAGGGCAAGTTGCCCTTGGTGCCGAGGTATTCGGACGATTTTCCCGAAGCGGGGATACCCGACGACGAGCCAGCGGCTAGGCGCCAGCGGCGACGATCTGTTGTCGAGGCATCGACTGTGCGATGACGGCTCCAACCGCGACCAGGCCAATCATGATGAATAGCGCGCCGCGATAACCGGATTCGAATCCGCTGGACGCCCCAACGCTGCTGTAGACGGTGCCGATCGCCGCCGCGCCGATGGCTACCGACAACGCCTGAACGGTGTTGAAGACTCCCGATGCCGCGCCGGCCAGTGCAACCGGTACGTCGTTGAGCACCAACAGACCAGCCGATCCGACGATGGCGCCGAAGCCCAGCCCGGAGACAAACAATGCAACGGCAAACCACACCGCAGGATTCGACGAGGCCTCGGCGAAGTACATCGTGACCATCCCGACGATGAAAATCGCTGCGCCGACCTGTAATACGTGCTTTCCGAAGCGAGGCGCGAGGATGGTGGCGGCGAGACCTGCTGAGATCGGAACCGCCAGCGAGAACGGAATCCACATCAGCCCGGTATGCAGAACCGACCAGTTCATCGACACCTGCACCTGTAGCGATTGTACGAGGAAGTAGCCGCCGGTCGGGATGCTCAGCGCTGCGAAAGTTGCCAAACCTGTTGCGAAGGAGCGTGTTTGGAACAATGCCGGCGGCACCATCGGTTCGACGCCTCGTCGTTGCAAACTCAGCTGTTGCTGGGCGAATGCGGCCAGTCCGAGGACTCCGGCGATAATGAGGCCGAATCCCCAACCGGGCCAGTCGTGTTCGGGCCCGATGGTGATCGGAAGCATGATCGCGGCCAGTGAGAAGCCGAGTAGTGCGGCCGATCCGATCGTAATCGGCGCCGAATGTGCGGCCCGTGTCTCCGGGATGAACGCGCGTGCTGCCACGATAGCGAGGACGGCGAGTGGAACATTGATCAAAAAGATTGGGCGCCAGGACATTCCGAACCAATCGCCGCTGGTGATGACGGCGCCGAGGACCGGACCGCTGACCGCGGCCAGGCCGATCACCGAAGTGAACATTCCCATCGCCTTGCCCCGCTCTTCGGGCGAGTAGAGCACCTGGATGTTGGTCAGCACCTGCGGGACCATCAAAGCGGCTGCCGCGCCCTGAATGATGCGGAAGGCGACCAGCTGTCCGGGGTCGGCAGCCAGTCCGCACGCCAGCGACGCCGCTCCGAATGCGGCGAGGCCGATGACGAACAGCCGACGTCGACCGAACCGGTCGCCGAGGCGCGCGCCAAGGATGAGCCCGATCGCGTAGGACAGTGGATAACCGGCGACCACCCATTGGAGAGCGCTCGACGTCGCGCCGAGGTCGGCTTGCATGGTTCGTAGGGCGACGTTGACGACTGTCGCGTCCATCAGCTCCATGAACGACGCGGCGAGCAGGCAGACGAGTGCGATGGTCCGCGCGCGTCCGGAGATACTGGGTGCCCATGATTCGGGAGATCTGGTGTCGGCCGGTTGCGCCTGAACCGCGGCCTCGGATGTGACGGTCACGAGTTGCTCCTTCTGATTGGTGTGACCATCACGTTAGGAAGCTATGCGGACAGAATCGGTCCGCAACTGAATACATGTTTCCGGACAATTTCTGTCCGTTGAATCGGGCAGTATGAGTGTATGGCCGATACGACGACGCGCACGCTGAAACTCCTCGCGCTCCTACAGGCACACCGGCTATGGGCGGCGACCGAACTCGCGGACCGGCTCGACACCACCGAGCGCACCGTGCGTCGGGACGTCGAACGCTTGCGAGAGCTCGGCTACCCCGTTGAGTCAGTCCGCGGAACCGGCGGCGGCTATCAATTGGCGCCAGGCGGCTCGATGCCGCCGCTCGTCGTCGATGAGGAGGAGGCCGTCGCCATCGTAGCCGCACTGCGGGGCGCGGCATCGGGTTCGGCGGCTGGCCTGGCCGAGGCATCGGTGCGGGCATTGGCGAAGGTGACTCAGGTGTTGCCGCCGAAGTTGCGCAAGCGCGCCGACGCATTGCGGGCGATGAGCGTGGTGATGCCAGGCGAGACCGCACCGTCGCTCGACGCCGAGGCGTTGACTACCGTCGCCCTGGCGTGTCGCGATGCCGTCGAGTTGGAGTTCGAATACGCCCCGGCCGAGCGCGCCGGGGGCCGAGGTGGAGTTGTGTTGGCCAGGCGTCGTGTCGAGCCGTTGCGGCTGGTGCCAATGGGACGGCGCTGGTATCTACTTGCCTACGACCTCGACCGTGTCGACTGGCGGACATTCCGAGTGGATCGATTGCGAAATGCCAAGCAGGGCAAGCGAAGTTTTCGTCCGCGCGAAGTCCCCGGCGGCGATGCCGCGGAGTATGTGCGCGCCAGCCTGCAGTCGGTGTGGGAGGCGCATCAGGTGAAGGTTCTGGTGCAGGCGCCGACCAGCGTGGTGCGCGAGCGGATCGGGCGGTGGGCGCAAGCCCAGGAGAGCGATGGCGCGACCCTGGTCACGATGCAGGTCGAGGATGCGCGATGGGTGGCGATGGCGATGGGTTCGCTCGACGCGGACTACGAATTCGTCGAGATCCCGCCGTCACTGCTACGCGAGATCCGGGGTCGGAACGCCAGAGAGTCACGAGCGCTCTATCTGGCCGACCGCGGCTCCGAGTAGCAAACCCGACCCACGCGGACATTCCCGACGTCGAATTGGGGTCGGGAATGTCCGCGTGGGTCGGGTTTGCGATGGGGTGCGTTACCTCGTCGGCAACGACTGGAGATATGCCGCGCCGCGCGGTGACAGCTCATACCCGACGTCGTGGCTGATAGTTAGGCCCAGCGCCTTGAGTTTGCGGATGTCGACCTTCATTGGAAGCAGTTCGACGCCGCGCAGTGCCGCCAGTTCTTTGGAGACCACCCGCGGGTTGTCGGCGATCCACTCAAGGATGTCGCGGGTCCACGCGCCGGTGGCTCTGTTGTCTAGACGGGACAGCCGGGCGGCGATGTTGTCGAGTTCCTCGGCGGTGGGGATCCCATCGCGCAATGCGAGTCGTGGATCTTCACCTGCCCATTCCAGATTGATTCGGAACACCGTGTCGCCGCCTTTGCCGCCGCGTTCACTTGGCTTGCGATTCTGCTTGGGCGCCAGGGCTTTTCGCAGCGAATCGGCATCCTTCATGCCGGCCGCCCGCGCCGCCCGGTCGGTCAGAGTCGACAGGTCGTTCACCCGTGCGACACGGGTAAAGCGCACCAACCCCGACGACGTCAGCTGCGTCGAACCCACTTTGACGCGCGGTTCGTCCCACCGTCGGTACTGGGTGGTCACGGCGCCCGTGCGGATTGCCTCGGCGATAGGTTTGGAGATCAGCACATCTGCGATTCTCGCATGATCTGGGAAGGTAATAGGCGTGGATATCAAACGACTGCGGATATTGCGTGAGTTCGCCGACCGCGGTTCAGTGGGCGCGGTGGCGGGCGCGATGCATATGACGCCGTCGGCGGTATCCCAGCAACTGAAGGTGTTGAGTAGGGAGGTCGGCGTCGAACTGACCGAGCCGGTCGGTCGCAATATCAGGCTGACCGACGCCGGGCGCGCACTCGTGCTGCGAGCCGATTCGATCATCGCCGCCGTCGATCACGCGGATGAGGAGATGCGTGCCTACCGCGGCGGGAGCGCGCCGGTTCGGCTCGCGTCGTTTCCGTCGGGGGCAACGCTCTTGCTGCCCAGAGTCCTTGCCAACGCGCGCTCCGATGACGTCATGGTGATTGCCTCGGAACTTGACGTCGGCTACTCCGATGCCCCAAAAGCATTGGCGGACAACCATATTGTGGTCACCCATCGCGATGAGCGAGCTCCGACGGTATCGGATGCGCGGGTGGCAGTCACCGAGCTGACCCGGGAGCCCATTGATGTGGTGGTTTCGCGGGATTCACCTATCGCGCAACGCGATACCGTCGAATTGGGCGACTTGGCGGACTTCAACTGGATCAGCGTGGAAGGCGGATTTCCGGTCGACGACGTGCTGCTGTCGATTGCCGCCGCAACCGGCGTACAACCGCGAGTTACGCAGCGGCTGTTGAACTTCGACACGATTGAGGCCATCGTCGCGGCGAACGGCGGGATCGCGCTGATGCCCCGCTATGTCATTCGTCATCCGGGAGTTAAACCATTGACGCTCAAGGGGGTTCAGGCGGCGAGGGTATACGAAGCGTTGACCCGGCCGGATCCCTCCGCGTCGGTGCAGCGAGTACTGGGTTATTTGCTCGACGCGGTCTGAGACAGTTCGGAGTCTCAAGTACTCGGCAACGCCGTCCCGTCCACGTAGAACCATTCCCTGCCCTGCTTCACAAAACGACTCCGCTCATGTAGCGATCCCCGACCGTCGGGACTCCGGTAGAACGCCTCGAACTCCACCGCACCGGTTGTGTCGAAGGGGCCGCCCTGTTGGGTCGCTACCACATCGAGCCTTCGCCAGGTCAGTTCGTCGTCGAGCGACAATTGGGAAGGTCGCTTGGACGGGTGCCATGTATCGAGCAGATAGTCGGCATCTTCGACTACGAAAGCCGTATAGCGCGAACGCATTAGGCGCTCAGCCGTCGGAGCGGGCGCGCCGGCGAGGAGTGGTCGGCAACAATCGCCGAACACATCCCCGCTGCCGCATGGGCACCTGTCGGCCGGAGCAAGCGTCACGGGGCCCAGGTACGTGCGGCCTGCTCGGTGCCCTCGATCTCCGCCGGATTGCTTACTCGGTAGGCGCGGTTGACCGCCGACACTACCGCCCGCAAACTCGCGGTGGTAATCGACGACGCTACGCCGACACCCCACACGATCTCGCCGTTCACCTCGGCCTCGACATATGCGGCGGCACTGGCGTCGTCACCGGCGGTGAGCGCGTGCTCGGCATAGTCCAGCACCCGCACGTCGTAGCCGACGGTGCTCAGTGAGTTGACGAAGGCCGCGAGCGGGCCGTTGCCGACACCCGAGATCTCCTTCTCGACGCCGTCGACTTTCACCACCGCGGTGATCGAGTCGTCACCATCGTCAGTCTCGGCCGCATCAACTTTCTGTCGAATGCGCTCGAGTGGCTTGATCGGGTTCAGGTACTCGTCGGCGAAAACATCCCAGATTTCCTTGGGGGAGACTTCGCCGCCCTCACCGTCGGTCAACTTCTGGATTTCGCGACTGAACTCAATCTGGAGACGGCGTGGCAAATCCATGCCACGGTCGGATTTCATGATGTACGCGACACCGCCCTTGCCGGACTGGCTGTTCACGCGGATCACTGCCTCGTAGGTGCGCCCGACGTCCTTCGGGTCAATCGGCAGGTAGGGCACCTGCCACAGAATGTCGTCAACGTCGGAATCAGCAGCATCGGCGTCGAATTTCATCTGGTCGAGGCCCTTGTTGATGGCGTCTTGATGGCTGCCGGAGAAGGCGGTGTAGACCAGGTCGCCGCCGTACGGGTGGCGTTCGGGAACGTTGAGCTGGTTGCAGTACTCGACAGTGCGGCGGATTTCGTCGATGTCGGAGAAACTGATCTGCGGGTCGACGCCACGACTGAATAGATTCATCCCGAGCGTGACCAGGCAGACGTTTCCGGTGCGTTCGCCGTTTCCGAACAGGCAGCCTTCGATCCGGTCGGCGCCGGCCTGGAACCCCAGTTCTGCGGCGGCCACGGCGGTGCCACGATCGTTATGTGGGTGCAGACTCAGGATGATCGAGTCACGCCGAGCCAGGTTGCGATGCATCCACTCGATGGAGTCGGCGTAGACGTTCGGCGTCGCCATTTCGACGGTGGCTGGAAGATTGATGATCATCGGCTTCTCGGGGGTCGGCGCGATGATCTCGGTGACGGCGTCGCAGATTTCCTTGGCGTAGCTCAGCTCGGTGCCGGTATAGGACTCGGGTGAGTACTCATAGCGCCAGTTGGTGTCCGGGTACTTGGCCTGCTCGGACAGACACAGCTGGGCGGCATCGGTGGCGATTTTGGTGATCGCGGCCTTGTCGGCGCGGAACACCACTCGACGCTGCAGTACCGAGGTCGAGTTGTAGAAGTGCACGATGACATTCGCCGCGCCCCGACATGCCTCGAAGGTGCGGACGATCAGTTCTTCGCGGCACTGGGTGAGTACCTGAATGGTGACGTCGGAGGGGATGGCGTCGTCTTCGATAATCTCCCGGACGAAATCAAAATCGGTTTGGCTGGCCGATGGGAAGCCGACCTCGATTTCCTTGTAGCCCATACGGACCAGCAGGTCGAACATGCGACGTTTACGTGCCGGGCTCATCGGGTCGATCAGCGCCTGATTACCGTCGCGCAGGTCGACGGCACCCCACATCGGTGCGCGATCGATGACCTTGTCCGGCCAGGTGCGATCGGTCAGTGCGATGGTCTCGACTTCATCGGCGAATTGTCGGTATCGATGTACCGGCATCGCGGAGTTGCGCTGGGTGTTCCAGGCTGGCTGTCCGGCGGGAATCGGGCCATTGGGCTCGACGATTCGGCTGACGCCGGAGGAAAATGAATCTGCAGGTGTCATTTGAGGTCAATCTCCGTGGGATTTCGATTGGGCCCGCTCGCTATCGCTCCCGGTGCCCGAATGGTGGAAGATGACCGGCACATAAAAAGGCCCCGCGACGGAGAGCCGGTCGGTCAGACCCCGCCGCGGCAACCGAGAAGGAGTGCACGCTGCATATTCTCACCCTAGCCGAACTGGCATGGTGGGCCAAGCCGGGTTGCCCCGTCAACTGTTCGCGATGCCGCCTGTCGCATGCGATAACCTGCACACTGGATTCTTGTGGCACGGGAGGGCACAGTGGAAACGTTTCAAGTCGATCTGAAGGGGCTGCTCGACATTCTGGGCAATCATCTCTATTCATCACAGAGGCGAGCCGCCGAGCATATTCGTGCCGCGCTCCGCGCTGATCCGGCGGACACCTGCGGGTCACGGTCAGAACTCGAGTGGTGGCTTGAAGACCTCGAGGACGAATAGGTGATCGATAATCGACTGCCGGCGAACCGAATTCAGGCGGTCGCCTCCAGTGCTTCGGCCGCCACGCTCGCGTCGTCGAGATGTTCGGCCAGAACCTCCCGAAAAGTGCCGAAATAGCGTGAAATTGCTTCTGCCGCAATAGGGTTGTCCGGGCGTTGGGAGCCTGCGAACAATCCGCTTTCGGTTCGGCTTACCCAGATTGACGCGTGGTCGGTAACGCCTTCACCGGTGAAGATGATGGCGTCCCGCAGTTCCTCGGCCGCGGGGAACCAGCGGAAGTCCAGGTACGACACCATTTGCGGATTGGTGATCACCGACGGGTCGAGTTCGCCAGCCATGATCAGCGCCCCGAGCGCTCCGTGCACGGGGTCACCCGCCATCGAACGCGCTGTCGCGAACCCAGTGGCAGCGTCGGCGACGACATCGGAGAGCTTCTGGCCGCGGATCGGGAATGAGACCGGCACGAAGTTGATATACCAACCCTGGGCACCCAGATGTGCGCCGCTGCGGGTGCTGAGCACCGTCGCCGTCGTGTAGTGATCACGTCCGGCCAGTCGCCGCTCGGTCACGGCGAGCGCGGCAAAGATCAACGCGGAGAAGCCGGTACCGGCCCCGCGAGCGGCGACGGACAACTGCTCGGTTGACGGTGCATCTGCGAGTTGATGCAGATCGATATGTACCGGCTGCGGCTGGCCGTCAACTATTCCGAGGTCGAGCGGGAAATCAGGGAGGCCATTACTGTTGCGCTGCAGTATCTCCCGCCACTGCTGAACAGAAGGGGTGTCGACTGTCAATGTCGCGGCGCGCGCGAATTCGGCAGCGGTGTGCTCGAGGTGGCTGGCAGGAGTGCCAGTAGCCCACGGCTGCTCGGCAGGGCGGTGGTACCGGGCCAAGATTTCGGCAAGTCCGATCGCCTGCGAACTCGCGTCACCGAAGGCGTGATCGATCGCGAAATAGAGGTCGAACGAATCCTCGCGGGATACGACACCGAAAGCCACCGCGGGAAACGCGTCGAAGACGGCCGCGGTCGGCAGGCGGCGGGTGAGGTGGGTCGCGGCATCGGACCCCTCAGCGATAAGCGGAACCACGGTGATATTCGTGGCATCGACGACCCGGCGAACGATATCGTCGCCCGCGGTATCAAATGTGGACCGCCAACCCTCGTGATCCCGCAGGAATCCGTTGAGCGCGAAGGTCATCCGCTCGACGTCGAGCGGCTCGGCGACGGGCACCGTGACGCAGGTGAACGCGCGATGCTCGGTTCCGGCGGCGCGCTCGGCGACAACGGTGTTGATGTGATCGCGCTGTAGAAACGATGGGCCGACCGCATGAGTCGGCGCCGTCGATGCTGCTGCGACGGTTTCCGGGGTCGGCACCCAGTCGATAAGAGTGCCCGGCCGCGGCCGCCAGTCGCTGGCGGCCGCGATCCTCATGCGACCTCCTCGGCGGTACTGGGCAGACCGGGAAGACTGCCAAGAAACACCGACGTATCGCCGGTAGCGGCGACATCACGCAACACGGCGGAGAACTCCGCGATGAACGCATGAATCGATGCCGAAGCGACCTCGTTCGCGGGGAAGCGTGCGGAAAGATTAAGTCCATCGATAGCGCGGTTGATCCAGAGGTAGACCTCGGTATCGCTGCGCATGGTGCTGCGGAGGGCGCGTTCATGCTCGGTCCACGCAGCCGCGCCCGGCAGGTAACGTCCGTCGACGAAGGAGATGACGAATTCCGGTGCTTCGGTGAGTCCCACCAATTCGGCGACGCGCGAGTATGGATTGCCGACCAGACCCTTGTTGGCCTTCAACGCTTTTGACGTGTCAGCGACGGCCGCCGCGAACGTGGTGGCGTCGCCCACCGCGTCATCGACCGGCATGAGTCCGACGAACCACCCGGCCGCGGCGGCGTAGTCGAGACTGGTGCGGGTGTGCATGGGCATCAAATACCGCGTCGAGCCGCTGTTGCCGAGTCTGGACAGCGCTATCTTCGCCGCGGCGAGTATCGCGCTTGTCTGCGATCCACCTTGCTGCTTCGCATTGCCGGTGAATGATTCGGTTTCGGCGGCGTCTAGCAGCCATAGCGACAGGCTCGCCTGCTGATTCGGTTGTGCGCCAACACCGTCGGTACCGACCACGGGGAGCGGAAAACGCGGAACCGCGGGCGTGGCCGAGCCGGCGGTCAGGTAGTCGCGCCAACGTGCGATGTCATCGTGATCGGCGTGCAGAGCAGCGGCGTACTCGCGCTCGACGACGCTGTAATCCACATACGAAGCGGTAGGCGGCAGTTGCGGTTCGCGCCCCGATTCCACCGCGCGGTAGATCTCGGTGAGTTCGGCGATAGCGAATACCTGAGTGTAGGCATCCATCACCGAATGATCGGCGGCGAAGATAACCGTGAACCACTCTTGCTCGGCGGTCGAGATGTTGGGTTCGATGGTGGTTATCACCACATGCGGCCAGATGAACGGTGAAATCTGGGTAGCGAAGAACTTCTCGATGTGGTCGTGGATCTCGGTGCCACCTCGCGGTCGGCCGTAGCGCCGCGAGTCGATAGTCACCGATTCCGCTGCCACGCAATGCCTTTCGAAGGTGAGACCGGAATCGGATTGGGTGGACCGCGCGGTGGTGCGGTATGCCTCGTGACGACCGACCCACAACCGCAAGGTTTCAGTGAACGCGGCCGCGTCGAGTGGTCCGGAGATTCGGAATGCCGTCCCGATCCAGCACGGCGGAGCCTGATCGCCCTGCTGCGACGAAAAGGCGAGGTGCGCCTCATGATTAGTCGACAGTGATCGCGGATCGCGGCGCCAATCGTCGCCGGTTGCTGCGGGCAGCCATTCGGTGACAGTGCCGGAATGTATTGGGTAGTCGGCTAGTTCGGTGTATTCCATCGAAACAATCTCCCCACGGATTGATGATTGATTTTCGGATGTTTGCGGCTTCAAGGATCGCCTAGGAGGAAAGATAGAACTACTGATGGATTGACACCAGACTTGACAATCGGTTAGGAGTGAATATTCGACTTAAGATCAGCGTGTACGAATCCAATTGGTACACAATATGATTGACGTCACGTCCGTGACCTAAGGGTTTGCCTGTACGTAACTTTCCAATACGCCGTGAATTGGTCGACGTGAACTCCGTCACTAACGTCTTTACAACCACGGTGCGGGATTCAGACCCCAGCGGTCCAGCTCGGCATTGACGAGTTGCCGCAGTACATCGGTGGTGGGAACGCTGACTGGATCGAGAGAACCGATGCAGAGTGTGACCACACCCGCGCTACGTGACAGCCAGGCACTGATACCGCCGCGCATCGCGACGAGCTTGTCGGCCGGAACACCGACCGGAAGGGAGCGCATTGCGACCGGACCGGGCAGTCGACTACCCAGGCTCGCGAATGTCGGGTCGAGATCGCCGAGATTCGACGCGATACATTGCGGCGTATTCATGGAAGCCGCGAGCCGCCGGATGGCTATGTCGGGCAACGCTTGAGCCAGCACCACGAGTTGGGCCATGGCGTCGGGACCATCGGCAAGTCCGGCAAAGGCCGCCTTACTGGCGCGACGAATATCGGAGAGATCGGTATAGCGGTCGTCGGTCACGGTGATCTCGGCTACGACGCTGGTGGTGGAGTTCGCCCGCTGATCATCGACGGCGCGAGTCGACACCGGAAGCGAAAGTGATGCGATGTCTCCGGGCTTCACTCGTCCGGCACCGGCGAGTATGCCGAGGGTGATGGCACTGAACAGTGTGTTGGGTGTTCCGCCCGCACTGGCAGCCGCGGCGTCGAAGGATGCGGCGTCGATGGTGATCGCGATAGACGCCGGAGAGATGGTGGCGTCTGCGGTGGGCGGGTTGCTTCGATCGGGCACGGAAGGCGCGCTCGCCGCGCCGCCGCGGACTACTCTCACGGCGGCGCGTGCGGCGGATCGAAGGAGATCGGCGCTGTCGCGCAGGTCATCGATAAACGAAGGGGACACGGTCGGCGTCGCGGTCGTCGCGTGGCGGGCCGCCTCGCTGACGCCGGTCACCACAGCGCCGCCATCGCCGACAACGTGTGAGATCACCAGGGAGACAAGAGTATTGCCGTCGGTTGTGCGCGCAGCTGTTAGTGACCACGCCGGCCCGGTCGCGCTATTTATGTTGGCATCCAATTGGGCGGTTGCCCAGCTGTCGGCGCTCTCCGGAGAGATGGGTACCGTGTCGAATCGATGGATACCCGCATTCGATGTGTGAATCCACCTGTCGCGGATAGGAAGTCGGCGGCGGATTACCAATCGGGACAGTCGGCCCCGGCGGAGGCTGTCGGCGAGCGCGGCGACGAATGTTTCGTCGACGTCGGGGCCGAGCCGCCACACGCACTGATTGATTACCGGGATATCGAGGACGTGTTCCATGACGACGAAGAGGTTGTCATCGGCGGTCAGTCGGTATGCGGCGGCTCCCATGAATCGTCAACGTACTTCACAACGACCGGAGTGCGCCGGACTCACAGCGGACAACGTGGTGAGATTCACTGTGCCGGATCGGCGGCGGGCATATTCTCGGGCAGATTCCGGCCTATGCGGAAATAGCCGGTTATTCCCGATTACAGCAAACCCTACGATGATTCACAGTTTCATACCGTTGCCGACGGGCTAGCGTGAGTGATGGTCCGCGCGGGAGGTGCGCGGGCCGTCTCGCCGCTTGGCGAGTTGTGAAAGGAAAGTATGAAACAGTCCACTGCTAGTACGTCGTCATTGCGCCGTCGGATCGCCGTTGCGGTCGCCGGTGCCGGAGCCGCGTCGATTTTGATGACCGGCGGGGTGGCCCAGGCCGCTCCAGCCCATCCCGGACCCGCGAAAGCCGCGCCGGCCCCGCACACCAAGGTGCCCGGTACTTCGTGCACGCTGGCGCAGGTCGAGAAGGCCCTCGCCAAGGAAGATCCCGCGCTATGGAAGAAGATCAGCGCAAACCCCAAGCACAAGAAGCGCTTCGAGTCGATCATTGTGATGACTCCTCAACAGCGCCAGGCCAAACGTGCGCAGTGGCGCAAGAGTCATCCGTTGGAATCCGGTGCTCGCCAGTTCCTCAAGGATCACAACATAAAGCCGCGCGGCAAAGGCCACCAGCGCAAGGGAAATAAGCAGGACCGCGCCAAGCATAAGCAGGAGATCCAGGCACTGCGGGCAAAGGTGAAAGCTACCTGCGGTCAGTACTGATCGCCGCGTCCAACGACGACACCCGTACGGTCAGCGCTTGCCCATCGGCGGCGCTGACCGGCTCGCCCGCCGGCGCATTCCAGCACGCGGCGAGAACGTCGTACCCCGCGCCACAGATCGAAAGATGTTGCGGCCACTCCTGTTTCGCCCAGTCGGGCTCATCGAGTGCGGCGTTGGTACCCGCTGTGTCCGCTCCGAGGAGGGTCCACTGTAAGTCCCGGCGCATCATTGATACCGATGGCATGAGCGGTGACTGGCGCGAAACGGCATCGAGCACGCTGAATGACTCGGTAAGAGTTCGGCGATGTGCCAGTTTCAGCGTCGCCCGATGACCCCTGGGCCACAGCACCCAAAGTGATCCGATGGCCAACAACACTCCGATCGCGGTCTCGGCCAACCGATTTCCTGCCGTAGCCCACACGGCGTCGGCTCCATTTGGCGAACTCATCAACAACGCCAGCGGCGTGATGAAAGTGGCGGCCAGACCGTAATTGCTGGCGACGGTCAGTTCGATGAGGAATTGTAAAGCCGTCAGCAGCAGAATCAACGTCAGATGGTTGGGCTCGGTCAACGCGACCCCGACGAATAGCACCAGGCCAAGCGATGTGCCGAGCATGCGCTGCCCACCACGCAGTGAACCCCGCACGCGGTCGGGGCCCATCTGCAAAACCAGCACCACCGCGATGATCGCCCAGTCGGGCCGGCCCAGCCCGAGCAGAACGGACACTCCACCGGCGACGAGTGCTGCGAGCACCACCCGGCTGGCGACATAGGCGGGCAGGGTATGCGGGTGTGCTGACTGGGCGAGGCGATGCGACACAGACGGTCGGGGCAATGGTGGCGCGAAACTGGCCGCGGCGTCAGGTGAACTAAGTTCCGGTGCGCCGGCCAGCCGCCGATGCGCCGCCCACAGTCGGTCGGCGAGGTCACCGTCGGTTTGCGCCGCGTCGTGTAAGACAGTCCACGCATTGTGCATCTGTTCGCCCGCGACGTTACGTGACGCCTGTGCTGCCTGAACGGCAGTATTCGACGACGCTGCGTCGAGGTAAGTGTCGACGGCTGCGATGGCCGCGTCGATCGCCGCGGCCTGCGGTCGGTGCCGTGACCACAGGACCGGCGTCATGGATACGACCAGTGAGGACACCACCCCCAGCGCGGTGCAGCCGACTACGATCTCCGGCGCGACGCCGTGGGTAACGACCACCCAGCCGACTCCGGCCGTCAGCACGACGAACATCGGGCCGGGCGGCCCGGCCCGCAGCGATGTTCCAATAAACACCGCTGCCCCCGCGATAGTGGCCATCACGACGACCAGCACGCATTCGCGGAGGTTCGCATTCCCGATATCAGACTGGAGGATGTCAGCAAGGTAGGCGCTGGCCGCGACCGACGCGGTGAGGATGGCGCCGATCGTCGTCACTACTCGCCATCGAATCCGAAACGGCCGGTCCTCCCCGTACAGCATCGCGAAGGTGCCAAGCGCGACCAGCAGTGCGTACGCACCCTGGCCCGCGAACCACAGCGCGAGCGCGGGAATGGCGAGAGTTGCTGCGGCGCGCACGGCTACCGGCCAGCGCGTGCCGAGGCCGGGCGCCGACAAGAACGCGCGCCCAATGCGGGGGCGAGGAGGTGGGGCGGTCACGCGAACTATCGTGCCTGGTTTCGCTCTCGGGGCAGAATCGCCGCGATGATCACTGCCATCGCGACGAGCAACACACCCGCCAGGCCGGTCGCGACATGCACACCTGTGACGAATGATTCCTGCGCGGCGGTGATCGTCGCTTGATCAGTGGTGGCCGAGACGACCTCGTCGAGGGTGCCCTCGAACCGTTGCCCCGATGGGCCGACGCCGTGTTGGAAGACCAGCGAAGCCAGTGAGCCGAGTAGGGCCAATCCCAGCGCGTTGCCGAGTTCAAAACTGGTTTCCGATAGGCCGGTCGCCGCTCCGGCGCGCTCCGGCGGCACCGACGATACCGCGACGTCGGAGACGAGACTGAACGCGATGCCGTAACCCACACCGGCAATGGCCGAGCCCGCGAGATAGGCCCAGACGCCGCCGTCGACTCCGATACCGAGCAGGGCGAAGTTGCCGATTGCCGCCGCACCCAGAGCGACGATGAAACCGGTACGCGGGCCCAGCTTTTCGGTTATTCGCGCGGCCGATAGGGAGAAGACGAATACGGTGACGGCCATCGGAATGCCGAGTATCGCGGCGTCGAGCGGGTCGCGTCCGGTCACCGTCTGTAGGTAGATGCTGGTCAGGTAACTCAGCGCGGCCAGCGACATCATACCGACCAGACTCGATCCAATCGCGAGAGCGAACCTTTTGTTGGACAACAGTTTCAGGTCCAATAAGGGGTTGTCGACCCGTCGTTCGTGGGCCACGAACAGGGCCAGCATCGCCAGGCCGACAGTGCCGGCGACCAAGGCGATGATGTCCGGTCCGTCGACGGAGACGTGTTTGATGGCATACACCGTCGGGAGGATGCCCGCGAGAGACAAGACTACGCCGATGACGTCGAAGCCGCCGGTGGTGCCCGCCCGATGTTCGGGAAGCAGAAACGGTCCGGCGATCAGCAGAATCAAGAGAACCGGCAGGTTGATCAAGAATACCGATCCCCACCAGAAGTGTTGTAGCAGAACGCCTCCGACGATAGGGCCAACGGCTGCACCGCCGGCGAACGCGGAGGTCCAGACGCCGATCGCGCGGGCGCGGGCCCCGACGTCGGGAAACATCGTGGAGATCAGCGACAAGCTTGACGGCAGGAGCGTCGCTCCGCCGATCCCCATCAGGGCGCGTGCGGCGATCAGCATGGTCGGGTCCACCGAGAGTGCGGCGACGACCGAACCGGCACCGAAGATCGTCGCGCCGATGAGCAATAGCAAACGTCGGCCGATCCGGTCGCCGAGGTTGCCCATCGTGATCAGAAGTCCGGCCAGCAGGAAGCCGTAGATGTCGAGGATCCACAGTGATTGGGTCGCGCCGGGGTGTAATTCGTGAGTCAACGTCGGCATTGCCAGGAAGAGCACCGACACGTCCATCGACACCAGCAACACCGGTAGGACGAGGACCGCGAGGCCAAACCACGCACGCCGCGACCCACCGTGCGTGGTCGGTGCGGCGGGTGACTCGATCACCATTGGTCCTCCTCGACTGGATTGCGTACGTTGTACGCGGCATGTTGCGCTCTCGAACTCTAATGAATGAGTACGCTGTACGCAATCCAGATATTCCTGCCCCGGAAAGAGTGACGACGATGGCTGCGCCCGCGAAACTGACGATGCCGGCGATCATCGATGCCGCGATCGAGCTGGCCGATGCCGACGGCCTCGCAGCGTTGTCGATGCGCCGACTCGCCGACCGGCTCGGCGTTGGAGCTATGTCGTTGTACCGGCACGTCGCAGACAAGGACCAACTCGTGCGGGAAATGGCCGAGGAGACCGGTAGCCGGTTTCGCTATCCGATCGACGAGCCGGGGCCGTGGACCTGGCGTGAACGCGTGCAGATTGCCGTCGACGTCGATTGGGCTCTGTATCAACGACATCCGTGGATGGTGCTTGCCTACGCATCGCCGCGATTCACCTTCAGCCAGACGTCGATGGAATGTTTGCGTTGGCTGGCCGACGGCCTCGCGGAATTGGGTCGAGGTGAGGATGCGTCGATCGATATGGCCCTCGCGGTCTGGAATCTCATCAACGGCGTCGCGCTGGCGATGGTCGCGGACAGTCTGATCGCCGCGCAGGGGATAGAGCGGTCCGACGAAGTCCCACAGGTCGACTTGAAGGAGCGGCTGGATAGCGGGATCGACTACTTGTGCCGAGGTTTCGCGGGATAGCGGTTCGCGGAGAAGGGCTAGACCGCGTGGGGATAGACCGTCAGCATATGCGCGCCGAACCAGGAGCTCCCGATGACGATAACCAGCAGCGCCGCCACCGCATGTGATGTCCGCCATCGGGCAATCGCGTAGGCCACCGGAATCAGCAGAACGAACGCGGGTAGGAGCAGGCGCGCACGGCTCATCATCAAACCCGACGACAAGATGATCGAAGCGACGACGAGAGCGCCGTAGACGAGGATCGGCCACGGGAGTCTGCTCCACATGGCGACAACCACGAGACCGATGGTTGCGGCGATGATCCACGACGTCGCGACCGGCGCGATCTCGCCGGAGTTCAGCAGTGAGTCGTTCACGAAGGTGTAAGTTGCCGCACCCCAATCGAATTGGGTGCCCCACCCGTCGGTCTGTATCCGAAACCAGCCGGTCGGCGAGCCGGTCTTGGCCCACACGAAGCCGAGATAGCCGAGGTAGCCGAGGGGACTCAGTGCGATCGCCGCCCAGGCTCGCGGGCCGTCGCGGCGAGCGAGGAGCGCGGCCAGCATCACGACGCCCACCACGACGATCGCCGTCGGGCGGGTCAGTCCAACCAGTCCCGCACAGCAGCCGGCTAACAGCCAACGATGCTCGACGACACCGATCAGTGCCCAGACGGCTAGTGCGCAGAACAGGGCCTCGGTGTAGGCCATCGACAGCACGATGCCCATCGGTGCCGCCGCGAATAGGACGGTGAGGATCAGCCCGACGCGCGCCGGATCGGGCGATGCGGCGTCGTCGGATCTGGCCGACATGGTGCGTGCACAGAAGGCCGCCAACCTCGCGGCCCCGGCTGCGGCTATGCAACCGAGGACGATATTGATCGCGATCGCGGCACCATAGGCGGTGACGAACGGTAGTTTGTCCAGGAGTCGTACGAGATACGGGTAGCCGGGGAAGAAGGCGTATGCGGTCTCGGTGAGGTGAATGCCGCGCGCGTCGGTCTGTGTGACGGGTACGCCCGCGTAGCCATGTTCGGCGATGGCGAGCATCCATTTGCCGTCCCATGCGGCGAGTGTGTTGCCGAGGTTCAAGCCCCGCAACTGGGCAAAACGAGCGAGGACCACCAGGCCGATCACCCGGACCGCGAGAAAGACCAAAGCGGGCAGCAGCCAATCCGCATGGCGGACGATGAAGGATGTCGACGATGGTGTCATCGACTCGGTTTGGTCGGGCACGGCGGCAGCGGTTCCGGGCACAACGTGATGGTAGGCGGTAGCCCAACCAGCGCATGTCAGGACACGGCCACCTGCGAAAATCGTCCGAATACTCGCTCGCCGAGGGCATATTGCCCTTGTTGGGTAAGTATTCGGACGAATTTCCCGACGCCGGGTGAACCGACGTAGCGGCGGTGTTCGCCGGATCGGGCAGCCCGGTAAGGTTGCAGGGCGTATCTCCAATCCCGAAACGGAAAGGTTCAACGGCGTGGCACTGGTCGTGCAGAAATATGGCGGATCCTCGGTCGGAACGGCCGAACGGATTCGTCGAGTCGCCGAGCGCATCGTCGAGACCCGAAAGCAGGGGAACGACGTGGTCGTCGTGGTGTCCGCGATGGGCGACACCACCGACGAACTACTGGACCTGGCAGAACAGGTCAACCCGACGCCGCCGCCGCGTGAGATGGATATGCTCCTCACCTCGGGTGAGCGCATCTCAAACGCCCTGGTCGCGATGGCGATCAGTTCGCTTGGCGCCGAGGCGCAGTCGTTCACCGGTTCGCAGGCCGGCGTGATCACCACAAGTAGCCACGGCTCGGCAAAGATCATCGATGTCACGCCGGGCCGGGTCCGCAGCGCGCTCGACGACGGCAAGATCGTCTTGGTCGCTGGCTTTCAGGGCGTCTCACAGGACACCAAAGATGTGACGACGCTCGGTCGTGGTGGGTCGGACACAACGGCCGTCGCGCTTGCCGCGGCACTCGAAGCAGACGTCTGCGAGATCTATACCGACGTCGACGGCATTTATACAGCTGATCCTCGCATCGTCTCCGACGCCCGGCACCTCTCGACCGTTTCCTTTGAGGAAATGCTGGAGATGGCCGCCTGTGGCGCGAAAGTACTGATGCTGCGCTGTGTGGAATACGCCCGCCGATACAACGTTCCCGTACATGTGCGCTCGTCGTACTCGAATAAACCCGGCACGATGGTCGCCGGTTCAATGGAGGACATTCCCGTGGAAGATGCAATTCTCACCGGCGTCGCACACGACCGCAGCGAAGCCAAGATAACCGTCGTCGGCCTCGACGACACTCCGGGCAACGCGGGCAAGGTATTTCGCGCTGTCGCCGACGCAGATATCAATATTGACATGGTGTTGCAGAACATCTCCAAGGTCGACACCGGCAAGACCGACATCACCTTCACCCTGCCGCGCGAGCTGGGACCACTGGGCGTGCAGAAGCTGACCGCGCTCAAGAGTGAAATTGGCTTCTCCGAAGTTCTCTACGACGATCAGATCGGCAAAGTCTCGCTCGTCGGCGCTGGAATGAAGAGCCATCCGGGTGTGACAGCAACATTTTGCGAGGCGCTGGCCGACGCTGGCATTAACATCGAGTTGATCTCGACGTCGGAGATTCGGATCTCGGTCCTGTGTCGAGATACCGAACTCGACGACGCGGTGCGGGCACTGCATACGGCATTCAACCTTGGCGGCGACGAAGAAGCCGTGGTCTACGCGGGAACTGGTCGATAATGGGTGCACGTATCGGAGTAGTCGGCGCGACCGGTCAGGTCGGTGCCGTCATGCGAACACTGTTGGCGCAGCGCAACTTTCCCGCCGATGAGGTGCGGTTCTTCGCGTCGTCGCGGTCCGCGGGCAAGAAGCTGCCATGGGGCGACGGCGAAATCGTCGTCGAAGACGCTGCGACCGCCGATCCCGTCGGACTCGATATCGCGCTATTCTCCGCAGGCGCGACGATGTCGCGTGAGCAGGCGCCGCGATTCGCGGCTGCCGGTGTAACCGTTATCGACAATTCGTCGGCCTGGCGGAAAGACGAAGACGTGCCGCTGGTGGTGGCCGAGGTCAACGGCGAGTTGGCGCAGAATCCGCCCAAGGGCATCATCGCCAATCCAAACTGCACGACGATGGCCGCGATGCCGGTCCTCAAGCCGTTGCACGACGCAGCCGGGCTGCGTCGGCTGATCATTTCGTCGTATCAAGCGGTGTCGGGTAGCGGCCTGGCCGGCGTCGACGAGTTGGCGTCGCAGGTGCGTGCCGGTATCGACGACGCCGAGAAGTTAGTTCATGACGGTTCGGCGGTTAAGTTCCCCGATCCGGTGAAATACGTTGCGCCCATTGCTTTTAACGTTCTCCCACTCGCCGGAGCGCTGGTTGATGACGGCAGCGGGGAGACCGACGAAGATCAAAAATTGCGCAACGAATCGCGCAAAATCCTCGGTCTGCCCGAACTGTTGGTGAGCGGTACGTGCGTGCGCGTGCCGGTGTTCACCGGGCACTCGTTGTCGATCAACGCGGAGTTCGCGGAGCCGCTGTCCGTCGCACAGGCCCAGGCGATCTTGGCCGGGGCCGCTGGTGTCGAATTGACCGATGTGCCAACGCCATTGGCCGCGGCGGGTAAGGATTTGTCGCTCGTCGGACGTATCCGGCAAGATCCGGGCGTGCCCGATGGTCGGGGACTGGCGCTATTCGTATCCGGTGACAACTTGCGAAAAGGCGCTGCGCTCAACACGATTCAGATCGCAGAGTTGCTGGTTTAGGGGCGGTTGCGCGGGTGGTCTCGATACACCCGCCTCGGCTGGCGCCTCGTCGGGCACTCGACCAGCGGTTGGTGTTTGGTTGGTCGAGTGCGCTCGCCGAGCGCAGCGAGACGCGATGATTTGGTTGGTCGAGTGCGCTCGCCGAGCGTAGCGAGACGCGCGTGTATCGAGACCCTGGTGAGTTGGAAATCGTTGTGCGGTAGGGGTGTTTGTCTTGCGGGGGGTCTCGATACACCCGCCTCGGCTGGCGCCTCGTCGGGCACTCGACCGGCGGTTGGTATTTCGCTGGCGCCTCGTCGGGCACTCGACCGGCTATCTATTCGTCTGTCGCGCAACGGAATCCGAGGTGGCAGGTTGCTGAGTCGATGGCCTCGGGCTGTCGTGCCGCCGGACGATAACGCAGGCAATAGTTGGGCGCACAGAGATGCGATCCGCCTTTGATGACCCGACGTCCGACGTCGTCGCCGGGGCCCATCGACCGCTGCCGCGCGACGTCGGTTCCACAACACGGAGAGCTTTCGGCGGCATGGTGGTGTGTCCACCAGGTGTCGGTCCATTCCCAGACGTTTCCCGCCATGTCGTAGAGGCCGTAACCATTCGGCTCAAACGTGCCGACCGGAGCCGTCGCCTCATATCCATCGGAAGCCGAGTTCTGCCAAGGGAATTCGCCGCGCCAGCGGTTGACGCGATACGGCGGATCGTCGTCCGCTTCGGCACCCCAGGTATATGGCTGCGACTGCAGACCGCCGCGCGCGGCGAATTCCCACTCCGCCTCGGTTGGCAGACGAACGCCGCGCCACGCGGCATAAGCGGCGGCGTCGGTGTGGCAAACCTGCACCACCGGATGGTCGTCGAGTTGATCTAACGATGATTGCGGACCCCGCGGATTGCGCCAGTTCGCTCCCGGTACGTACGCCCACCACTGCGTGAGGTCGTGTAATTCCACGGGTTGAGGAGTTTGGTGAAACACCAACCCGCCCGGCTTGAGGAGGTCCGGGTCGGCGCCGGGATATCGCGACGGATCTAACGGCTGTTCGGCGACGGTGACATACCCGGTGGCCGCGACGAACTCGGCGAACCGCGCGTTGGTGACCGCGTGCGTGTCGATACGGAAGGGAGTCACGTGAACTGATCGAACGGGACGTTCCTCGGGGTAGTGCTGCGCCGAACCCATCAGGTACTCGCCGCCGGGAACATTGACCATGTCTGCCACGAGCACCGAATCTACGCGTGATCGATCCGCGAGGCGGCCCTGGCTTGGGTCGATCCCGACAACCTACCCGCGAGTAGCATTCTATGAGTCGGTGGTCTAGATTACATTTCTATGATACGAAATCGGCGATTCATCTCAAGACGACTCGGCGCGCTGATAGCTACTGCGACATCCGCCGCGCTCGCGATCGGAGCCGCCGGGGCCATCGCGCCTTCGGCGTCGGCCGCTGACTTCTATACGCCGCCAGCGAAATTCGACACCGCACCAGGATCGGTCATTCGTAGCCAGCCATCGCCGCTACTGCTGCAGATCCCCGGAATTCCTAACCAGTGGCCCGGGACCGCTACCCGCGTGATGTACAGCTCGACCTACCAGGACGGCAACGCAGCTGCGGTAACCGGCACCGTCGTCGAGCCGACCGCGCCCTGGCGAGGCAAGGGGCCGCGTCCCACTGTTGTGCTCGGTCCGGGCACCATCGGCCAGGGCGATCAATGCGCGGGTTCGAAGATGATGGCCTTCCCATTGGCCATCGATCCGGCAAAACCGTCCATCGCGGTCAACTACACCGGCCTGGAAATGTACCTGCTTCTCCTCAACGGAGTGCGAGTGGCGATTACCGACTACATCGGCATGGGCACACCTGGAATCCACACCTATGTCAACCGCGCCGAGTCCGGTCATGCAATGCTCGACGCCGCTCGTGTCGCGCTGCGAGTTGCCAAGGCGCCCAAGAATTCCCCGATCGCCTTTTCGGGCTATTCGCAAGGCGGCGGTGCTGCGGCATCGGCCGCTGAACTGGCATCGAGCTATGCGCCCGATCTGAATGTGAAAGCCACCTATGCGGGCGCGCCTCCGGCTGACCTGTCGAAGGTCATCGACCAAATCGACGGCACATTCATCGCCGGCGGGATCGCCTATGCCATCAACGGACTCGATGCCCGGTACCCCAAGCTGGCACCGATTCTTGCCAGCGAGACCAACGCCAACGGTAAGACCGCGCTGAAAAGCGCCGCGACACAGTGCATCGGTGACACCGGGCTCAACTTCGGGTTCCAGCGGACCAGTCAGTGGACGCGGACTGGAGAATCGTTGTCGTCGGTGATCAAGCGCTATCCCGAGATTCAGAAGATGATCGGCGACCAGCGGATCGGCAAACTCAAGCCGAACGCTCCGGTACTGATCGAGGGCGGTATCAGCGACGACGTGATTCCCTACGGGCAGGTGAATCAGCTGTACAAGGACTGGAAAGGCCAGGGCGCCAACGTCACTCTCGTGACCAACACTATCCCGCCGATCTTCCCGGGGCTGGTGGTCAATCACGCGCTGCCGATGGTGACGACACTTCTGCCTGCGACGAACTTCCTGTTGACTCATCTGTCTCAGTGAGGATTTGAGCCGACGAGACGGTCGGGTTGATTGTCTGAACCAATCAACCCGACCGTAAGGTGGCCGTCAGTGCGGGTTATGTGCTTGCATAGTCAAATGCGTTGTCACACTGCGATTATCCATCGCGCATTGACGTCTTTGGTGGTCTGCTCGGTGGTAGCCGGTTTGTCTGTCGGGGCCGCGGTGGCGAGTCCGGGGCCGACGCTGGGCATCGGCCCGGCCGGAACCTCGCTGATGCACGGTGATCCGCAGTCGACCGATTCCACCGGGAATCCCGGTCCGGGCGTAACCGCCCGGCTCGCGGCATCGTCGGTACCAGGCGGAGCATGTGCCGCCACCTTCGTCGGCTCCGACGGTCTCCCAGTCTCGTTGTGTACCAACTATGTCGGCGCCGGCGGTTTCGCTGTGCCGACTGTGACGCTCTTCGACCCGCGTACCGCAGCGGTCACCGCTCGACTGCCGTTGACCAAAGGCGGTCTACTCGGCGGGGTATACGGCTACCTCGACGATCGTAATCGAGTGGTCGTCGCCGACGGTTCGGGCGCGATCCTACGTGTGGCTCATCGGCGGACCGCATCCGGATGGCAGCTCTACGTGGCCCAGAGAACCGATGTCCGGCAACATCTTTCGCGAGGCGATGCCGTCACCGGGCTCGCGCCCGACTGGCAGGGCCGGGTCTGGTTCGCGACGACCAACGGAACCATCGGCACCGTGACCGATCGAGGTGCGCGACGCGTGGTCCGCTCGACAAAACTTCCCGCCGGTGAGCAACTTGGCAATGGGCTGACTATTCGGCCGGGTGGCGCGTCGATCATCACCACCCACGCCCTCTACGAAATGAAGGCGGGTTCGGACGGCGTACCGCGCACCGTATGGCGTCGAGCCTACGATCGTGGTCCCGCTCGCAAGCCAGGACAATTGACCTGGGGATCGGGAACCACCCCAACGTATTTCGGTCCGGGTGGCGAAAGATGGGTTGCCATCGTCGACAACGCCGCACGGCGGCCGAATCTTCTCGTCTATCGCAGCGATGACGGATCGCTCGTGTGTCGCACACCGGCATTCGCGACGTCGGGTCAAGGCACCGAGAACTCGCCGATGGCATGGGGGAACTCGTTGGTGATCCCGTCGACCTACGGCTACCAGTACCCGCCGATGGCGGTGACCGGGCCAAGTGTGCCGGCCGATGCGGGATTCGAGGGCGGCGCGACGCGTATCGACGTCTCGGAGCATGGCTGCAGACGAATCTGGGAGAACGCTGACCGCATCGCGACGCTACCCAAGTTGTCGCGCGCCGACGGACTGATCCACGCCGTCGGGTACGGACCCTATGTTCCGGGAGCAGTGCAGCAGTTGGGTCCCGTCTACTACGTCGCCACCGACTTCGCGACCGGTGCACGCGTGAAGACCCGCAAAGTTGGCGATGCCCCGATCAATGAGCCGTTGGAATTGACCGGCACCATCACCTCCGGTGGAACGCTGTGGCAGGGGACGGTTGGAAGGATGCTGAAGATCACCCGCTAGGTCGCAGGTGGCAGTATCAACCTATGGGCTCGCAGAATTCACCCGACCCCGACCAGCCGGATCGCATCCCGACACAGGCCGAACTCGACGCCGAAGACCTGGCCGAGATCGCGCGTACGTCGAAGGATCGGGATGTGTCGTCGTGGTATCCGACGCGACCCGACGATGCGGGGCCGCCGCCGGTCGCGTTGGCGCTGCACGCTCGCGTGGCCTGGTGGGGCGCGGCAGCGATGGGTCTGGTCACCGTCGTCTACGGCTTCCTCAATCTGGGCCTGATCTCGGACCTGCTACGCCAGCGTCTACTCGACGGCGTGGCCCAGGATCCCAAGAATGCCGGTCCGGCTAATCAGGTCGACTCCATCGCAGGGTTTTTCCCGCCGTTCATGCTGGTGATGATCGTGGTATTCCTCGCCATCGAATATCCGCTGTTGGTGGGTGCGGCTAATCATCACAGTCGACATGTTCGCAACTTCTTTGTCGCGACGGTCGTGGTCAACGTGCTGTCGGTACCCATCGGCATCGACCTTCTGTTGCGCTACCCCGAGGTGTCGTCGTCGATGATTCTCGTCGCTTGGATTCAGGCCGGCTTACTGGTTATCTCCGCGTTGTGTGCGATGCGGCGTCCGGTAAATCGTTGGTTGCCTGAGTCCACTCGGATGAAACCGTCGAAGATGTTCCGGCCGGGGGCGCGGTAGTCGGGTTCGGTTAGGGAATTGCGATGGGGGCGTTGGTATTTCGGCCGGCGGGGGTCTCGATACACGCCGTCTCGCGAGCTCGCCGTCGCACTCGACCATCGCGGGGCGGGTCTCGATACGCGCCGTCTCGCGAGCTCGCCGTCGCACTCGACCATCGCGGGGTGGGGTCTCGATACGCGCCGTCTCGCGAGCTCGCCGTCGCACTCGACCATCGCGGGGTGGCAGGTCTTAGCCCACTGTCCTGATCATCTTCTTGTTGATGAATTCCTCGATACCGAAGCGCCCGAGTTCCCGGCCGAAGCCTGAGCGTTTGATTCCGCCGAATGGGAGTTCTGCTCCCTCGGCGCCAACTCCGTTGATGAACACCATGCCGGCTTCGATCTTCGCGGCGACGCGTTGTGCCTGATCGCGGTCGGTAGTGAATAGATAGGAGCCCAGACCGAATGGGGTGTCGTTGGCTACGCTGACGGCTTCGTCCTCGTCGGCCACGCGGTGCACGATGGCGACCGGCCCGAATAGTTCCTGGTGGTAGGCGTCGGTGCCCGGTCGGACGTTGGTTAGTACCGCCGGCGGATAGAACGCACCACGACGTTCGCCACCGCTGGCCAGGTGAGCGCCTTCTTCAACGGCGCGGGCGACTTGCTGTTCAAGGCCCTGAGCGGCTCGCTCCGACGACAGGGGGGCGATGCCGTCGGCGGCGGCGAGCATCTTGGCGGTGAACTTCTCCAAGAACGGGTCGTAAAGGTCGTCGGCGACGATAAATCGCTTGGCCGCGTTACAGGCCTGCCCGGTGTTATCCAGGCGTGCGGCGACGGCTGAGTCAACGGTGGCGTCGAGATCGTCCGACGACAGGAGGATGAACGGGTCCGACCCGCCGAGTTCGAGTACGACCTTCTTGAGATTGCGGCCCGCGACCTCGGCGACGGCAGCGCCCGCGCGTTCCGAGCCGGTCAGCGACACCGCGGCGACGCGTGGGTCGGCGATGATCGTGGCTGCCTGTTCGTTGGTGGCGCGGATATCGACATAGGCGCCCTCGGCGAACCCTGCGTCGAGAAATATCTGCTGCAACGCGAGTGCGGATTCCGGGCACTGCGGAGCGTGTTTGAGCAGGATGGTGTTGCCGACAATCAGGTTGGGGCCGGCGAATCGAGCCACCTGATAGTAGGGGAAGTTCCACGGCATTATGCCCAGTAGCACACCGATCGGTCCGCGGGTGATGACTGCTTCCCCTTCTCCCTCAAGGAGTTTCACCGGCTCGTCGGCGAGAAAGGTCTCGGCGTTGTCGGCATAGAAGTCGTAGATAGCGGTGCAGAAGTCCACTTCTCCCAGCGCTTCATCGCGCGGTTTGCCCATCTCCCGCACGATGATGTCGGCGAGCTGTTCGCGGCGTTCATGATGCAGCGCACCGACTTTGCGGATCAATTCGGCTCGGTCGGTGACCGACGTCGAGCGGACCCACGACGCGGCGTTCGATGCTGCGGTGACAGCATCGGAGATTTCGGCATCGGTAGCCGTCGGGTAGGTGGCGACGACTTCGCCGGTCGCGGGATCGGTGACTGCATAGGTTGACATGGGAGCTCCTGTCGGGTGCGGGCCGGCGAGGTAAATGAATATGATTCATTTATAGGCTAACCTTGTGACAGCGGTAACACAAGGGAGCTGACGTGGATCGGAATGCTGGCGATGGGGCTGCCGACGCGGCGCGCCGTGCTGGACGCCCCCGCCAACGCGTGCTGTCGAGGGAGAAGATCGTTGCCGGTGCGATGTCGCTGTTGGCTCAGGGTGGCCCGGCGCGGCTGACCATCGCCACGCTGGCCGATCGACTCGGCGTTGCCCCGTCAGCCATCTACAACCATGTCGGATCCAAGCGCGAGCTGATGATCCTGGTCCAGGACCACCTCATTGAAGGGGTCGACTTCGGGGGTTTCGCCGAAGCTGATTGGGCCGAAGGCGTGCGGCGTTGGGCGCGTTCGGCGCGGGATGTGTTCGCCGTCAACGCGCATATGGTGCCGACATACGCGGTGATGCCGGTGGCCGACTCGCGGGCCGTGCTGAAGATGTACGACACATTGGTCAGTGGATTCGCCGCTGCGGGTTGGCCGCGTGGGTCAATACTGTCGGCGATCGTTGCCGTCGAATCATTTGTATTGGGCGCAGCCCTGGACGCTAACGCGCCCGATGGAGTCTTCGACGTCGGCGCATTGGCGATCGAATATCCCGCGTTGTCCGCCGAGGCGTCGAAAGGTGAAGCGGAGCAATCGGTTTCGCGCGCCGATCGGGCATTCGACCTCGGCTTGGATGCGTTGATCGTCGGACTCGAGTCGATGTTCACCGGCGCGCTCGCGGCGTTGGCCCGACCGTAGTTGTAACACGTTCACCCCTCGGGCGGTACGGTGGCCGATGTGAACTTATGGGCATTCTCGATGGGTCTTGGGTTGATCGCGGCGACCGTCGCGATCATCGCGTTCGTGCGGTACCGAGCACGGGAATCAGCACGGTTGCTCGCGGATCTGGAACTGTCCGCGCAACTGCGGACCGTGGCCGGTGCCGACGCGGTGCGACTGGCCGCCGTCGACGAATTCGAGACCGGGGTATATCGAAGGCTCTTTTATGCCGGCGTCGTGGGGCCGCGGGTGCGTGGCGCGGCTTGGTCGCTGCTCGGGCTGATCCTGGCCGTCGCGGCAGCGTTGGCGGTCTCGCCGCTCGACGGTGGCCTAGCGACTATCGCCTATGTGCTGACCGGGATATTCGCCGTTGGCTTCGGAATTGCGGCCGCGGTCAACGCTGGGTTGGCGATCTATCACACCGCGGCGACGCCGCGGGTATCGTTCGATGAGCTGCCGGTTGAGGCTGACGCGACCGACGAGGCCGCGAAGGTTGATGCCGACGATTTCGAGCCGGCCGACACGCGCGGTGCGGATTGATCATCGGCCGGTGAACCGCTGGCGGTAACTGCCTGGCGATACCCCGACCATCGCGCTGAAATGGTGGCGCAGCAGCGTCGCGGACCCGAACCCGCATCGCGATGCGACATCGTCAACCGTGATCATCGTCGATTCCAATAGCCGTTGCGCGTGCAAGACCCGCTGTTCGGTGAGCCAACGATGCGGTGGCACGCCGACCTCGTCGACGAACCGTCGTGCGAAAGTGCGTGGCGAGAGATGGGCGCGGTTCGCGAGGTCGTTGACCGCGATGTCGGCGTCAAGGTTCTCGATCATCCAACTCAGTGTTTCGCCGAAACCGTCGGAGTCGCATGCCGGCACCGGCGCCTCGACGTATTGCCGCTGGCCGCCGTCCCGGTGCGGCGCTACGACCATTCGACGTGCGATGCGATTGGCGATATCCGAACCGAATTCCTGACGCACGATATGTAAGGCGGCATCGATGCCGGCTGCGGTCCCCGCGCTAGTGGTGATCGGGCCGTCGTCGACGAATAGGACGTCGGTGTCGACGATGACGTCGGGGAATTGCCGCGCGAGTTTCTCCCCGTACATCCAGTGGGTGGTGGCGCGGCGTCCGTCGAGAATCCCTGCGTGCGCGGCGAGGAAGGCGCCCGAACAGACCGTGAGCACTCGTGCACCCCGCGCGACGGCGGCACGAAGTACGTCGAGCGATTCTTCGGTGTAGTCGCCGTTCGTATTGCCCGCGGGGATCGCGATCAGATCGGCGCGGGCGCAGGCGGAGTAGTCATCGGGCGGTACCAGTTGCACACCGTTGCCAGCATCGATCGGAACACCTGCTTCGGGCCCGCAGACCAGCATTTCGAAGGAAGGTACCCCATCGCCGGTGCGGTCGATGCCGAAAACTTCGTTGATGACGCCGTATTCGAACATCGCCACGCGTTTTTGCAGGACGACCGCGATAGTGCGAAGCATGACTACAATTGTGGCAGATTATTTGCTAACAATGTCAATTCCGCCACTGGTGGCAGAATTTGTGTGCGGACATGATTAATGCCATGACAATCGTGATCATCGTCAGCGTTCTCGTCCCCGTCGTCGTGCTGACGGCGTTGATTGTGTACCGCACCGAGCGGCGCACCGAGCGGATCTCTCGGGTGCCGCTGTCTCGATTGGCCGGACCCGACGCCGCCCGGGTCGCGGTCGAGCTCGACGCCCTTCTGATGATGCGTCGGGACGGTGGATAGTCCATTCGCTATTTGATACCGACGAAGCTGATACCTTGTTGGCGTCGAAGGCCTAGCGTGGCCTCGGCGCAGAACTGGTAGTTCCGGCGCTATCCGGGGCGTGAGATGCGGAGGTCGGTCCAACGATATGGAGGGGCGTCGGAGGCTGACACCGTTACGGATGATGGCGGTGGCCATCGCGGTAGCCGTGGTCGCACTGATTGTCGTTGCCGCCACCGTCGCCAGCCGGAGTGTCCAGGAACCGAATGCCGAATTGTCTGACGCGCAAACGCGGGTGGTCTACGGCGATCCGAATGTACCGACGTCGGTGCTCGCGAGTCGCGAGCTGTTTTCCGGTGCTCCGACTGTCGTGATTGTAGGACCAAGCGCTGACGCCCGGGCCCGTCGAGCTGCGGGTGAGACGGCCCGAAAGCTTCGGATTCCGATGTTTGTCTACGACGACAGCAGTATCGACGCGATCCGCACTGAAGTAGCCAGGTTGGGTACGCGCAATGCCGTTCTGGTTGGCGATGGGACAGATTCGCTAGGCCTTGCCGCAGTGACGGAATCATCTGCGCAGAAAGCATTCTCGGCAGTGCCGTCGGGCCGTCGGATAGTGGTGCTGGTGGCGACGCCAGGCGACGACGCACTCGCGACTATCGCCGCGGCAGGTGCGGTCGGTGCAGATGCGAGTGGAGGCGATCCACGGTCGAGTGCCTCGGCGGTCGAAGCTCTGAAGGCCGACCCTGAGGCGCAAGTGCTGGGCATCGGTGGCGAATTCGGTACCGACGCACTGCTTTCCGATCGCGTCGTTGGTGCCCGACGTGCGCTCGAACTGCCCGGCGGAGGACTCACTGTCTTTCCGGGCCGGCGGATGATCGCGCTGTATGGTTCGCCGGATTCGCCGTCGCTCGGCCCGCTCGGACGGCAGAGCTTGCCCGCGACTATAGCGAGAGCTAAACGTGTTGCCGCACAGTATGATTCGGTGAGCAAAGAGAAGGTGATCCCAGCCTTCGAAATCATCGTCACGGTGGCGTCGGCGTCGCCCGGGCCGGGTAACAATTACACCTCGATCATCGACCCCGCGGTCATCAAGCCCTGGGTTGAGGCCGCGGGTAAAGCCGGTATCTACGTGACCCTCGATCTACAACCCGGCCGGATGGACTTTCTGCGCCAGGCGAAGATGTACGAATCGCTACTTAAGCTTCCACATGTGGGGCTCGCGCTGGATTCGGAGTGGCGGCTCAAACCCAATGAGGTTCACCTCACGCAGATCGGCTCGGTGGAAGCAGCCGAGGTAAACCGGACCTCCGACTGGCTCGCAAGCGTGGTGCGCGACAACGGATTACCGCAGAAAGTGTTGATTCTGCACGAATTCGACTCGGATATGCTGGCGAATCGGCGGGCGATCAATACCGCGCATCCCGAGTTGGCGATGGTGATCCATGCCGATGGACACGGAACGCCGCCGGTCAAGATGGGGACGTGGAATCGGCTGATTACCGATTTGCCGCCGAATGTGTGGATGGGGTGGAAGAATTTCTATACGGAGGACCACCCGACGTTCACCCCCGCGCAGACAATGCGTGTCGCGCCCGCCCCGTGGTTCGTTTCATACCAGTAGGCGCCGAAAGAGGTGTCCGGCTAGGAGGATTCGATGACCACGCGACTTGCCGACCTCGCAGATGTGCCACCCAGCGCCGATCGTCGAGACCCGATCGACATTCTGACCGAGCAAGCTGCCAGCCGAGTCCCTGAACTCGTGCCGGTGCGGTACGCGCGGATGGTGGCCACGCCCTTCACCTTCTACCGCGGTGCGGCGGCGGTAATGGCGGCAGATCTTGCGGCAACACCAGATTCGGGTATTCATACCCAACTGTGCGGTGATGCCCATCTGTCGAACTTCGGGTTGTTCTTCACGCCGGAGCGTCGAATGGCGTTTGATCTCAACGATTTTGACGAAACGTACCCCGGCCCGTTCGAATGGGACGTGAAACGGCTCGCCGCGAGCTTCGTGGTCGCGGCGCAGGCAAACGGCCTCGACGACAAGGACGTGCGGGCCGTTGCGTGCCGCTCCGCCCGGGCCTACCGAAAGTCGATGGCGCGCAGCGTCACCAAGTCCACGCTGGATTGTTGGTACGCACACGTGAACGCCGACGAAATCATCGCGGATCTGGGCGAAAAACTGGACACCGCAGCGGTCGAGCGCACGAACAAATTCCTGAAGAAGGCGCGGCATCGGGACAGTGTGCAGGCGTTATCGAAACTTTGTGTGGTGACCGACGGCATCGCGCATATCCGCAGCGATCCGCCGCTGCTGGTCCCGATCAACGAGCTATTCGGCGAGCAGGACGCGGAGATGTTGGCGCGCGAGCTCACTCATCGTCTCGCGGAGTATCGGGCGACCTTGCCGCCGGAGGTGGCGCAGCTGCTGGACCAGTTCACCTACGAGGAGGCCGCGCGCAAGGTGGTGGGTGTCGGCAGCGTCGGAACTCGCGCGTGGATCGCGTTGATGGTGGGCCGCGACCTATCTGACCCGCTGTTCTTGCAGATGAAAGAGGCGCAGGAGTCGGTGCTGGCCAAATATGTGCCAGCCGGGCCGAGTTTCGACAACCAGGGGCGACGCGTCGTCGAAGGTCAGCGACTTATGCAGGCCGCGAGCGATGCGTTCCTCGGCTGGCAGTCGGGGCTGGACCCGGAGGGGATTGGCCGCGACTTCTATATTCGCCAGCTCCGCGACGGAAAGGGCTCGGTTGTCATCGAGGCATTGGAGCCCCGTGGACTGATGCTCTACGCGAAGCTGTGTGGCCGAGCCCTCGCGCAAGCGCATGCCCGAACCGCGAGCAGATACGCCATCGCCGAATTCATTGGTCGGGGTAGGGGTTTCGAGGATGCGATCGCTGATTTCGCGATGTCCTACGCGTCGATCAACGTCGAAGACCACGAAGCTTTGGAACAAGCGATCGCGCAGGGGCGGGTTGAAGCGGCGCAATTGCCCACCGGTTGATCGACCATCGCGCGTCGAGCCGGCCCACCATCGATGGACCGGCCCGATCGGCGGGCGACTAGACGGTCTCGGTACGCCAGGTCGACACAGCCCAGATCACCAGGATGTCGACAGCGATGACCAAGATGGCCCACAGCGGGTAGTACGGCAACCAGAGGAACTGGGCGATGATCGACAGCGAGGCGATGACGATTGCCGAGACTCGGGCCCAGCCCGACCCCAGCGCCAATCCGAATGAAACGGCGATTCCGATGATGCCCAGGATCAGGTGAATCCAGCCCCACGCGGTGAGGTCGAAGGAATAGATATATTGAGGCCCGGCAATGAACACTTCATCATTTGCGATGGCTGAGATGCCTTGGAACACGGCGAGGAGACTCGCTACGAAAAGAAGGGCGGCCGCGCCGATTGATATTCCGGCTGCGAAGCCATTCTTGACGGGAGAGGGGGAGGTTGTCATTTTCTTGCCTTTCATATGAGTGTCCTGGAATAAGTATCGGTCGTTTTGTGGTCGCTGGGCGTCTAATCAATCATTCTCAATCTTTAGTGTGACAGTATTTTTGTCCTCGTCGTCGATCTGTTCGGCAGTCTTTACGGAATCGGCGAGAAGTATGTCGGCCCAGCGCGTCGCGGGGTCGATGTCGATCAGTAGTCCCTTGGCGAAGAGGGTCAGTGGTACGGCAAGGATCGCGCCGAGGGGTCCGATGATCCAGGACCAGATGATCAAGGACAGGAACGTCAGTGTCGTTGACAGGCCGACGGCGTCGCCGACGAACTTCGGTTGGATCACCGACTGCAGTATTACGTTGATCGCGCTGTATATCACGATGACCAGGATCATTTTGCTCGCGCCGCCGTCGAGCAATCCGAGAAGAGCCGGCGGAATGACGCCGATGATGAAGCCGATATTGGGAATATAGTTTGTAATGAATGAAAGTAAACCCCAAAGTATGGGAAGTGGAATTCCTAGTGCCCAGAGCGCGCCGGAATCGAGGACTGCAACGATGAATCCGAACACCGTGGTGACTATTAGATAGCTCCGGGTGCCGGCGGCGAAGTTGTTAAACGCGGCTGCGACATCGGGCCGTGAGCGGGCGAGAATATTCATTCGTTCGGAAACGCCGATCGCGTCGATCGCCATGAACAGCGCCACCACGATGACGAGGATCAGTGCCGAGGTGGCCGAAGCCACGCTGCCGAGAATATCGCCGACGGCGCCGATGATCTTGCTGGAGTCGATACTCGACAGCATTTTGTGGACGTCTTCGGAGCTGACGCCGTGATCGACGAGAAAGTTATGGAAACCGTTCACGAGGTCGTCGAACTTATCCGAGTACTCGGGCAAAATCGTGGCGAGGCGAGCGATTGAGAAGATAATCGAGCCGAACAATGCGATCAATATGGCGTATACCGAAGTCAGAACGGTCAGGAAGGCGAGCCAACGTGGGCATCCTTTGCCGCGGAGCCAGCGCCCGGCCGGATGTACCGCGATCGTCAGCATCAACGCGAGAAATACCGGCCCGACTATCCCGGCAACAGATCTGATTCCGGCGACACTGACCACCAAGCCGGCGACGCTCACGAGAACGATGAGGCCGCGCGGCAGTGACCATTGGGGCGCGGCGGCCTGAGCCGCCGGACGCTTGCTCATGCAGACGATTATCGTCGGATCAGGTTGCCGCCCAGATCATCCGCTGAGGGTGAAATTGGTTCGATGACCAGCCGATTTAGTCCTCGCTGCGGCCTGCGGTAAGCTTTTCCAGGCTACACACGGGGTGTGGCGCAGCTTGGTAGCGCGCTTCGTTCGGGACGAAGAGGTCGTGGGTTCGAATCCCGCCACCCCGACGCTTTGGTTGAGAAGCAGTAGAGGCCCCTGACCAGTGGGAACACCGGTTGGGGGCTTCCTCGTTTCTACGGCGCGGCGTCGGCGTCGGTGCCTGTAGTCCGCAGCAGATTTACGAGCCGCGTCCAGAGCGTCCGCAACGCGCTCCAGATCGTCCGGAAACAGGTCCGCATAGACGTCGAGGGTGAGTGCCGCTGAGGCGTGTCCCAGCATCGTTTGTGCGGCTTTCACGTTCGCCCAGGCGTTGATTGCCAACGATGCGGCGCTGTGCACGTAGATCGTGAGAGATGCGAGTCGTAACACTTACCTCATTGACACCTTTTATATACAAGAACCACACAGGCGACAGCTGTGATCGCTCAACTACATGGGTACCGAGAGCCCCGATTCGCAGGGCTCAATGGGGGGAGGGCCAGTTCGGCTCCACCGCCCGCTCGTGCATGACCGCTTACTGTCGTCAACAGCGCATTTCGGCCTTGTAGTTGCTAACCTTCACCCCTCTGTGCTCCTATGTATCAATAATTCATGTTGATACACACGGCTGAGTATGGGGTTCTGACATGGTTCGCAAGTACGGGGTGGGTATCGCCGCGGCAGGGTTGGCGCTGGCATGTGCATCGGGATTGAGCGGAGTCGCGTCGGTCGCCCCGTCCTCGTTTGCCAATCAGGTCGTGGCTAAGCCGCAGAGAAAGGATGACCATGGCGACTCCAACACACGTCCTCCAAGTGTTCTCCGGTTCCTGGTATGTCGGGCCCGACGAGGACGAAGATTACTTTGAGATGATGTTTAGGGCCTTTGACGAGGAGAACTTCGCCGCCTATATTTTTAGTCTTCCGCGACCGGGGTGGCCGGACGATTTCAAGGCGGAGGAACTAGCCAAAGCTGGAGAGATATTTCTACAGGCAGGCGGAGCGCCGACAAGAATGACTCTTGATACCAGGGTTGAGAAGCACGGCCGCCAATCCCTGTGCGTGGTAGGTCGGACACCATCTGCAGATACCAACACAGCTCCGGAAGAAAGGGTCAAGGTCGGCGAAAACGAGGCAACTGTGCAGCCAAATGAAGTCTTTGAATGGAGGGAGGCCGCTCAAATATTCTATTACTACTATAAGACGATGACCGTTCCAGACGGGTACGTTCTCCGAGAGGTTGCGTAGTTCCAACTCACGCCGATCGCTGGTATCTGTTGATGCCGCAGAACGTACATAGCCGGTCTACTGGTGTGATGAGTAGACCGTGCGAGCATGGCTCGTATGTGGCGGGGTAGCTGTTGCCGTGGTGGTGCTGGCGGTGACCGGTATGTTCTTTGATCCTGCTACTCCGTGGGCATATCTGAATTCGCTGGTTGGTGTTGTTCTGACGGTTGCAGCGTGGCGACTAGGCCTGCGGTGGTGGTTAGTCGTCGCGATATTGCCGCTATGGCCGACAGCGACAAACGAATCGTTGTAAGCGAATGGCGTAGCGGAGCGGCCATTGATCGTTAGTTCGACTACTGCGCATCCCCAGCTCCCGCCGCAGTTTTCGTCTTTCCACCATGTGCTTTGGAAAGTGATGTCGGCAGCACAGCCGTCGCATGCCTTGGAGTTTTGGGTATGCCGCGGCTCGTCACGTACGGGGGACCTCGGTGGCATCCTGATCTGTCTGCGTGGTTGGTGTCGATTGGGGCGACGGGGAACCGTGGGACGCAGTCACCGTTGCTGTAGTCACAGCCCGTCGAGCAGTGGTGGTGCACGCTACTGCTAGGGCGACTGCGGATACGCAGAGTGCAAGCGCGGCGCGGCGCATGGTCGGAACGGTAGTCGCAGGGTGGGCTAGGCGTCATGTGTGACCTAAATCACTGATAACTGCAAACTTTGTTCCCTCTTTTTCCCAGGTTTTCTCGGTATGTCAATTCTCTTGCTATGTCTCCAGAGGCTCTGCGCGGGTCAATAACTCGAGGAACTCTCGGTTGATGAAGAGGCGGTCACGTCCGACCTTGATGTCTCTCAGCAGCCCCGCTTCAGCTAGTGAGCTAAGCCAGCTGGTTGCAGTGGGGCGCGAGACGTCGCATCGCTCTATCACCGTGTTGATCCGACAGTATGGCTGCTCGAATAGGAGTGACTGAAACTCCGAGTGTGCTGCGCCCTTGGAGATTGCTCGGGACCTGTGCCCGAAGTCCGCTTGAAGTGTGTGGATTGCATCGATCTTGCGGAGTGTCATAAGCGAGGTGGTCTCAATCCCTCGGAGGACGTAGAGGACCCACTCCTCCCATGCCTCCTGCGCGGTGACAGCAAGTAGTAGTTGGTAGTAGTCGTTCTTGGTGTCAATGATGTATCGAGATAGGTAAAGGATTGGCATTCGGAGGAGGTTGGCCTCTACCAGCATCAACACATTTAAGATCCGTCCTGTCCTGCCGTTGCCATCCGAGAATGGATGGATGGCTTGGAACTGGTAGTGGGCGGCAGCCATGCGGACCAGTGGATCGACTTTGTTGTTGTGGACGAAGCGCTCCCAGCCAGATAGCTTGTCCATGATCAAGTCGCGACCCTCGGGTGGGCTGTAGATCACCTCGCCGGTGCCGGGGTTCGCGATTCTCGTACCCGGATCGGCGCGCACTTTCATCTCGCGACCCTTGATGATGCTGCAGACGGCTGACGCTGTTGAAGCGGTCAGTCCACGGTCCTGCGTAAGAGAGAACCCAACTCGCAGTGCTGTGCGGTACCGCAAGGTTTCGCGGGTGGCGGGGTCCGCGGCAGCGCTCTCATTGTCGATATGGCGGAACAGTTCGTCGGTGGTGGTGACGATGTTCTCGATCTCGGAGCTTGCTTGTGCTTCGAGGACAGGTATCGAATTGATCAATACCGTGGGATTGCGCATCGAAACTGCCGCCTGATCCAGTTTGGCGAGTGCAGTGCTTGCGCCGATGGAAGCCCTCAACACGCCCTTGGTTTCGAGGATGTCGGCACTTGGAGGCGGCGGTAGGGTGTTGTAAGGCTTTTCGGGTACCCAGGTCATACGTGAAGCCTCCCACACATATGACCAGACATGCAAAATATTGATGGAACTTTTTACATGTTTTCTGGGAGTGTAAAGTATTTTGCGTGAGGTCCGTCGGTCGGTATTCGCGCCCGCCAGCGACGTGACCTCGCCAGAGTAGCCCCACTCATTGCCGGAGCCGTCAACGTGGCAGCCCAGTTCGCGACGAGGCCCGCGCGGAGGCTCTTGTCGCGGACCCCGGCGAAACTCCACCGAAACTCGCGCCTCAGACCTCTCGTCGATTCGACCATTCATCCAATCTCAACTGATCATGTAGTCACCCGCCGGAAGCTCGACTTCGAACGGCACTTCTGCTTCGCAGACGTCCTGTTGATGGCGGGACGTGGAAGGCAATGAATCCTGCCGCGACTGAGTATTGCTGTTTAGCGTTGCAGTTCAACCCTTTCCGGGGCGGTTGATTGCTGGGCCTCAGTTGCCGCTGAATTCGTCCAGGATCTGATGGATGGCGATCGCATCATTGGCTCGTGCGGCACGTGTCGTCCCAGAAACGATGTCGTCGCGTATGGCCTGATACAGATGCGACGGATTCCGGGCTGCCAACGGCAGACCGTCCGATGGCGCCACAAGTGTCTCGACACCGTCCGGTGTCCTGACCTCAGCCGACCAGTCCGCCATCTGCGGCTGACGCAGACGCAGCTCGCCGTCGGCGATGGTGCGAAGTGTCACTCGGCCAGCTGACCCGACGATGGTGATTTCGGTGCCGGGGGCGAGATCTCCGTCGGTGAGCGAGATCGTCGCGATACCCGGATCGAGATCGATATAGCCGGTAATGACGTCGGGACTGGTGGCGTCAACCACGCCGCCGTCGGCCGAGAGGTGTTGTGTGCGTACCAGTCTCGCTGTACCTGTGACCCTCTCGGGGGCAGCGGGCGGTGATCCCAGGGCGGTGAATAACGCCGACAGAGCGTGTCCGCCCAAGATTTCTAGAGTGCCGGCTCCGCTGCGGATGTCGAGCGTGTAAGCCGATGCCGCTGGTACCGGTTCCTTGCTCGCCCGTGATGCTCTGACTGTGGCGCTCAGGACCGTGCCGATCCTTCCGTCGCCGACGAGCCGCCCAGTCTGGACGAGTACCGGGTTCGCCGCTGCTTGCAACCCGACGAATGCGGTGATGTTGTTCTCCCCGAACAGCTCTGCTAGCTGGATCGCCTCCGAGGTGGAAACGCCCATCGGCCACTCGCAGAGTACGGGCTTACGCGCAGCGACGATTTGTTCGATGACGGCTCGGTGCAGGGGAGCCTTCACCGACACCGTGATCAGGTCCACCTCCGGGTCGGACGCGAGATGGGCGGCATCGGTATACCAGCGGTCGATGCCCCATTTCTTCGCGGCGTGCTTGGCCGACTCAGGCCTGGATGTAGCGATTGCTCCAAGCCGCAGCCCCGGTGTTTTCGTCAGTGCGGGGAGATGCGCCACGTCCGCCCACCCGGATGCGCCAATTACGCCGACCGACAGTTCCCGACCTTGCGGGTTCGAATATTCTGGAACCATGACGAACAGCGTACCTGACGGTTCGAGAAAATTGGAACCTCCCATACGGCATGATCCTGAGTGGGTCGCCAAGGTCCTACGCGCCCTGTCCGATCCCGTGCGACTGGAGATGGTCCGCCGTTTGCGTGACGGCGGTCCGGACCAGGGCTGCAGCGATCTCTATGACAACCTGCCGAAATCGACTGCCTCCTACCACTTTTCGATTCTTCGGAGCTGCGGGCTGATCGAACAGCATGATGTCGCGGGACGTCGGCTCAATAGCCTCCGCGACGATTTCGTCGAACAATTCGCGCCGGGGCTACTCGACGCCGTCTACGGCTCGGCGATCGAGCGCGAACCGAATGGGTCAGACTCTCGGTGACTTCGCGACCCCGAGCGCTTTGGACGGGTATTCGTGCAGCACCAACGACGTGGTGACCGGTCCGTAGCGCGCCAGTGAATCGACCACCGCCTCCAGCCTCCCCGCATCGCGGCAGTGGGTATCGAAGATCAGGCAGTCCTCGCCGGTGACTCGCAGGGTCGAGGCGAGTTCCGGTGTCCGCGAGGCGAGTTCAAGAGCCTTCGGCAACTGGGCGTGCGTGGTCCGGAGGCGAATGACCGCGTGGATGTTGAGACCCAGTGCTATCGGGTCGACGACCGCGCGATAGCCGGTGATGATCCCGGACTTCTCCAGCCGTACGATACGCGCGCTCGCAGCAGGTTGAGACAATCCGACCCGACGCCCCACCTCCGCGCCGGTGAGCCGTCCGTCCTGTTGAAGAAGTTCCAGGATGTCTTGGTCGATTCGATCGAGTGATTCCATCTTCTTCTCCGGTCATCGCGTTGATTTCATTTGCCAAGCTTTGCCCGCAAGCCTGATTCCAGCACACTTTGAGCAAGACTTGGGTCCGCAGGATAGTTCTACGAATGAAATGGTTGGTGATCGTGGTCGCATACGTCGTCATCCCCGGTATCGATGGATCGGACGAGCAGCACTGGCAGACCAGGTGGGAGCGCGATTGGGGCTGTACTGCGGTGCGGATCTCGCCGACGTCATGGTCCGCGCCTGATCTGGACAATTGGGTTGACGCGGTTCAGGTTGCCTACGATCACTCCGTCGAGCGAGACCCCGACGTCGTCCTGGTAGCCCACAGCCTTGGCTGCTGGGCCGCATCCCGGTGGTTGACCAAGAACCCGGAACGATTGGTATGGGGCGCGTTCATGGTGGCTCCGCCAGACCTGAACGGCCAGGGCTTTCCGCGACAAGCGGCACCGACATTCCTTGGTGCCGAGCCAGAACCATTGGAGTGTCCCAGTCGTGTAGTCGCCAGTGTGAATGATCCGTACTGCACAGTCGATGCCGCCGTGCAGATTGCCGCAGGATGGGGATCTCCCTTACACCTGGCCGGCAGCGTGGGGCATATCAACTCGGCCAGTGGCCTCGGCTGGTGGCGGGACGGCAGGGATCTGTTGGACACGTTTGTCAAGCGCTGACGACTATCGCAGGGCAGACTGCCGTCACCTCAACATCGTGACGAAGATTCAGGGTGGTCGCCCGATCTCTGCTCCTGAGAAATGCCGCCTTCACCCCGTTTGGGTGATGTGGCGTCGCACCCAGTGCGATGTCGTAGTTGATGGCGACATACATCGGCGGAGCAGAGTAAGGGGCCGGATATGGCTGAAGACACGGCAACTCGCGATGGTTCCCCAGTTGGAACCGCGCGTCCCGCAACGAATTACATAACGTGGACCGCCTTGGCCCTAATGACCGTGTCGTCAGTTGCCAGCCTCAGGCCAGCGCCGACGATGGCCGTCTACGGCCTCGCATGTGTCTTCCTTTACGTGCTGCCCGCGATAGTGTTCCTCGTTCCGACAGCGTTGGTGTCAGCCGAGCTGGCCTCGGGGTGGTCCGGTGGTGTGTATCGCTGGGTGACTGAAGGGATTTCGCCCAATATGGGTTTCGCTGCGGCCTGGCATCAGTTCGCGATGACGATCTTCTACTACCCGACGCTGCTGTCCTTCGTCGCGAGCACCCTTGCCTACGTGATCAATCCGGAACTGGCGTCCAGTGGCGTGTTCACGGCGGTCGTGATCATCGTCTTCTATTGGGCAGGTGTCCTTCTCGCACTACGTGGCGGAATCGGTGTCATCGCGAAGTTGGCATCTAGCGGCGTGCTCATCGGCACGCTAGTCCCCGGTGCTGCTGGGTATTGTTTTTCTCCTGCAAGGCAATCCGTCTGCGGCGCCGATGAGCGGCAGCCACATCTTCCCCGCCTGGACTGGAATCGCGAGCATAGTGCTAATCGTCAGCAACTTCGGGGCCTACTCCGGTATGGAGATGAACGCGGTACATGTCAACGAGCTTGAGAAGCCCGAAAGACAGTTCCCGCGAGCCATGTTCGTGGCGGTCATCCTCGTCCTGGTGATCTTAATTCTGCCGCCCCTGGCGATCTCGTGGGTAGTGCCTTCGGAGCAGATCAGTCTGACGGCCGGTGTAATGCAAGCTTTCTCCGTAGTTTTCGGACACTTCGGACTGCAGTGGCTGGTGCCGATCATCGGTCTCGCGATCGTTATCGCTTCGCTGGCTGGCTTCATGACCTGGCTGTCGGGGCCATCGAAGAGCCTGCTGCTGGTTGGCAAAGAGGGTGGCTACCTCCCGCCGTATTTCCAGAAGACGAATAAAGTCGGTGTGCAACAGAACATCCTGGTTGCGCAGGGATGGGTGACGACAGCGTTGGCGCTACTCTTCGCGCTCGTCCCGGCGGTCTCGAACGCCTACTGGATCTTCATGACGATCACTACGTCGGTCTATTTGCTGGTGTACATCTGGCTATTCATCGCCGCCTATCGACTGCGCAAGATCGCACCCAATCATCCGCGCGGCTACCGTGCGCCGGCGTTGCCGCTGTTATGCGCTGTCGGGCTGATCTCGGCGGTCGCAGCCATTGCGATCAGTTTCATTCCGCCGTCGCAGTTCGGCGGCGGAAGCCCGTGGGTCTTCATCGGCATTGTCGGCGGAGGCATACTGCTGCTTGGCCTGATAGTCCCGTGGCTGCTGATAACACTTCGAAAGCCGTCCTGGCGAGTCTCCTCCGACGCGGAAGGTGAAACAGCATGAGCCACAAGGCAATTTACTGGACGGTCGGGGCGGTGATGACCGTCCTGCTGATGGTCATGCTGGTCACCTGGAACTATTCGCGGGACAATGCGGCAGCGCTCGCCAAGGCTGATCGCTTGGTCATCGCGTACCAGGCGGAAGGACTGGCGACCCCGATGTCGGCCAGTCAGGTAGCGCGCGTGCTCGGTGAGGACGGCGGGGTGGTGTGCTCGACGGCGGGCAGCAAAGCGGCGCTCGGTCACCTCAAGACGCAGATTGGGATCGGCGGAGAATTCTATGTCCGCCCAATCATTCTGCCGGAGAACACCTTCGACGGCTTGCGGCTGATCGTCGGGATCTACTGCCCGCAGAACCTTGCCACCGTGCGGGAGTTCATCGCTGATCAGCACTACGCACGATGACGACGGCAGCATCCGCCACAATAGGGTCCCGACGGTGGGTCTCGCTAGCTGCAACGTGTGCGGCGGCCGCGATGGTTTGGCTCGCATTCGCCGATTTCGGTGTGGCCACACCGACGATCGCCGATGCGATGCATGCCGATCAAGGCGGATTGCAGTGGGCCAATAACGCGTTCAGCCTCGTTGCCGGTGCCGTGGTGATCGCGGCAGGAAAATTCGGGGACATCTTTGGCCAGCGTCGAGTGCTGCAGATCGGTATCGCGGTCTTCGCGGCCTGTTCGATTGTCGCTGCCTCGCGCCGGGCGTCGTGATGCTGATCGTCGGTCGCGGCCTGATGGGAATCGGTGCGGCACTGATCCTTCCGGCGACATTGGCGCTCATCCCGCTGCAATTCTCCGGTCGAACGCAATTGACCGCCTTCGGTATCTGGCAGGCTGTCGCCTGGGGAGGGCAAGCCCTTGCCCCGGCGATCGGCGGCATTCTGACCGACGGGCCCGGATGGCGGTGGCTGTTCTGGATCAACGTACCGCTGGGGATAGTCGCGTTCGCTGTCATTCGTTCTGTGACACCGGAATCCGCCGAAGCTGATGCAGACCGCCGGATCGACTGGGGCGGATTCGTCACGATCGGTCTGGCGGTATTCGCACTGCTGTATGCCCTGACGGACGGCCCGACTGCGGGTTGGTCGAGTCCACTGGTTCTCACACTGTTCGTGGCCGCGGTAGTTCTCGCCGTCGCATGGGTGGTAATCGAGGCCAGAGTCAAGTCGCCACTGGTAGACCTGTCATTGTTTCGGCTACGTACCTACGACGGAGCGCTCACCGCCAACCTTACGATGAATCTCGCATACGCGGGCCTCAGTTATGTCCTGGTGCTCTGGTTGCAGAGCGCGCGGGGATATAGCGCCGTCACTGCGGGAATCTTGATGCTGCCGGCGGTCATCGGGATCTTCGGATTCATTCCGTTGGGGGGCCGGATGGACAGCCGTGTCGGTGGCCGGACACCAGTCCTCATCGGGCTTGTCGTGCTTGCGGTGGGCATGGGATTACTGGGCGCGTTGCACGGCGACAGTACGCTCTGGCTGGTCTCGGCGGCTCTTATCGTGATCGGCGCTGGCCTCGGGCTGCTGTCCACCCCGGTGTCGAATACGGCGGTCGGAGATGTGCCCGGCAGCCTCTCGGGCGCCGCAGCCGGGGTCTTCAAGATGTCGAGTATGGTCGGCGGAGCGCTCGGCGTCGCACTGCTGAGCGCCATCGCCCGTGCGCTCACGATCTCGGATTCTCAACGTGCGGTTGCTGACTCGGGAATGACGGACGCCGAGATCGATCAAGCTCACGCAGCACTGGTCAATTCGAATTCGTTCGCCGACGCGTTGGGGCGACTTCCAGCAGAGTTGGAGAGGAAGGTAACCGATGCGGTCGTCGTCGCATTCACCCACGGGCTCGCGGTCACGACAATCGTCACCGCGGTGTTCACCCTCTTCGCCGCCGTGGCAGTGTGGTTCCTGTGGCCGCGCGGTGAGCTGCGAGGCGATGGCGAGTCGACAGACAAATCCTGAATCCTTCAGTACGACAACACAGATAGAGGTGTCCGATGGCTGATGACACACTACGTGCCCGAGTACGCGAGCTAATGCCGCAGGCGAAGGCGGATCTGACCGAGATGGTCAGTTTCCGATCGGTCCACAATCCAGAGCAGTCGCCACCGGAAGAATGCGAGAAGATGGTCGCCTGGCTGCAGGAAACATTCCGCGCCTTGGGGTTCGCCGACGTCGATGCGCATGAGACAAGCGACGGCAGCAAGGCGGTTACCGGCTTTCTCGCAGGCCATGACGATGCTCCGACCGTGCTGCTCTACTTCCATCACGACGTACAACCGCCACTCGGCGAAGACGAATGGGACTCGCCGGTATGGGATCTCACTGAGCGGAATGGCCGCTGGTACGGACGCGGCACGGCTGATTGCAAGGGCAATATCGCGATGCACCTCGCCGCACTCAGAGCACTCGAGGGTCAGATACCGCTGAATATCAAGATCGCCGGCGAAGGTTCCGAAGAGCAGGGCACCGGTGGCATGGAGGATTTCGTTGCCGCCAATCCGGAAATATGTGCTGCCGATGTGATCCTGGTGTGCGATTCGGGCAACTTCGCAGTTGGCCGACCGAGTCTGACGACCACCCTGCGGGGGATGGTCAACGTAGTCGTGACGGTGGAAACACTTTCTTCGGCAATGCATTCCGGCATGTTCGGGGGTGCGGCGCCGGATGCGTTGGCCGCGCTGATCGCCATGCTGGCCACCTTGCGCGATGCTAAGGGCAATACGACGATCGCGGGTGTTGACAACACGGCGACCTGGCCGGGGGTCGACTATCCGGTTGACGCGTTCCGAACAGACGCGAATGTGCTCGACGGAGTCGATCTACTCGGCTCCGCTCGAGTGTCGGATATGGTGTGGGCCCGCCCGGCACTGACCGTGCTGGGTATCGACTGCCCGTCGGTCCTGGGATCGTCGGCGGCTATCGTGCCGAAAACGCGTGCGCGCCTTAATCTTCGAGTGCCGCCGGGGACAGACGTGGCGCGAGCGGAAGACGCGTTGATCGCGCAGCTGACGTCGGCTGCGCCATGGCATGTCAACGTCACCATCGAGCGCGAAGCCGCAGGGGCGCCATTTCGCGGCGCGACGTCAGGACTCGGGTACGAAACAATGGTCGACGCCATGAAAGATGTCTACGGGGTAGCCGATGTGCTGCTAATGGGACAGGGCGGCTCGATCCCGCTGTGCAATGTCTTCGCTGACACCTTCCCCGATGCCGAGATCATGCTTATCGGCGTCGAAGAGCCGCGATGTCTGATCCACGCACCAAACGAAAGTGTTGACCCAACCGAAATTGAGAATATGGCCGTCGTCGAGGCGACATTTTTGCGCGACTATGCCAACCGGTGGGCCGCCGCAAAAGCTGCCCGCGAATAATCGTTACCGCTGAACAGCTTTGGCGACGGTAATGCACTGAGTGACCCAGTCGTGGTCGTCGGCGTCGAGTGCCCGCCCGGCTCGCTGCGCATCCTCGACGGCCCAGTGCGCGTTGAGGATCATCCGGACTATCACCCAGTCGCGGGCGCGATCCTCATCGAGTCTGGCAGCGTCCACGACGGTGAAGAAACGACGTGCGACGCCCGCGCGTGCGTCGTCGGCGATCTCATCCCACCGGTTCCACAGGAGCGGTGCCAACTCGTAATGCGGATCACCCGACATCGGGTTGGGATCGATGACCAACCATGGCTCTCGTTGTGCCGCAAGAACATTCTCGTAGTGCAGGTCGCCGTGGATAAGGGTTCCGGTCGATTCCGGGTCGTCGACGAACTCCCGGCCGCGGCGTAGTGTCTGCTCGATGAGCCGCCGTGGGACCGGCACTCGCGAGGCGTCGTGTTCCAGTGCGTCGAGCCAACGTCGTAGATAGCCGGTCAGCGGCCGAAATTGCGGCGTGGCAGGCCGATGTAGACGCTGGTACAGGCTCGCGGTGATCGCACACGCTTCGACGTCGGGCATCGTGCTCAGATCACCATCGCCAAGCCGCTCGAGCAGCAGCGCGCGACGTTGCGGATCGGCGCGGAACAGTCGAACCGCACCGTCGCCGGCCCATTGTTGCAATGCGAGTCCTTCGAACTCGGATTCGTCGTCGCCGTCGAAGCCGACCTTCAGGACGGCCTCCCTGCCGTCTGCCATTCGCACGGGTGCGACGACCGATGCGAACCCGTGCATCGATTCCCCGACGACGCGCAGTTGCCACTCGGCGAGCAGGTCGTCGCATAGCCGGGGCAGTCGATCGAGCCAGTCCGTCCAGTCCGGGCCCAGCTTTTGCTGAGAACGTAGGTCGGCGGGGATATCCACGCGGCCAGCCTAGCCAGGACCGGGTGCCCCGAGCTACTCCGGTGCCTCCTGCAGCGCGCGTACCTCGACCTTGGATTGGCATGCCGCAGAAGCCTGTTCGGCCCAGGACACCGCTGCCGCCTGGTCGGTGGCCTCAATGATCCAGAACCCGCCGACATACTCCTTTGCCTCGACGAACGGGCCGGGGGTATGCGTCACACTGTCGCCAGTGGCATCGACGGTGATGGCGGTCGACGGCGGGAACAGGCCGCCGGCGGTGACGAATGCACCCGAAGCGATCATGTCGTCGTTGAGCTTTCCGACGGCGGCCATCACAGTTTCGAGTTCGGCCGGATCCATCGACGCCATCGTCGGTTCCTCAGCGCTATCGTGCGGGAGGGTCAAGAAGTATTGGGTCATTGTCTGCTCCGTCGTGAGTCCTGGTGGATGTCACAAGGGCAGACAACGCCCGCACCGAAAACTCATCGCCGCACAGACGATCCGGTCAAACCGATTGAGTTAGCTCAGTTCGGAGGCCAACTGTGGAAGAGACTGCTCAGCGTCGAAGTCGGCATCGCCGTGGCTCACCGCGGTCAGCGTCAGCAGCGTCACCTCGGGGCGGCAGCAGAATCGCGCCGGAGCATACGGTGAGGTGCCCAGCCCTGCGCTGACGTGCAGTTTCATCGAGGAACCCCAGTTGGATACGCCCTTGACGCGCGATCGATCGATCTCGCAGTTGGTCACCAATGCGCCGTAGAACGGCAGGCACAGCTGGCCGCCGTGAGTGTGGCCGGCCATCACCAGGTCGTAGCCGTCGGCAGCGAAACGATCGAGGACGCGAGGTTCGGGTGAATGGGTGAGCCCAAGTCGCAGGTGTGCCAACGGATTCGGGCGGCCGGCCACCGTGTCGTAGCGGTCGCGTCCGATATGCGGATCATCCACGCCGGCCGCCGCGATCCGAACTCCGTTGACCTCCAGCTCCCGTACCGTGTGGGTGGCGTCGAGCCAACCGCGCTCACTGAACGCGGCGCGCAGATCCTGCCAGGGGAGCGGGTCACCATGGACGCGCTGATGGTCTGATTTGAAGTATTTGAACGGATTCTTCGGTTTGGGGCCGAAGTAGTCGTTGGACCCGAATACGAACAGGCCGGGCTGGGAAAGCAAGCCGCCGAGTGCCTGAATAACAGCCGGCACCGCCGCCGGGTGCGACAGATTGTCTCCGGTGTTGACGACGAGATCGGGTTCGAGTGCCTCGAGTTCTGATACCCAAGCTTGTTTGAGATGCTGCCGGGGCAGCATATGCAAATCCGACAGGTGCAATACCCGCAACGGCGACGCGCCAGGCTCAAGGACGGCAAGGGTGTTGTGCCGCAACGCGAATGCGTTGCGCTCGATCACCGTCGAGTAGACGAGCCCGGCCGTCGCGAGCCCAGCAGTGCCGACTGCTAAGCGCGCGCCGGCCGTGGTGGGTGCGAGCAATTTGGTCAGTGCATCCGAGTGCATCACCCTAGGATACTGAACAGCGTCAACCACGGTCGACAATGTCGATGTGCGTTGCCTGCGAGTCGGGCCGGGGTCGGTTAGCCGGGTATCTGAATGACCACCGGACCGACGCCGGGCACCTGCACAGTGGTCTCGGTGGGTCCATTTCCGTCACCCGACGCCTTGCGTCCGTTGCTCACATAGATCGTGATCGTTGAGCCCGGCATCGCGGAATCGGACGGTGCGGTAAATACCACCGTGCCCTGCACTTGCCCGCTGTCGACATCGAGCTGGGTCACCTTGAAACCGGCCTCCTGCAACCGCGACGTCGCCTGGCTGGCGTTGAGTCCCGTCACCGACGGTATCCGGCCGCTATTGGAGCCCGATACGAACCGAGGATCATTCGGAGGTAGTCGGGTGCCGCCGAACTTGTTGGCCACCGGCAACATTGCCGTGTACCAGGTTCGAGCGGGTTCCATGCCGCCATACAGGGTCCCGTCGTAGCACTGACGCAACGGCCCACTGCAGATACCGGACGGGGTAGGGCCGTCGTTGTAGGCGTACGTCGCGGCGGCGAGATTGTTGGTAAAGCCGAGGAAGGCAGCCGACCGGTGTGCTTCGGTGGTGCCGGTCTTGGCCGAAACCGGCAGCGACCAGCCAGTCGAACCGGCCGCCGCAGCCGAGGTGCCGCCGCCCTTGTCGTCGAAGCTCATCGCGTTGGCCAGCGAATTCGCCAATCCGGCCTCGACGACTTGCTCGCACTTGGGTGCGTTGAACGGAACGGTCGAGAGCGCCGGACGGTTGTCGGCACCCATCACGACGTTGCCGTAGCGGTCACGTTTGACCTTGCTGATCGACGCGATCGGGTTCGGTGGGCACCAGGTGCCGCCGGATGCGAGTGTTGCCGCGACGTTGGACAATTCCAGACCGTTAATCGGTACCGGGCCGAGTGTGAACGAACCGAGATTGCCGTCTTTGACGTACTGCGCGACACTCTTCTCGCCGAAGCCAGAGGTACCTGGTGAGTTGTACGACCGCATGCCGAGCCGGACCGCCATATCGACGGTCGGCTTCACGCCGATTTGCTGGAGGAGTTTGACGAAAGCCGTGTTGGGGGACTGTGCCAGCGCCTGACTGATTGACATGGTTGCGGGGTATTTGCCGTCATTCTTGACGCAGTAGGAGTTGGCGGGACAGCCATTGGAGCCGCCGCTGTTACCCATGCCTTCGACGGCGACGAATCCGGGTACCGGGATCGACGACCCGGTGCCCAGGCCCTTCTCCATCGCGGCGGCGACAGTGAACACCTTGAACACCGAACCGGCGCCATCGCCGACCATCGAGAACGGCTGAGGCTGCATCGTCTGCCCGGCCCTGATGTTGAGGCCGTATTCGCGGCTGGAGCCCATCGCGAGGACATCGTGTGACTGTTTGCCCGGACGGACGACGCTCATCACCTCGGCGACGCCGTCGGCGCGCGGGTCGGCGTTGGCCCGCAGGGACCGGACCGTCGAGCGTTGAACCTCGGGGTCGAGCGTGGTGCGGATGATGTAGCCGCCGCGCAACACGGAGTTTCGGGACAGTCCGTTTTCGGCGAGGAACTGCAATGCGTAGTCGCAGAAGAAGCCGTTGTTGCCCGCCGCGATGCAGCCCTGCTTGGCGGTCTTCGGGGTCGGCAGTACGCCCAGCGGTGTGGTCTTGGCCGCCACCAACTCTGCGCGGCGTGACGGGAAGTTTTGAATCATAGTGTCGAGTACGGTGTTTCGACGTTCGAGCGTGGCTTTGGGGTCGTTGTACGGGTTAAGCGCCGAACTCGACTGCACCATGCCGGCGAGCATCGCGGCCTGCTCGACCTTGAGGTCCTTGGCGGGGATGCCGAAATATGTTTGCGCGGCGGCCTCGATGCCGTAGGCGTTGCTGCCGAATGGCACGACGTTCAGGTACCGCGTCACCACCTGCTTCTTAGCTTCCTGCTTGGCAGCCGCGTCGGACAGTCCCCGGTCGCGTTTGGCCTGATCGGCGAGCGTCTGCTCCAGGGTCAACGCCATGCGTACCTCGCGCAGCTTTCGAGCGGGGGTGGTCTCGATAGCGGCGTTCTTGTCGGCCTCGGTGCGAGCGAGTACCAGCAATTGGTAATTCTTGATGTACTGCTGATCGAGCGTCGACGCTCCCTGTTGCACTTCACCCGACGACGAGTTTTTCAGAGCGGCGCGGATGGTGCCCTTCCAGTCGACGCCGTCGTGTTCGAGGAAGCGACGGTCCTCGATGGAGATGATCGCGCGGATCATGTCGGGGGAGATGTCGTTGTAGCCGACCTGCAGACGGTACTGGTCGTAGAGAAGTGCGATCGGCTTGCCAGCGGCGTCGGTCATCGTGGTGACCTCGGGAACGGTGCCGTTCAACAACTCCGACGATACGTTTTCCACCGCACTGGCCGCGCGATTGGAGGCAACGCCGAGACCGCTGGCTACGGGAAACAGGAGTCCGGCGACCAGAACGCCAGCGAGCAGACAACACCCGGCGAGCGGCGCGAGTTTCTTCACAAACGACACGTTGCACAGGATACGTTGCGCCGGTGACGTTCTGCGGGAGCGCAGTCAAATGTGGGTGGGGTTAGGGCCCTGGCCTGCGTTGATTGCAAGAGTTCGCACGCTCGTGCCATTTTCTTCCGCTCAGGGCTTGCAAATTTGAGTGATCCATACCTAGATTGTCTGCAGAGTGTGACTCACATAACACTTTAAAAACGGGAATGTGGGCGTGTGTGTGTACAACTAGAGATAGGGGTCTAAGGATGACGTCAGCGACAGTGACGACCGGAGAAACCGAGGCTCGGCTTGCGTGGGTTTCCAACGCCAAATGCCGAGGCGCCGATCCAGATCAGCTGTTCGTCCGCGGTGCGGCGCAGCGAAAAGCAGCAACTATTTGCCGGCATTGCCCGGTCCAACTCGAATGCGGAGCCGATGCTCTCGACAATCGTGTCGAGTTCGGTGTGTGGGGCGGCATGACTGAACGCCAGCGCCGCGCCTTACTCCGCCAGCATCCCGAAGTGACTTCCTGGGCCTCGTTCTTCGAGGCGCAACGTCAACGCCATCGGAGTGCGTAGTCGGTTTGTCCGATACGTGCTGCGACCTGCGAGTAGCCGCGCCCAGCGTGGCACCTGTCGTCGCGATGCGCTCGTTGGCGAACGGTGTGTCATCACCGACTAAACCAAAAACGCCGCTGAGTGAACCTCAGCGGCGTTTCCGGTTGGGCTGCTAGCCCCTGCTCGTTATCTGTTGTGCGACCGCCCGGAGAGCGTCCTGATCGGCGACCTCGAAGGGTAAGGCCGGGACGCCGACGATTGGTACCGCCGGATGCGCTGAGGTGAACCGTTGCAGCACACGTAATTCGCGTTTGCCGGTAGCCGACCGGTCCAGATGAATCTGTAGCGCGCCACGGGCGAGATCGTCGGTTACCGACTCCAGTGCCGACGCCGCAGCGGCGTCGGAGATGCCGGTGAGCGAGGGATGGGTGCGGTTGAGGATCAGTCCCGCCAATGGCATCGTCTCGCTGGACAGTCGATCGACGAAGAATGCGGCCTCGCGTAGTGCGTCCGGCTCAGCAGCGGCGACGACGGCGAACTGCGTGCCGGGCTGATTGAGCAGCTCATATGTCTTGGTCGCCCGTTCCTGGAACCCGCCGAACATCGAATCGAGCGACTGGACGAAGGTCGCCACATCGCGCAACGTATCGCCGCCGATGATGGTGGAGACGCCGCGCATCGCGATACTGACCGCACCGGTCACCACGCGCCCGACGCCGCGTCCGCCGCCGATCAGTACCTTCATCAACCGGCCGGACAAGAAGGAGCCGAGACGGGCGGGTGCGTCGAGGAAGTCCAGCGCGTTACGCGACGGTGGGGTGTCCACGACGATCAGATCCCAGCGGTCCTCCTCGAGGAGTTTGCCGAGTTTCTCCATCGCCATGTACTCCTGCGTGCCCGAGAACGACGACGCAACGGTCTGATAGAAACTGTTCTCCATGATCGCCGCCGCGCGTTCAGGGGTGGAGTACTCGATGACCATGTCATCGAAGGTGCGGCGCATGTCCAGCATCATCGCGTCGAGGCTGCCGCCGCCGTCACCGTCGAGTTCGACTGGTTGTGGATCGTTGGTGAGCGACGTCATTCCGAGTGATTGCGCGAGACGACGTGCCGGGTCGATAGTCAGCACCGCGACCTTACGTCCGCGCTCGGCCGCGTAGAGGGCCATCGCGGCCGCCGTCGTAGTCTTGCCGACACCGCCGGCACCGCAACAGATGACGACGCGGGTTTTCGGTGACATCAGAATCGATGCCATCTTCAGATCGAGGGGCATCACGCACCAGCCTTCCGCAGCGTCTCGGCGAGTTCGTACACCGAACCGAGGTCGCCTTCTTCCAGATTCGGCAATTCCAGCGTCGGAACTTCGACGTCGTCGAGTTGGGCCCGCGCCACCTGCTGCGCCTGCAGCCGGGTGGCATGCTCGATCGTCTCGGTGAGCAGACCGGCGAAGTCCTCGTCGGAGAGTTCGAGACCAGCCTCGGTGAGGTTTTCGCGGATTCGTGCCGCGTCGACGGTTCCGGCCGCGATTTCGTCGACGTCGTCGGCCGGCAGATGAGTAGGTGCGACCCGGTTGATGATCAGTGATCCCAGCCGGAGTTCTTTGGCCCGCAACTCGTTGACCGCTTCGACGGTTTCCTGAATGGGCATGGCTTCCAGCAACGTCACCAGGTGAACCACGGTGTCTTCCGAGTGCAGCAACCGGACCACACCATCGCTTTGATTGCGGATGGGGCCAGTTTTGGTCAATTCGGCCATTGCGGCGGTGACGTCCAGGAAGTTGCCGATACGGCCTGTCGGCGGCGAGTCAACCACCACGGCGTCGTAGAGGAGTTTGCCGGGCTTGCGCGCGGTGCCCTCGGTCGCGATGATCCGTTCTTTGATCTTGCCGGTGAGTATCACGTCGCGCAGGCCGGGGGCAACGGTGGTGACGAAGTCGATCGCGCCGATCTTGCGCATCGCCCGCCCCGCGAAGCCCAGGTTGTAGAACATGTCGAGGTATTCCAGCAAGGCGAACTCGATGTCGATTGCCAGCCCCCACACTTCGCCGCCACCCTGCGCCGTCGCGATCTTCTGATCGGTCGGCGGCAACGGTGCCGTGTCGAAGAGTTGGGCGATGCCCTGCCTACCTTCACACTCGACGAGCAGTACCTTCTTGCCCGACGAGGCGAGGGCGAGCGCTACCGCCGCGGCGACTGTCGTCTTTCCCGTGCCCCCCTTGCCTGACACGAAGTGCAGCTTGGCTCGCGCCGCCACATCTGGCCAGGAATTTTGCTGTGTTGTCGTCTGCTCGGCGGGTCTCGCGCCTTCCGCATTGTCGTTGACCACGGGTCAACCCTATATACACCGCTGGTACCGATACGCTGGAGACCATGACAACACCTTCAGTGACCGCCTGGGAGTACGTGACGGTCCCGCTTCTCACCCACGCCACCAAGCAGATTCTCGACCAGTGGGGTGCCGATGGCTGGGAACTCGTGAGTGTGCTCGCCGGGCCGACCGGCGAGCAGCACGTTGCCTATCTCAAGCGGCCCAAGGGCTGATCGCGGTGGCTCAATGGTCGCAGCGTCTGACTGACTTGGGTATCACCTTGCCGCCGGTGGTTCCGCCGCTGGCAAGCTATGTACCCGCGGTGCGGACCGGAAATCTTGTCTATACCTCGGGTCAGGTCCCGATCCGCGACGGTGAGCTGATCGCTCACGGCAAGGTCGCCGACGGCGCCGAAGGCGTGGTCAAGCCGGAGGAGGCCGCCGCTGCGGCGCGGCAATGCGCGCTCAACGCGTTGGCCGCCATCGACTCGCTGGTCGGTATCGACTCGATCGTCCGAGTGGTGAAGGTGGTCGGCTATGTGGCGTCGGCGCACGGCTTCTCCGGTCAGCCCGGTGTCATCAACGGAGCATCGGATGTAATCGGTGAGATCTTCGGCGACGCGGGCATCCATGCGCGTTCGGCGGTTGGGGTAAGCGAACTACCGCTTGGCGCACCAGTTGAAGTCGAACTCATCGTGGAGGTTGGGTAGCGCAGGCAGTCGGCGACAGGTCGATCGGGGTGAAGCGATGACGTCGCTGATCGGGGCCACCGGGGATGTCACCGTCGCTATCGACGGTGGTACCGCGCTCGGTGAGGTCGAGCTATTTGTCAGCGGGGGGAGCGAACGCTTTCTCGCGCAGTGTCCGTATCCGTTGACGGTCGGCGAGGCGGTACTCGTCGTTGGGGTTCAGCCGGGGCGGGTTGTTGACGTCGAACGGTGGGCGGTGCCCGGGATCGGGATCTAGTTATTCCGCACCGAAGTAAGTACGTTTTGGCGTTGCAAACAAAGGAGATTCAATGTTCGGCTATCACGTTCCAGAACCCGACGAGGCGATGATCATCTCGGGCAAGAAGGCTAGCGACGGGGGTGCGCCGTTCGATGTTGTTGTGGGACATGGCAAGTGGGTGATGCCGGTACTGCGCAAGGTTCGCTATCTGTCGATGGCGTTGCACGAGGCGCAGATTCGCGAGGTCTGCGTCACCACCCAGGGGATCCAGCTGAACGTGCGCGCGGTGATCGCGCACAAAGTCGGCGGCGACATCATCTCCATCGTCAACGCCGGCCAACGTTTCATCTCCGAGGACGAGAACGAGATGAATCAGTTGACCGGGCAAGTCTTTTCGGGTCATCTACGATCCATTGTCGGCTCAATGACCATCGAGCAGATCATCCGTGAACGAGATACGTTGTCGCGCCAGGTTCTCGAAGCGTCGAAGCGGGAGATGGGTTCGATCGGTTTGGTCGTGGACTCGTTCCAGATCCAGTCGATCGACGATATGGAATCGGGCTATATCAACGCCCTGGCCGCGCCGAATATCGCGAAGGTGCAACGGGAAGCGGCAGTGGCAAAGGCGTTGGCGGATCAGGAAGCCGCGAAGGCGCAGCAGGAGTCGTTGCGGAACCAGGCCGACTACGAGCGGGAGACCGCCATCAAGCGGGCCGGCATCAGGTCGGAGACTGATAAGGCGAATGCCGAGGCGGCACAGGCGGGTCCGCTTGCCGAAGCGCGAGTAAACCAGGAAATCGCACGTGAGCAGTCGCTGTTGGCCGAGGCCAATGCCGAATTGCGCGAACGGCAGCTGCTGTCAGAGGTGATCAAGCCGGCCGAGGCTGAGGCCCGACGTCGGGAGATCACCGCGCAGGCTGAGGCGAAGGCCGTCGAAATCCAGTCCGCCGCAATGGCTAAGAATAACCGGATCGCCTTGGATCAGCAGCTGATCGAACAATTGCCCGCGCTGGTTGGCGAGGCCGCTAAGGGGCTCGGATCGTCGAACCTGACCGTGTTCAACGGCGCTGAAGGTGTCAACGAGATACTTACCGGCATCGTGACCCAGGGCGTGCAGATGCTCAAAGCGGTACAGGGGCAGGTGAATCAGGGCGAGGTGTCGCAGTCTCCGGAAAATCAGTAGATAAGCCTTGCGGCGAGGGCTGATTGCCCTCGCCGCAAACTTATTCGGACGATTTTCCAGATGCGGCCTCGCGCAGCAACTCCAGTGTCCGCACCACCGCGGGGTCATAGCACCGCGAATCTTTGACGTAGACGCAGATCGTGCGCTGCGGTGTCGGATTGGCAACCGGAACGGCGATCGTACCGGCCGGCAGTTCGGCGGCACCCAATCGAGGGATGACCGTTAACCCGACATCGCGTGCGACGAACCTCAGCGCAGCTGGGTAGTCGCTCGTCTCTACGATGAACGTCGGCGTGAAACCTGCTGCGGCACAAGCAGTCAGCATATTCTGTCGGCACGGACCGTCAGAGGTGTCGCTGTCAACCCAGCGGTGTGCGGCCAACTCGGCAAGGTCGATGGCCGAGCGGCCGGCGAGTTCGTGGTTCTGGTTGAGCACCGCCACATATGGCTCGGTCAGCAGCGAATGACTGTCGTAGCCGGGGATCGGCCGCGACCGTTCGAGGCTGACCAGCAGGGCTATGTCGGGTCGGATCTCTCGGATTGCCTCGCGATCCTCTTCGATGCGCACCAATACCCGAGTGTCGGGGAAGCCGAGGGTCAGTTTGGCGACAACGTCGGGCATCCACCCGGTCACCGCCGAGGAGAATCCACTGATCACGATGCGTCCGGTTGTCCCTGCCCGGAGGTCTTCGACGGTGCTCGTCAGTTCGTCGACCTGTTGCATGAGTTTGGTCGCGGCGTCAGCGAGAACCCGGCCGGCCGGCGTCGGCTCGATACCTCGACCAGACCGTTCCACGAGGGTCAGCCCCGTTTCCCGTTGGAGGGCGGTGAGGTGTTGGGACACCGCCGACGAGGTATAGCCGAGCGTGGCGGCGGCGCCGCTCACCGATCCGGTTGCGACGACCGACCGGAAGATCATCAGACGATGGGTGTCGATCATGACTACTCCTATATTTCAGTAGTACTGAATGATACATAACAAATAGTCGCTTGTGCTGATTAGTTACTCACCGGAGGATAGTCGTATGGGAAATCGAGTTTCGCTGCCGACCGTCGCCTTGGTGGCGGTCATGGTGATGTGGTCATCGTCATTCGTGGTGATCCGCGGCATCGGCGAACACGTCTCACCTGCGGCGATGGCCGAGGGGCGGCTCTTGGCCGCGTCCGTCGTGCTCCTGACGTGGTGGGGGTGGCGCTTTCGCGGCCGACTCGTCGCGACTATTCCGCGCGGAACGACACTCCTCCTGCTCGTCGGTTACGGCGCGATGTGGTTCGCGATCTACACCGTGTTGGTCAATGCGGCCGAACAGCATCTTGACGCCGGAACTACCGCCCTACTGGTCAATATCGCGCCCATCGTGGTGGCGGTACTCGCGGGTGTATTCCTCCGCGAGGGATTTCCACCACTGCTGATGGTCGGGATCGCGGTCAGTTTTGCCGGCGCCGCGATAATCGCACTGTCCGGGCCAGGGCGGCATGACCGCATCGGTGTCGCATTGGCAATCGCCGCGGCCCTCCTCTACGGAATCAGCGTGATCGCGCAGAAACTGGTCTTGGCGAAGACTGACCCGCTGACCGCGACGGCGTTGGGTTGCGCGGTAGGCGCGATCGTCTTGGCACCCTACGCGTTGACGTTGATCCGGGAATTGACCGCGGCACCGGTCGGCAGCACCGTTGGCGTCGTCTACCTCGGGCTCGCCCCGACGGCCGCCGGATTCCTGCTCTGGGCATATGCACTGGCCCATACGCCGGCGGGGTTGAGTATCTCGGCGAGCTACGCGGTGCCCGCGTTGTCGATCGCCGGGTCGTGGATCTTCCTCTCCGAAGGGCCGGGGACGGCGGGACTGGTCGGCGGGGCGCTGTGCCTGGCCGGGGTGGCAATCGCTCGCCTCAAATATGTCCGGGCCGACAAGCCGACCGTGCGGCCGCCGCGCCCCACCCGAGATCCGCTGACGACGTCGCGGCAACCCGTGGGCTCCAGCGGACTACTTCGATTCTGAGCAATCGCCGACGTCTACGAACCCGCCCGCGGCCCGGCGCTGAGTTAGGCTCGATGGCATGGATAACAGCTCCGCCGACAATGATTCTGCGGCAACGGATTCCGCGACTCTTACCCATCCGGCCTACGAGACGCCGCGTGTGGTGACGCCGTTCGCGTCGGTGCTGCTGTGTCATAACCCGGGCGTGATGGAACTCGATGGCACCAATACCTGGATCCTGCGGGCTCCCGGCCACCCCGACTGCGTCGTCGTCGACCCGGGGCCGCCGAAGCATCGAGCGCATGTGGAGAACGTCGTCGCACAGGGCAACGTCGTCCTGACCTTGATAACGCACCGGCATTTCGACCACACCGGTGCGATTAAACGGATACACAAATTGACCGGCGCCCCAGTACGCGCGCGGCTCGACGAACACTGCCGCGGGGCCGAGCCGTTGACTGACCGAGAAGTCATCGAAGCAGCTGGACTCACCATCACCGTTCTCTTCACTCCAGGGCATTCGGGTGACTCGGTGAGCTTCATCGTCGAATACGACGGTCAGCGCGCCATGCTCACCGGTGACACGATCCTCGGCCGCGGCACGACAGTGCTCGACCCGCGCGACGGCGGTCTACGCGACTACCTGAACTCCCTGAACCGGCTCATCGTCGAAGGGGAGGGTTGCGTGCTCCTGCCCGGACACGGCCCCGACCATCCGGATCTGATTCCCGTCGCGCGCTACTACAAATCGCATCGAGAAGAACGAATCGACCAGATCCGGGCGGCGTTAGACGAATTCGGTGTCAGCGCCAATAAGGCGAAGCCGATGAAGATTGTGCGCAAGGTCTACGCCGACGTCGACAAGAAGGTGTGGCCGGCCGCACGTATGTCGGTCAAGGCGCAGTTGGAGTATCTCCGCGAGGAATAGCTTCGAAAATAGAATCAGGCCCCACCGTCGATGACGATGGGGCCTGATCGCGTTAGAGAATGTCAGCGCGCGCGACGAGCGAGCCGCTCGGAGTCGGCGATGAGGACACTCTTGCCCTCCAACCGGATCCAGCCGCGCTGAGCGAAATCGGCGAGCGCCTTATTCACCGTCTCGCGGGAAGCTCCGACCAGCTGGGCGATCTCTTCCTGCGTGAGGTCGTGGGTCACTCGCAGTGCGCCGGCCTCTTGAGTGCCGAAGCGCTGAGCCAGTTGAAGCAGCTGCTTGGCGACCCGGCCGGGAACGTCGGTGAAGATGAGATCGGCGAGGTTGTTGTTGGTGCGACGCAGGCGGCGGGCCAACACGCGCAACAACTGCTCGGCGATCTCGGGGCGATCTTTGATCCACGCCTTGAGTGCGTCCCGGTCCATCGACACGGTCTGCACTTCGGTGACCGTCGTCGCCGACGACGTACGCGGACCCGGATCGAAAATCGACAACTCGCCGAACATATCCGACGGACCCATGATCGTCAGCAGGTTCTCGCGTCCGTCAGGTGAGCGACGGCCGACTTTCACCTTGCCGGACAGAATGATGTATAGCCGATCGCCGGGTTCACCCTCGTGAAAGATCACGTGACCGCGGGGGAAATCTACCGGCTGGAGTTGTTTGGTCAGCGCTGCAACCGCTGTGGGTTCGACACCCTGGAATATGCCGGCCCGCGCTAGTACTTCCTCCACCTGGAACCTTTCTGATTTAGGCGCACTCGTCCGGCCGAAATGGTCGGTGAGAAGAACACCGTGCAAGGGTACTCTCGTCCCAGCATATGTGTTGAATAGGTCACTAGGTGGCAATCACACTCGAACGCGTCGCGCCGAAATATTCGCGGTAATCAACTCGCGCGCCGACTGCGCAGATCGTCGAGAGTCGATGGCGATACCTCATCAGGAGCGGATGCCTGCGATTGCGCGGCCTGAAGGATTTCATCGACCTGCTCGTCGGAGACCGTCTCGGTGGTCCGGTCGATGCGCGCCTGCACCTTCTCCATCGTCAGTGCGAACAGCATCAGCATGGCTGGGAAGAGCACCGCGGCGAGACCTTGCATGGGGAACAGTTAACACAACCTCGGGCGCGGATGCCTACCTGGCATCGTCGTCGTCACAGCATTGTTACCTACCGTGACCGATGTCGCCGTTTCGCGTGAAGTCACGTTTTCGCCCTTGGCCAGGAGAAGGTGCGCCGCGTCAGTACTCTAGACAGGTGAGTTCGAGCCGTACTGTAGCCAATCCCCGTAGCGATGCCGGTGCTGCTCGCGTTGGCCGCGCCCGCGACGCCGAGACACCGCTAGGTCTGGTGCGTCGGGCCCGACGGATGGACCGGACACTGAAAGTGGCCTTCCCGAATGTGTACTGCGAACTCGATTTCACGACGCCGCTCGACCTTTCCGTGGCGACGATCCTGTCCGCCCAGTGCACCGATGTACGCGTCAATCAAGTGACTCCGGCACTATTCGCGCGATATCCCACCGCGGCCGACTACGCGGGTGCCAATCGCGCCGAGGTCGAGGAAATGATCCGGTCGACGGGGTTCTATCGCAACAAGACGTCATCGATCATCGGTCTCGGTCAGGCGCTCGTCGAGCGATTCGACGGGGAGGTGCCGGGCACGCTCAAGGAACTGGTGACGTTGCCGGGATTCGGCCGCAAGACCGCGAATGTGGTGCTGGGCAACGCTTTCGGTGTGCCGGGGCTGACCGTCGATACCCATTTCGGACGTCTGGTGCGACGATGGGGGTGGACCCAGGAGACCGACCCGGTGAAGGTCGAGCGGGCCGTCGGGGAGTTGATCGAACGCAAAGAGTGGACCAACGCGTCGCATCGGATCATCTTCCACGGGCGACGCGTGTGCCACGCGCGCAAACCAGCGTGTGGAGTGTGCGTCCTGGCGAAGGATTGCCCGTCGGCCGGTGAGGGGCCGTTGGACAAACTTGAGGCGGCCAAGCTGGTCAAAGGGCCCGAGACCGAGCATCTGCTGGAGTTGGCGGGGGTCGCGGCACAGTGACCGAAGTCGAGAATCAGCGCTGGTGGTCGGCGCCGGCCTTGCGCTGGACAATTGTCTTCATCGTCGCGGTGATCGCGTTGATCGTCGCGATCTGGCCACGGTCGAATGACCCGATGCCAACGGCGACCCCGACGGCGGAACCGTCGTCCGGTGCGAGGGTCACCGACGCTCCCGTGGCCGACGCGGAGTTGGCGCGGGCACGTGCGCAAGCCAGACTGGCCGACTGCCCGAATGGCGGATCGCCGGTCGGGCCGACGTCGACGTTGGCCGGAGTCACCGTTCCGTGCCTGGCAACGGCGGCCTCCTACGATGTCGGCGCAGGCACCGCGGGTAAGCCGATGCTGATCAACATGTGGGCGGTGTGGTGCCTGCCATGCCGGCGGGAGCTGCCGGTGCTCCAGGACTACGCGAAACGTGCGGGCGATTCCATCACGGTATTGACCGTCCACGCGGTCGACGGCTCGCGTAGCCCATTTCTCATCTTGAAGTTCCTCACCGAACTCGGCATCACACTGCCGACAATCCTCGATACTAAGGCCCAGGTCGCTGCCGCCCTGTCGGCTCCCAAAGTGTTCCCGTCGACGATTCTCGTTCGCGCCGACGGCACGGTTGCCAAGGTACTGCCGCAGATCTTCGAAAGCACCGATGCCGTCGCAGCTGCTGTCGAAACCAACTTGGGAGTTCGCACATGACCGACCGGGGGCAAACGGCAGCGGTGGTGCCGGGGCCGCTCGTCGCCGACGCCGAGATTCCTCCGTGGCTTCGAACGCTGACCGGCAATGTCACCGCGGTCAGCGACAGCGTCAACAATCGTGGCGGCGACAGAACACGGATCGCGATGATGTTGCGAGGCGGCCGTCGTCGGGCCGCGGCGGTGCTGGTGCTTTTCGCCGGAGGTTGGGATTTCGACCCCACCTACCCGGGTGGTCTACCCGCCGACGCCGAAGTCCTGCTGTTGCAGCGAGCCAGTTCATTGCGGCAACACAGTGGCCAGGTCGCGTTCCCCGGTGGAGCGCATGACGAGGGCGAATCGTTTCCAGTGCAGACCGCGCTACGTGAGGCCACCGAGGAGACCGCGCTCGACGCGTCTGCTGTCAAAGTTCTCGCCGCGCTGCCCAGCTTCCCGGTGCCGCCGTCGGGTTTCGACGTAGTGCCGGTGATCGGTTATTGGCATGCTCCCGGTGAGGTCTACGCCGTCGATGCCGGTGAGACAGCGTTGGTCGCCCGAGTGAATCTGCGGGAGTTGTTGTCGTCGGAGAACCGATTCCAGGTGCAGCGCAAGGTAATGGGCGGAAGTGTGTACAAAGGCCCGGCTTTCATGGTCGACGGCCTACTGGTGTGGGGTTTCACCGGCGGCCTCCTCGCCGCGATCAGTGACGCCGCGGGGTGGGATGTGCCGTGGGATCATGCCGACGTCCGACCGCTCGAGGACGCGATAGCGGCTGCCGCGCGGTCGGCCGACGTCGAAGGACATCCCCGGTGAGCGGGGGTATGTGGGTCGACATCATCGTGATCGCCCTCGCGGTGATCGCCGCCGCGTCGGGTTTCCGGCAGGGGGCCGTCGCATCGGCACTGGCCTTCTTCGGAGTGGTGCTCGGCGCGATCGCCGGGATTCTGCTTGCGCCACGGCTCATTTCGCAGTTCGACGATCGGACAGTACGGCTGGTGGTCGGGATCGGTCTGTTGCTGCTGCTAGTCGTGATCGGTGAAGTCGCCGGGATGGTGCTTGGCCGTGCGGCGCGCGGATCGCTGCGGTTGCCCGTATTACGCCAACTCGACAGCGTGGTCGGGGCAGTCCTGCAAGCGGTCGCGGTATTCGCCGCGGCGTGGTTGCTGTCGATCCCGATCAGCCATTCCGCTCAGCCATCCCTCGTTGACGCGGTTGACGACTCCAAGACTCTTGGCCTCGTCGAAGATATTGCGCCGCAATGGCTTCGCGATATTCCCAATGAGTTCTCCAATCTGCTGGAGAGTTCGGGCCTGCCCGAGGTCATCGGGCCGTTCGGCACCGCGCCGGTGGCTTCGGTCGATCCGCCCGATACCGCGTTGACCAGACTGCCCGCGGTGGCTCAGGCCCGACGCAGCGTCGTGAAGATCCGCGGTGAAGCGCCGAGTTGTCAACGCTCCCTTGAGGGCAGCGGCTTTGTCATCTCACCCGAACGCGTCATGACTAATGCGCACGTGATCGCTGGTACTCGCAGCCTGGCCGTCATCAGTTCGACCAACGTCCGACGTTCGGCGACGGTCGTCTACTTCGACCCCGAAAACGACATCGCCGTACTCGATGTCCCCGGACTGCGTTCGCCGACAATGCGTTTCGCCGACTCACCGGCGAAGGGCGGCGACGACGCGATCGCGCTGGGGTACCCGGAAGACGGTCCGTTCACCGCGAGCCCGTTGCGTATTCGCGGAACTATCAACCTTGCCGGCCCGGATATCTATCAAACCGGACGCGTCACCCGCGAGGTCTACACCGCGCGCGGACAGATCCGGCAGGGCAACTCGGGCGGGCCGATGATCAACTCCGACGGTGACGTGCTCGGCCTCGTGTTTGGCGCGTCGGAGAATCCGGCCGACGAGACGGGATTCATCCTCACCGCCAAACAGGTGCAGAGCGCGGTCAGTCAGGGAAGCGATTCGACGACCGAGATGAGTACCGGGATGTGCGTCAGCGGCTGACGCGAGTCAGGTCGCGAGCCAATTCACGATCATGTCGTTCGCGCGGTCGGGTTGTTCCTGATGCGCGAAATGACCAGCGTTCGGCACCTGCCGGTAGTCCATCTGCGTCGCCCAGTTGTGACTGGCGGCCATCAGCCCGTCCATCACGAACGGGTCGTCGCGCCCGCGTAACGCGAGGACCGGGATCGATAATTTCCGATCCATCAACTCCATGAACCGGAATCCGTCCGGACGGAACTGGGAGCGGAATGCCCAGCGTCGATACTCCAGGCTGCAGTAGGCGACACCCGGTATCTGCACGGCTGACCGATTACGTTCGACAACGTCGGTGAATTCGGCGGTGTGCTTCCAGCGCTCCGACGCTCGCTCCTCGAAGTACTGGGCGATATACGCACCATTGGCGCGGGTCAGCCGCCGTTCGCCGAGCCGGGGCAACTGATTGTGCAGGAATCCGCCGAGGAAGGCGCTGCGCTGTTCGGGGTCGAGTAGTACCGAATGACGGAGCGCTCGCGGATGGGGCGACGCGATCACGCCGATCCGGGTCACCATGCGCGGGTGCAGGATCGCCGTCGCCCAGCTGACCAACCCGCCGTCGGCGTGACCGATCAGCGCGGCCTCGGTGTGGCCGAGCGCGCGGATCATTCCGTTGGCATCACCGGCGAGGGTCCAGCCGTCGTAGCCGCGTGGCGGTTTGTCCGAATCGCCATAGCCGCGTAGGTCGACGGCGACCGCGCGGTAGCCGGCATCGGTCAGGCTGGCCAGCTGGTGACGCCAGCTCCACCAGAATTCACCGAATCCGTGCAGTAGCAAGACCAGTGGCCGGTCGGCCACCTGGCGCCCGTCGATCTCGACCGCGTGGAATCGAACGCCGTTCGCGCGGACGTCGAAGTGATGCCACGGCCCGTCGAACCGGACCGTCGAAGGATCGGGCGCCGGCACCGGGGTCAGTCGCGCTTATGAAGATCCCGAGCGGGTGGAATACCCGGATGCGAGATCTCCGGCGTGGTCGCCGACGTCGTCGAATGGCCCAGTCCGGACGGCACAACCGACCGAACTTCCTTGACCGACTCGATGGTCTTGCGCGGCGGATGCATCCGCCGGAACACGATATAGCCGATCAGCGCGGCGAGGATCGAAACACCGATCAGTAGCAGGAAGACGATGCCGAAGGCCGCCCAGCGCCACACCCACTCGGACAGGACCTCAGCCAGGAAGAAGAAAAAGAAGAAGCTTGAGTAGAGCACCATGACCGCGGCGACGATAAGCAGCCCGGCGCCGATACCGGCCTTCTTGCCTTCCGCGACCAATTCGGCCTTGGCCAGCGCGACCTCGGAGCGGAATAGCGTCGATGCACTGGCGGTCGCCTCTTTGACCAGATTGCCGATCGTCGGTTCGCCGTTCGCGCCGACGTTGGCGTCGGTCAGCGGAATCGATGGGACCGAATATGGCTGCCGACCGGCTTCGTTCCCCTGGCCGGCCGAGTTGCTGGGGTTCACAGAATCCTCCGTTGCTCGGGTATTGGGGTTTATGTTGCCATGCCGCAGCGCGGTCGCGGGGGCAGGGTTTGATCTGTGCGGCGCTCCGCGTCGCAAGCGGCCGTCGTCGTTACGCGCCGCATAGCCGGGTCGTGATAGTGATGACGTCGTCGCGAGAGGGGGTCCGGGCAGTTGATGCGCAGACAAGGTCTCCGACGGTGATGATCGCGTATGACGTGTGGAATGGCCCGATCGGTTGCTGAAGGGTGTTGCTGTAGAAGCGCCAGGAGGCTGGCATGCGGTCGACATGGACAGAGTCGAGCGAGTCGCACCTCGCGGCTGCCGCAGTAATCGCCCGGTATCGCTGTCGCGCGGCGGTGGCTGATGCGTATCGCACCATGAATTGGCTGATACCCGCGTTATTGGGCCCGGTGGCGTCGTGGACCTCGGAGTACTCACGATATCCCGTGGGGAAGGCGTCGGAGGTGCCCAGCAGCGTCGCTGGACATTCGTAACTGTTCGACGACTCCGATGTGAAGGGTGAATGTCTGTAGTCACGAGTCCACCGAGAGTCGTATCCGTCGGCGATTATCCGGCGCAGTGCCTGCCCGTCGAGTGCGGTGCGATCGAGGTCGGTAGTGGGGCCACGGCCGTCGGGGACGAAATCGTTCACGGTAGAGGTAGTCGCCGGCGCGGCGTGGGGAAGTCCTCGGTCGCTACAACTGCTCAACAGCACACTGAGCACTAACGAAAATGATATCGCCGCAATCGTTTTCATCCGGCCCCGACCGTCTCACGTAACTCCGGCGCGATCTCCGATCGTATCTGCGACCACGGGATTGTCACCGGCACATAATCTCCGATGGCATGCGGGACCGCCATGTAGACGCGTAATCCGTCGGCAGTCGGTATCCACGCGGGAGGATCGTAACTGGTCGGTGGTGATCGACGTAGCCGTCCCGATGGGTCATATGCGGGTGCGAGCTCAGCGAGCCGGGTTCTCGCCCGAGCCCAGTCACTGAACAGCTCGTCGCGGTCAATCAGTCGGGCCCGGGCCGCATCGACTACGACGGTGGTGACATCGAAGTTGGGATGCGCGGCACCGGCCGTGTACCAGAGGTAGATGGATACGCCGGCGATGACGCGATCGGTGATCGTAGCGACCCGTGTGTGCTCGGTTGAGTCGAGTTTGCTGTCGTTGACGGTGGTGACTGGAGGACGGCCGCTGAACTTCATGACGAAATCGTGGGACCGAGTGCTCGTTGCTCGGTTGAAGAGGGCGGCGATACGCGGTTTGCCGCCGATAACCCGTGGCACCGCGATGTCGTATCGAAGGCTGCCGGTCGAGCCGGTCGAACGGGTTGTCGTGGCCAGATAGCCGCCCGTCGCTCGTGGTGCAGAACTCGGCACCGACGACGAATTCGATGGCGACGTCGAACCGTAGACCGACATTGATCGCGGAGTCGACGATGAACTTGATGAGGTCGCGGGATTCGTCATGCACGATGTGAGTCCAACAACGCAAAGCACCATTGCGATCAGCGCGAGAGTCCGCGTCCAATCCCGTTCCGCCCCTAACAACATGGCGGCGAGCCTAGCAGTCCCGCCGCCATGTCGTTCACTATTGCGAATGTTAGGTTAAGCGCGTTTCTGGCGGATTGCCTCGAATACCGACGGATCGACCAGTGTCGATGTATCGCCCAGTTCCCGACCCTCGGCCACGTCCTTGAGCAGGCGTCGCATGATCTTGCCCGAGCGTGTCTTGGGCAGTTCCGGCACGACGTTGATTTCACGAGGTTTCGCGATAGGCGAGATCTCCACCGCGACCTGTTCGCGAAGTTCGGCGACTAGTGCGGCACCGGAGTTCTCGACGCCTTCGCGCAGGATGACGAATGCGACGATGCCTTGGCCGGTGGTGTCGTCGGCGGCACCGATCACCGCGGCCTCGGCTACGCCTGAATGGCCGACGAGCGCCGATTCCACTTCGGCGGTGGAGATGCGGTGGCCGGAAACATTCATCACGTCGTCAACCCGGCCGAGGACCCAGAGCGCGCCGTCGTCGTCATAGCGGGCGCCGTCACCGGCGAAGTACCACCCCTGCGTGGCGAACCGCGACCAGTAGGTTTCGATGAAGCGTTCGTCGTCGCCCCAGATGCCGAGCAGCATCGACGGCCACGGTTGATCGAGGACGAGGTAACCCTGTTCGCCATGCGTGACCGGGTTCGCGTTGTCATCGACGATATTCGCCGAGATACCCGGTAGTGGCTTCATCGCGGCACCCGGCTTGGCATCGGTAACGCCGGGTAGAGGGGAGATCATGATCGATCCGGTTTCGGTTTGCCACCAGGTATCGACGATGGGCGCGGTGCCGCCGCCGATGACGTCGCGATACCAGCGCCATGCCTCGGGGTTGATCGGCTCGCCGACCGAGCCGAGTAGCCGGATCGACGACAGGTCATGGGCGTCGGGGATATCGCGCCCCCACTTCATGAAGGTCCGGATCAACGTCGGCGCCATGTAATAGATTGTCACGCCGTACTTTTCGACGATCTGGAAATGCCGATGCTCATTCGGCGTATTGGGCGTTCCCTCGTAGACCACTTCGGTCGCGCCGTTGGAGAGCGGACCGTAGACGATATAGGAGTGGCCGGTGACCCATCCGATATCGGCGCCACACCAGAAGATATCGCGACCTTCCTTATGGTCGAAGACATTGTGGAAGGTGTAACTGGTCTGGGTGAGATAGCCGCCTGACGAGTGGACGATGCCCTTTGGCTTGCCGGTAGTGCCAGAGGTGTACAGCAGGAACAGTGGGTGGTTGGAGTCGAAGGCTTGTGGCTCATGGTGATCCGACGATTCGCCGACGGTGTCATCCCACCAGACATCGCGACCGTCGACCCACGGCAGATTCGTGTCGTGATTGGTGCGGCGCACCACCAGGACGTGTTCGACCGAAGGCGCGGCGTCGTCGCCGGATCCGAGCGCTTCGTCGACGTTGATCTTCAGATCGGCCGGCTTGCCGCGGCGGTACTGGCCGTCGGTGGTGATGACGAGTTTCGCGCTCGCGTCATCGACGCGTGATCGCAGCGCCGCCGCCGAGAAACCGGCGAAGACCACCGAGTGGGTCAGGCCAAGACGGGCGCAGGCGAGCATCGAGATCAATGCTTCGGGAACCATCGGCATATAGATGGCCACCCGATCGCCGGCCCGTAAACCGATCGCGGTGAAATAGTTGGCCGCGCGGCTGACCTCGGCGAGTAATTCCGCGTAGGTGATGTCACGCGAATCGCCGGGCTCGCCGACCCAGTGGATGGCAACTCGATCGCCCTTACCCGCTGCGACGTGGCGGTCAACGCAGTTGACCGACACGTTGAGTTTTCCGCCGACAAACCAGTTGGCGAAGGGCGCATTCGACCAGTCGAGGACTTGCTCGAAATCGGTATCCCAATCGAGCCGGCGGGCTTGCTCGGCCCAGAATTCCAGCCGATCGGCGTCGGCCCGGTCGTACAGTGCGGCAGTGGCGTTGGCCTGTGCCGTGAATTCCGGCGAAGGTGGGTAGACGTCGGGCGAAGCAGACATTGCAGGCTGGGCCTTTCGGGGATCGGTGGGACAAGGTGAGCGGCGATACGTGGTGGCGTGTGAACACGCGCCGCCATTCACGCACACTGTGAGAGTAGTCACTAGCCGATGCCGCTGCATCGAGTTAGCTGCGTCGTCACGGCCTGATAGCGGCTGTGTACGGCGAACGGTCGAGGTCATGCGACGAGCGGTCGTCGCACCACCTGTTTGGACAGTATTGGAAACTATCCGCTCCCCAACCGTCGGTACCCTGACCAACTGTGCCCCCCGACTTCCCCCGTCGCTCCGCTCGCCCGGACATTCCCCGTCGCTCCGCTCGCCCGGACATTCCCCGTCGCTCCGCTCGCCCGGACATTCCCCGTCGCTCCGCTCGCCCGGACATTCCCCGTCGCTCCGCTCGCCCGGACATTCCCCGTCGCTCCGCTCGCCCGGACATTCCCCGTCGCTCCGCTCGCCCGGACCCGCTCGCCCCGCTCCTCGATCTGCCCGGCGTCGCCGACGCAGCAGAGAAGGCTCGCGACACATTGAGCGCCGTGCACCGACATCCGGTGAACCTGCGTGGTTGGGTCAATACGTCGACCGAAGCGTCGTGGCGCGGCGGCCGGTCGTCCGCGGCCATTGACGGCGGCAGTGTCGAATTGCGCCGCGACGGCGACTTCGACGATCCGGTCCTCGCCGGGGCGATGCGCGTCGCGCAGGCGCTCGACGGCGACGCGCTTGAACCGTTGACCGCAGTCTTCCGCCGTGCGCCGATGCAGGCGCTCGCCCGACTACATATGCTCGCAGCTGCCGATCTCGTCGATGACGCCGACCAACTCGGTCGGCCGCGCGATGACGCGGCGATCGGCGAACGGCTCGAACTACTCGGCCAATTGATTACTGGCGGAACGTCGGTGGCGGCGCCAGTGCTCGCCGCGGTGGTGCATGGCGAACTGTTGTCACTGGCGCCGTTCGGCGAGGCAAACGGGGTGGTGGCGCGTGGGGCGTCCAGGCTCGTATGTGTGTCGTCCGGGCTCGACCCACATAATCTCGGCGTCCCCGAGGTGACATGGTTCCGAAAAGTCGTCGAATATCATTCTGCTGCAACGGATTTTGCCGCCGGAACACCCGAGGGGCTGCGACGTTGGATCTTGTTGACCTGCGAGGCGTTGGAGGCCGGTGCGGTCGAGGCCGGCTCAATCGCCGACGCGGCGCGTGGCTAACGCCGCGATCCTTCCCGACAACGCACTGCGGGCGACGCTCTGGTGATCCAGATCGCCGCCCGCGTAGCACGGACTCAAGTTACCAAGCGTGCTTGGTGGGTTGTGGGTATCGCCTCGGCGAGGGAGAGCGAGTCGATGTCGACCTCGACCGCAGTTTCGCAGGCGCACAACGCTTTTGCCTTATTGCGGCGTGCCCCGCGTGGGTGCTTGCCGCCCGTGCTGGGAGTGCTCGGCGAGGGAGTTCGATCCTTCTCTTCCGGGTCGGACTTGGCCTTCCGAGGTTTCCGTAACACCTTTTGTACACCGTGAGGCAGATCACATCAAGCGTTGTGCGTCACGAGTTTTCTCAAGCCGACTCGCGTCGCCTCCACCAGCCGTAATAGACCAGTGCGCCCACCGCGGCGACGCTGATTCCGGTCGCCGCCGACGCTGCCGCGATCGCGGTCCGATTCTCGCGCAGCCGACCGCTGAGCGCGATCGGTCGATCGAAGGCGAGGATCGGCCAGCCACGATCGGCCGCCTCTTTGCGGAGGCCGCGATCGGGGTTCACCGCGGTCGGGTGCCCAACCGCGAGCAGCATCGGCAGGTCGGTGATCGAGTCGGAGTAGGCGTAGCTGGCATCAAGGTCGTAGCCGGCCGACTCGGCCAACTCGGACATCGCGACAGCCTTCGCATCGCCGTAGCAGTAAAACTCCAGCTCACCGGCGTAGTGGCCGTCGACCACCTTCATCCGGCTCGCGCGAACAGCGTCGACGCCGAGCATTTCGCCGATCGGCTCGACCATTTCGATACCCGACGCCGAGATCAATACGATGTCGTGGCCTTTGGCCTGATGCGAAGCGATTAGTTCGGCTGCTTCGGCGAAGACGAGTGGCTCGACGATGTCGTGCAGAGTTTCCGAGACGATCGAGGTGATCTGCTCGACGTCCCAGCCGCGGCACATGTCGGTGACGTGTGCGCGCAGTCGCTCGACCTGGTCATGATCGGCAGCGGTGAGTAGGAACATCAGTTGCGCGTAGGTAGACTTCAACACCGACCGTCGGTTGATCAGGCCCTCGGCGTAGAACGGGCGAGTGAACGCGAGCGCACTCGAACGGGCGATGACAGTTTTGTCGAGGTCGAAAAAGGCGGCAATTCGCGGCGCATTCCAGGGTGCCGACTGGTTGGTCACCAGGTCAGCGTACGTCCCGGAATCCGTCAACGCGCGCCTTTCCGTAGCCGCGGATCGCCCAACTTGGTTGTAGTTGCAATCATTCTCTGGCCGTGTGTATAGTCTTGGTTACCCGGTCTTCACCGGGGCCTTTCAGCCCGACCCCCCGGGGCTGAAACGCGATGACCCCGGCCTCCTCCCCCCCTGGCCGGGGTCGTCCCCTTTCTAGGGTGTTTCCTGGTCTTTTCTCCTCATTTGAGACAGATTTGTCATTCTGTCCGCATACCTCGGCGCGTCCGGCTAGCGTCACCAAGGTCTGTGACCCGTCGAGGAGCGTCCATATATGAAGTGCATATCCGACCGTAGAGCGTTATCCCTGATCGTATCCGCGGCGGTGTTCGCGGTGGTACTCGGCGGCACGGGCTCCGCGGGCGCGGCACCGTCGAACAGACTCCAGGAGAACTACAACTTCTTCGGCGGTATCCCTTATGAACTCACTCATCCCGGCGGATCATTGCCGGGCTCAAATGATTTCACCTGCAAGCCGACGTCGGCCCATCCGCGTCCGGTCGTGTTGGTACACGGCACCGGTGGTGCCCGGACTACCAACTGGGGCGCATATGTTCCGATGTTGGCGAATCGTGGCTATTGCGTTTTCGCGTTGACCTATGGAGCCATCGCCGGGTTGCCGTGGCCGGCTACCGCAGTCGGTGGGATGGGTCCGATCCCGGCATCGGCAGCGCAGCTGAAAAGATTCGTAGCGCGGATACTTGCCACGACGGGCGCGAAAACCGTTGACATCATTGGACATTCGCAGGGAACCTACATGCCGTCGTACTACCTTAAGAAGCTCGGCGGAGCGAAGTTCGTGACCAAGTACGTATCGTTGGCGCCGCTCTGGCGGGGGACCGGCGGCGATCTTTTCGCTCCCCCGAGCCGGTATCTGGGTCGGCTGACGGGCGGTGATCGCTGGGTGCCGGTCTGCACCGCATGTTCGCAGATGATGCCGGGTTCGAAGACCAACGATGCTGTCTGGACGGGCGGATCACCGTATGTGGCGGGTATCGACTACACCAATATTTCTACTCGCTACGACGAAGCGGTGATTCCCTATACGAGTGGTCAGGTGCCGGGCCGTCCAGGCGAGTCGGTGCGCAATATCGTCGTACAGGACTCTTGCGCAACCGATTACAGCGATCATATGGCGATCGCCGGTTCTCGGCGTGCGGCATATTTGGCCCTCAACGCACTGGATCCGGAGCATCCGGTAAAGGTGCCGTGTGCTGTGGTGCCGCCGTTTACCGGATAGTCCACAGGTTCGGCGGCTGTCCACACAAACGCCGCCAAAAGGCTCTGTGCGGCAATAGCTGGGTGTCCGCCAGTGACACTGGTGTTCATGGACGACGACCTGCTGGCGCTGGTTTCCGACGATTTGCGGGACAGTGTGGCCCAATGCGCCGCGGCAGCGGGGTATCAATTGATCGCCGCCGACGTCATGTCATGCGGGCGAGCGTGGCGATCGAGTCGAGCGGCTATCGTCGATCCATCGAATATGCTTGCGCTAGAAGAATATTCGATGCCGCGCCGCGATCGTGTGGTGTTGGTGGCGTCGGCTGCCGAGTCCGCGCGCGTATGGCGGGCCGGGGTGGAGTTGGGCGTTGGCGCTGCCTTCGAACTGCCAGGCGACGAAGCGGGACTGGTACGGCATCTCACCGAGAGTCGGATGCCCCGGGTCGCGGCCGGCTGTGCGGTCGCGATCGTCGGCGGGCACGGAGGCGCCGGTGCGACGGTTCTGGCCGCTGCGAGCGCATTGGTGGCCGGCGCCCGACGACATACGCTGCTCGTCGATGCCAACGAGGTTGGAGCCGGGATTGATCTGACTCTCGGTGTCGAGGCGGTCGACGGACTGAGGTGGCAGGACTTGACGGCATCAACTGGTCAAATCGCCTCTGCCGCACTACATGACGCGCTTCCAAAAGCGAGTGACCGAGTGTCGGTACTCGTCGCCCGCCGCGATGATCCACGGCCTATCGCGCCTGCGGCGCTAAGTGCGGTCATCGACGCCGGGCGGGCCGCGGGCGACATCGTGATCGTTGACTTGCCGCGCGTTGACGTCGAACTGACGAGGGCGGCCCTGGCGGGTGTCGATGTGGTCGTGGTGGTGACCGGCGCCAGCGTCGTCGCGGTCGCAGCAGCGCGAGCGGTGCGGACACATCTACTCGGCGCGATGTCTGCCGTCGAAGTCGCAGTACGCGGGCCGACACTCGGCGGGTTGCGGGCGCACGAGGTCGCGCGAGCCGTCGACGTCCGGCTGCTCACCGCCTATCGGCCCGACCCCCGCTTGCCGGCGCGACTCGAATCTGCTCCGCTGGCACGACTCATGCGAAAACCGTTGCGGCACGCCGCGAGTGACGTCGTCGCGCGGGCGATACGGGCGAACGGAGTGGCCGGGTGACTGTTGTAGAGCCGACGCCCGCGGCGGACCGGGAAGCGCTACTCGAGCGGGTGCGCAACAGATTGGCCTCGGATGCCCGGACTCCGACCGCCGCGCTCATCGCCGACGCGATTCGATCTGAGTCCCGTGGCGTACTCGGTGACACCGACCTGCTTGCGGCGCTGCGTTTTCTTCAAACCGAACTGGTAGGAGCGGGGCGGTTGGAGGAACTCTTGGCTGAGCCGGATATCGCCGATATTCTCGTCGGGGCCAGGCGAGTGTGGGTTGACCGGGGGGCTGGATTGGAGCTGGTGCCAATAGAATTCGACGATGAGTCGGCGGTGCGCCGGTTGGCCACCCGGCTGGCATTGAGCGCGGGCAAGCGGCTGGATGACGCGCAGCCGTGGGTCGATGGGCACCTTGCCAACGTCGGGCGCCGCGGATATACGGTGCGGCTACACGCCGTGATTCCACCGATATCGCCGGATGGCACCTGTCTGTCGCTACGGGTACTTCGTTCGGCCACACAGGATCTCGGCGCGTTGGTCAGACGCGGCGCGGTGCCCGGTGAGGTAGTCGACGTACTGCGCCAGATTGTGCGAGCTCGTCTCACCGTCCTCATTTCGGGTGGTACCGGTGCGGGCAAGACGACTCTGCTCAGCGCGCTGATCGGTATCGTTGATCGGGCCGAGCGGGTGCTGTGCGTCGAGGATGCGCCGGAGCTGGCGCCAGCCCATCCGCATCTGGTTCGGCTGGTTGCGCGCACGGCGAATGTCGAAGGCGTAGGCGAGGTACCGATGCGCGTCCTAGTGCGGCAGGCTCTGCGGATGCGGCCGGATCGCATCGTAGTCGGAGAGGTTCGCGGCGCCGAAGTTGTCGATCTGCTCAGTGCGTTGAACACCGGTCACGATGGCGGAGCGGGCACCCTACACGCGAACTCGCCAGCCGAGGTACCCGCTCGGATGGAAGCGCTTGCCGCGCTTGGCGGAATGGACCGGATGGCGTTACACAGCCAATTGGCCGCCGCCATACAGATAGTCCTTGGTGTCGCCCGTCGCCCAGACGGAAGCCGTGGACTGTCCGACATCGGTCTGGTTCAGCGAGGTACCGACGGACTTGTTGTGGTGCAATCGGTTTGGCGTCGCGAGAGCGGATTCACCACCAGGCGCGCGTTGCTGGAGGAGATCCTGAGCCGGCGGTCGGCATGGTGAGCGGCTTGTGGTGTGTGGTGGGCGCGTTCGGCGTTCTGTGGTGGCCACTGCCGAAGTCGCGATACCGCCTTGGCGCTGTGGTCGGCAGCGAGGCGCGGAAGTCGCGAAGACTCGGCGTGGTCGGCCTTGGTGCTGTTCCACTAGGGTTCGCGGTGGCCGTCGGGCCCTCGGTCGGACTGTCTGCCGCGGTCCTGACCGCCCTGTCAATCTGGCTGCGGCGCAGATTGGTTCGCCGCAGCCGAGGTGAACAGGAGCGCGAGGCCCTGGCAGCAGCCCTGTCGGCGATCTCCGCCGAATTGTCCATCGGCACACCGCCGCCAGCGGCGTTCGCCTTCGCCGGACAGGAACTCACCGAACGGCATTCGGTGGTCGCCAGACGGTTGCGGACGATCGCCGCGCGGACCGCGCTCGGTGGATCGATCGGGAATGGCGTTGGATGGCAGGGGAGTTCGATCGAGCCCGAATGGCGACGCGTCGCGCTCGCCTGGGAAATCGCGTCTGAATTCGGTGTTCCGATCAAGGATCTGCTCGACGCGGTTCGTTCCGATCTCAACTCGCGCAGGTCTTTTGCCGCGCGGACGAATGCCGGACTCGCGGGCCCTCGTGCGACCGCAACTGTGCTCGCGTTACTTCCAGTGCTCGGCATCGGGCTCGGGCAAGCACTCGGCGCGCAGCCGGTGGTCGTTCTGTGCCGGGGTGGAATCGGCGGCATACTGCTCGTCGTCGGCACCGCGCTCGGTGCGGCGGGAGTGTGGTGGTCGCTGCGGATCGCCGACCATGTTCTGGCGCAGGGGTAGTGCCGATGCTGATCATGGTGCTGGCAGGTGCGCTCGCACTGTGGGTCTGGCCCCCGCCGCGTTGGTGGCTATACCGGGTTATCGAGTATCGTTCCGCGACGCATGAGCCGCGATGGATAGGAGTTTCGCGAAGCCGCGTCGACCCATTTGAAATCGCTGCCGCATACGACCTCTTCGCCATCTGCCTGCGGGCCGGGTTGCCAGTGCGGACGGCGGGACTGGCGGTAGTGCGAGGATTGCCACCGTCGCTCGCCACATCGCTACGACGTTCGGTTGACTTGCTCGGACTTGGCGCCGATGCGGATCAAGCATGGTATGAGTTGGAAAGGGAGACTGAGGGATTCGGAGAATTGGCAGTCCTCGCCCGACGCTCGGCGCGAGCCGGGTCATCGATGTCAGCGGGGTTGGCCGACCTGTCGGCGCGGGCTCGTGAGCGTGCCGCCGACTCCGCTTTGGCCGCAGCCGAACGTGCCGGCGTGAAAATCAGCGGGCCCCTCGGGCTTTGCTTTCTGCCAGCATTTGTATGTCTTGGTATCGCTCCGGTCGTCATCGGTCTGGCCGGGACAGTCCTTGGCGGTCTGTGAACTCAGCGTCGGTAACCGCTGCGGAATTGTTCGGGGGTTAAGCCGGTCCGGCGTCGAAAGAATTTGGTGAAGTTCGCCGGATCATCGAATCCCAGGCTCCGGGCGATGGCTGCTACTCCCGCGTCCTCATGCGCCAGTCGACGCCGCGCTTCCAGGGCGACGCGGTCGTCGATGATGTCTTTGGGGGAGCGGCCGGTCTGATCGCGGACCAGGCGATTGAGTGTGCGAGGCGAGCAATGCAGGCGTTGTGCGTACCCCTCAACCGTTCGGTCGGTTGCGAAATTCTGGTCGACCTCCGTGTGGAACTGCTGTAGTCGTTCGTTCGGCGGCGGCCGGATCGATGATGCGCTGTGTTCGGCTTCAGCCAACACGAGTATGGCCGCGGTCGCGAGGTGGGCGATAGCCATGTCGCGCGCCGCAGAAGAGTTGTCGGCATCTACCGCCGCGCACGCCTTGATCGCGTCGAAGATCTGGGACAGCTCGGAATCTTCGCCGGCTGCCGCCGGCCAGTGCACCCGCGAATACACGCCGAGCTGCGTGAGCAGCGCGTGGGTTCCAGGTGCCAGCGCGTCGGCGTTGGCCAGGAGTGCGTGACCATCGATGGCGTGGATATCGCCCCACTGTTGGACTTGCCCGGTGTGGGCCCAGAGGATGTCGCCCGGGCCAAGACGGTAGCGCGTGAAGTCCACCTCATGGGTGGTGTGACCGGACTCGATGTGGAGAATCAGGTCGAAGCCCAGGCGTTGGGTGCCTGTGAACTCACCTGTCGCGGCAGCCTTCGCGAGGTCGGCGATTCGGCGCAGTTCAACCGGACCGGTCGATGCCGCCGATGGCTTGTATCGCACGGTCCGGATCGACGATGGCTGATTTTGACTATCGATTGACGCCATAACACCATGACTTCGGCTGATCGACTTCTTAATCTGACAAGTATGACTCGTTCTTTCGCTGCTTCCAAGACTCTCGCGCCACGGGTGGTACTGCTGGCAATCACCGTAGTGGGTCTCGCGGCACTCCTGCTCGCCTGTGGAACCGACGATGCTGTCTCACCGACGTCGAGTCATTCGGCCGACGATGCCACGCAGGCCAACCGGAAGCTGGTGGTTGATTTCTACGATCGTTTCTTCAACGAGCATCAGGTCGATGAGGCCGCGAGCGTGGTCGCCGACGACTACCGCCAGCACAATCCGAATGTTCCCGATGGCAAGGCGCCGTTCGTATCCTTCTTCAAGAAGTCCTTCGCGGATAATCCGGCGCAGCGGTCGAGGATCGTGCGCAGCGCGGCTACCGACGACCTGGTCTATTTGCATGTCCACGCCACCGAACGGCCCGATGACCGGGGGAGTGCGATAGTCGACATCTTCCGCGTAAAGGATGGAAAAATCGTGGAGCACTGGGACGTAATTCAGCCGGTCCCGGAGAAGTCAGCAAATAACAACACGATGTTCTGACTTCGCTGGTCGATTTGTCGCCATGTGGACATACTCCCGCCCGTTGGTCGAGTGCTGACGTGCGAGCTTGGGGGCCTGCCGGTGTATCGAGACCCCGCGAGACGAACTACCCGACCTGCCCCTCCGCTCCACCTACCCTCGCCGGCCAACAGTAAATCTCATCCCCCTGACCGCCTCCAAAGGGCAATATACCCTCGAATCCCATTGAGGGGGACGATATTTCCGCATCCCAAACCTCGATGGATCCAAACGGCCCGACGCTGCGTCTAATGATCGAATGGTTCGATCGGCGAACCGCGGGAGGGGACGGATCATGATTCAGAAATCGCTGTGGCGCAAGCTAATTGTCGAGGATGACGGTATGTCGACCGCTGAGTACGCGATCGGAACGATCGCCGCGGCAGCATTCGGTGCGCTGCTGTACACGGTCGTCACGGGTGACAATGTGGTCAGTGCGTTGACCGGCATCATCACCAAAGCATTGTCGACATCGGTGGGGTAGACGCGTGGTGCGAATAGCCCGGCGTCTACGCGACGACGATGCCGGAATGTCAACTGTGGAGTCGGCCTATGCGATAGCGGCGATCGTCACGGTTCTGATGATGGGAATCGTTGGGGTGTCGGCAGTTTCGGCGCAGGTGCGCTGCGTCGATGCGGCGCGTGAAGTGGCACGCCTCGCCGCTGCGGGCGACGCGACGGCTCGGGAGGTTGGCGGGCGGGTTGCGCCTGCGGGGGCCTCTATCTCGGTGAATGATTCGTCAGCGGAGTTCATCGAGGTGATCGTAGAGACAAGAGTCGCGTTGCTCCCAGGCGTCGATATTCGCGCCTATGCCCTCGCGGCGCGCGAACCTGACACAGCGGCACGCGAACCCGACACAGCGGTACGCGAACCTGGCACAGCGGAGAGCAGTGGAGACGATGCCGGTTCGTCGGCTGGCCGATGACGACGGATCGGCAACAGTATTGGGTGCGTGGGCAATTGGTGCGTTCACGATAGTCGTCGTACTGCTGCTCTATGTCGGCGCGACGATCGTCGGTCGTCATCGTGCGCAGTCGGCTGCCGACCTCGCGGCGTTGGGTGGTGCGGTCTCTCAGGTGTCCGGCGAGGATGCGTGCGACCGGGTTGCCGACGTGGTGCGGCGTCAGCGAATCGACGCTCGGGTCGGTCGCTGCGACGTCATCGGCGACGACGTTTTGGTGACAGTAGTCGTTGATATAGCGTTGGGGCGCTGGGGAAGCCGCGAAGCTAGCGCGTCTGCTCGTGCGGGCCCGGTTGATTAGGGTGTTACTGCTGAACCAGCCGACTCAGCAATCGGAGCACGGCAAGTGCGCCGCGCTTGTCGAGCGGCTCATTTCCGTTGCCGCACTTGGGTGATTGGACGCACGAAGGACAACCGCGTTCGCAACGACAGGCGGAAACGGCGTCCCGGGTCGCTGTAATCCATTGCGCGAAGGCGCTATAGCCGCGATCGGCGAATCCGGCACCGCCGGGATAGCCGTCGTAGACGAATACGGTCGGCAGCCCGGTATCGGGATGCATATTGGTCGACAGTCCGCCGATATCCCAGCGATCACAGGTCGCGACCAACCCGAGCATGCCGATCGCGGAATGTTCGGCGGCATGGAGTGCTCCCGGAAACTGGCCGACGCTCACGCCGACCGCTTCGAGCGCGTCGGGAGATAGCGTGTACATCACCGCTCGGGTGTGCAGCGTCTGCTCGGGCATATCGAGTGGCACCGAGTCGATGATCTCACCAGTTAACGACTTACGAAGATAGCCGACGACCTGATGTGTGACGTCTACCTCGACCAGGGCCAGCGCGAGATCGGAGAAATGCTGGGATTCGACGGTTTTGGTGAGAGTGATCTCGGTGATCTCGCGAGCCGACGTCGTCCAGTCCGGCTCTTCTGGATGCAGGAGGGCCAAGCCCTCATCGAGGTCCAACTCATCGACCACGTAGCCGACTCCCTGGTGGATATGGACGGCACCGGCATGGATTGATGACATCGCACGACCGGTGTCGATGGTGCCGAGCAATCTCGACGTCGTTGAATCGACGATCAGCACCTGCCCACCGATGCCGCCTCGAATGTCGACGTCGGAATGCGGATCAAGTCCGGGAGTGACATACCAGCCCGCTGGCCGCTTCTTGAGAAGGCCCGCGGCGCTGAGCCGTTCGACCGCGTCGTGAGCGTCGAAGAGTTCAATGTCCTGGTCTTTGAGCGGTAGTTCAGATGCGGCACATAGCAATTGCGCATCAAGCACGTATGGGTTGGTCGGGTCGATCACGGTGGCTTCGACGGGCTTGTCGAGCAGCGCTTCGGGGTGATGCACCAGGTAGGTGTCGAGGGGGTCGTCGCGGGCGACCAGGACGACCGTCGATGCCTCGCCGCGTCGCCCGGCCCGTCCGGCCTGTTGCCAGAATGACGCGACGGTGCCGGGATAACCCGCGACGATGACGGCGTCCAGGCCGCTGATGTCGACGCCGAGTTCGAGGGCGTTCGTCGTCGCGACACCAAGCAATTCACCGCTGGCGATGGCGCGTTCGAGGCGTCGTCGGTCGTCGGCGAGATAGCCCGCTCGGTAGGTGCCGATCCGATCGGTCAGGTCGGGGGCCGCCCGTGCGAGGAGGTCGCGTGCCGTTCGGGCGGTTATCTCGACGCCGCGTCGAGAACGTACGAAACAGAGCGTTCGAGCGCCCTCGATGACGAAATCTGCCAGCAGGCGAGCCGCGTCGGCTCCGGCCGCCCGTCGAACGGGTGCGTCGTTTTCGCCGCTGACCGCCGGCACAAAGTCGGGTTCCCAAAGTGCGACCGTTCGTTCACCGTGCGGAGAGGTGTCTTCGGCGACGGACCGGGCGGGTGCGCCGATCAACCGGGTCAGCGACCCGGCAGGATCCGCGTTGGTCGCACTTGCGGCGATGACAACCGGCTCTGCGCCCAGTGCGCGCGCGATTCGTAAGATCCGGCGCAGTACAAGTGCCGTGTGCGAACCAAATACACCGCGATAGTGATGTGATTCGTCAACGACGATGAAGCGAAGGTTTCGAAAGAAATGCTGCCACTTTCCGTGCGCTGACAATATACCTATATGGCACATGTCTGGATTGGTGAAGATCCATCGCGAATGCGCACGAGCCCACTGGCGAATATCCGGTTCAGTATCGCCGTCGTACGCGCAGGGTTGCAAATGGGAGAATTCCGTGCGGCCCGCTAGCAGGGTCGCGAGTGATCGCAGTTGATCGGCGCCAAGAGCCTTGGTCGGAGCTAAATACAGTGCACAGGCAATCGGATTGGATAGAAACTCGGACAGGATCGGAACCTGATATGCCAGCGATTTTCCCGACGCAGTGCCGGTGGCGATCGCGACGTGGTTTCCTGCGTGGGCGAGCTCGGCGGCCAGGGCCTGGTGTTGCCAGAGTTGCGTGATTCCTTGTGCGGCATAGGCATTCGTGATTGATGGATCAACCCACGCGGGCCACTCTTGATAAGAGGCACGACGGGCCGGTATCACCGAGCTGTGCCTAAGGGGAGAGTTGTCGGCCGGTATCCCCGCCAGAGTGCGCGTCAGCAACTCGCTGCCGAAATCTACTTTGCGCATGCACCGGACCGTTCACTGAATATTGTCTCGTCTGCGTCGATGTTATCGGTGGGTAGAGATCGGGCGGACGAGGGCTTGCCGTGGGTGTGTAATCACCCATCGCCGATGATGCGCAACCTAAAAGCCGCGGGAAAAGATAACTGTTTGGTTTCGACTCGCTGAACAACACCAGGTTTTCACTCAGTTTGCATCTAGTGACTGTTGTGAACCGTCTGAACGTGGTTGACTTGGCAGCGGTCGCAGCTTCTGGTCAGTCCCGGTTCAATCCGGGCTCTGAGGGGAATCGTTGTTGCGAACGTGGTACTGAGGTTAGTTTGGTCCGTCCAGGCTTTTTGATGTATGGCGTCGGAACCGGCCAACGGCACGAGACCATCGTGTTGCCTCTGTTGGTTTGTATGTAAAGGAATGCAGTAATGGCACAGGGAACTGTGAAGTGGTTCAACGCGGAAAAGGGCTTCGGCTTCATCGCACCGGATGAGGGTTCGGACGACGTGTTTGTCCACTACTCCGAGATCCAGGGATCCGGTTTCCGCACTCTCGAAGAGAATCAGCGAGTCGAGTTCGAGGTCGGCCAGGGCACCAAGGGCCCGCAGGCCACCGGCGTCCGCGCCGTCTAGGACTCGTTCGCTCAAACGACGAGCTTGCGCAATCCCGCCCCCGGTCGAAGGATCGGGGGCGGGATTTGTGTTCCAGGCGCCCGAGCGACTGACACTAGACTCGACTCATGTCCCAAATCGCGATGTTCTCCGCAGACACCGACGAGCCCGCGCTCGCCGATGTAGCGGGGTTGCTCGCGGCCAATGGGCAGTCGGTACATACCGCGACCGGGGCGCGGGTTTCGGTGGTCGTCGCCGACCAGTGGCGGGCCGATGTGCTGGTCGCGGAGCTGACTGCGGCCGGGTTGGAATCGGAGACAGTTCACTCGGACGAGGGTTCGCCGATGGCCCGTACGCTGCCAACCCCCAGGTTGACCGCTTTGCATCGCAGCTGGTCCACCGGGGCGGTAAAGACAGTGCCGCCAGGTTGGATACCGACGCCGCGCGCGATTCGTCTCTGGGTGATCGCTGGTGGACATCGAGAGGGCGCCCGATATCTCCTCGCTCTGGACCCCCACGCGCCCGATACGCATCCGCATTTGGCGACGGCGTTGATGCGGGTCGGTATCGCTCCGATTATTGTTGGTGCGCGAGGTGGTTCGCCCGCACTATGCGTCACCGGCAAGCGTCGACTCACTCGGCTGAGCGAGACAATCGGCCCCGCGCCGACACAACCCGGCGCTACTTCGAACTGGCCGGCCCCTCAACTATCCTGACCTGCGGCTCGATGGGTGAAAACAGAGATACAGGGGAATATCTGGCGCACGGAATGTGTAATCAGATGTGCAGCGCACGCTATATATAAGGTACAACGACGTGTAAGAACTCCTATTCTTCGGTCAATCCGTATACCGAAGAACAACGCGAAAGGCGCCCGTGGCCGAGACTGACACTGCTGCACCGACGAAGCCAATCCGGCGGCTCGTCATTGTCGAGTCCCCGACCAAAGCCCGTAAGATCGCCGGCTACCTGGGTGCCAACTACGTCGTCGAATCGTCGCGCGGACACATTCGCGACCTGCCCCGCGGTGCGGCCGATGTCCCCGCGAAGTACAAGGGGCAGCCGTGGGCGCGTCTCGGTGTCAACGTTGACGACGATTTCGAGCCGCTCTATGTGGTCTCCGCCGACAAGAAGTCGACGGTGACCGAACTGAAGTCACTGCTCAAGGACGTCGACGAGCTTTATCTCGCGACAGACGGTGACCGCGAGGGGGAGGCCATCGCGTGGCACCTCCTGGAGACTCTCAAGCCCAAAGTTCCGGTCAAGCGGATGGTCTTTCACGAGATCACCGAGTCGGCGATCCAGGCTGCCGCCCAGAGCCCGCGCGACCTGGATATCGACCTCGTAGACGCGCAGGAGACCCGTCGCATCCTCGACCGCCTGTATGGCTACGAAGTGTCGCCGGTGCTGTGGAAAAAGGTCATGCCGAAGCTGTCGGCGGGCCGGGTGCAGTCCGTGGCGACGAGGATCATCGTCGAACGCGAACGTGAGCGCATGGCTTTCGTGTCAGCCGACTACTGGGATATCGCCGCGACAATGGACGCCGGTGATAGCTCTGCCGATGCCACGACCTCGCCCCGCACATTCCGCTCACGCCTGGTCAACGTCGACGATCAACGGGTCGCCACCGGACGCGATTTCGACTCCCGTGGCCAGTTGAAGAAGGCCGATGCCGTCGTCGTGCTGGACGAGACCCGCGCCCGTTCACTTGTCACCGGTCTTACCGGTGCCGCGATGTCGGTCACCTCGGTCGAGCAGAAGCCGTATACGCGTCGCCCATACGCGCCGTTCATGACCTCGACGCTGCAACAGGAAGCCGGCCGTAAACTGCGCTTCTCCTCGGACCGCACCATGAGAATCGCGCAGCGGCTGTATGAGAACGGCTACATCACCTATATGCGTACCGATTCGACGACGCTGTCGGAGTCGGCGATCAGTGCTGCCCGTGCGCAGGCCACTGAGCTGTACGGCGCCAACTTCGTGCATCCGACGCCACGTCAGTACACCCGCAAGGTGAAGAACGCGCAGGAGGCACACGAGGCGATCCGCCCAGCTGGCGAATCGTTCCGAACTCCGGGCGCGGTCGCGGCGGCGCTGTCGTCGGATGAATTCCGGCTGTATGAACTGATTTGGCAGCGGACCGTCGCGTCGCAGATGGCCGATGCCAAAGGCACCACGCTGAGTCTGCGAATCGCGGGCACCGCGAATACCGGCGAGGTTTGCACCTTCGCCACGTCCGGCCGCACTATCACCTTCCCGGGCTTCTTGTCTGCCTATGTCGAGACGGTCGACGAGCAGGCTGGCGGGCAGGCCGACGACGAGGAATCGCGTCTGCCGAACCTGGTCGAGGGACAGGCACTCACCGCGAATGACCTTGAGGCAGATGGCCATTCGACCAATCCGCCGGCCCGCTACACCGAAGCCTCGTTGGTGAAGACGCTTGAAGAACTCGGCATCGGGCGGCCCTCGACTTACGCGTCGATCATCGGCACCATTCAGGACCGCGGCTACGTGGTGAAGAAGGGGAGCGCGCTGGTTCCGTCGTGGATCGCGTTCGCCGTAATCGGTTTGCTGGAAGCGCATTTCGAGTCTCTCGTCGACTATGACTTCACCGCGTCGTTGGAAGACGACCTGGACCAGATTGCTAGCGGCAACGAGAATCGCACGCGATGGTTGACTGAGTTCTATTTCGGTAACGGCGACGAAGCTGCCACGCCGGCAACGACTTCGACCGATGGTGCGCGATCCGATGTCGCGCGACTCGGTGGGCTCAAGACCCTCGTCGGCGTCAATCTCGAGGGTATCGACGCGCGAGAAGTGAACTCCATCAACCTGTTCGACGACGAGCAGGGTAGGCCGATCTACGTGCGTGTCGGCCGCTATGGACCGTATCTGGAGCGCAATGTCGCCGGTCCCGACGCCGAGCCGGATTTACAGCGGGCCAATCTGCCGTCGGATATGACTCCCGACGAGTTGACTCTCGAGGTAGCTGAAAAGCTTTTCAGCACACCGCAAGAGGGGCGGGTGTTGGGTGTCGACCCGGCGAGCGGGCACGAGATCGTTGTGAAGGAAGGACGATTCGGTCCATATGTCACCGAGATCCTGCCGACGCCGGACGATGACGGTGACGAAGGCGGCACGCCCGCGCCCGCGCTGACGGTGCCCCCTGGCCCGACGCCACGGGATGGCGGCGCTACGCCTGGCGGTAGGTCCGGATCAGATGCGGAAGCTCCAGTGTCCCTTGATGATCCGGCGTCGGGCGGAGTCGCCACCAAAACTGCCAAGACGACCGCCAAGAAGGCGACCAAGAAGGCCGCGAAGAAGGCGACCGGCCCCAAGCCGCGTACCGGCTCATTGTTCAAGTCGATGGATATCGCGACGGTGACTCTCGACGACGCACTCAAGCTGCTGTCGTTGCCGAGGGTGGTTGGCGTCGACCCGGAATCCGGCGACGAGATCACCGCCCAAAACGGGCGTTACGGTCCCTATCTGAAGAAGGGGACCGACTCGCGGTCCTTGACGTCGGAGGACCAGCTATTCGACGTGACTCTCGAAGAGGCGCTGAAGATCTACTCGGAGCCCAAACGTCGGGGCCGGGCGGCTGCTGCACCGCCGCTGCGTGAGTTGGGCAACGACTCGGTCAGTGAAAAGCCGATGGTCATCAAAGAGGGCCGTTTTGGTCCCTACGTGACCGACGGCGAGACCAACGCCAGCCTGCGCAAGGCTGACGACGTCGCGACGATCACTCCTGACCGCGCAATGGAATTGCTCGCCGATCGTCGGGCGCGCGGACCGGTCAAGAAGGCCGCGAAGAAGGCTCCAGCGAAGAAGGCTCCAACGAAGAAGACGGCGGCCAAGAAGACGGCGGCCAAGAAGGCTCCAGCGAAGAAAGCTCCCGCGAAGAAGACGGCGGCGAAGAAGGCTCCCGCGAAGAAGGCAGCGGCAAAAAAGACTCCCCCGCCGACCGCGGAGTAGCGGCCCCCTCCGATCATCGAGTGCGCCCCACCGCAAACCCCACACGCGCGGACGTTCCCGATCCACTTTCAGGGTCGGGAACGTCCGCCTGGGTTGGGTTTGCGGAAAAGGTGGGGTTTGCGGAAAAGGTGGGGTTTGTCGAAAGGTGCCGGGGCTCAGCCGTATTCGACCGGATCGAGCTTCGGCCGTGCCAGTAGTGTCTCGATTCCCCTGCCGCGCAACTCGACGCCTTCGCCGATATCCCAGAACTCCGCTTCGTCGGCCGAGCCGAGGAATACCGCACGGGCCGAACCGAGGACTCGGGTCGGCTCGTCCTTGGCCAGCTCGGTCAAGCGAGCAGCTTCGTTCACTGGGTCGCCGATAACGGTGTACTCGAGGCGCTGCTGCGAGCCGATATGCCCGGCTATCGCCTTACCCGCCGATACTCCGATGCCGAAGTCGGTATTGCCAAGTGTCCGTTCGATTTCCACGCGCAATTCGCGCGAAGCGGCGAGTGCGCGACCGGCGAAGTCGTCGAGTTCGAGCGGTGCACCGAAGATGGCGAGCGCAGCATCACCCTGGAACTTATTGACGAAGCCGCCGTGCCGGCCCACGACGTCGACCACGACCTGGAAGAACTCATTGAGCAACCCAACGACTTCGCGCGGTGGGCGATTGACGGCGAGTCGCGTCGAGCCGACGATATCGACGAAGAGGACGCCGACATAACGTTCTTCGCCGCCCAACTCGGTTCCGGTTTCGATGGCGCGTCGGGCGACGTCTTCGCCGACGTATCGGCCGAACAAGTTGCGCAACGCCTGGCGTTCACGGACGTCGGCCACCATCTCGTTGAAGCCGGCCTGTAGCAGACCGAGATCGCTGCCGTCGTAGATCTTCACCGCGATATCGAGATTGCCCGCGCGTACCTCATTCTGGGCGTGGCGCAATTGTTTGATTGGGTCGGTGATCGCGGCGAGCAGTCGGGCGATGGCGAGTACGCCGAATGCCAGTCCGGCGCAGGCCATCCAGAGAATGGGCCGAATCAGTTCAGACGCGGTCGCGCCGGCGATCTCAAACCGGGCCAGCAGGATCAGGATGATGATCACGATCAGCGGCATCGCGACGGTCAGCAGCCAGAACAGGGTGATTCGGGTGCTGACGCTGGGTGCGACGGCGACGTCGGGGTCATTGGCCATCGCCGCGACGGTGATCGGGCGAAGGACCTTTTCGGCTTGCATATAACTGAGCACACAGGTCACCAGTGCGCCGACCGACGTCGCCCCGGCGACGAAGAATGCTCGCTGGCCGCTGATGCCGAGGTTGAGGTAGGTGAACAGAACGCCGCCGATGGCCCACAGAGCGAAATTCGACGCGGTCAGCAGCCAGGGCAGTGCCAGTGCGCGACGTCGAGCGTAGGTGTCATCCAGGCGGGATCGTCGGCGATGCCAGACGAGTACCGGCAGGGTGAGTCTGATGCTCAGATAACCGCCGACAAGAGCCGCGCTGATCAGATATAGAGCGAAGACCAGTTGGTTACGGGCATCGATCTGCGAGAGGCTGACCGCGTATTTGTCGGGCATACCGAACCGCAGAAATGCGAAGGTGAAAAGCGCGCCGAGCAGGTTGGCCCGCAGCATGTCGAGCGCGAGCACCGGCCACGGGGTATGGATCAGCCAGCGGGCCAGGTGTAGACCCTTCGACCACCGCGAGCGACGTGCAACCACATCATCAACGGTAGCTGGCTGCTTGCAATTGTTAAACACTGCCGGTTCGCATCGGGTGTCCGGGATGACCTCTAGTCTGTTGTTGTGACTAACGTGTTCGATCGTTTGATCGGCCAGCGAGCGGTGGCGGCAGACTTGTCGGCCGCGGCGCGGGCCGCTTTGTCGGTTTCGGCCCGGCTCGACGAACAAAATTCGGGCGCGGTCTCGATGTTCGGCTCCGACGCAGGTCAGATCGAGGAAAGTGTCGCGGCTCAGCGCGCTTCGATGACCCACGCGTGGTTGTTCACCGGTCCGCCGGGGACAGGTCGTTCGGTCGCGGCGACGTGTTTCGCAGCGGCGTTGCAGTGCCAGACTCCAGAAAATCTGGGCTGTGGGATATGTCGCTCTTGCGTGACTGTGATGAGTGGCACACATGCCGATGTTCGCCATGTTGTACCGCAGGGCTTGAGCCTTTCGGTTCTGGCCATCCGCGATATCGTGCAAACCGCCAGCCGACGACCCGGCACCGGCCGATGGCAGATCGTCATCGTCGAAGATGCCGACCGGCTGACCGAACAGGCCGCGAACGCGTTGCTCAAAGTTGTCGAAGAGCCGCCACCGCGCACCGTTTTCCTGCTGTGCGCCCCGTCGGTTGACCCGGAGGATATTTCGGTCACCTTGAAGTCGCGGTGCCGCCATATCGCGCTCACGACGGCGTCGGTGGCCGATATCGCCGATGTGCTGACGACCCACGATGGCATCGACGCCGAGGATGCGCACTGGGCGGCATCGGTATGCGGCGGGCATATCGGTCGGGCCCGACGCCTGGCGACTGATTCGTCAGCTCGAACTCAGCGGTTGGCCGCCTTGGGGCTGGCTCGAGCCGCGACCCGCGACTCGACGGCCTACGCGGCGGCGGAAGCGCTGGTCCGGTCGGCCGAAGAAGCAGCCAAGGCGATCAGCGCCGAACTAGACGAAGTGGAAACTGAAGAGCTCAAAACCGCACTTGGCGCCGGTGGCACCGGCAAAGGTGCCGCGCGAGCGCCGCGTGGGTCGGCGGGCGCCATCAAGGAGTTGGAGAAGCGGCAGAAGTCGCGCGCCACAAGGACATCGCGTGACGTACTTGACCGTGCGCTGGTGGATCTCGCGGCACTGTTCCGTGACGCGATGGTCACAGCGTCCGGCGCGCGGGTGCAGTCCATGCATCCGGACATGGTCGAGTCCACGACCGCCGGGATGGCCGACTTCGCCTCACCGGAGCAACTGCTGCAGTGTATCGAGGCAGTTCTGGAATGCCGAGAAGCGTTGGACCTCAACGTCAAACCCAAATTCGCGGTGGACGCGATGGTTGCGAAAATCGGCCAGGCGATGCGGAGTAAACGGCCAAGGTAGGGCCGCCGATGTCGACGGCCCCGCCTTAATTACGCGACTACCCGCTCCTTGTCGTCATCGGGGACGCGGATCGGCGCATACGTTGCGTATCCCGGTCGTCCGCGTCCAACGAACGCGCGAGCCCAATCGGCGAGTGCCTGCGTGCGATGTTTGAGGCCCGCGAGGTAGTAGAGATGTACGAGCAGCCAGGTCACCCACGCCAGCGGCCCAGTCATTTTGATGGTGTCGCGCACATCGGTAACCGCGCCCAGCCGGTTTAGCATCGCCATGCTGCCCTTGTCGAAATACCGAAACTCGGTGCCGCGCTGGTGCTTTCCGGTGATGGTGTCCGCCGCATGACGACCCTGCTGCATGGCGACCGGGCTCTGTCCGGGGTAGTCGTGCAACGCCGTCATGTCGCCGATGGCGAACACATTCGCGTATCCACCGACGGTCAGGTCGTTGTTGATCAGTAGCCTGCCCGCGCGATCGGTGGGGCAACCGCTCGTCGCGGCCAGTGCCGCCGCGAAATCGGCGGCGCGCATCCCCGCGGCCCAGACGACGGTGTCGGCATCCAATCGTGTTGGCGCACCGTCGTGTTCGATGGTCGCTCCGGTGGCGTCGAGTTCGGTGACCATCGCGCCGGTGATCACGGTGATACCGGCGTCGGTCAGCCGCTGACGTGCGTAGGCGCTGAGTTTGCCACCATAGGCGGGTAGAACGTCAGGAGCGCCGTCGACGAGGGTGATCTGAACGTCCTGATGGAAGTGCCGTTTTGCCAATTCGGCTATCTCACCGGCTGTTTCGACGCCGGTTGCCCCGGCGCCGACGATGACGAAGCTGGCCGCTCGATTTCGGGCGGCAGCATCTGCCGTCGTATCGGCGGCGATGACGAAACGCTCGTGGATGTGGTCGCGCAATGTCGTTGCGTCCGCGGCGGTCTTCAAAGCGAAAGTGTGCTCGGCGAACTCCGGTCGGCCGAAATACGCTTGTGCCGAACCGGTTGCCGCGATGAGCCAGTTGTATTCGATCGTGACGTCGTGGCCGTCTGTGGTGGCGAACAGTTTCTGCGCCGCAGCGTCCACCCCGGTCACCTGGGCTTTGAGGACCTCGACATCGGTTGGCACAGTGTCTTCGACCGCGGTGGCGATGATCTTAGGTTCCAGAATGCCGGTGGCGACTTGGTAGAGCAACGGCTGGAATAGGTAATGCGCGGTTTCGCTGACGACGAGCGCGCGGTATCCGCGCCGGGCGAGGCGGCGCGCCGCGGCAATACCGCCAAAGCCCGAACCGACGATCACAACGTCGGCGGTATGGGTGGTAGTCATCGGGGAATTCCTCTCTACGTCTGATCTCTCTGCGTCGGGTCTCTCATTAATCATCAACACACACACTGATGCAGATCTATCCCGAGGTAAAGCGCATAGTTTTCAACCCAGTTATCTCGATCCCTCATGAATCGCGATAACCTGGGCGGATGGAACTGAGGCAGTTGCGCTATTTCGTGGCCGTATGTGAGGAGCTGAGCTTCAGTCGAGCGGCAAGCCGTAACTATCTGTCGCAGTCGGCGATCAGTCATCAGATCGCACGGTTAGAAGCCGAATTGTCAGTCACCCTTTTCGATCGTTCGACGCGGCGAGTGGTACCGACCGACGCTGCCGATCGGCTGGCGCCGATCGCACGTCAAATGCTGGCCCTCGAAGAACTGGCCTTCGCCGCCGTGCAGCCGGACGGGCATCGAATTCGGTTGGCCGCCAACATGTCCTTCGCCAACCGGGCAATGGCCGCGATCGCGGTGATGCGGGACGCACACCCCGACGCGGAGGTTGATTTCATCATCCGCGATTTCGCCGCACGAGTCGCTTCGGTGCGATCTGGTGATGTCGATATCGCCCTGATTCGGGGATCATTGCCGGACTCGGAAGCCGGCGGTCGCACCAGGCTCGCCGTGCGGCGGTTATGGTCGGAGGATCTGGTGGTGGTGGTATCCGAGAAACACCCATTGGCGGATGGCAATTCTGTTGATCTGCAACAGCTTTCACGCTATCCGTTACTTCTGCCGTCCCTTGCTCAGCAGAGGTTATTGCGATCGGTGATCGACGACGCGTTCGTCGCCGCGGGGTTGCAGGTGAGATGGGGCGCGCCGATTGCGCCGGATCGCACGGCGGTGGCCGAGTTGGTGAACCATCCAGACGCGTGGACGGTGCTTTACGCGGGGGAGACGACACCCGGTGTACGCGCCTTGCCGATGTCGCCCGGAATGCTGCAGGTCGAGGTCAACGGCGTCGAGCGTGCCGACGAACCGACAAGTCCACTGTTAACCGAATTGGTGGAAGTGCTTGTGCGAGGGCCTGATTCGTAGGTCGAGAAACCTACTTGTCGTCGGCGTCGGCGCTGGTCTCCTCATCATCCTCTTTGAGCGGGTCGTAGCCGCCGGGTGCGCCCTCGAGGACGGTCAGTTCATTCTCGATCGCGGCCGAAACGGCCTTGACCTCGTCTTTGATCTTCTTTCCGAAGTTCGACATGCTGATCTCCTCGCCATCGATGGGTGTCTGTTCCACTATATGGAGTCATCAGCGGGCTGCCGAGCGATGGGTAGATGTCCAGGACCTGAGACAGCAAAAAGCCCCAGTCACTAAGTGACCGGGGCTTTCGACTGCTCTCGTTGCGTGAGCTTAGAGAACGGTCACGTTGGTGGCCTGAGGACCCTTCTGGCCCTGCTCGATGTCGAATTCCACTCGCTGTGCTTCTTCGAGGTTGCGGAATCCGCTTCCACCGATTGCAGAGTAGTGAACGAAGACGTCACCGGTGTTGCTGTCGTCGGGAGCGATGAAGCCGAAGCCCTTTTCGCCGTTGAACCACTTGACGGTTCCTTGTGCCATGTTGCTTTACTACTTCCTTCAGTGAGAGATCAGGTATAGATCCCGGAGTACAGTCTTTCACACTTTGTCGCCGGTGGCCCTATCGCGGTAGAAAAATTATGAGTCCGGGTAATGAAGTGCCGCCGGGAAGTGGCCCGAGTCGCCGAAAATGCCCAGCTAGACCCGCCGGTGTGGCTGGAACTTCTCACTGATCCATCTCGGCCTTCCCGTTGGGTTCACACTGAGTCTTAGTGGCGAACGCACCTACGAGATTGAGGATGAGGTCGTAGCGGACCGTGGAGATGCAATTGCTGCGGAAGCCAACCCGGAGGTTGTCGGAGCTGAGTGTCCAGAGGACGAGTATGTCGACTTGTGTGGAGCCGCCTAGGGGAGTCGAACCCCTGACCTATTCATTACGAGTGAATCGCTCTACCGACTGAGCTAAGGCGGCGTGCTGCCTCGCGACAGCGCTCACGAGTGTAGCGAGGCGGCACCCGGAATCCCAAACCGGGTGCGTAGGGTCTGGATCCTCGTATCGTGAAGGATATGGCCGCAAATAGTCCTGCACCGATCGATCCTGAAGAAGTCGAGCGCGTGATCGCGGTGCCGTGGCGCGTCGTCGGCAACTCAGTGCACGCCGACTTCCTGACCCGCGACATGGTCACCGGCGGGCAGTTCGTCGCACGAGTCATCGACGTTGCCGAGGAGCTCAACCATCACCCCGACATCGACTTGCGTTATGCCACCATCCATTTCGAGTTGAGCACGCATAGCGTCGGCACGCTGACCGCCCTCGATGTCGAATTGGCCGGCCAAATCTCGGCAATCGCAACGGAACTCGGCGCTGATCCGGCATAACCGCTGATACGACAAAGGCGCCGCCGGACGGGGCGGCGCCTCTGGAGTTGGAAGTGGCTACACGACGCCGTCGGCGCGTGCGGCATCGGCGACTGCGGCTGAAACAGCCGGTGCCACACGGGGATCGAGCGGACTCGGCACGATCTTGTCACGGGCGAGGTCGTCGGCGACGACCGACAGGATCGCTTCGGCCGCGGCGAGCTTCATATTCTCGGTGATCCGACGGGCGCCGGCGTCGAGTGCTCCGGCGAACACGCCGGGGAACGCGAGCACATTGTTGATCTGGTTCGGGAAGTCGCTACGGCCCGTCGCCACGACGGCGGCGTATTTCGCGGCGACGGTCGGGTGGATTTCGGGGTCGGGGTTACTCAGCGCGAAGACGATCGAATCGTCGTTCATCGAGGCGATGAGCTCTTCGCCGATGAGGCCGGCCGATACACCCAGGAAGACGTCGGCTCCGTTGAGGGCGTCCGCGGCGCCGCCCGAGAGTCCGCGCGGATTGGTGCGTGCGGCGAGGTCGGTCTTGACGGGGGTGAGGTCGGCGCGATCGGTGCTGACGATGCCTCGCGAGTCGAGGACCACGACATCGTCGATACCCGAAGCGAGCAGGATGTTAGTACATGCGACGCCAGCGGCTCCAGCGCCGGAGATGACGACCTTTAGTCCGGCCAGGTCACGGTCGAGTACACGCACCGCGCCCTTGAGGGCCGCGAGTACAACGATGGCCGTGCCGTGCTGATCGTCGTGCATAACCGGGCAGTCGAGCGCTTCGATGACCCGTTGCTCGATCTCGAAACATCGCGGCGCGGAGATGTCTTCCAGGTTCACCGCACCGAAGCTGGGGCGCAGTCGGATCAAGGTTTCGACGATCTCGTCGGGGTCCTGGGTGTCGAGTACCAAGGGAATCGAGTTGAGGCCGGCGAACGAACGGAACAGTGCCGCTTTGCCTTCCATCACCGGCAACGATGCGCGCGGTCCGATGTCGCCGAGCCCGAGGACGGCCGAACCGTCACTGACGACGGCCACCAGGCGGTCGGTCCAGGTGTACTTGTTGACCAACTCGGTCTCGGCCGCGATCGCACGTGAGACCTGAGCGACGCCCGGAGTGTAAGCGATCGACAAATCGCGCTGGGTGTCGATCGGCGCGCGCAACTCAACCGTCAACTTGCCGCCGACGTGTGCGTTGAACACTTCTTCGTCGGTGATGGGCAACGGAGTCTCGGCAGGCTGCGTGCTGGGATCATTCGCCGTGCTAGTCACGGTCACTCCTTAGTACAGACGGGTCGCGGGTCGATGCCACGAGTGTGACAGGCGCGATGGGCGGGCGCGTCGTTGCGCTACGAAAGCGGCCGCCGAACAAGCCGCACGGGTTGGTGCGTCACTTGCGATAGCGTCCTTCTTGCCGTCACCGTGATTCGGTTCACGAACCCTGGCACGTGGCGAGAACATGAAAAGTCTGCCACCCTTCGCATTTCCAAGGCAACAAGCAAGGATGCGACTTGTATCTATGTTGTGTACTTGATTAGAGTCGTACCTATGGGTAACGAACCGTCGGCGGCGACCAAGGTCTACGAGGTCGTCAAGGAACTCATCCTGACCAGCGAGATTCCCGGTGGAGACCTCATCAGCGAAGGTGATGTCGCCCGACGTTGCGAGGTCAGCCGAACCCCCGTACGTGAAGCATTCCTGCGACTGGAGACCGAGGGGTGGATGCGGCTCTACCCCAAGCGCGGTGCTCTCGTGCTGCCCGTCACCGAACGTGAGGCCGGTGATGTGCTCCGGGCGCGCTTGCTTTTGGAAGGCCATGCCGTCGCGCAGATCGTCGACCGGCCGGCGGTCAGGGCGGTATTGCTCGACGACTTGCGCGTGAATCTGGCCGAACATCGCAGCGTCGATGCGTCGGATATGGCCGCCTTCGCCCGTATCGACGCACAGTTCCATCAGCTCATCGTCACCGCGGGCGACAACCAGCTAATCGCAGGCTTTTTTGGCAGCCTAGGCGAACGGCACCGCCGGATGACCACGGCGAGCGTCCATCGCGATCCGGCCGTCATGGCCCGCATCTTCGACGACCACGCGGCTCTCATCGACGCCATCGACTCCGGTGATCCCACCGCATTCGACGCCGCGTTAGCCGCGCATCTGACGTCGGTCCACCAGGGGCCTTCGGTCTATGGCCAGGCGATTCGATGAGCGTCAACACTCAATCGCAGGCAGGAGATGCCATGACCACCCGCTACTCGGGCTACTGGGCCGCGGTGGCGGCAGCCCTATTCGCGAGTGCCTGGGGTGGAAACGAATTCACTCCGCTGTTGGTGATGTACCGCCAGACGTCGAATATGTCGGCCGTCGTCGTCGACGCCCTGTTGTTCACCTACGTGCTCGGAATCATCCCAACCCTGTTGATCGCGGGACCACTCTCGGATCGAGTCGGCCGCAAGAAGCTGATGATGCTCGCGCCGATCGCCGCCGCGCTGGGTTCGTTGATTCTCGCGGTCGGCGCGCATTCCGCGGGGCTACTTGCCGTTGGGCGGGTGTTCAGCGGTGTAGCCCTTGGGCTTTCTATGGCGGTGGGCGGTACGTGGATCAAGGAATTATCCGACCTCGATGGCTCGTCGGCGGGAGCCGGCGCACGCCGGGCCGCGATGAGTCTGACCGCGGGGTTCGGCATCGGTGCGGGCGTGGCCGGCGTTCTCGCGCAATGGGGACCGTGGCCGACGGCATTGCCGTATGCGATCAACGTCGCGATGGCCATAGTGGCGCTCCTTCTGCTGGTTCGGGTGCCCGAGACCCGGCATCCGGTTCGCTGCGACCGCCGCCGCCTGGCTGATGACTTCCGCATCCCATCGGTCACCAATGGTCGATTCCTGACCGTAGTACTGCTGGTCTCGCCCTGGGTGTTCGGCGCTTGCGCGGTCGCCTACGCCGTTATTCCGGCAGTGATGACGTCGCATACTGCCGGCGCTCCGATCGCCTTCGCTGCGCTGTGTTGCGTCGCTGGCCTGGCCGCGGGTTTCGGCATCCAATCAGTAGGCCGTCGGATCGATGATCCGACGGGCGTCCGGGGTGTCGTCGTGGCACTTGTCGTGCTGATGGTCGGCATGCTGTTGGCCGCTGCGGCCGCGAATGCACTGACGTTGTGGTTGGCGCTGGTCGCCGCCACTGTGCTGGGTTGTGGCTACGGAATGGCGATGATCTCGGGTCTGCTCGAAGTGCAGCGCATCGCCGGACCCGACGATCTCGCGGGCCTCACGGCGGTCTTCTATTCCGGCACGTATCTGGGCTTCGCGGCGCCGGCGGTGATGGCCTGGTTCGCCGCATCGTCGTGGGCGGTGACCTATCCATCGATGCTGGTCTTCGGAGCCGTCGCCGCGGTGGTCTGTCTGGCGGTATGCCTGCTCGGCCATCGGCGCTACCCGCCCGCGGTCATTCGCGAAGACTCATCCGCATAGTGACCGCGGGGTAAGGCTCAGTCTCGTCGGCCCACCGTGATGTAGCCAGGCACCGGCCACGTGTAGAGCGGTCGTTTGATCTTGTGCTGGAGCGCGTGATGGAAGTCGTCGAGCGCGGCGGCGCGATCAAAGAGATACGCGTGAGATTCGGCGGCTGTACCTGTGGCCTCGTCATAGGGTGACGATTGTGGCGTTTGTCAATGGTCCGGCCTGGAAAGCTAACCACGAGGCGGACCTGACTGCGGCGCATAGGCGCAGTTCAGTCGGCCGACCGCGCGGCAACTCACAGTCCACAATCTGGCGCGCGGTTGGTGCCCAGTAATCTCGGACGTTGGCGGGACAGTCGATTCGGGCTATCCGCGTCGAGAAGCCAAGGATTCCCTGGAGGTTGACCGAAGATGTTGCTCACCGCGTGGGTCGCCATCGTCACCGCGGTGCTGTTGGTGGTGCCCGGGGCGCTGGTGACACGTCGGATGGGGGTCGCTTGGCCGGTCGCGGTCGCGGCAGGCCCGCCGGTAACCTTCCTGATCGTCAGTCTCGCCACGGTCTTCTACGGGGCGGTGGGATTCGAGTGGAACCTTATTACCGCCGGAATTGCGCTGATCGTCGCGCTTGTCCTTGCGTGGGGGTATTCGCGCTTCCTCACCTCGAGGAGCGGACGCCGGCTAGTGACTTCTCCGGCATCCGATGACGATGAACCGCTGAGTCGCAGAGCCTGTTGGCGGTTGGTCGCGGGCGTAGGCCTCGGCGTGGTGATCATCGTGACGACGGCGGTGCGCCCCATCGTCACCACTGCATTCGGGGGACTCGACAATGTCTCGCAGGTATGGGATTCGCTGTGGCACGCGAGTTCACTGCGCTGGATTCACGAAACCGGCATCGGCTCCTCGCTGCGAATGGGCGAGTTGATGAATTACGACACCCACGGCTTCAACTTCTATCCTAATACCTGGCATGCGCTGGGGGCGTTGGTATTCCCGGTCACCGGAGCCAACCCGGTCGAGCTCTACAACACGTATTCGCCTGCCGTGCTTGCGATCACCGTGCCGCTTGGTGTCGCAAGCCTCGCCTATTGGTTTGCCCGGCATCGCTTTTCGACGTCGCAGTCGGCGACGATCGCCGCGATTGGAGCTGCCGTCGCCGGCTTGTTCCCGTCGTTGCCCTATGTGGAACTGGAACTGACCGCGGTGCCCAACGCCGTTGGAGTATCGATGGCGCCGATCGCGGCTGTGCTGGCAATTTCCGCGGTACGGGATCGGAGTCGCATTCTGCCTGCCGCCATCGCGATCGCGGGCGTCACCGCGACCCATCCGTCGGGCCTGGTCGTGATTGTCGCCATCGTCGGATTGTGGTGGCTCACACAGGCTTTGTGGCATCCGATCGGAACGTCGAGCAGTGCGTCTGCCTGGCGCGCACGCGCTACCGACTTCGGAACCCTGGCGGTTACCGGCGCTGCCGCGCTTGCGCTCTCCGCGCCGGTCATCTACGGCACGATCAAGATTGCCGGGAATAACGAACTGTCGGGTTTCGACTTCCGGGACGAAACGGCCACGTTGGTGGAGGCATTCAAACAGGCTCTGTTCAACTACACGATTCCCCTGACCCGGTTGGGTCCGGTGTGGATCCTGGTGCTGGCATCCATGATCGGCCTGGTTGTGTTGATCTGGCTGCGCTGCTGGGGCGGCCTGGCGGCCTGGCTGGTCTTTGTGCTGGTGGCCGCGAATTCCGTTGTCGCCCTTGGTCCGTTGTCCGATCCGCTCGGTGTGTTGGGCGGGTACTTCTACAACTCCGGGCACCGCCTGACTTTCGTGACGGCGATCTTCGCCGCCGCAGCTGCAGCGGTTGCCGTTGGCGCGGTGACGAATTGGCTGGCGAAGTTGTTGGCGTCGCGAAGTTCAGCGAGCACGGGTCGCAAACCGTTCGCACGGACAGCAGTTCCGGCCGTGTTCGCGATTGTGTTGGTCCTGATCGCGGGTGGAGCGGTACTTCGTTACCCGCCGAACGCGCAGCTCGCGTCCAAAGAGCGAGGGGATAAGTTCGTCGGTCCCGACGACCTGTCGGCCTATCATTGGCTGGCCGCGCAGCCGGATGCTCGAAAGTCGTTGATCCTCAACAATTTGGACCAGGGCACCGGGTGGATCTATCCGGTCACCGGCCTGACTCCGCTATTCCCGTTCTACCGGGCCAACGACTTCTCTCAGCGTCAGCGTGACCTGTACTGGGGTGTCGGCCAGATCGGAGCGGACCCGAAGATCGACGCGATCGTGCGAGATATGAAGGTGCGCTATGTCATTGACAGCCCGCCGAGTTATTGGTGGTTCCAGAACGGAATTCCCGACCCCGAGCATGGTCGGCAGGGTGACCCGTTCCGCGCCGTTCGAGTCGCCGGGGCGCCGGGGCTGAAGCCAGTCTTCCGCAAGGGAAATGTGACGGTCTACCGGGTGAGCGACGAGGTGTTGTCGCCACCCAGGTGATCTGGAGGGGTCTCGATACACCGCCCGACTCGCAAGCTCGTTGGGCGGCACTCGACCATCCGATACCGCTGATCGAGTGCCCGAGGAGCGTTAGCGACGAGGTGTATCGAGATCTGGTGCGTTGGTCTTTCGTCTCGCGGGGTCTCGATGCACCGTCCGACTCGCAAGCTCGGTGGGCGGCACTCGACCATCCGATACCGCTGATCGAGTGCCGAGGAGCGTTAGCGACGAGGTGTATCGAGATCGCCCTACGCGTCGGGGTATCCGTTAGGATTCGCCGATTGCCAGCGCCAGGTGTCGACGCACATGTCATCGATCGTCTTCGTTGCGCGCCAACCTAATTCGTCGTTGGCCCGGGTTGGATCGGCATACGACGCCGCGATGTCCCCGGCGCGACGCGGAGCGATCTCGTATGGGATCGGTTGCCCGCTGGCCCGTTCGAAGGCGTGAACTACCTCGAGTACCGATACTCCTTGTCCGGTACCGAGATTCCACACCGACAGCGACTGGTCGACGACACTGATCCGGTCCAGCGCGGCAACGTGACCAGCGGCCAGATCATCGACGTGGATATAGTCCCGCACCCCGGTGCCGTCCGGGGTGTCGTAGTCGTCGCCGAATATCGCGAGCTTGTCCCGCCGCCCGACGGCGACCTGTGCGACGAACGGCATGAGATTGTTGGGGATGCCGCTGGGATCCTCGCCGATCTGTCCGCTCGGATGTGCGCCCACCGGATTGAAGTAGCGCAATGCGGCTATGCGCCAAGCGGAGTCGCTGGCCGCGACGTCGGCGAGCACTTGCTCGATCATCACCTTGGTCCAGCCGTACGGGTTGGTCGCCGACGTCGGCAGGTCCTCGGTCATCGGCAGTCGCGGTTCTGGGCCATAAACCGTCGCCGACGACGAGAACACCAACTTGTGTACGCCGTGGCGTTCCATGGCGCGCAGCAACGAGAACGTGGTACCGAGGTTGTTGGCGTAGTAGTCCAGTGGTTTGGCGACCGACTCGCCAACCGCCTTGTATCCGGCGAAGTGGATGACGGCGTCAACCTGTTCGTTGGCGAATAGCTGCTCGGTCTTGTCCGCGTCGGCGAGGTCAAAGCTATGCATCGGAATCGACTGTCCGGCAAGATCTTCCAGCCTCGCCATGACCGTCGGCTTGGCATTGGAGAAGTCGTCCACCACGATCACGTCGTGGCCGGCCTCGACCAACTTGACTACGGTATGCGAGCCGATATACCCGGCTCCACCACTCACCAAGACGCGCATTGCTACCCGACTACCTTTTCGTTTGCGGCGTAACGACTTTCGACGCCGGACTTTTCGGACTGCCACCACGAGGTGTTGTCGCGGTACCACTCGATGGTAGCCGCCAGGCCTGACCGGAAGCTGAGATAGTTTGGCCGCCAACCTAGTTCGTCACGCAGTCGCGTCGAATCGATCGCGTAGCGGCGGTCGTGGCCGGGGCGGTCGGTGACGAAATCGAAACCGTCGGAGGGCTGGTCGAGCAGTTCGAGGATGGTCTCGACCACGGTACGGTTATCCGCTTCTCCGTCAGCGCCAATCAGATAGGTTTCGCCGATGTGACCGTTGTCGATGATTGTCCACACCGCATCGTTGTGGTCGTCGACATGAATCCAGTCGCGCACGTTGCGGCCGTCGCCGTAGAGCTTGGGGCGTTGTCCGGCCAGGACATTGGTGATCTGACGGGGGATGAATTTCTCGATGTGCTGATAAGGCCCGTAGTTGTTGGAGCAATTGGAGATCGTCGCCGCGACGCCGAACGAACGCACCCACGCCCGGACTAGCAGGTCGCTGCCGGCCTTAGTTGAGCTATACGGACTGGACGGGTTATAGGGGGTGTGCTCGGTGAACCGCGTGGGGTCGTCGAGTTCCAAGTCGCCGTAGACCTCGTCGGTGCTGATGTGGTGGTAGCGCACCCCGTACTTGCGGATCGCTTCGAGCAAGGTGAATGTTCCGACGAGGTTGGTCTGCACAAACGGTGACGGGTCGAGAAGTGAGTTGTCGTTATGCGACTCGGCGGCGAAATGCACTACGAGATCTGATGCCGCCACCAGCGGATCGACGATGCCGGCGTCGGCGACGTCTCCCTCGACTAGTTCTACCCGATCGGCGACGTCCGCTAGCGTCTGCGGATTCGCCGCATAGGTGAGTTTGTCGAGCACAGTCAGTTCGACGTCGGGACGTGTACTCAACGTCCGCAACACGAAGTTGGCGCCGATGAATCCGGCACCGCCGGTGACGAGAACGCGCATTACGACCTCTCCTAAACGTCATTTACCGAATCAAGTGTACGAACCACGCCATCCCAGCGGCTGGTCGTGGGCTGTGAAGAAGCTAGGGTAATCGCATGCGAGGAATCATTCTGGCTGGTGGCACGGGCAGTCGGTTACATCCGATTACCCTGGGTGTGAGCAAGCAGCTCGTCCCCGTCTACGACAAGCCGATGATCTATTACCCGCTGTCGACGTTGATGCTGGCCGGTATCTCAGACATTCTGATCATCACCACGCCGACGGATCGGCCTGCGTTCGAACACCTGTTGGGCAGTGGCGAACAGTTCGGCATCAACCTCACCTATCGCTCTCAGCCGTCGCCCGATGGATTGGCCCAGGCTTTCGTTCTCGGCGCGGACCACATCGGCGATGACTCGGTAGCACTGGTGCTCGGCGACAACATCTTCTACGGGCCTGGACTGGGTAGTCGATTGTCGGGCTTCGACGGGCTGACCGGCGGCGCGATTTTCGCCTACTGGGTCGCCGAACCGAGTGCCTACGGTGTCGTCGACTTCGACGACACTGGTACTGCGATCTCGTTGGAAGAGAAACCGGCACAACCGAAGTCGAATTTCGCGGTTCCCGGACTGTACTTCTATGACAACGACGTCGTCGACATCGCCCGCGGTCTCAAGCCAAGTGCGCGTGGCGAATACGAGATCACCGACATCAACCGGCACTATCTTGAGCGAGGCGATCTTGCCGTGACGGTGTTGCCGCGCGGCACCGCGTGGCTCGACACCGGGACTTTCGACTCGCTGCTCGACGCAGGCAATTTCGTCCGTACAGTGGAGGAGCGTCAAGGTTTGAAGATCGCGGTGCCGGAGGAGATCGCTTGGCGGCGCGGCCTCATCGACGATGACGATTTGGCCCGTCGCGCTGAGCCGCTGCGCAAGTCGGGATATGGCGACTACCTTCTCGAATTACTCGCCCGCGGAAAGGGTTTCTAAGCAGATGCAGGTTCGGCCGCTCTCGATCGACGGGGCATGGGAATTCACTCCGGTACAGCACGGCGACAGTCGCGGACTGTTTTTGGAGGCATTCAAGGCGCCACTGGTCAGCGAAGCCATCGGGCATACCTTCGACTTGGCGCAGGTCAATATGTCGGTGTCGTCGGCTGGTTCGCTACGGGGTGTGCATTTCGCCGATGTTCCGCCGGGGCAGGCTAAATATGTGACCTGCCCAGTGGGCGCGGTCCTCGATGTCATCGTCGATATCCGGGTAGGTTCACCGACTTTCGGTACCTACGACACGGTTCTTCTCGATGACACCGACCGCCGGGCTGTCTATCTCGCGGAGGGGCTCGGACACGCCTTCTTAGCGCTCGCCGACGGCTCCACGGTTACCTATCTGTGTTCCACGGGCTACAACCCAACCGCGGAGCACGGCATCAATCCGTTGGATCCTGAGCTGGCCATCGACTGGCCGACTGTCCGGCGCGATGGCTCGCCGCTGACCTTTGAATTGTCGGAGAAGGATACTGCCGCACCGACTTTGGCGAAGGCAGTCGAGTCGGGGCTGTTGCCTGCCTATGAGATGCCGGGACAGTAGTCCGCCACACCAGAAAGTGGTCCCCGGGGTAAGCCGAGAACCACTTTCTAGCGGAGCGCGAGGTTACGGCCAGGCCAAGAGGCCGTGTTCGAAGCGTTGAGCAAATCGGTTGCCTATCTTGTATTCATCGGTGATGGGCAGTCCGTATTGGGACCGAGTCGCTCCGAGACGTAACCACTTCGTGTATATCTCACCCCAGATCGGATGCGCTCCGGTCTGCGCGGACCAGAAGATTGCACCGCCCTGAAAGTCATTCGAACGCGCGTTGGGTTGGGTTGTCGATTCAGGGTGACCTTGTTCATTTTTTACCGGATAACCCAGTGGTCCACGCTCCCACTGCAGGTCAGCCCATTTCGCGCGAATCGCGCCACCGACTTGATGTGCGACACCGCTCGCGACACTCGGATGCCAATAGAACGAGGTATCCTTCGCGAACCGCTGGAATCTGCCTCCGTTGGCTGCGGCGGATTCGCTTATCGTCGGATTTCCCCATTTCTGAGGACCGCCTGTGGCCACATACGCTTGTTCTATTTTTCCAACCACCCAGATATTCCCGTAGAGACGGTCTGCGTGTGCCGACCCCGCACCCAACCATGCGGTGACGGCGAAAGATATTGCCAACAGAGTGGCGACTATTGGATTGGAAGATGATTTCTTCATGCCGCGCCTAACCTTTCATTCGATGTTTACGGCTGTCACCCCGCTGACATGAGGTAAATCGAATATGTGGTGGTGCGGCGTTAGCGTGGGTCGGTCGTCTGGCCGACCCTAGAGCAGGTGTAAGCCGATACCTTGGTCGGCGAATACCGCGACGATATCGTCGAAACCGTCGAGATTCGCGCGCGCGTTTTCCGAGTCGATCCATTCAAACTCGAACGCGTCGTCGGCTGGCGTGCCGAAGCTACCGCGCAGGCAGTCGGCGAGTCCGTCGAGGTTGGAGCCGAAGTAGCCGCCCTGGCCATTGACGCTTCGGCCGATCTCCTCGTAGAAGTCCTTGGTCGACGAGATCGCGGAACCGTCGATTCGATAGTGAATCATGGTGATTGTCGCCTTTACTCAGTAGTTCGCGTCGCGGATTTCGCAGAAGGATACGTAGTGATCGCCGGTGTAGTAGTAATGCGGCGGACTGGTCAAAGGTGTTCCGCCGGTGACGATTCGGCGGGCGCCGCGAGTGGACGCACCCGGTGTGATGACCGTGTATTCGTGGTAGTAGCCCGATGCGGCCGACGGCAGGATGCCTTCCCGATTGCCGAAGATGACGCCGTCGTTCTTGGGGTAGGGAAACGGCCCGCCGGAGTGGATCAGGTTGACGGTGTCGGTCGCCTGGGACGGCAGTGATGACAGAGCGCAGGACGAGATCGCGGCTTCGGCGGTGGTTGGTATGCCGAGAACGAGGGCGCAGGCGGCTACGACGGTTGCGGTGGCGACGGCGATGCGCTTTGTGAGCATGTCTAACGAATACTCGGCCGATTTAACCGGTTGGTGGACTCGAAGTGAATTGCTGCGACACGTAACAGGCTCACCCTGCGGATCGTGTGCTCAGCGCTTTTCGTTCTCCGCGTCGGCATTCTGTAGTGCGACGGCGCGCGCCAATTGCGCATACCTGATCTCCAGATCCCGGAACCGCAGATACGTCGAGACCGTAGTGAAGGCGAATGCGATGACCAACAGGAATAACACGAGGTCAAGGCCGCGCTGAATGCCAAGTTTGTTTGCGACCCAGGTGACATCGTCTTGGCGAAGCATCGCGTAGGCGCCAAATACGACGAAACCCACGAACAGTATCTTCACGCCGGCTGAGGCGCGTGCCGTGCCGCGATTAGCCATGAAGAAGCCGATGAGCGCGACGATAATGAGCACCGACAGAATCTGGAACCAGATCATCTCATCACTTCCTCGTCCGGCCATGCAGCATGCCATCGGCCAGAATATTGACCCCGTTGATGAGCGACTGGCCTTTTGCCCGCGAATAGTCGGTGTACAAAATGGTCACCGGTTGCTCGGCGACCCGCCATTCGTGGTGGTCGATGAGAGCGACGAATTCTGACGCGTGCGCCATGCCGTTCATTCGGATGTCGAGTTGGTCGGCGACAGTGTTATTGAACGCCCGAAGTCCATTGTGTGCGTCGGATAGGCCGAGTCGGCGGGTTCGGAAACTCAACAGCACGACGGTTCGCAGCACGATTCGTTTGATCAGGGGTACCGACTCGCTGCGACCGTCGGCGAATCTGGTCCCGACGATGATGTCGATCGGCTCCGAACGCAGCCGCCTGATCATCGCCACAACGTCGTCGATCTGATGCTGGCCATCGGCGTCGAAGGTGACGAAGTACTTGGCGCCGGGCTGTTTTCGCGCGTATTCGACGCCGGTCTGTATCGCCGCTCCCTGTCCCAGGTTGACCGGGTGGCGGACGATACGCGCGGGCGATGCCTTGATCTGAGCCGCCGAACCATCGGAACTTCCGTCGTCGACGCACACGATATTGGGAAATGTCCGCGCGGCGTTCTCCATCACGTCAGCAATGACCGGCGCCTCGTTGTACACCGGAACTACCAACCAGACGTCGGTGTTGGCGCCCGACGGTGCAGCTTCGGTCATGCCGGTAACCCTATCGTGGGCTGGAAATCAGTGTTGCGGACCGTGATGTGATTGCTCAGCCGAGGGCTAATCGTCGGATGCCCGGTAGCGCTCCAGCATCTCCAGCAGGAGCGGAATCCGCCGCTCGCTGATTATCGGGTAGGGCTCGCGAAGCGGATGCTGGAGCGTTTCGGCGTCAAAGAGGTCACCAACCATGAAAACCAGCGTGCCGAAGTCCAAATCGGATAGCACAAGATCTTCACCGACCGTCCGCTTGGTGATATCGAACATCACCGGCCCGACGTCACGCATTGTTTCCAGCATGCGGTCACGCAAGACCTCATCGGTTCGGGCGGCCATGGTGAGTTCAAGTGACACGCAATGTTCGGGAAGGTTCGTAATCTCGCGCCAAGCGGTGAGCGCGCGTTCCAGAGCTGTGCGATGGGACACATCGGCATGTGCTTCGAAGCGCTCGACGAAATTGGCGGACTGTCGCTCGAATGCCTCTCGTGCTACCGCCGCGAGGAACGTCGCCATGGTCGGGAAGTGGCGGAACAATGCACCTGACGACATACCTGCTCGACCCGCGATGGCATTGGCGGAGGTTCGTGCGTAGCCGACTTCGGCGATCGTCGCGATCGCCGCGTCAAACAGCTTGGCCGTCGTGGCTTCACGACGTTCCTTCTGGGTCCTACGCACTCGACTGACTCTAAAGCATGACATAGATAGCGACCGGTTGCTATCTTGCGCGATTGAGTGATCCAGATTACTGTGCTACCTGTCAGTAGGTTTTGGTAACAAGAAGGCAGGATTCGAAGATGCGGATTGGCTTGTTCGTGCGAGGGGTGGCCATATGCCTCGCGATAGCGTTAGGGGTGGTGTTCAGCTCGTCGGGGGCCGACGCTCGTCCAGGTCAGTACACCGGCGTCGATGGCGGGCGGTACGCCGCGAAGTGGACCTCCGCGGTCGACGGCCCGCAGCGGTATAACGGAGTCGCTCCCGATCTCGCGGTGCCGATCACGATGGATGACGGGACGGTTCTCAAAGCTGACGTGATACATCCGGCACGTGATGGTCGTCGCGCCACCGGGAAGCGGCCGGTCATCTTGCAGCTGCAGGGCTATGGAAAATTGCCGATGCTGGTCGGTGCCGCGTTTCTCGCGTCTGCGAAAGGGCTGGGTGTCAAGAAGCCTCTGGAAGATTGGATCAGCTCCTTAAATCTGCCCGGTGTCGGGCTGGATGGAGTATTCGACCTCACCCGACAACTCAACTCGGGAGCTATCGAGGCTGCGGTACAGGACTGGGCCCTGACGGGTGCCGGGTACACGCTGGTTCAGGTCGATATGCGTGGCACCGGCAATTCGAACGGCAACTGGCAAGTCTTCGGCGAACGCGAGAAGCGTGACGCTGCGGCGGTAGTCAACTGGATAGCGCGTCAGTCGTGGAGTGACGGAAATGTCGGCGCGATGGGTGTCTCATTCACCGCGATCTCCGCGCTTGAGACAACTCATCTAATGCCGCCGGCACTGAAATCTATCTTCGCCTACGTCCCCAGCGCTGACGTGTTCGCTGATATCGCGGGAGCCGGCGGTGCCGTCGGTGTCGGATTCCTGGTTCCCTGGCTAATCGGGGTGAATCTCTACAAAATGACGCCCGACGTTACCTCGATCATTGTGGGAAAATTTTCCCCGGAGCAGCAACTGCAGTGGTTCAAGGATCGACTCGCCGACCCGGCAACACTTCTCGATGTTGTTGCCAGCGGTTATACCGCCTTGAGTCCCGAACAACTCACCCGGAAAGCTCGTGAACTGTACGATCCGAACTCGTATCTGCGGAAAGGATTGAAGACTGATACCTCCCGCATTCGGGTGCCCACCTTTATCGCGGGAGCGTGGTTCGATCTATTCGGCAATACTGCGACCAACACATTCAACAGTATTCCGCTGTCCACCGATAAGAAGAAGCTGATTATGGGTGATGGCTATCATGTCGGAGCGGGCTATGCCGGATTCGGTCAGCGAAATATGCCGCCGCGCCTGGATGTATTGCAACGAGCTTGGTTCGACCACTGGCTGCGCGGAATTGATAATGGAATCGACAAATACAGCCCGATCACCGTTAAAGAACAGGGTGGCGCTTGGGTGAGTCTGCCGGAGTTTCCGGTGTCGCAGAACCTGCACCGACGGATGTATCTCAACGCTAAGCGAAGTGGCACCAGCCCGACCGCGCGATTCGACGGCGGCTTATCTGCGGTTTCGTACCCGACGAAACCACGTGACCTGACAGTCGCGCCCGGCCTGCTAAGTGTGTGCAGTCGTGATTCGGCGCAGATATCCGCCGGAATCATCTCGATTATCGAGGCATGTGCTCGTGATTCTCGGATCTGGGAGCGGGAGGGCTTGACATTTACCAGCAGTCCCATGCGTAACGAGACGACGATATCGGGTCCTATTAACGCTCATCTGAATGTCGTGCACGATGCGAAGGACGGATATTGGGTCGCGACTCTCAACGATGTGTCGCCGGATGGGAATTCGCGCGAAATCTCTACCGGCCAACTCATCGCGTCGATGCGCCAGATTGATAGCGGGCGGAGTCAGAAATCGTCGAATGGTGACTATACTCAGCCGAGCTACTATATGGACCTGTCGAAGAGGCAGAAAACTATTCCGGGCCGACCGGTGGTATTGGATATCTCACTAACGCCGATACAAGCGACCCTGAAACCGGGACACCGGCTGCGCTTGGATGTATACGCGAGCAATTTCCCGAAGGGGTTGCCGCCGGCGTTCTTCTTGGCTGACTCCGGTCTCAAGCCGCAACGGGTCCGCCTCGATGCCCAGCAGCCGAGCTGGGTCAACGTGCCCCTGTCGGCTCCGATCCCTAGCTGATCGTCTGACGTCACCAGGCCGGCCGCCGGCTCGCGCCGAATTCGCATCAGCGCGCCCGCCCATTACGCTGGCCTGGTGACTGTCGACGTGATGATGCCCTTCTACGGCGACGTCGCACATTTCAAGCAGGCGGTGACCAGCGTCGTCGGGCAGTCTGACGCGGACTGGCGTCTCGTCGTCGTCGATGACTGTTATCCCGACCCGGAGCCCGCCCGTTGGCTCAAGACACTCGATGACTCTCGGATTACCTACCTGCGTAACGACAACAACCTCGGCGTCAACGGCAATTTCCGACGCTGCGTGGATCTCGTCGCATCCGACTATTTCGTGGTGATGGGCTGCGACGACGTGATGGCCCCCGACTATCTCGCGACGGTGAAGAGCCTGGCCTCCGCGAATCCCGGTGCCGCCGTTATACAGCCGGGCGTCGACGTTATCGACGACGCCGGTATGCCCGTTCGCCCGCTAGGTGACCGGATCAAGTCGCGTCTGGCGCCGTCGCGCGCGACGGTATTGTCCGGCGAAGTCTTGGCGTGCAGCTTATTTCACGGCAATTGGACGTATTTCCCCTCGCTACTGTGGCGGACCTCCGCGGTCCGTGCTGTTGGGTTCCGAACCGGCTTCGACGTCGTGCTCGACCTCGCGTTGCTCATTGATCTCACCATCGACGGTGGATCGCTTGTTTACGACCCGACGGTGGTCTTCTCCTATCGCCGCCACGGGGGGTCGGTCAGCTCGATTCAGGCGGTCGATGGTCGTAGGTTCGACGAGGAGAACCGTTTTTTCGCCGAACAGGCCGACCAATGTGGTGAGCGTGGCTGGTCGAAGGCGGCGCGGGCAGCGCGCTTTCACCCGACCTCGCGGCTCAACCAGGCAATTCAGCGAACCAGCGCGGCAATCGGACGGGTACGGCGTTAACCATCGCAAGGTTGAGTAGCCACCGCCGATGGTCGAGTGCCCGAGCGAGCTTGCGAGCTCGGGTGTATCGAGACTCCGCGACCCGAACTCGAAACCCCCTGCACAGCACCGTAAACCGCTCGAAGCTAGCGTAGACCGCCCCGACGTGAGCAGGCGACCATGTGCACCACGATCCCGACCACCGGTCCCGCGATCAGCGCGACCGACACTCGCCCCTGCACGCCCAGCGGCACGAAGAGCAACGCTACCGACGCGGCGGTGGCAAGCCACCATCCGGCGGCGAACCATCGATGCGCTCCGACGGCGAGCACGCATGCACCGGTGATTGTCAGCAAGGCGAGCAACGTCGCACCAATGGTGAACCAGGCCAACGTAATTCCCGGTAACTCGTACCCGCCGCCGAACACGCTTGTCATCAGCCACGGCCCGATCATTGCCGCGGCCAGGGCGCCAACCACGCCGATCCCGGCAACCGCGACGAATGGCACGCCAAGTGCCGCAACCAGCCGATGTCGCTGGTCGACGAACCGGGTGATTAAGACGCCCTGAAAACTATTGAGCGGCACCAGCAGTGGTGCCCTCGTCAGAGTGATGGCGAGGATGACGGCGCCAATCGCGGCGGCGTCATCGGAGTCCGGCGCGGTGATTCGGATCAGCACCGGAAATCCCATCACCAGCACCGCACTTGCCAAGGCGGCCGCCATCGCAGTGAGCGTGTTGGTGGCGAAGGTGCGCGGTGCGACGTCGGCGCCCAGTCCGATCACTCGACGCGCGGTGGCCGAGGTTGCCAGAACGAGCATCCACGACACCGATCCGATAACGGTGATCACGAGGAAAGCGTTGAGCGACAACCCCATTGCGAAGGCTGCTGTCGCACCCGCGAGCCGAATGAGGGCGTCGACGGTCAGCAGGGCGGCGAACGTCGACCATGACACCGACCCCGATAACGTGCCACACAGATGGGCGTATGCCGCGAAACTGACGACGCCGACCGCCAATAGGGCGACCGACAATCCGACGGAGGAGTCGAAGACATGGGGAGCCCATAACCACGAGCTGGCGGCGACGAGGAGACCCAGCCCGATGCCGATCACTGCGTTGACCCCGAGGGGTCGTCGCCAGATTGCCGGTGCGGGTCCGTCGGATGCCGCGTTCCGGATTGCTCGCGTGGTCTCTTGTAGCTGACCGTTCTGTGCGCCGGTGACCATTCCGTAGGCCGCCCAGAAGACGGCGAAACTGGCGTAAGCCGCCGCTCCGAGCTGTCGGGCGGCAAGAAGCAGAACCAGATAGCCCGACGCCGCGGCGATCACCGTTGCCACGGTTACCCGACGCAGATCGGTCGAATCGTTCGACGATCTGGCCGCGTCCGACGCCACGTTCATTGTGGAAAGGGCGGCAACTGCGGCTGGTGTAACCACGCCTGCCAGAGGCCGGTCAACGACGTTGACGAGAAACCGGCGGCTAGCGTCGTGAAGTCTTCGGTGGTCACCGATCCGTATCGATACTTGTCGGTCCAGCGGCGGAGGAGGGCGAAGAAATTGCCGTCACCGATGGTCAGCCGCAGGGCGTGGAGGGTCATGGCGCCACGTTTGTAGACCCAGTCGTCAAACATCTGCGCCGGCCCCGGATCTGACAGCGGCACTGACACCGGCTTGGCCGCGAGTTTGGCGTAGTAGTGGCGGGCCCATTCGTCGGCGGATTTGCCGCCGCAATGCTGACTCCACAACCATTCGGCGTAGCAGGCGAAGCCCTCGTGTAGCCAGATGTCGCGCCAGCGGGCCAGGGTCACCGAATTGCCGAACCACTGGTGTGCCAGTTCGTGGGCAACTAGACGTTCAGAGTTGCGAGTCCCGTCGCAGTGGTTGGCGCCGAAGATGGAAAAGCTCTGTGCCTCAATGGGAATTTCGAGCGGATCGTCGGTGACGACCACCGAGTACTGCGGAAACGGGTACGGACCGAACATTTCCGAGAAGGTTTCGATCATCTCCAACTGCCGACCGAAGTCGACGTCGAATGTCGACATCAATCTTTGCGGCACCACGGCTTTGACGGGTATTGGGCGGGTCGCGAGTTCCCGGAGGCGGTAGGGCCCAACTTGCACCGAGGCCAGGTAGGTCGACATCGGCTCTACCTGTTCGTATATCCAAGTGGTCTGGCCGGCTTTGACGCGCTTGGACTGCAACACCCCGTTTGCCAATGCGTAGAACGGTGAATCGGTGGTGATGGTGAATCGATACGATGCTTTGGAGACCGGGTGGTCATCGCACGGAAACCACGACGCCGCACCGTTGGGCTGGTTAGCGCACAGTGCCCCCTCGGATAATTCCTCCCAGCCGACTTCGCCCCATTTTCCCTTGATCGGACGGGGGTTGCCCGAACATCGAATGACAAGGGCCAGCGCACCGCCGGGTTCGATCACGCTCGGCAGCGTGATGGTGAGTTTGTGGCGCCGATGGGTGTATCGGACCCGATGTCCGTTGACGGTCACCCGGGCGACGCTCATCGTCGTCGCGAGGTCGAGTGAGAAGCTGCTGAGCTGTTGAAATGAAGTCGCGGTAATGGTTGACGTGACAACCAAGCGGTTTGTCGCTACCTTATATGAGAGCTCGAGGTCATATCGGGAGATGCGGTAGCCCAGGTTGCCGTTGTTGGGCAGATAGGGATCGACATGGTCGGCAGGTGCTCCGAGAAGGGGCTGATGCAATGATCGTCGGCCCAATTTTCCTGGCACCCATTCTCCCTGGTCGATTGACTTCGAATACGCGATGCTCACCGGCGTCGCGGCTCTTAAAGACTACTCGGCCCGGCGACCCCGCGCCGGGGGCCGCACCGCCCACAGACACATCAATCATCGAAAGAGGCATACACCTATGACCGCCATCCGCAGTCTCGCCCTATTCGCGGCGCGCATCATTCTGGGTTTCACCTTCATCATGCACGGCTGGCAGAAGCTCCATACGAACGGAATCTCCAACGTGGAGAAGGGGTTCGACGCGATGGGTATCCCTGCGCCGGCGCTCGCAGCGCAGTACGCGACCTGGGTCGAACTCGTCGGCGGCGTTCTATTGATCCTCGGCCTGCTGCTGCCGCTCGTCGGAATCTTGCTGGCCGCCGACATGATCGGCGCGATGGCGTACGCACATTGGGATTCGGGATTCTGGGCCGCCGACGGTGGCTACGAACTCGTCCTCGTGCTCATCGCGGCTTCGCTGGCAGTCGGTTTCGCCAAGCCCGGATTGGCAGCAGCCGACCACTACCTGTTCCGTCAGCAGCGCGAGGACTGAGCTAGCTGACTATGCCGCGGGATATCCGGTCACGGGTCCCGCGGCATTCGGTTGCCAACCCAGTTCCGGTGCGATATGACGTGCGAACGATTCCAGGATTCGCAGGTTGAAGTCGACGCCGAGCTGGGACGGGATGGTGATCATCAACGTGTCGGCCGCCATCACCGCGGTGTCGGCGCGCAATGCGGCGACAAGCTGGTCCGGCTCGCCGACGTAGGTCTTCCCGAAAGTCGCGGTCTTGCCGTCGATCGATCCGAAACCGTCGTGGCCTTCGCGCGCGCCGAGGATTGCGAACATCTGCGCGTCTTCGGCGCTCGCGATCGGAAAGATGCTGCGGCTCACCGATACTCGCGACGGTCGGGTGAATCCGGCATCGGTGTACGCGGTGCGGTAGTGCTCGATCTGTTCGGACTGAACCTCGTGTAGCGGTCGTGCTTCGTCACTGAAAACCAATGTCGACGACATCATGTTCAACCCTTGCCGCCCCGTCCATTCGGCGGTGTCAGCACTGCCCGATCCCCACCAGATCCGGTCCCGCAACCCGTTCGAGCGCGGTTCGATAGGTAGCGCCGGGCCGCCAGATGCCGCCGGAGCGACCGGTTGGCCGTCGATCGCGCGTAAGAACAGATCGAACTTGTCGCGCGCGAGGTCGGCGCCGCGCGGGTCGATCGATCCGGTGTAGCCGAACGATTCCCAGCCACGTTCGGCAGGTTCGGGTGATCCACGGCTGATCCCCAACGCGAGTCGTTGATCGGCGATGATGTCGAGAGCGGCGGCTTCTTCGGCGAGGTAGAGCGGGTTCTCGTACCGCATGTCGATGACGCCGGTGCCCACTTCAATATGACGTGTCTTCGCCGCGATCGCCGTGAGCAATGGCATCGGTGAGGCCTGTTGGGTCGCGAAGTGGTGGACGCGGAAATATGCGCCGTTAACGCCCAATTCGTCCGCGCCGACACCGATATCGACTGCCTGGCGAATCATCTCGGCCGGACCGACTGGCGATCCGTGCTGGTAGTGGCCGAAACTGAGGAATCCGAAACCTTTCATGATCCGAGAACGTCAGTCTCGCCGATGGTATTCCGGACCGCAGTCCGGTTCTATTTCCTCCTCGGCCACGGCGCGATCGGATTGCCCTGCCATCGCGTATGCGCCGGTACTACGTCACCGCGCATGACCAGCGATGCCGGGCCAACCGTCGCGGCTTCACCCAGCCCGGCCGCGGGAAGCGCAACACAGTGCGGCCCGAGCGTCGCACCCGCCTCCAGTACCACCTCGTCCATCGACATCACCCGGTCGTGGAACAGATGCGTTTGCACCACGCAGCCACGCTGAACTGTCGCGCCGTCGCCGAGGGAAACTAGGTCGGCCTCCGGTAGCCAGTAGGTTTCGCACCAGACGCCGCGACCGATCTTCGCGCCCAGTAGTCGCAACCAGATGTTAAGTACCGGGGTGCCGGTCGCCGCGTTGGCGAACCACGGCGCGGCGACGGTCTCCACGAATGCGTCCGAAAGCTCGTTGCGCCACACGAACGAGCTCCACAGCGGATGCTCCGACGCCGGGATCGGTCCAACCACAAGCCATTTCGCGGCCGCCGCGATACAGCAGGCCGCCGCACCGGCAACCAACAGCAGTAGTCCGCTGACCGCCGCGGCGACCCAGACGTTGGCTTGCGATCCGATGTATTGCAGGCCGAGGAGCATGAACAGGCCGAGGCCGAACGAGACCATCACCGGGATCAGTCGGAGCGTTTCGATGCAGGCACGAGCAACTTTGAGTTTGGTCGGCGGATCGAAGGTGCGCGAGGTGTCCGACGTTGTAGTGGTGCGGCGCAATCGAACTGGTGGTGAACCGAGCCAACTCGATCCCGACTTCGCCTTATTCGGCGTCGCCGATAGTACGGCGACGAGGCTGTTCTTCGGAACCTTGCGGCCTGGGCCGGTGATGCCGGAATTGCCCAGGAATGAGCGTTTGCCGATCTTGGCCTCGTCGATATGCATCCAGCCGCCGCCGAGTTCGTACGACGCCACCATGGTGTCGTCGGCGAGAAACGCGTCATCGCCGACGGTAGTGAACTTGGGCAGAACCAATGCCGTCGAGATCTCGGTACCCTTACCGATTTTGGCACCGAGGATGCGGAACCACACCGGCGTCAACAGGCTTGCGTAGAGCGGAAAGAGGTACGTCCGCGCGGCGTCGAGTAGACGCTCGGTCACCCACACCTGCCAGCCGACCCGCGAGCGCACCGGGTGATATCCCTTGGTGAGGCCCAACGAGAGCAGCCGCACAAACACCGCGGTGATGGTCGCGTACACGCAGAGGCTGACCAGTGTCGCCGCCGGCAGCAGAATCAGCGAGCGGATCGCCACCGACTGAAGCCGGTCGGCCGACAGTGCCCAGGAACCGAGCACGGCCAGACCGGCGCCCAGTGAGATGAGCGGAATCGACGCCAGAACCAGCGATGACATTCCGTACAGCGGTACCCAATAGCCGCGTCGCTTCGGTCGTTCGACCGGCCACGGATGTTCCGCTTTACCGGCCTTCACCGCGGGCGAGCCGGCCCAATGCTGACGAGCCTTGACTTTGCCGATAACCGCTGAGCCAGCGGCGATCTCGGCTTCGCGGCCGACGACGGCTCCGGGCAGCAGCGTCGAGCGCGCACCAACCGAGGCGCCGTCGCGGATGACGACCTCGCCGATATGCACGACGTCGCCGTCGATCCACCAGCCCGCCAGGTCAACTTCGGGTTCGACGGAGGCGAAATCACCTATCGTCAGTAGTCCCGTGACCGGCGGAGTCGTGTGCAGGTCGACGCCGGTACCGATCGACGAACCCATCGCACGTGCGAAGTGGATCATCCACGGCGCTCCGGAGAGGTTGGCCGCACCACTCGCCTCGACCAGGCGTTCGGCGACCCACAGTCGCAGGTGAACGCTGCCCCCGCGCGGATAGGTGCCAGGGGTGACGTCGCGCAACAGTAATCGTGCACCCACTGCGGCAATCGTCATTCGGCCGGGCGGCGTGATGAACACGAGGAACGCGGCGAGCAGGGCCCACCAGTTGACGGTGTTCAGCCAGGGAACATCGAGGTCGGCGCGGTCAGCGGCCCACGCGCCGATGTTGTTGACCACACCAAGCCACGTCGCCCATTGCAGGCCGGTGAGCGTGGTCAGCGGTATCGCAGCCAGCAGTTGAAGGAAGCCGGCACGGCGCGGCACCGGTACGACATCACGCGGTTCGATCTCTTCGGCCGGATTCAAGTCGTCGAGTGTCTCGGCCAACGAACCCAGCCGTGGGTGGTCGTACAGGACGGCGACGGTGATTTCCGGGTGACGCTCGCGCAGTGCGGTGACCAGTTGTGCCGCCGATAGTGATCCGCCGCCTTCGGCGAAGAAGTCGGCGTCAGCATCGGATACCTGTACTCCGAGGACGCGAGTCCACTGCTCGGCCAGCCAGGCCTCGGTGTCGGTCAAGTCGTCGATGTCGGCGTCGGAGGCGGCGGGCAGTGGCCAGGGCAGTGCGTTGCGATCGACCTTTCCCGAAGTGCGGGTTGGCAATTCATCGACGAGTGCCAGTCGCGGGACCATCGCGGCGGGGAGTTGCTCGGCAAGTGACGCGTGTGCGGCGGCGATGTCGAAGTCGGGGTCGGCCGACACCAGGTAGCCGATGAGAAGGCTGTTGCCCGCAGCCGATTTGCGTACCGCCGCAGCCGCACCGGCCACACCCGGAAGGTGTTGCAGCGCATTGTCGATCTCGCCGAGTTCGATCCGTCGGCCGCCGACTTTCACTTGGTCGTCGGCACGTCCCTGGAAGACCAGCCCCTCTTCGTCGAGTCTGACCAGGTCGCCGCTGCGGTAGGCGCGCTCCCACCCCAAAGATGGCATGGGGGAATACTTTTCGGCATCCTTGGCCGGATCGAGATAGCGGGCGAGGCCGACCCCGCCGATGACCAGCTCGCCAACCTCACCAACCGCGACCGGCTGTGATTGCGCATCGACGACGGCGAGATCCCATCCGGCTAACGGCAATCCGATGCGCACCGGCAGGGTGCCGTCGAGGGGGGCCGCACACGCCACGACGGTCGCTTCGGTCGGGCCGTAGGTATTCCACACTTCGCGGCCCTCGACCGCGAGTCGCTCGCCGAGTTCGGGCGGGCATGCTTCGCCGCCGAAGATCAACAGCCGCACTGCTTCGAGGGCTTCTGGTGGCCAGAGCGATGCCAGCGTCGGGACCGTCGAGACGACGGTGATGTCGCGCTGAACCAGCCACGGTCCCAAATCCATGCCACTGCGCACCAGCGAGCGCGGCGCGGGCACAAGGCATGCGCCGTATCGCCAGGCCAGCCACATCTCTTCACAGGATGCGTCGAATGCGACCGACAGGCCGGCGAGGACCCGATCGCCGGGACCGATTGGTTCGTCGACGAGGAATAGTCGCGCTTCGGCATCGACGAACGCCGCGGCGTTGCGATGAGTTACCGCAACACCTTTCGGCGTTCCGGTTGATCCCGAGGTGAAGATGATCCACGCGTCGTCGTCGGGGGTCGGCCGCGCCACGATGCTGGCAGCGGCTTCGGGCACGGCGGCACCTACCTCGCCGTCGTGAACACGGTGGATTCCGTCGGCGGTGACAATCGCATCGACGTTGGCCTCGCCGAAGACCAGTTCGGCGCGTTCGGGCGGGTCGTCGGCGTCGACGGGGACATAGGCGGCGCCGGCTTGCAGGGTCGAGAGGATCGCCAGATAGAGATCGCGACTGCCCGACGGCATACGAATGCCCACTCGGGACCCGCGGCCGATACCAGCAGCGCTGAATCGCGCCGCACCGCGCCGGATCAATGCGTGAAGCTGCGCGTAGGTCAGTGTTCGGTCGCCATCGTCGATCGCGGGTGCGTCCGGGTGCAGCGCAGCGGTGTCGGTGAGGATATCGACGAGCGTCCGCGGATCACTGCCCTGATCGGACAGCAGATACTGCGCGGGAATCGCATCACTGGATGGGTCGGGCACCGACTACCGCCTTACTTTCGACATGGGCGGTGAACTGTAACCGTCGGATACGACCGCAAGGTGTGCCGACGATGAACATTTCCCGTCCGTTCACCGGGGCTGACCACCCCGGTGCGGCGCGAACGCAGTCGCGGTGTGATGCGCTTTCACCAGCACGCTCGTCCTATCTGTCGGAAATCGGCCGTAGCCATTGTGCCCCACCGCCGGGCGATTCATAGGATTGCCGCGCATCTGCGACTCGCCGCTCATCTCCTGGTGCCGCGGTACCCCGATGCGATATGAAGAATGTCACAGGGGGTAGTTTCACCAACGAGTTCGTTTAGCCGCCTAGGTCGGAGTTGAGCATGCCCTTCGTCGCGCATCGGAAGCCGAGTCTCGCGTCCTACCCGATATGGGTCGGCGCGCGAGCAGTCCTCAAGCCGCTGTTGTCGGCATATCCGCTCACCGACGGGGGACTCAAACGCCTGCATCTCATCGACAAACTGGCTCAGACCGCACCGAAATCCAAGACGGTGATGTTCTCAACGCTCACCCTCGGTGGTCGCCCCGCCGATCTGATGTTGCCCAAGGGGCCGAGTAGGCGAGAAGGTGACACGGCGGTCCTCTACTTACACGGTGGCGCATTCGTGGTCGCCGGACGCGGAACTCATCGCGCGGTCGCCTCCAGACTCTGCGAACGCACCGAACTGCCGGTGTTTTCGCTTGAGTATCGCCAACTACCCGAGGGCGGCGTCGGGACCTCGGTCCATGATGCGTACTCGGCCTACCGGGAGCTCATCGAACAGCGCGGATTCCGGCATATTGTGGTGGCCGGCGATTCGGCCGGAGGGTTCCTGTGCGGCAAGGTCATCGAACTCGCTGCGGAGAACGGGCTCACAGCTCCGATCGCCTACGTTGGGATCGCGCCGCTGCTCGACCTAGATCTGGGCACCAACCCCGATCGCAGCAGTCGTTCCGACGCCTACCTGCCACAGGACAAGATGGCGGAGCTGGCACCCAAATTCGATTGGGGCCCAATCCCGTTCGCCGGAACTCGCCGGATCAATTCGCTCGACGCCGCGCTCTTTCCGCCGACGGTGTTGATCACCGCGGAGGACGAAATGGTCGAACCGGATGTGATTGAGCTCGTCGAGAAGCTTGACGCAGCGGGGATTCGGGCCGAGGTACACAGTTATTCTTGGCAGATCCACGCGTTTCCGGTGCTGGCGTTTCGGCATCGAGAGGTGATCGACGCGATTGAGGCGGTGGCCTCCTTCGTGACCCACGTGATCAGAGAGGCCCCGAGTTCTGTCGATGCACCAGCGAAGCTCACCGGCTGACGATCGATCGCAGGTTCGGCCACCGGGTAGTGTCGATGCTCGGTTCACGCTCGCTGCCGAACGGACTGTCCTCGCCTGGATTAGGACGGCGCTCGGCTTTGTGGCCGGCGGTGTCGCGTTGATCTACGTGACTCCCGACGTCCATCATCCGGCGATCAAGTATTCGCTTGGCGGATTGATGGTGCTGGTCGGAACGGCTGTCGCGGTGACCGGTGGTGTGCGATGGCGGCAGACTACGCGAGCGTTGCGTGGTGGCGGCGCGATGCCATCGCCATTGGCGGTGTTCGTGCTGATCGGAGCCATCGTGGTGATCGCGGGTGCGCTTATCGTCGCGTTGGCGGCGACTGGTGTGTGAGCAGGAGTTTAAGGTGACGACGACAGAAGGCGACCGATGAGTGATGTGCAGTCGATAGCGGAATTGTTCGCGCTCGATACGTTGATCGACGACGAAGAACGGGCGATTATCGATACCGTCCGGGATTTCGGCGACAAACGACTGCGACCCAACGTGGGCGATTGGTTTGAGGCCGGGCAGCTGCCAGTGCGTGAACTGGCTCTGGAACTGGGCAAACTCGGATTATTCGGTATGCATCTGGAGGGCTACGGATGCGCGAATACATCGGCGACCAGTTATGGGCTGGCCTGTCTGGAACTCGAAGCTGTTGACAGTGGCTTGCGCAGTTTCGTCTCCGTGCAAGGGTCGCTGTCGATGTACGCGATCCGTGCGTTCGGTAGCGAGCAGCAGCGCGAGGAATGGCTGCCTCGGATGGCAGCGGGCGAGGCGATCGGCTGTTTCGGACTGACCGAACCTGATTTCGGTTCCAACCCGGCGGGTATGCGGACCAACGCGCGTCGAGACGGCGACGACTGGGTCCTCAACGGCGCAAAAATGTGGATTACCAACGGATCTGTCGCCGATGTCGCGGTGGTGTGGGCGCGCACCGATCTTGACGAGGGCTCGCGCGGAATTCGCGGATTCGTCGTACCCACCGATACGCCGGGATTTTCGACGTCGGAGATCAAGCGCAAGATGTCTTTGCGGGCGTCGGTCACCGGCGAGCTGGTTCTCGAGGATGTGCGGCTGCCGTCGTCGGCGATGCTGCCCGGTGTCGAAGGTCTGCGCGGTCCGTTGAGTTGTTTGAACGAAGCGCGATTCGGCATCGTCTTCGGTGCGGTCGGCGCGGCCCGTGACTGCGTTGAGACGGCTCTGTCCTACGCGGCAGATCGTGAGGTCTTCGACAAATCGCTGTCGAGTTATCAACTCACGCAAGCGAAGTTGGCTGATATGGCCCTGGAAGTCGGCAAAGCACAGTTGCTCGCGTTGCATCTGGGGCGGATCAAAGATTCCGGCAAGATTCGGCCGGAGCAGATCAGTCTCGGCAAGCTCAACAATGTGCGCGAGGCGATCGCGATCGCCCGGGAGTGCCGAACAATATTGGGCGCCAACGGAATTACCTTGGAGTACCCAGTCATCCGGCATGCCAACAATCTGGAATCGGTTCTCACGTATGAGGGCACCAGTGAGATGCATCAATTGATGATCGGCAAGGCGCTGACCGGAAAGGACGCGTTCCGATGAGTCGAGGTGGCCTCAACCCAGGCGCAATGGCTGCGGCACAACGAGTTTCGATGATCACCACCATAGTCGGCTCGATCATCTTGATGATCTTCGTCGGGTTGATGACGGCGATCTGGTGGGGCGACGAGCGTTGGGGCTGGGTAATTCTCGGCGTCGTGGTGATCGTCGTCAACGTCATATTCGTGGTGCTGCAACTGAAGAAGCTACGCAAGGTGGGGGCTAAGCCGACGTCGGCGGAGTAGTAGCTATTTCTCAGGCCGCCTGATCCGCGAACTGCGTGTGATACAGCTCCGCGTACCGGCCGCCGGCCGCCAACAGTGCCGAATGTCGCCCGCGCTCAACGACTCGACCCTGTTCCAGCACAAGGATTTCGTCGGCGTCACGGATCGTCGAAAGACGGTGCGCGATGACGATCGATGTACGGCCCGCGAGTGCTTCGGAAAGTGCGGACTGCACTGCGGCCTCCGACGTCGAGTCGAGATGTGCGGTCGCCTCGTCGAGGATGACGACTGACGGCTGAGCCAACAACAATCGGGCGATCGTCAGGCGCTGCCGTTCGCCGCCGGACAGGCGGTAGCCGCGCTCGCCTACGATGGTGTCGAGACCCTCAGGGAGAGAGGCTATTACGTCGGTCAGACGTGCGCGGCGCAGTGCTTCGGCAATTTCGACGTCGGTTGCCGCCGAATTCGCGAGCTTAAGATTTGCGCGGACAGTATCGTGGAAAAGGTGGCCGTCCTGGGTGACGAGGCCGATGCGGCGATGCAGCGATGCGGCAGTCAGATCGCGAATGTCGTTGTCGTTGAGTCGGATTGACCCCGAGTCGACGTCGTAAAGACGAGTGGCCAATGAGGCGATGGTTGACTTACCCGCGCCGGAGCTACCAACGAGAGCGAGCATCTCTCCGGGGGCGACGGTGAAACTGACATCGTGAATAATCTGATCGCCGCCCCGATTATCAAGTTGGGCAACCTCTTCCAGGGATGCGAGAGACACTTTGTCGGCGCTGGGATACGCGAAATCGACATCGGAGAACGTGATCGATGCAGGGCCGTCGGGAGCTTCGGTGGCATCGGGCTTGTCGGTGATCAGCGGCTCGACGTCGAGCACCTCGAAGACACGCTCGAAACTTACCAGTGCACTCATGATCTCTACCCTGGCATTGGCGAGCGCGGTGAGTGGTGCATACATCCGGGTCAGCAGCAACGCCATCGACACCACCGCTCCGGCATCGAGGCTGCCCCGAACCGCGAGGTAGCCACCCAGCCCGTAGACCAGCGCGAGCGCTAACGCGCTGACCAACATGAGCGCGTTGAAGAAGATCGCCTGGAGCATCGCGCGCCGAACGCCGATGTCGCGCACGCGATCTGCCCGACTAGCGAATTCGGCTGACTCGTCGGTCGGCCGGGCGAAGAGTTTGACCAGTGTCGCGCCCGGCGCCGAGAATCGTTCGGTCATCTGGCTCGACATCGCAGCGTTGTACGCCGACGCTTCGCGAGACAGTGCTGCCATCCGGGCGCCCATCCGCCGTGCGGGAATGATGAAGATAGGCAACAGAATCAGCGTCGCGACAGTGATCTGCCAACTGATCGCCAACATCACCGAGACGGTGAGTAGGAGCGTGACCGCGTTGGACACGACGCCGGACAGCGTGTCGCTGAAGGCCCGCTGCGCCCCGATGACGTCGTTATTGAGTCGACTGACGAGAGCGCCGGTTCGGGTGCGGGTGAAGAACGCTACCGGCATCTGCTGAACGTGGTCGAAGACAGTGCGGCGTAGATCGTAGATCAATCCTTCGCCCAGATTCGCCGACAGCCACCGAACCACCAGGCTGACCGCCGTTTCCAGCAGCGCGATACCGGCGATTGCGGCGGCGATACCGGCTATAGCGCCCGCCGGCCCGCCGTCGGTGATCAGATCGACCACTCGACCGGCCAGCAAGGGGGTGAGCACCGTGAGCACGGCGGCCACCACGCTAAGTAGCAGGAAGACCCCTATTCGCGCTCGATGGGGTGCGATGAATGTGACGATGCGCTGCACTGTCGTACGGCCGTCACGACTCAAGTGCCGCTGGGTCGGCGATGTCGACGATTTGTACATGGTGTCCCAGGCAACAGATTCCATACTCATGCGGACACGGTAAGACTTCAAGTTAACTTGAAGTCAAGCTATTTCATCGCCGCTGGATCACGCGGACGATCGACCAGAGAAACACCGCGATATACGCAAGAATCACTACCCGCAGCACCTGATACGCCATTCCGTGGACCTCATGCAGACAGATGAAAGCGACCGGCAATGCCAACCAGGTGATGACGAAGAACATTGCGGCGCGACGCTTGTCACGGCGATGAAGCTCGCGGACTCGCCACTCGTCCGCCCCCGATTCATCGACGCGCCCTAGCTCGCTCATACCTGCGATGATCGACTCCGGCGCTTCGCCGTGTCCATCTATTACCCGCATGTGTCGGCTGCTCGGACGACATGCGCGTGAGCCGTCGGCGGGGAGCCGATCTAGCCCGCCGCATACCGCAGCGGGTAGAACTGACGTAGCAGCGCCGCGTCCTAAAACACCGTGGCGACAACGTGACGATCCCAGGAGGAACGGGTGCCCCAGGAACTGAAGCTCGGATTCAAGGCGTCGGCCGAACAGTTTGATCCGCGTGAATTGGTGGAGATCGCTGTCGCCGCTGAGGAAGCGGGGATGGACTCGGTAGCGGTGAGCGATCACTTCCAGCCGTGGCGCCACAATGGTGGCCACGCGCCGTTCTCGCTGGCCTGGATGGCCGCGGTGGGTGAGCGGACCAAACGAGTGCAGATCGGGACATCGGTGCTGACTCCGACTTTCCGCTACAACCCGGCGGTCATCGCGCAGGCGTTCGCGACGATGGGTTGTCTGTATCCGGGCCGGATCATGTTGGGTGTCGGATCCGGCGAAGCACTCAACGAATACGCGACCGGATTCCAGGGCGAGTGGCCCGAGTTCAAAGAGCGGTTCGCGCGGCTACGTGAGTCGATCGCGTTGATGCGCGCGTTGTGGTCTGGAGAGGAGACCGACTTCGACGGCGAGTACTACCACACGCAGGGTGCGTATATGTATGACATTCCGGCACAACCGATTCCGGTATATGTCGCGGCCGGCGGGCCGGTGGTCGCACGTTACGCGGGTCGAGCGGGCGACGGGTTCATCTGTACGTCGGGCAAGGGAGTCGAGCTCTACACGGAGAAATTGATCCCGGCGGTGAAGGAAGGCGCGGCCAAGGTCGAGCGGGACTTCGAAGAGATTGACCGGATGATCGAGATCAAGATTTCCTACGACCCGGATCCTGAACTGGCACTAGAGAATACCCGGTTCTGGGCGCCGCTGTCGTTGACGCCCGAGCAGAAGCACAGCGTGAACTCGTCGACCGAAATGGAACGACTGGCAGACGAACTGCCGATCGAGCAGGTCGCCAAACGGTGGATCGTGGCATCGGACCCCGACGAGGCGGTGGAGAAGGTGAAGTTCTACACCGACGCCGGGCTGAACCATTTGGTGTTCCACGCGCCGGGCCATGACCAGAGCCGCTTCCTCGACAATTTCTCGCGCGATCTTGCCCCGCGGTTGCGTAAACTGTCGGTATAGCTCGTACCGAAACAACGCAGTACCGCATAGGGAGCACGACGATGCGCGTGACCAAAACCTTCGGCATCCTGACCGCGACGGCGACTCTTGGCGCGACGATCACGATAGCCGCGCCGACTGCGAGTGCGGTGACGTCGATGGGATCATGTGCACTGTCGGGTGCGGGTCCCGCGCCGTCGTGCTCCTATCAACTCACTGACGACGACATTGTCGTGCGCTTCCGTTCCGCGACGTCGACCACGTCGACCTTGATCTGCCGGGCCGACGACATCGGGTCGATCCGATTACGTCCGGGCGCATCGGGCACCGTAAGTGCCGACAACTTGTCGAGCGGTTTTCACCGCTACGACGTCGGCTGCTCGACGGTGCGAGGTGGCCGGGGCGGAGTCAGTCGGTCGGACACGATCAGTGTTTACGTGCGATCGGAGCCGATCACCCCGCCGGGTACCGACTCCACCCCGCCGAGCTTCCGGCAAGCGCCACCGCGCACTAGCCCGACGACGTCACCACCTGAGCCGACCACGTCGCCGACGACAACCACTTCGACGCCGCCGGCCACCACTACCTCCAGCCCGACCACCACCACGACCACCACTGTTCGGTGATCAGCGCGGCTGTCGACCGTCGGCTTTCGATACGGTTACTCAATGGATCGTGAGCGCATGGTGGACGTCGGCGTCGCAGTCGTGTCCCGTTTCGGTGCCAAGGCGTTGAGTCTGACGGCGGTCGCGCGGCAGGCAGGGGTGGCCCGCGCCACCGCCTACCGGATGTTCGGTGGCCGCGATGCGCTGGTCGCGGCAATCGTCGAGCGTGAGGTTTCGCTGCTACGCGCCCGTCTTAACGAATGGTCCGATACCCAACCCGATGCTGAGGGGAAGGTGCGTATCCAGGTCATCGAGACGTTGCGCTATATCCGCGAACACGAGGCCCTTCAGTACATCCTCCGCAATGAACCGGAGGAGATAGTCCGCACCTTGGTGTCTACGACGGACTCGCCGGGAACGACGCTGATCCACCTGATTATCAATGCGGCGATCCCCGACCTCACCCCGGAGATCGGCGAACAGCTCTATCCCAATCCGGCGGCGGCAGCCGAGTTCATGGTGCGGACTATCTACTCCTACATGCTGATCCCCGAGGGCACCCTGTCCGACGAGGAGGCCGCCGAACTTGTCGTGCGGGCGATAGTGCGCCAGCGCTAGGCCGCCCGATGCATAGACCTGCGGCCCGGCTCCCGACACTGACGATAGGGTAGGCGCATGGCTTCAGACACGGTGGCGTCGAACAGTATCTACGTTGCCTCTTCGGAGGCGGAGACCGGAAAATCGACCATCGCTCTTGGACTTTTGTCGATCCTATCGGCCACCGGAGGGCGGATCGGAGTCTTCCGGCCGATTTCGCGGGCGGTATCCAAAGGTGAACGTGACTACATCCTCGAGTTGTTGCTCGCGCATGATTCGGTCGACCTCAGCTACGACGAATGTATCGGCGTGACCTATGAGCAAGTGAACGACGACGCGGAAGGCGCGATCGGCGAGATCGTTGCGCGATTCCACGCGGTTCAGGCCCAATGCGACACTGTTCTTGTCGTCGGGTCGGACTACACCGATGTCGGCAACCCGTCGGAGCTGGGGTTCAACGCGCGCATCGCCGCCAACCTGTCGAGCCCAATTGTGTTGGCACTCAACGCCTCTGGCCGGACGCCGGAAGAGGTCGTTGGCTCAGCCGAACATGCGCTGCATGAAGTGTCGGCCGCTCACGCGACAGCCGTCGCGGTTGTCGCCAACCGCTGCGAACCGGACCGGCTCGCCGATATCACCAAGGCGCTCAAGGCAATTCCGGTCGCGTCATGGGCGTTGCCCGAAGTGCCGATTCTCAGCGCGCCGACGATGGGTGAGTTATCCGAAGCGCTCGGTGGATATCTCTACAGCGGCGATGCCGACCTACTGGACCGCGAGGCGCTGAATGTGATGGTCGGCGGCATGACTGTCGAGCACATTCTGGAGCGGCTCGTCGACGGCACCGCGGTGATCACCCCGGCTGACCGCTCCGACGTGCTGCTGGCGCTCGTCAATGCCAATGCGGCACAAGGGTTTCCCCGGCTGGCGGGTATCATCCTCAACGGTGGCCTCAAACCGCATCCGATGATTCAGGCACTGGTGAACGGACTCAATCCGACGCTGCCGATCATTTCCTGCGAGCAGGGGACATACGACACAGCACGTATCGCGGCACATACGCGCGGTCGCGTCGCCTATCAGTCCGCGCGCAAGATCGAGGCCGCGCTGGCGCTGATGGAAGAGCATATTGACGTTGACCAGGTGCTCACCGAGGTCAACCTCGACATTCCTGCTGTCGTAACTCCACAAATGTTCGAATACCAGTTGGTGGCCCGCGCCAAGGCCGACCGGCGGCATATCGTCCTGCCTGAAGGCGAGGAGGATCGCATCCTGCGGGCCACCGGTCATCTACTGCGACGCGGCGTTGCGCGGCTAACGCTGCTCGGTGATGTCGACGTTGTCGCGAAGAAAGCCGAAGCGCTCGATATCGATCTGACCGATGTCGATGTCATTGATCCGCTAACCAGCGAACTCACCGAACAATTCGCCGAAATCTACGTCGAATTGCGCAAACATAAGAATGTCGCGCTCGACCGAGCCCGCGACGTCATGCGCGACGTTTCCTACTTCGGGACCATGATGGTGCACCTCGGGATGGCCGACGGCATGGTTTCTGGTGCGGTGCACACCACCGCGCACACCATCCGGCCCTCTTTCGAAATCATCAAGACCAAACCCGGTGTGGCCACGGTGTCGTCGGTCTTCTTCATGTGCCTCGCCGACGAAGTGCTCACCTACGGCGACTGTGCCGTGGTTCCCGACCCAACCGACACCCAACTCGCCGATATCGCGATCTCGTCGGCCGAGACGGCGGCGGCATTCGGTATTGATCCCCGGGTGGCCATGCTTTCGTATTCGACCGGCGAATCGGGGGCGGGTGCCGACGTTGACAAGGTGCGCGCGGCCACCGAGATGGTGCGTCAGCGATCCCCGGAGTTGTTGGTAGAGGGGCCGATTCAGTACGACGCCGCGATCGAACCGTCGGTGGCGGCAACCAAGATGCCGGACTCTCCGGTTGCGGGCAAGGCGACCGTGCTGATCTTCCCCGACCTCAACACCGGAAACAACACCTATAAGGCCGTGCAGCGTAGTGCCGGTGCGATCGCCATTGGCCCGGTTCTCCAAGGTCTTAACAAGCCGATAAACGATCTGTCGCGCGGCGCGCTGGTCGCCGATATCGTCAATACCGTTGCGATCACCGCGATTCAGGCACAGAACTTGGTGAATAGCGATGGAGGACAAGGCAAGTGAGCAATCCGACTTCTGATCAACCGGTACTTGTCGTCAATGCCGGTTCGTCGTCGTTGAAATATCAAGTGGTGCACCCACTTTCGGGCGATGTCGTAGCCGAGGGGCTGGCCGAGCGAATTGGTGAGAAACAGTCGGCCATCTCCCATACTCAGAATGGTCATACCGATTCGGATGAGTTGCCGTTGGCCGACCACGGAGCCGCTATCGCGCGTGCCCTGGACTTCTTCGCCGCCAATGGCAGCGATATCGCGAATGCGGATCTGTGCGCCGTCGGCCATCGGGTGGTTCACGGCGGACGGAGCTTCTATCGCCCCACGCTGATCACCCCCGAGGTGGTCGCTGAGATCGAACGAATCTCGCCCCTTGCGCCACTGCACAATCCAGCGAATCTGATCGGCATTCGCGCAGCGCAAGAGTTGCTGCCAGACGTTCCGTCCGTCGCGATCTTCGATACGGCGTTCTTCCACGGGTTGCCCGATGCCGCAGCTACCTACGCCATCGACCGCGATGTCGCTGCGGCACATGCCATTCGGCGATACGGATTTCATGGAACCAGCCACGAGTACGTATCGAAGGCTGCTGCGGAATTCTTGGGCCGCTCGTACGGCGACACCAATCAGATCGTTCTCCACTTGGGCAACGGGGCGTCGGCGTCGGCGATTGACGGGGGAAATCCCATCGACACTTCGATGGGAATGACGCCGCTGGAGGGTTTGGTCATGGGGACTCGCTCCGGTGACCTCGACCCGGGGTTGATCTTGCATCTGAACCGGGTCGCCGGGCTTGGTGTCGACGAGATCGACATGCTGCTCAACAAACAGTCGGGGCTCAAGGGATTGGCTGGGGAGAACGACTTTCGTACCCTTACCGCGAGTATCGAGCAGGGGGATGCGAATGCGCGGGCAGCCTACGACGTGTACATCCACCGACTGCGCCGCTACATCGGGGCGTACATGATCGAGCTGGGCAGGGTGGATGTCATCTCGTTCACCGCCGGCGTCGGAGAGAACGCGGCGTCGGTCCGGGCGGACAGTCTGGCGAAGCTGGACAACTACGGGATCGTCATCGATACCGAGCGAAATGCTGTGCGCAGCAAAGAACCTCGGCGAATCTCCACCGATGGTTCACCGGTAACGGTGCTGGTTGTGCCGACCAACGAGGAACTCGCGATCGCGCGGCAGGCGGCTGCGTTAGTGGGTGCGCTTTAGTGGTTGCGGGGCTCGATACACCTCGTCGCTAGCTGTGCTTCCTGTTCGGTGAGGCGTTCGCTCCGTCGATGGTTGAGTGGCAGATCCGAGCTTGCGAGGATCTGGTGTATCGAGACCGGGCGAGATCGAGGCGCACACCCACCACGGGCGGTCGCACACCCCTAGCTGAGCAGTGCGATTGGGTTGGCGTTCATCGCGCCGTGCGCGAGGAGTAGCGGCCACATCAGGCCGTATCGCTGCCACAGTAGGCCAAGGAAAAGGCCGGTGACTCCTTGATTGGCAACGACATTCGCGAGGTCGACGACCACATCACCGGTTCCTTGAATGGCGATGTGCCAGGAGGCCCACAAAATTGAACTGACGATAATCGCGGGCCACACCCCGCCGAGGATCCGCTCCCACCGCGATTGCAGCCATCGTCGATAGAAGAACTCTTCGACCACCGCGTTGAGCACAAATCCCACGATCAGTACCGCGACGACGGTGACCGCATCGGCCCGGACCTCGCTGCCCGGATGGGCCAGCGATAGCGCCAGGTAGATGCTCACCCAACCTAGGGTGGGAACCAGCGCCCACCAGGACCGGCCCCTGGGGTAACTGTCTGTCGCAGCGGAATCGAGAGATGGTGCGGCGCCCAAGAATCGCCTGCTCACCGCGAATAGCGCAGCCGGGGCAACAACCAAGAGCACTACCTTGAGCACGGTGTAGTTCGGCTCGGCCGGACCGAGAAGAGTCAGCAAGATCGTGAAAGCCATGGCGAGACCGAGGAGTGCCGGTGCCTCTACCCGAATACGCCGATCGGGAGCGGCAGGCACAGGCGGTTCGGCGACCGGCGTGAATTGGATGAGCGCGATGCCCACGATCGCCGCAAGCAACGGATGCCACATGGGGACCGTGGCGAGGCTGTCAGCCGTAAATCGGAGCTGCCCGTCGCTGGCGAGGGTCACAATCAGCAACGCCCCCGCGTAGACGCAGACGCCGACCGCGATTACGGCGGTTCCCGCAACGGACCGGTTGCGGTCAGGCTGTCGACCTGGACAGGGATCAGCGGGTGCCTCGGCCACGAGACCAAATCTAGCAGTGGGCAACCGGGTGGATGCCGCGCCTAGAACAAGGTCTCCGGCCGCACATAGTTGGCCAGATCCACCAACATGAACCGGTGAGCCCGATTGCCGCGAGTCTGATGCGCCAGCCGACGCAGCGTTTGTTCGGTCGCGACCCGTAGTCCCGCTTCGGTGAACGGATAGCCGAGGAAGTCGGGCAGAGGTTCGGCTGGCGGGTGGGCCACGACCCAGCCGAGGGCAGTGCCGAGCACGATCAGGGTGAGCCGCGCCTTGTAGAGTTCGGCGTCGGGCATCTCCTCCAGTCGCTGAGCGGCCTTCGAAAGGTGTTCGTAGGTGACATCTTCCGACGGCCGACCGTGGACGAGTACGAGGATCGCGGTGGCCCGCGCGGTGCTGTAATGCCGACTCGTCGCGGGAACGTCGTCGAGCGGAGCGATGGCTTCTTCTATATTGCCCGCGGCTAATTCCAACCGCGCCCACCCGAATGCGGCGGTCACGATGCCATGATCGGTGAACCATAGGTCGTGGTAGTGGTGCCCGGCGGTGCTATACCAATCCTTGGCTTTAGCTGCGGCAGAAGGTGACCGGGTGCCTTTTGCCGAGATGATCCAGCGACCGATCAACTCCGCGGTGCCCGCGACGGCGAGTTTCGGGCCGATCTCGCCAGGCATGGCTTCAAGCACTTCGTTGAATCGTTCGAAGGCTAGTTCGGGCTCGTCGTTATATAGGGCGCAGATGCCGAGATACCAATCGATACGCCAGTTTTCGCCGTAGTAGAGCGCGATGGACGACAGCAGGTCCAACGCTGTGTCGACATCACCTAGTTCCAGGAGTGCGCGCACTTCGACGAGTTCGAGTTCGATCGACGGATGACCGTCGTTGGCATCGAGCAGTTGCGGAAAACCGTTGGCGCGCGCGGCGCGGATCGAATCGAGGATCTGTCGGGGATCGCTCAACGCCGCCGACGTCAACAGGGGAGCCGCCGGATCGTTGGGGTCGACGAGCGGAACCGGTAGGGCCCGGGCAATGTCGGCCGGGTCGTAGAAGGCGGTTTGATCCGGGTCGAAGAAGGCCTCGATCGGGGCCAGCAGTAGATCAGCTCCGAAGGTCGACCGCGGCGGGGTGAACACCGTGGACAGTGCAGGCCGCGGCACACCGGTATGTACTGCGACCGTCTCCCGCAGCACATTGAGGACCTGCGTGGTCATTTCCTCTGCGTTGGCGAACCGGTCGGCCGGGTCGGGCGCGGTCGCCCGCTGCAACAACAGATGGAAGGACGGATTGTTCTCGAACTCGGGAACATCGGCGACATCTGGCAGACCGGCGACATACTGCCCGCCGCGCATTGGCATCGGAATGGTCAGCACGGCAAGGGTTCTGCCGAGACTGTAGATGTCGGTGGCTATCTGCGGCCCGGTTTTCGCGATCTCCGGTGCCTGAAACCCGGGGGTGCCGTATAGATGTCCGAAGCCATTGATCGGCGAAACCGCGCCCATATCAATGAGTTTCACCTCATCGCTACTGACCATGATGTTGTCGGGCTTCACATCGTTGTAGACCAACCCGACCGAATGCAGGTATCCGATGGCGGGTAGGACTTCGAGCAGATACGCCATCGCCTGCTCCACCGAGAGAAGTTTGGTCGATTCCTTCGGAGCGTCGGATTCGGGGGAGGTCAGCTGTTTGAGGGTCTGGCCGCCGATGTACTCCATCACGATGTAGCCGAACCGATTTCCCTCCTCGGTCGTGTGCTCGACAAAGTTGTAGATCTTCACGATCGCGGGATGATTGACCGACGCCAGGAACTGCCGTTCTGCCACCGCGACCGCCTGCGCTTCCGAATCAGACGAATTCAGAAGGCCTTTGAGTACCACCGGGCGATCAGAGACATTGTGATCGGTTGCCAGGTAGATCCAACCCATGCCGCCGTGCGCGATCGCACCCTGGATCTCATATTGATCGGCTACCAGAGTTCCCTTGGCCAGTCCGGGCACAAATGAGTACCGCGCCCCACAGTGAGGGCAGTCGCCGCTGAGAGGGCCGGTGCCGGGCCCGGATTCGCGCCCGACCGGCTCACCGCATTTCCAGCAATTGCGTTTACGTTCGACGATTACCGGGTCATCGATGACGGCATCGGCCGGATCGGTGTCGGAAATCCGTGGCAGCTCAACGAGATTACTGCCCAGCCGGCGGTCATGTACGCGCGACCGCCTAGATGGAATCAGGCGACGGGTGCCACCGGAACTGAATGAATCGCGGCGGGGCGCGGAGTCGCCGACTGGCGCGGTCGGCGCCGAGCCGCCCGACGTTGGGCCGGAGTCCGCGAATGGATCGAATGGGACCGCTTGGGTGCCCGCGGATTCGGCGGTGTGCACCACATCGTCATCGTCCGCGAAGGGATCGAATCGTACTGCCTGAGTGCCGATTTCGGGATCGTCGGCGTCGGGTACGGTCCCGTCGGAGGATTCTGAGGTCATGGCGATCAGTCCCGGTATACCGGTTGAGGTGCGATGTATTGCGGGCCGAGCACGGAGAGCCATTCGTTGTAGATCTGTAGCCACCGTCCATTGGCAGCTATCGACGCGAGGACCGCGTTGACGAAGCGAACCATGTCGTCTTGCCCGCGCGGAATGCCGACACCGTAGTACTCGGTGCCAAGGCCGGGGCCGACGACCTTGAGCCACGGGTCTTGTATCGCCAGGCCGGCCAGGATCGCGTCGTCGGTGGATACTGCGGCCACCTCGCCTTGTTGGAGCAACACGAGGCAATCGGCCCAGGTGGTAGTTTCGACCATCTTGACGCTGGGCACTATCGACTGCAGTCGACCGATCGACGTCACCCCGCGTGCGGCGCAGACCCGTTGGCCCGCAAGTCCTTCGGCACCTTCGATCGATGAATCACGCAATGCGAGAATTCGCTGCGAGGCAACATAGTAAGGCGCGGAAAAGCTCACGTCCTGCATGCGGTCGCAGGTAATGCTCATCGTCTTGACCACCACGTCGACGCTGTTGCTGCGCAGCGCTTCGATGCGGTCGGCCGAGCTGAGTACGCGGTATTCCACCCGGTCGGGGGTGTTGAAGATGGCGCGGGAGATTTCGCGCGCGATATCGACGTCGAATCCTTTGATGTCACCTGACAGGGGGTCGCGGAAACTGAAGGGATTGCTTCCGATATCGAGTCCGACGATCAGTCGCCCACGACCGTGAATCGCCGCCATCGTGGTTCTTGGTGCCATCTTTCCCGGTTCAGGTAACTCGGTGGGCCGCAGGGTCAGGGACGGGTTGCAGGATTCGTTCGGTGATGGTTCACGCGACACATTGGTCTCGACATCAGCGGGTGTCGGCGGCGTCGCGGTCGCTGTGGGCGGAAGGCTTTGCGGTGCGGCGAATTTGACGCAGCCAGCGAGAGTCACGATGAGCACGCCGAGTAGTGCGATCTGCGTTAGCCGCCGCCGGGCCGAGGTAGATCTGTTGTGCGCCATCACATGTACTCCCGCACTCGTGGGGCAAGGCCGATCGGAATGGCGACTGCGGCGATGATCCCGAGAGTCCAGATGCCGTTGCCGGAGAAGCCCATCACCCGTTGCGCTGTGTTGATGTCATCCCGAAATACGGTGCGCGCGCTGGTAATCGCCTCGACGAGGGCCATGTCCAGTTCGCTGTAGAACCGCGCAGCGGAGTTGGCGGTGTCGCCGACGAGAAGTGAGCGCGCTCCGCGGAAGTCTCCGCCCGCCACTAACCGGTTGATCTCCGAGTTCGCCTGGTCCCAGCCGTTATGCGCGTTGATCGCGCGCTGGATCAGCTCATCGGACACCGACGTCGCGGCCCCGTTCTGCCGTTCGTCTTTCAGTGCGGTGAGTGTGCGGGCGATCGAGTCGCTGGCCTTTCGATAGGTTTCCTCCAGCGAGTCTTGGTCGCGCCGCACCAGCGACAGAGTCTGCGCGGAGCGCGCCTGCTGCGTTTCGATACGTGCCTGAGTCAGCTCGCGCAATGGATCGGCGCCATTGTTCTTGGCGTCGTTGGTCGCGGCAACCGACATCAGTCCGGCGACGAGTAACCAGGTGAGTCCGACGACTATCGCGATCGTCGCGATGAGAATGCCGATATTGAAGCGGCGGCGAGTATGTCGGCTGAGGTAGCGGGCGGCGAAGATCAGTGCGATCAGTACCAGGGCGAGTACCGCGTAAACCGCCCACGGAGGTTGGGTCAACGACCGTTGCGGGTCTGCGATGGCTGCCGAGCGCCGCTCGTAGAGTCGTTGGGCCGCAGGCAGAATCGTGTCCTGCATCAGCGACGACGCCTCGCCCAGATAGGCCGAACCAACCGGATTGCCCAGACGATTATTGGTTCGAGCGGTCTCGATAATTCCGGTGTAGACAGGAACGTTGGTGGCTAGTACGGCAAGGTCGGTGTGTACCGGATCGACGGGAATGTCGTCATTCCCCGTCGGGGTGACGCCCGTGGAATTGCTCGCGGCAATGATTAACGCGTTCGATGCGGTCGCTATCGCATCCGAGTAGCGCTTGCGCAGAGTAGGTGGTTCCAGACCGCCTGAGATGAACGCCGCGTTGGCGGCCGCGTCAGCGATCGACAACGAACTGTAGAGCACCTGCGAGGACTCCGAAAGCGGCTCGGTGTGATTGACAGTGTCTTGCAGGATCTGCGTGCGGCTGTTCAGTGTCAGCGACGCGTACCAGCCGGCAAGAAAACACGCGGCGGCCAGGATGAGGGCCATCGCGATGAGCTTCCCGATGCTCGATGAGACCAAATGGCGTGCCGACATCAGCGGTGACTGGGCGCGCACGCGCGCGGCGGCCATTAATTCGCGGCGGTCGGACAGCGCACGTCGTAACTGTGGGCTCGGCGGACGTCCGCCCGCCCGCTCGGTGCTAAGACTGTGGGCGCTGCTGAGAGGTTTGGGCGTACGAGAGCGCTCGCCGCGTGTTTTGCCGCTGCGTTTCCCGTCCGGCGATACTTGTGCGCGGCCCAACCGGGACCGCACAGAAGATGCGTCGCCGGTCACCAGCTGGTCCTCACTTTCGCAATCCGAGCGCGTAACTCGGCTATCACTACCGTCTCACCACACAACCCTAGTACCGGATGCGGTGGCTACGCGGGACGAACTCGCCTAGGTTTGGGAGTGCCCGTTGTGGGCGAGCTACGACGGCATCGGGTGATGTTGTCAGGGATTCTGGAGGCACTGTGCGCGGAGACGGTGACGGCTGGGTATTCGACGCGGACGGGACGCGCTACTGGGGACGCCACGGCGCGGCCGGATTGTTGTTACGAGCGCCACTGGCCGACGGCGAAATGGCGATCCTGCTCCAGCACCGAGCCGTCTGGTCGCACCAGGGCGGTACCTGGGGACTACCCGGCGGCGCGCGAGACTCGCACGAGTCGGCGGTCGACACCGCGGTGCGGGAGGCTGACGAGGAAGCCGGTATCGGCGGCAACGACCTGCGGGTGCGTGCCGCACTGGTAACCCATTCCACTCCCAGTGGGTGGACATATACGACCGTCATCGCCGACGTGGACGAGCCGCTGGCAACGACCGCGAACGGTGAGTCAGCCGAACTTCGTTGGGTGGCGGAGTCCGACGTCGACGCGCTACCCCTGCACCCTGGGTTCGGTGGCAGTTGGGCGACCCTGCGCGAGCGTCTTGCGGAGTTGGCACTCGACTAAGCCACAGCGATTTTGCCCTAGCTCTCAAAGATCACCGAAGCGGTGACGTCGGATTACGGAGCGGGTGAGTGATTACGGAGCGGGTGAGTACGGTGCGGGTGTCCCCGGTGGCGCCGCTCGGGTATCGCAGACTTTGTATGTCCCGTCGTGGTCTGGCGACGACACAACGAGTGCATCGTCCGGCTTTTCTACGCCGTCCTGGCGAAGTACTACGAGATAGTCCTCGCCGGTCTTCTTCGTTCGAGCTACCTCGAATGTGGGCGACGCGGAATTGCCGACGACGCTGGTTCTAAAATCCGCGAACTGCTTGTCGGTCATCTTTTCCAAGTACCAACTGATGGGCCCGCAACTGGCGGATAGTGCCTTGTTCCGATCTCCGGCGACAACAGCGCTCATGTAGACGGTTGCTGCCTGCCCTGGGTCGGCGTTGACCTGATTTCGGTCGCAACCAGAAGTCGCGATCAACATGACAGTGGCGGCGAGTGCCGTCATAGATGCCCTATATGACTTCCGGTAACAGCCATCCAGTAGACATTTGCTGTTCCCATACATCCCTGCCTCCGTGGGTCGAATCTACTGAATTGGTGAAAACAGATGGTGGACATGTCTCGCCAGAGTGAATTGTTGCATCCCGCGTAGCCCTGGTTTGCCGCGTCAGCTGCGTCGTAGCACATATCGTGACGCGCGCAGGCGCCACTGAAGTTGGCATTTCGTCCCGGCGCGGGAAAGTAATCGGGTGAGTACGAGCAGTAATCATGGCGAGCGTCTTTGGCGCCCGGGCCGTCGTACCTATAGTTAGATGGGATCGGGACGCTGTCGGTATCCCTATTCGCATCTACGTTGTCAGGAAGCCGCTCGACGCGAGTTTCCTGCGTCGGCTCCTGAGGGGTCGTGGTCGCCTGATTGGGGCCTGAACGCGGGGGAATTGAGGTCGGTAACGCAGCTGCTGTGCCCGAAAAAATCGTCGAAACGAAAACTACCAGCAGAACGATGATCCCGCTGCGGGCGAATAGCCAGTTCGCGTGGCTTAACCGAGTGCGCGTTGGTGTACATCTGCTGGTTGTCCGCACGCCGAAAACATATGCGGCCCCAGACATACCAGGCTAGCTAATGCAGTCGAACAGTATACAAAGTGAAATTGCATATCTCAGAGCGGTGCGGCCGGCAGCAATCGATTGGCTCCGGCGATGAGCGCGTTGATACTCGCTTCATCGGAGCTGGCGCCGAATCCGGCTGCCCAACACTGGCGATCATCGTTTTCACACAGCAGGAAGGTGATCACTTGATCGCCGCTGGTGCGTTGATGCAGGCTCACTATCTGAATCGGGGCGCCAATGTCATGAAGCATCGATGTCATCGCACCGATCGGGCCCGATGCCTTGGCATGCAGGGACAATATGCGGTTGTCAATGGAGAGTGTTGCGCGGCAATCGATTTGATCTCTTGCGGCCGGTTCGGTCGCCCACGAACCCAGGCGGATGGCGCCTTCGGGGGCAAAAGTTGAGGTAAATCCGTTCCAGTCCATATTCGCTGCCTCTTGAGCGATACCGCGCGGCAACAGGTGGCCGACGTGCTCGGCGAGTGCGGTCCGCGCGGAACCAGATTGTGGCTGACGTGAACAGGATGACGGAGAAAAGTGAAGAGTACGCATCTCGTGTGATCATTTCGGTCGAAGTTCGAGTGACCGACAGAAGACGTAACGACCCGCAACGGGGGGTCGGTCAGATCAGACCCCGTTGCGGCGGGTTACGAGAAGTCGCTTGTGCACGCGATCAAGGCTAGTTGCGGGTGGCTGATCGGGTCAACTCGGTTTTAGCCGCACATGCTGCGTGGGTCATTATCGCGTGTGGTTCGGCAGCAAGATGTCGACCAACTTGTCCGCGGCAAATCCCACGGCGTCGTCCCAGTCGGAGGTACCGAATACCTGCCGTGGTCCGCTGTAGTGCAGAGCGAGCCCAGACAACAGTGACCAGAGGATGGTGAGGGTCAGTTCGGGTTGTGGCACATCGTGCTTCGTGATGAATTCGGTCATCAACTCGACCAATTGGCTTGTTGCACTTAGCAATTCCTCGATCGTTCGGCCGTCGACGAGTGAGTCCGGCGTGACGAATGAGGCGACGTCGACTTCCCGGCCGAAGACGCCGTACATGTCGCGGTAACTGGTGGCGAATCTGATGAACTGTTCTCTGGGCGGGGCGTCGAGATACGGTTTGAACTCCTCGACGGTGCGCAGGATTTGTTCGGCGTACAGAGCTGCGAACAGGGATTCCTTGGTCGCGAAATAGGTATAGACGGTGCCGGCCGCGATGCCGGCTTCGCGGGCGACTTCGCGGATCTGCAGTGCCTGTAGTCCACGTTCGCGTAGGAGTCTGTCGCCCGCCCGCAGGATCTCCGCACGACGTGCGGACTTGTCGACTTGCCGGGCCATGGCCGAATTGTAGCCGCGATCTGGCATCGGACTCGCAGGTGGCTGTGATCTCGTCTGGTCCGCTCAGTGCGCACTGTTGACAACGTCTAAGGGCTTCTGCCAGAGTGAACTCCGTTCATTGAACGACGTTCAATAGGAGTGTTGGAATGAAAGTGCACCATCTCAACTGCGGGACCATGCGCCCACCGGGGACGGATCCGTTGATCTGTCACGTACTACTCATCGAGACCGGCGAGGGGTTGGTCTTGGTCGACAGTGGATATGGGCACGACGACCGAACCGACCCCGCACGTATCGGCGCCATCAAGCGAGTGATCCGGCCCGACTTGACCCCGCATGAGACAGCGGCAGCGCAAGTAGTCGCGCTTGGTTACGACGTCGCCGATGTCCGGCATGTGGTCGCCACCCATCTCGACGTCGACCACATCGGCGGCGCATCCGATTTTCCCGGTGCCAAGGTGCACACCACGGCGGTCGAAAGTGCCGTGGCATTTTCCTCAGGTCTTCGCTCCCGCATCAGGTACCGCAGCCGGCAACTTGATTCGTTTGCCGACCGCATCGTGACACATACGCCGCGCGGAGATTGGTGGCGAGGATTCACCGACGTCATGCAGCTGACCGAAATCTCCGACGGCATCGCCCTCATCGCGATGCCGGGACACACCCTCGGACACGCGGCGGTCGCCGTCGACGCAGGAGATCACTGGATTCTGCACTGTGGCGACGCGTTCTTCCACTGCGGCACGGTCGACGGCACAACGAAAACCCCGCTGTCCCTTCGACTATTCGAGAAGGCAGTCGCGGAGGATATGCGTGCGGTGCGACGTAATCACCAGACGCTCGCCGAGTTGTATCAGCGCGGCGAGTCGGACCTGCGAATCGTGTGCGCGCATGACCCGGTCATGCTCGCGACGGCACAGCAGGCCGAAGCGAGCGGCCGATGAGCGCCGAATCGAGTTCGCTGTCGCGCCGAGTGGTCGTGCGCGTGATCTGCACCCTTGTGGCCGCCGGGCTAATCACGGCGCTACCGGCCGCTATCGCCCAGGCCGATCCGTTTTACAGCCGGCCGACAGCAGAACTTGGGGAGTCTGGGCCGGGCGATGTTCTAGCGACACGGCAGCTCAGTTATCACCTGAGCGGTATCGCGACGCCGGTCTCGGTAGTCCAGCTCGTCTATCGGAGCATCGACGCACAAGGTCGGCCGTCGGCGAATGTGACGTCGATCCTCAAGCCGCCCGGAACTCCGCGAAGCGGCCAGGCGATCGCCTACAACTCGTTCTATGACTCGCTCAATCCGGCCGACAGCCCGTCGCGCTCGATCGCGGGGGATGTGACGTTCGGCGGATTGATCAATACGGTCGAGACCGCATTCATCACCCCACTGCTGCTGCAGGGTTACCCGGTCATCGTCACCGACACCCAGGGGCAGCGCGCCGACTTCGCGGCCGGACCCGAATACGGAACCAACACCCTGGATGCGATCCGTGCGGCCGGACGCGCGGCGCAGACCGGCCTGACTAGTCGTACCAAGGTCGCTCTGATGGGGTATTCGGGCGGCTCGATAGCGACCAACTGGGCCGCGACCCTGGCGCCCGGGTACGCGCCGGACGTGAATAGCCGGCTCGTCGGCGCGGCCGGTGGTGGTCTGCTGGTCGCGCCGTTCAACAACCTGCGCTATGTCAGCGGAAGTTTGGGCTGGTCGGGTGTCGCCGTCATGGCGATCATCGGCGCGAGCCGTGCGTACGGCGCCGATCTCACGCCGTACCTCAGTGCGCGAGGTCGTGTACTGACGCGGCAGTTGTCGCATGCGTCGATCGCCGATGTCCTCTATCGTCACCCCCTGTTGGCCTGGCGCGACATCGTGAAACCGCGTTACGCCGATCCGGCGAGCGTGAAACCTTTCGTCGAGATCGTCAACAAACTCAACCTGGGGCAGTCGCCTACCCCGACGACGCCACTGCTGCTGGTGCAGTCGACTCGCGGCGAACTGGAAGGCACCGCCGGAACCCTGCCGGGTGTCGGTATGGGCGACGGTGTGATGATCGCGGGCGACGTCCGTTCGTTGGCGCGTCAGTACTGCGCGGACGGCAACCGGCGTGTGCGCTACGAGCAATTGGACTATGCCAGCCATTCGTCCGCCGCGCTGGTCTGGGCGGCACAGGCGCTTCCCTGGATCAACGACCGATTCGTCGGCAAACCGGCCCCCACCAGCTGCGGTCACATTCCGCGGGGGAATTCGCTGCGGCCGGTGCGGGCTCGATGAGGTCACGGGACCAGTACCACCCGACCTCGTAGGCCGTCCTTGGCGACGAGGCGGTGGCCCTCGGCCGCGTCGGCGAGACCGGAAGCATCAAGAATGGCATCGAATTATGTTGTGCCATTGAAAGATTCGATGTACTGACCGCCGAACTCGGTGATCAGTGCCGCGTCCGCCCGGCACGCGAGTCTGGTGACTCGCCAGCCCTTCGCTGTGGCCAGCGGGGCGCCGTAGCCACCGAGCTGCTCCGGCCGTCCCGGTGATCAACGAGGGTCGTTCGCGCGCGGCGCCCAAGATATCGAGAGCCTGCGCCGCGGTAAGGGTGTCCGGGGCAATTGGCGCCGCATCGACGTCACTGATCGCATCGGGTATGACCGTCGCCGAGCTTGCCGGGACGATGACGTATTCGGTGTGCGCTGCGTTACGCTTACTCCACTCGGTGAGCCGCTGCGCGTCCTATGCGGTCAGCTCAAGACATGGGCGCAGCGCATATGGACGAGATACTCGACGCGCGGGACAGTTACGACAGCCGGTCAGCGTGAAGTGGTCGCCGAATACAGTCGGCGGGCGGCGGCGGTGGCTTCCGGCGCGTGCGTGATCGCCCGTACGACGACAATGCGGCGGGCGCCTGCGTCCAGGACCTCGGGTAGGCGGTGTTCGTCGATTCCGCCGATCGCGAACCACGGCCGATCGGTATCCAGCGACGCCGCGGTGCGGACCAGGGCGAGTCCGGGCGCGCTGCGATCAGGCTTGGTCGGTGTCGGCCAGCATGGCCCGACGCAGAAATAGTCGACGCTGGTCGCGATCGCGGCAGAGCGAGCCTGTTGATCGTCGTGGGTGGACAACCCGATGATCATGTCGTCGCCGACGATGTCGCGAGCAACCGCGATCGGCAAATCGCCCTGGCCGAGATGCAAGATGTCGGCCTGCGCGGCGACGGCGATATCGGCACGATCGTTGACCGAGAGAAGTGCGCCCGTCGCGTCGGTGACTTCACGGAGCTTCGCGAGTAGGTCTAGCTCTTCACCGGCCTCCAACGCGCCGAATTCGCGTTCGCCGGGCGAGCCCTTGTCACGCAGTTGCACGATGTCGACACCGCCGGCGATTGCGGCACTGACGAATTCGACCAGATCGCCGCGCTCACGGCGTGCATCGGTACACAGGTACAAGCGAGCTTGGGAAAGTCGAGCGCGAGGGTCCACTCGGGCAACGGTAGGCTAGGCGGCGAGATCACGGGAGTCCGAGGGGTGCCGAAGGCGGGCACAGGTCGGACTGAGAGTGCGGGCCAGGTATCCGCTGACCGTTACAACCTGATCCGGGTCATGCCGGCGAAGGGAGGAATCACATTATGAATCTCGCAGTCGTCGGTGGCGGTGTCATCGGACTCACCTGTGCGCTGCGCGCCGCCGACGAAGGTTGGCGGGTCACGGTGTTCGATGCCGGGGCGTCGAGCCGGGCGTCCGACGTAGCGGCTGGCATGCTCGGTTCCCTTGGCGAAGGCATCCCCGGCGAGGAAGCCCAGCTCGAACTATCGGCAGCGTCGGTGCGGGCCTGGCCATCGCTCTTGGACCGGCTCGGTGATCCCGATATCGTCGCGGCTCGCGACTCGTTGTTCGTAGGTTTCACAGCTGCCGACATGAAGTATTTACATCAATTGGCTCGGTTTGTCTGGTCCGCCGATGTCGCGGTGGCGTCGAGGTTGAGCGAGGTCAGTGCGACGCAGGTGCGTGCGTCGGAGCCGATGCTCAGTGGACGTTCGCAGGGCGGATACTTGGCGCGCGGGGAGATGGCGGTGGACAACCGCCGCCTCCTGAGGGGGTTGCGTGATGCTCTGGCCGACATCGGCGCTGAGTTCGTTGACGAACCCGTGACCGATCTCGCCGACGTGCGAGCCGACCAGACTCTGTTGGCCGCCGGACTGGATTCGAGCAAGCTGTGGCCGGGAGTGCAGATCTATGAAGCCAAGGGCGAGATCATTCGACTGCGCCGAAATCGATGGTCGGTCGCTCCGCCGCGACACGTAATCCGAGGTCGGATCGACAATCGGAATGTCTATCTGGTGCCGCGGATTGACGGCGTCGTCGTGGGCGCGACGCAATACGAACCGCTCGAACCGGACAACCGGATACCTCAGGTGGGCGGCGTGGCGGATCTGCTCGTCGATGCGTGCGAGATCATGCCGGGATTGCGGACCTATGACCTGGCCGAGGTCGGCGCGGGATTGCGGCCGATGACAGCTGATGGTCTGCCCGTCATAGAGCGAGTCGATGAGCGAGTTATCGCAGCTGTCGGTCACGGTCGCAACGGAATCCTGTTGGCGCCCTATACCGCTGACCGAGTCGCAGAATTGCTGACGGCGTAGACGAGATCGAGGAGAGTTCATGACTATCACCGTGAATGGTGACGATACCGAAGTCGCGGTCGACGTGACCGTAGCAGGTCTGGTCGTTCAGTTGGACCTGCCGCAGACCGGTATTGCCGTGGCGGTCGACGGATTTGTCGTGCCGCAGGGTGATTGGGGCCGATCGATTCCTATTGGGGCGCGGGTGGACATCGTGACGGCGGTGCAGGGTGGCTGACGGTCTCTTCACGGTGGCGGGTCGCGAGTTCGGCTCGCGGCTGATCACCGGAACAGGCGGTGCGTCGAATCTAGCTGTGCTCGAGCGTGCGCTGGTCGCATCCGGTACGGAGTTGACCACGGTGGCGATGCGGCGGATCTCGCCGTCGAGCGGGACCGGGCTGCTGGACTTGTTACGCAGGTTGGAGATCGCGGTGTTACCCAACACCGCGGGGTGTCACACCACTGCCGAGGCGGTATTGACCGCCCATCTTGGGCGGGAGGCCATCGGGACGGATCTGGTGAAGCTCGAGGTCATCGCCGACGACACCACATTGTTGCCCGATCCGGTCGAATTGCTTGACGCGGCAAGGACACTGGTAGCCGATGGGTTCGCAGTTCTCGCGTACTCCAACGACGATCCGGTGTTGGCCGCCCGACTAGAGGACGCGGGGGTAGCGGCAGTAATGCCGCTAGGGTCACCGATCGGCACTGGGCTGGGTATTCGGAACCCGCACAATATCGAGATGATCGTTTCGCGGGCATCGGTACCGGTAGTACTCGACGCAGGTATCGGAACCGCCAGTGACGCCGCGCTGGCGATGGAATTGGGTTGTGACGCGGTACTTCTCGCGACAGCGGTCACCCGAGCCGACGACCCCGAGATGATGGCGAATGCAATGCGGCACGCGGTGCTGGCCGGGCGGCAGGCGCTGTTGGCCGGCCGGATTCCCAAACGTTTCTGGGCGCGGGCGTCGTCACCCGCGCGGCGTTAAGCGAGGCGACACGGTCGCAGTACCACCCTGGGTGCGGTGAACTCTATTACGCTGCATACATGATTTCCGTCGAGAACTTGACCAAGGTCTACGGCGATACCGTCGCTGTCGACCACGTCTCCTTCGACGTGCGCCCAGGTGTGGTCACCGGGTTTCTCGGACCCAACGGTGCCGGGAAGACCACGACGATGCGGATGATGCTCGGTCTGGACCGACCGACAGATGGTTCGGTCACCTTCGACGGCGAGCCCTATACCAAGTTCACTTCGCCGCTGCGGCACGTCGGTGCGCTGCTCGACGCCAAGTGGGTGCACCCCAATCGCAGTGCGCGGTCACACCTGCGGTGGCTGGCCGCGTCGAACGGAATCGACCGCTCGCGAGTAGATCAGGTCCTCGACATGGTTGGCCTGTCCGACGTCGCCGGAAAGCGGGCCGGTGGCTTTTCTCTCGGCATGTCCCAGCGGCTGGGACTGGCCGCTGCGATGATCGGCGACCCGGCGGTCCTGCTCTTCGACGAACCGGTCAACGGACTCGATCCCGAAGGCATCGTCTGGATCAGAAATTTCATGAAACAGCTTGCTGCGCAGGGGCGGACGGTGCTCGTGTCCTCGCATCTGCTCACCGAGATGTCGCTGACCGCTGACCACGTGGTGGTTATCGGGCGGGGAAAAGTCATCGCCGATTGCACGATCGATGAGTTCACGAGCTCGGCCCGGCAGACCGTGCGAGTGCGTAGTCCGCATCTTCAGAAGCTCGGTGACACCTTGGTGCACAACGGTATTGCCGTTCGACCCGACAACGCGGCCGACGGCACACCGGCGATCGTCATCGATGGCGCGACTACCGAACAAGTCGGTGAACTCGCCGCGCAGCACGCGATTACTCTGCATGAGTTGTCGACAGTCACCGCATCACTCGAAGATGTCTTCATGGCGATGACCGCTGACGCGGTGCAGTACCGCGCACCAGGCGTCGCGCAGCATCCCGCATCGCCATGACCCGTGGCGCCGGCACGCCACCGACGTCCCTCCCGCGTCCCGCTCCGCTATTCGTCTGGAATTGGCCGGGTGCGACCGTCGCGGTCCTCGCTGCTCTGCCGGCCGCATATGTCGCACTCGACGACGTTCCGCGTGCCGCAGCACTCGCCGTCGGCATCCTGCCGGCCGCCGCCATTGGCATCAATCCGGAGCGGCGCAAGCGAATTGTCCTGTTGGCGGCCGGTCCGCTGATCGGACTGCCATTGGTGGCTGGGGCCGCAATCGCCGGTTCGCCGGCGCTGGCGACCGTCTGCCTGTGTCTGCTCGCAGCGTTGGGTGGCCGACTCGCATCAGCGAAACCCGCGGCACTGCTGGGCGGTCTGCTCACCGTCCTGGTGATTCCGATGGTCGCGATTGGGCTGAGTTTCGACGACGCCGGGTCTGCCCTGCGGATTGCCGGGCTGTTCGTCATCGCGTCGATATTGGTGTGGCTTGGCAGTCTCGCGATACCGGGAGGCGCACCTATACCCCGGCCGCCGGCAGAGGTATTCCCTGACTACTGGTGGATTCTGGTGGCAGTCGTCGCCACCGTCACCTCATCAATCGGGTTCGCACTGCATCTCGACCACGTCGGCTGGGCCTGCGGCGCCGCACTTCTCGTCCTGCGGCCCAATGCTGATCTGCAATGCTGGCGCACGCTGGGCCGTTTCGTCTCGGTGGTGTGCGGAGCAGCACTGGCCACCCTGCTGGTCTGGGCGCACACGCCGAATGTGTTGTACGCCTTGCTCATTCCGGTCATCGTCGCGGTCGCAGCTGGAACGGTTGGCAGTCGGTTCTATATTTTGCCGCTCTTCACCACATTCTTCGTGATTCTCCTGCTGGGTCACGCCGATGCCGACACCGCACAAGCTCGGTTGAACGAACGCGTCGGCGAGACGCTACTTGGACTGGCCGTCGCGGCCATCGTCGGAATAGGCGTTCCGGCACTCCTGCGTTATCGATCGCGAGCATAAAGATTCCGTAGAGATCCCAGGTCAGGACGTGCCGAATGCGTTAAGAACGCGTCGGCCCACCGCCACCGGCCGCACAGTGGGTCTGCGGCTCGCGATCCTTCGCGTAAGCCGCAGAGTCTTTCGGCGAGTGAGTGGAGAGTGAAGCGCGATGGCAGACGTGGCGTACTTGTGCGCGATTGTCGTTGGAATCCTGTTGTGTCTGTTGATGATCCGCGCCGTGGTGCGCCGGAACCAGTCATGACCGGCGCCGGAGTGACCAGTGTCGTACTGGTCATCGTCGCGATAGCCGTCATCGCCTACCTGCTGGTGGCGCTGGTCTATCCGGAAAGGTTCTGATGTCACCCGCTCTTGCCGCGACCTTGCAGATCCTGCTGGTCGTGTTCTTTCTGGCCGCCGCGTATGTTCCGCTCGGCGACTACATGGCCCGTGTTTACAGCGGGGCGCGTGACCTCGCGCCCGAACGATGGATCTATCGGATCGCGCGAGTCGACTCAGCGCGCGGTCAGACGTGGGTCGGCTACGCGGTGGCGGTGGTCGCCTTCAGTGGTGCCGGAATCATCGTTCTTTATGTGCTGCAACGTATCCAGCAGTGGTTGCCGATGTCGGGCGGGCACAGTTCCATCAATCCCGCGACAGCCTTCAATACGGCGATCTCGTTCGTGGCCAATACCAACTGGCAGTCCTACTCGCCAGAACAGGTGATGGGGAATCTCACTCAAATGGCTGGCCTCGCGGTGCAGAACTTTGCTTCCGCGGCGGTCGGGCTCGCGGTCGCGATCGCTCTGATCCGGGGCGTCATCAGCCGTGGCGACGCGCAATTGGGCAACTTCTGGGTGGATCTGGTCCGGGGCTGCGTGCGCATCCTACTGCCACTTGCGCTGCTTATCGCGCTGGTCTTCCTCACCCAGGGGGCGATTCAGTCATTCCACTCCGGTTTCGGTTTTACCGGGCTCGATGGCGTCGATCATCGCAGCGTCGTCGGCCCGTTCGCTTCGCAGGAATCCATAAAGTTGTTGGGCACCAACGGTGGTGGCACGCTCGCGGCCAACTCGGCCCATCCATTTTCCAATCCGACCCCGTTGAGCAATATCGTGCAGATCTTGGCGATCTTGTTGATACCGGTCTGCCTCACCCGTACCTACGGCACGCTGGTTCGTGACCATCGGCAGGGGTTGACGCTGCTCGGCGTTATGACTGTCCTGTTTGGAATCGTGCTCAGCGTCGCGTGGCTTGCCGAGTCCCGTGCGTCGGGGGTCGCTTCGGATGCCGCGGGCGCCATGCTCGAAGGTAAAGAGCAACGATTCGGCGTGCCCGCGTCGGTACTATTCGGTGTCGCTACGACCGGAACATCGACCGGCGCAGTCAATTCCGCACACGATAGCTTTTCACCCGCGGGTGGTGGTGCCTTGCTGTGGAATATGCTCCTCGGTGAGGTTGCGCCCGGCGGCGTCGGAACCGGTCTCTACGGCCTCTTGGTGCTGGCTATCATCGCCGTCTTCGTCGGCGGCCTACTCGTCGGACGCACGCCCCTTTTCCGAGGCAAACATATCGGGCAGCGGGAGATCACTGTCGCGGTGCTGTCGATCTTGGTCATGCCGGTGCTGGTGCTGACTGGAACGGCGATCACGCTGATCTTGCCGTCTACCAGTGGTTTTCAGACCAATGGCGGCGATCCCGGTTCGGTGAACGCCATCCATGGGTTTAGCGAAGTGCTCTACGCGTATGCATCTGCGGCGAATAACAATGGCAGCGCATTCGGCGGGCTCACCGTGACTAGCGATTGGTTCCAGACGTCACTGGGACTGGCCATGCTGTTCGGTCGATTGCTGCCGATCATCTTTACGCTCGCGCTCGCCGGACTGCTGGCGTCGCAGAAACCCAGATCGTCGACGTCGAGTGCGACCCTACCGACTCACGGCGTCCTGTACGGCGCTTTGCTGACCGGCACTGTCGTACTGGTCGCCGGACTAACCTTCTTCCCGGCTATGGCGCTGGGACCTATCGCAGAGGCGTTGGCATGACTGTGACGCATATACCTGAGAGTCGCACCGAGGCAACAGAATCAGACCTGAGCGACTCTGGCGCGGCTGTCCATCGGGTCTCGGCCGGCGCGTTCTCGCCACGGCAGATGATCACCGCACTGCCGTTGGCGGTGCGCAAACTGACTCCGCGGGCGCAGGCTCGCAATCCGGTGATGTTCGTCGTCTACCTGGGATCGATTCTCACGCTCGTCCTCGCCTGCTGGCATCCGTCGGTTTTCGCGTTCGGTGTCACCGTCTGGCTGTGGTTCACAGTACTGTTTGCGAACCTGGCCGAGGCGGTGGCCGAGGGGCGTGGTCGTGCGCAGGCCGACAGCCTCCGAAAAGTAAAGCGCGACACTATCGGCCGCCGTCTCAACGCGGACGGTTCGCTCACCGAGGTCCCTGGTGCGGAGTTGGTCATCGGCGACCGCATCGTCGTTGAGGCCGGTGAGGTAATCGCGGGCGACGGTGACGTCATCGAAGGTATCGCGACCGTCGACGAATCCGCGATCACCGGAGAGTCGGCACCGGTGATCCGTGAATCGGGCGGTGATCGCAGTGCGGTTACCGGCGGCACGACTGTTCTCTCGGATCGGATCGTCGTGGAGATAATGACGCCACCTGGTGAGTCCTTCGTCGATCGGATGATCGCACTCGTAGAAGGAGCGTCGCGAAAGAAGACGCCCAATGAGATCGCTCTCGACATACTGTTGGCCGGGTTGACCGTGGTCTTCCTGCTTGCCGTCGTCGCAATCGGGCCGATGCAGTCCTACAGTGGCGCGCAGGCCGATCCGGTGAAACTCATCGCACTGCTGGTGTGTTTGATCCCGACCACTATTGGCGCGCTGCTCAGCTCAATCGGTATCGCCGGGATGGACCGCTTGGTTCAGCGCAACGTTCTCGCGATGTCCGGTCGGGCCGTTGAGGCGGCGGGCGATGTCGATACCTTGCTCATGGACAAGACCGGCACCATCACTTTCGGCAACCGCCGCGCGACCGCCTTCTGGCCGTCGCCGGGCCTGACTGATGACGAAATGACCCGTGCCGCATGTGAATCGAGTCTCGCCGATGACACTCCGGAAGGTCGCAGCATCATCGAGTTATGTCTTGAGCGTCCGGGTGCGGACACGGCGAGCATCGTCGACCGGGCCGACGATATTGAAGGTGTCGTGGTCGTGCCGTTCACCGCACAGACCCGGATGAGCGGGCGAGACATCGCCGAGGGAAAACGAATTCGTCGGCTACGCAAGGGCGCGGCCGATGCGGTCCTTACCTGGGTGCGCGAGGCCGGCGGATCGGTGCCGACCGAAACCGAGACCCGAGTCGAGCAGATCGCCTCGGCTGGCGGCACTCCGTTGGTGGTGGCAGCTGCCGACGACACATCCGCACCGGCGGTCGTTGGTGTCATCGAGCTGAGCGATGTCGTGAAACCCGGTATGGCGCAACGATTCGCCGAGTTGAGGGCGATGGGTATCCGCACCGTTATGGTGACCGGCGACAATCCGCTGACCGCGGCCTCTATCGCCGAGCAGGCCGGCGTCGATGACTTTGTCGCGGAGGCGACTCCGGAAGACAAATTGGCGTTGATTCGATCGGAGCAGTCCGGCGGTCGTCTCGTCGCGATGACCGGTGACGGTACCAACGACGCTCCGGCCCTTGCACAAGCTGATGTCGGGCTCGCGATGAACACCGGAACGTCAGCCGCAAAAGAAGCCGGCAATATGGTCGATCTGGATTCGGATCCGTCCAAACTCATTGAGGTTGTCGCGATCGGTAAACAATTGCTGATCACCCGCGGTGCGTTGACGACTTTCTCGCTGGCCAACGATTTGGCCAAGTATTTCGCCATCCTGCCGGCTCTGTTTAGCGCCGTCTATCCGCAGTTGGACAGTCTCAACATCATGCGGTTGGGATCGCCGAACTCCGCGATCATTTCTGCCGTGATTTTCAACGCGCTGATCATCATCGCGCTGATTCCCCTGTCACTCAAGGGAGTTCGGTACCGACCTAGTTCGGCGCAACGTCTGCTGGGCCGCAACCTAGTGGTTTATGGGCTGGGTGGCGTGATCACACCGTTCGTGGGGATATGGCTTGTCGATCTAGTTGTCCGACTGCTGCCGGGCATGGGTTAGGAGTAGCGATGACCAACCTTCTCAAGACATTCGGACGACAGCTCGCAGTTGCTTTCGCGGTACTGGCGGCATTGACCGTCGTGTTGGGATTGGCCTACCCGGCCGGCGTATGGCTCGTGTCGCGGATCGATTCGCATGCGGCTGAAGGTAGTCGGATGAGCGACGCGCGGGGCTGTGGTATTGGTTCATCCTTGATTGGAGTTGACCCGAAACCGGGTGTTGGACAAGCGGATTGGTATCTCCACTCGCGAGTGGCCGGGACGGTCGACGACGCGATGGCTCCCGGCGACCCCGCGGCGTCCGCGGCAAGCAACCTCGGCCCCAACAACCCTGACCTGCATACGCGTATCGACTTACGCCGGAGCTATATCGCGGCACGGGACGGAGTTGCGCCATCGGCCGTGCCTGTCGACGCAGTGACCGGCTCGGGTTCGGGTCTCGATCCGGACATCAGCATCACCTATGCGAATCTTCAGATCGCGCGAATCGCACGCGAGGGGCGCTTGCCCGAATCGAAGGTGCGGCAAATCATCGCCGACAACACCGCAGGCAGGCAGTGGGGGTTCCTCGGACAGCCCAGAGTCAATGTCGTGCGGGTCAACGTTGCGCTGGGCCATGTCGTAGCGGTGTGTCACCGGTAGGTGCGCCGGCCGCGCGGCGGTCGGACAGTATCGTCGAATCATGACTCAGGGTGTGTCACCGACGGCGGATCGCGGCGGGCGCCGACGAGGCGCTCTGACCGTGTTCCTCGGCTGCGCCCCCGGCGTCGGAAAGACCTTCGAGATGCTCATGCATGCGCACGCACTCGTCGCCGAAGGCCGGGACGTTGTGGTCGGCGTCGTGGAGTCACACGGCCGCACGGCGACTGCGGCCCTGGTCGATGGGCTGGAGGTCGTTGCCCCCACATCGTTTTCGTACCGGGATACCGTGCTCTGGGAGATGGACCTGAGAGCGGTGCTTGATCGAGCTCCCGAGGTTGTGCTGGTCGATGAGCTCGCACACACCAATGCGGTCGGGGCCGTCCACGCTAAGCGGTGGCAAGACATCGATGCGATACGCGCCGCCGGTATTGACGTCGTCACGACGGTGAATATCCAACATCTCGACTCGCTCAACGATGTCGTCGAGCAGATCACTGGCGTCACCCAACGGGAAACCGTACCCGACGCCGTCGTGCGTGCAGCCGATCAGATCGAACTCGTCGATATCGCGCCAGAAGCCTTGCAGCAGAGGCTCACCGCCGGAAAGGTCTATCCCGCCGATCGGGTGCATGGTGCGCTGGCCAACTACTTTCGCCGTGGCAATCTCACCGCGTTGCGTGAGCTGGCCCTGTTATGGCTGGCCGATAGGGTCGATGAGTCGCTCGCGGCCTATCGAGCCGAACACAACATCACCGCAACGTGGGAGGCCCGTGAACGTGTCGTGGTGGCCGTCACGGGTGGGCCGGAATCGACGACGTTGTTGCGGCGCGCCAGTCGAATCGCATCACGGTCGGGTGCCGAACTCATTGTCGTGCACGTGATCTCCGATGACGGCCTGATGGATCCGACGGCAGACCTTGCCGATGTCACTCGGCTCGCCGAAGGGTTCTCCGCCCAAGTGCATACCGTGGTTGGCGACGACATTCCCACCGCGCTACTGGATTTCGCCCGTTCGGTCAATGCGACCCAGTTGGTGTTGGGTACGTCGCGGCGATCGCGGTGGCGGCGGCTCATCACCGAAGGTGCGGGCGCGGCCGTCGTGCGCGACTCGGGGAAGATCGATGTCCACATGGTTACCCATGATCAATCCGCGAAACGACGAAACTATCTCGATATCCGCCGTTCGCGTTTTCGTCGCCCGCTGAGTTGGGCTGCGGCAGTTGTAGTTCCGATCGCCGCATCGGCGGGGATCAGCGTAATCGACCGCTGGCTCAATGTCGGCAGCGAGTCGGCGATCTTCTTCGCGGTGATCCTGGCCGTCTCACTACTGGGGGGTTGGGGCCCTGCGGCGCTGTCGGCGCTCGTGTCGGCATTGTTGCTCAACTGGCTGTTCACCGCTCCGCGGCACACGCTGACGATCTCCGAACCGGCGAACGTAATCACGATTGCGGTCATGTTCGCGGTCGCGATAGCCGTTGCGGTACTGGTGGATTCGGTCGCCGCACGGCGCGTCGAGGCGCAGCGGGCCACGCGTGACGCCGAGGTGATCGCGACATTCTCGTCTGCCGCGATGCGCGGTGACGGAATCGAGTCGCTGCTGGCCCAGGTTCGCGAAGCCTATGCGCAACAGGGCGTTTGCCTATTACGCGATCACGGTGAGGGCCAGACGATCGTCGAGGCAGTCGGTGATGCGCCGGCCGGGATGGCAGACGCCGACACCGTCTGTCCGGTGTCCGACGGGGAGTTCGTGCTTCTGTTGCGCGGACCGGCGGTCGCGGTCCGCGAGCGGCGGGTGCTCGATGCGGTTGCCGCACAGGTCGCGGGAGTGGTCACGCGTCGCGAACTCGCCGAGCGCGCGGCTGACGCGCAGGCAGTCGCGGCAGCTGATCAGTTGCGCGGAGCGCTCCTGTCCGCGGTGAGTCACGATCTACGAACTCCGCTCGCGACGATTAAAGCAACTGCGTCGAGTCTGCGGGCGACCGACGTGACGTTTGACGCCAACGACACAGCGGAGTTGTTGGCCGGCATCGAGGAATCCACCGATCATCTCACCGCGATTGTCGGAAATCTGCTCGATTCCTCACGCCTTGCGGCCGGGGTGGTGACCGCGCATCCTCAACTCGTCGCGGTCGAGGAAATCGTCGACCGAGTGATCGCGACTTTGCCGCCGACGCTCGACGGAACACCTGTCTCGACCCTTATCGGCAACCGCACCGCGGGCATCGTAACCTATGCCGATGTCGGTCTGCTGGAGCGAGTACTGGCCAATGTGATCGATAATGCGGTGCGGCACAGCGGGACCGGACAAAGTTTCGACGGTAGACCGGTCGTTGAGGTGACCGCCCGCTATGTTTCCTCGGCGGGACGCCGCTGTCGGATCCTGGTCATCGATCACGGCGCGGGGGTGTCCGAACGGGAACGTCAGACAATGTTCTCCGCCTTCACTCGACTAGGGGATCGCAATGCGACATCCGGTGTGGGGCTGGGCCTGTCGGTCGCGCGTGGGTTCGTCGAGGCGATGGCCGGGACAATCCACGCCGGGCAGACAGCGGGCGGTGGACTCACCATGGTGATCGAATTGCCCAGCGAGGAAGGTATCGATGGCTGAACGCATCCGCGTGTTGATAGTCGATGACGAGCCGGCGCTGCTCCGAGCATTGCGAATCAACCTCAACGCCAGGGGATTTGATGTCGCCGTGGCGGCCACCGGTGCACAGGCGCTAACGCTGGCCGCCCGGCATCGACCAGATGTCGTGGTGCTCGACCTCGGCCTGCCGGATATGGATGGACGGACGGTGCTGGACGGGTTGCGCGGTTGGACCAACGTACCCGTGATCGTTCTTTCGGCACGCACTGACGCGATGGACAAAGTCGATGCACTCGATGCCGGTGCTGACGACTACGTGACCAAACCGTTCGGCATGGAGGAGTTCTTGGCTCGGTTACGTGCCGCGGTGCGCCGCGGGGCAGTTGGGACGCGGGCCGACAAACCGGTGGTAACCACCGCCACATTCACCGTCGATCTCGGCGCCAAACGGGTCACCCGCGAAGGCCGGGATGTCCACCTCACACCGACCGAGTGGGGAATCCTCGAGCTCCTGGCCAATAACGTCGGGCAACTGGTGACTCAGGCCGAATTGCTCAATTCCGTGTGGGGTCCGGCCTACGCGGGCCAAAACCATTACCTACGAGTGTATTTGGCTGGTCTGCGACGAAAGCTCGAGGCCGACCCGGCACACCCACGTCACCTGATCACCGAACAGGGGATGGGATACCGGTTGGTCGAGTAGACGCGGCCGGACCTACTCCGGTTCCGACACTCGCCACAGTGGGTTCACCGGACCATGCCCGGCGCCAAGAGGGTAGGCCCAGCGTAATCCTTCGGTGACCCACGACTTGGCGAACCGCACGGCATCGGGGACTGAAAACCCATGTGCCAGAGCAGCGGTGATGGCCGCGGCGAGGGTATCACCGGCACCGTGGTCGTGGCCTGTTGCGATGCGCTCGGTAGTAAACTCAAAGTGTTCGCTGCCATCGCTCAGGAGGTCGGGGCTCTGCCGCGAATTGCGCAGATGCCCCCCTTTGATCAACGCCCACCGAGCTCCGAGGTCGAGGAGCGCCCGTGCGGCGGCACGTTGCGATGCAGGGTCAGTCACCTCGATGCCGGTGATCAGCCGCACCTCGTCCAGATTTGGGGTCACCACGGTTGCCCGTGGAATCAGCCTGGTACGTAACGCATCGAATGCCTCGGCGGCCAGCAATGGGTCGCCGTGCATCGAGGCAGCCACCGGGTCCACGACGAGCGGCGTGGCGTGATCGCGCCCGATACCAAGATCGTCGGCGGTGCCGGAGACGGTCTCGATGATGGCACCCGAAGCCAGCATGCCGGTCTTGGCGGCGTTCACCCCGATGTCGGTGGCGACTGAAGTCATCTGAGCGGCAACGATTTCCGGGTCGATAGCGACAAAATCGCTGACACCGACGGTGTTTTGCACAGTCACGGCGGTGACAGCGACACACGCGTGCAGGCCAAGGAGTGCGAAGGTGCGCATATCGGCCTGTATTCCGGCGCCACCGCCGGAGTCCGACCCCGCCACGGTCATCACCCGGACCGGCGTCGCGCCGATCCGGGCGGTGGGCAGAAGAGGTACTCCGTTGTGGCTCAAGCGGTTCAGACGCTTTCCACGCTGTCGAGAGGGAGGTACACCCGGTTGCCCGCGTCGATGAACTCCTGCGATTTCGCTGCCATTTCCGCGGCGATCTTACGATCGATGTCCTCGGTGGTCACCAGATTGTTCTCCTCTGCGTAGGCACGCACATCAGCCGAGATGCGCATCGAGCAGAACTTGGGCCCGCACATCGAGCAGAAGTGGGCTGTTTTTGCTGGCTCGGCCGGCATCGTCTCGTCGTGGTACTCCCGTGCGGTGTCAGGATCGAGGGCGAGATTGAACTGATCGGTCCAGCGAAACTCGAAGCGCGCCTTGCTCAATGCGTTATCCCGGTCCTGTGCGCGCGGATGGCCTTTGGCCAGATCGGCCGAATGTGCGGCGATTTTGTAGGTGATCACACCGACTTTCACGTCGTCGCGGTTGGGCAGTCCGAGGTGTTCCTTCGGAGTCACGTAGCAGAGCATTGCGGTGCCGGCCTGGGCTATCATCGCAGCGCCGATGGCAGAGGTGATGTGATCATAGGCCGGTGCGATGTCGGTGGCGAGTGGTCCGAGTGTGTAGAACGGGGCCTCCTCGCACAATTCTTCTTCGAGCCGAACGTTTTCCGCGATCTTGTGCATCGGCACGTGGCCCGGACCTTCGATCATCACTTGCACGCCAAAGGATTTCGCGATCTTCGTGAGTTCTCCGAGGGTACGCAACTCGGCGAACTGAGCGTCGTCATTTGCGTCGGCAATGGAACCGGGACGCAGGCCATCGCCGAGAGAGAAGGTGATGTCGTATTGCGCGAAGATCTCACACAGCTCGTTGAAATGTGTGTAGAGGAACGACTCTTCGTGGTGGGCCAGGCACCAGGCGGCCATAATCGATCCACCCCGCGACACGATGCCGGTGACCCGACGGGCTGTCAATGGCACATAGCGGAGCAGTACCCCGGCGTGCACGGTCATATAGTCGACGCCCTGCTCGGCCTGCTCGATGACGGTGTCGCGGTACAGCTCCCAGGTGAGTTTTGTTGGATCGCCGTTGACCTTTTCCAGCGCCTGGTAGATCGGGACCGTCCCGACCGGCACCGGCGAGTTACGCATGATCCACTCGCGGGTCTGATGAATGTCTTTGCCGGTGGACAGATCCATGATCGTGTCGGCTCCCCATCGGGTTGCCCAGACCATCTTCTCGACCTCCTCGGCGATCGACGAGGTGACCGCGGAATTACCGATATTCGCATTGATCTTGACCGCGAATGCCTTTCCGATGATCATCGGCTCGCATTCAGGATGGCGGTGATTGGCGGGAATTACTGCGCGGCCGATGGCGACCTCGCTGCGGACCAACTCGGGATCGACGCCTTCGCGTGCGGCGATGAATCGCATCTCGTCGGTGACGATGCCGGCTCGGGCCCATGCCAATTGGGTTGCCGCACCGCCGATCGCCTGGGGTTTGGTCCACGAGTCGCGGGTGCGGGCGAGCCCGGCCTCGACATCGATTTCAGCGTCGGAGTCGGTGTAGGGACCCGACGTGTCATATAGATCCAGGTGTTCACCGTTGGTGAGATTGACCCGACGCTGGGGGACTCGCAGATGATCGAGTTCCAAATAACGCTTGTTGCTGCCTTCGATCGGACCAGTCGTGATCTGGGTCGCGGATACAGGTGTGCCCATGCTTTCAACTCCCTACGCCGGCATTATCCGGACAGGTTCCGGCGGTCGGCGACCGTCCTGTCGCCATCTCAGCCCTCGGTACGTGAGAGCCCCCGCGTGTTCATTTGTGATGTGCGTCCAACACACTACCGCTGCCGCCGTCGAGATGCTCGCCGTCGTCGTTGGCCCGGCGGAATGTCCCCTTTGTCCGCTGTGGCAGGTGGGGAACTGGAGTGTTTTTGTGAAAATTGATCGCAATTTGCATACAGAACGGAAACGGGTCGCGAATCGGGGTCGAGTCAGCTCGCAGGCGGGGTCGTTCCTAGCTATGCTGTGACTAGAGTCACAGTTGGGCCGACGTCGTGGAAAGGCACATCAGGTGCCGTCGTCGTCGTCGGCGTTTACTGGGAGCAAAGGAGTCAATTGTGCAGTTCAAACGTCGTCATCGCCCGCCGCAATCGGCGCAGGCCATTCTGCAGCAAATAGCCGAGGTCGTGCACAATCCCACGCGCGATCGCTTTGAGCTATGGGTCGCGGGCGATCTCGTCGGCGTGCTCGGTTATCAAACCGAGGTGTCGTCGGAGGGGTCGGTGATCACCGTTCTGCACACGGTTATCTACGACGAATACACCGGGCACGGGTTGGGAACCAGACTCACCCGAGGTGCCCTTGACTACGTGCGGGAACAGGGCGCGCGCATTCGGCCGGTGTGCACTTTTACCAAGCAATACCTAGATGCTCATCCGGGAGTCGTGCCAATCGCGGCGTGAGCTGCAACCAGCTAACGACCTGGGTGGCGATCGCGCAGAACCGCAGGTCGCAGGCGGCTATTGGCGAGGTTGATTCCGGCAATCATCGTGGCGGCGACAACCAGCGCGACAGTGAGTGCGGTTGACCAACTCGCGGCGATCGCGGTCGCCGTTCCGGATGAAGATCCAGTGCTCGCCTTCGCGTAGAGCACGACCAGCGCAAGTGACGCCAGCGAACCGTAGGCGGTCATTACGACGCCGAGCCATCGCGGGATCTGCCGGTCGCGTTTGCGGGTGCTCATTTGCCGATCCTAGCGATGATGCGGCCACCTGGCCGGGGAAGTAGCGATATCGCGTGAACTGATTGCGTGCGCATGACTCGAGCATGCCCCTGTTCACTGAACGAATGATGAGCGACCTAGCCTGATCTGCGCTTATGTGGCGTGTCGCAGCTGGGTGGATAGCCATTGCCTGATGGAAAGATAGGTTAGCCTAAGTACATCGGGTAGGGTGGCGCTCGAATCTAGCGAAGGGTGCGCCTAATGGCTGACGCGTCAACACAAACACTGTCACGCGGGTGGCAGGGCCGAGTCCTCAAGCTCATGGGAGCTGACGACTTCGTCTTCACTGTCACCAGCAATGAGTCCATCACCGACGACTATGTGCGGCTCGGCTTCACCGGCGGTGGACTACTGGGCGCTCGACCGATTCATCCCACCATGTGGGTGCGGTTGTGGTTCGAAGACAACGGCAAACTGCACCAGCGTGGGTACACCCTGGTCGATACCGACCTGGCCACTGACACTTTCTACATCGAATTCGCCATTCATGACGGCACCGCGGCGCGGTGGGCCCAGACGGCCGAGCCTGGCGACAAGATCAACGCGACCTTTATGGGTTCCAAGTTCGCCTATCCGGATCCCGCGCCGTCGGGATGGCTGATCGTCGGAGATGCCGCTTCCCTCCCGGCGATCAATTCGCTGCTCGAGGCGATCGACGGATCGTCCAATCCGGCTGCGGCCGCGACTATTTGGTTCGAGGTGAGCCACGCCTCCGAACGCACGCTGCCGATCAAGAGGCGACCGCAAGACACGGTTCACTACGTCGACCGGACTGACGGTGGTGCGGATCTGATTGCCGCGGTCGCCGCGCAGGCGTTCGATGCCGCGGGCCAATTCGGTTGGATAGCAACCGAATCGGTTTCCACCAGGGCAATTACGGCCCTCTTCCGCAACGACTACAAGCTCGGGCGCAAAGGTGTGAAGTCGCAGGCTTATTGGATTTACGGTCGCTCGTTCGGATAGGCGTGCTGTTGCGGCGGTCAGTAATCCGCTTCAGCGACTAGCTGCTCGGCGACGAACAGCGGTATTCCGTCGTCTGCTCCTGATAGCCGCCGCCTGAGCATTGCGCGAACCTGCTCGCGTAGGTCACGCGAGGTATCGCCGGGTACTTCGCCGACGGCGCAGATCAGTGTCGACCAATCGGTGCGCCATGCCTGTATCGCGGTAAGCGGCAAGGTGATCCGCGCGGTGCCAAGCGAATCCAGGGCGGCATGCACACGCATCGCGGGAGTGGCGAGCGATAACTCAACGCGTAGCGGCGGTGCACTACGTGCTGGCAGCAGAGCCACCGCGATATCGGCAACCACCTCCGGCGCAGCGTCGATCGACCAAGCGATCGTGTCTTCGGCAGCATCGAAAGTGTTGGCGGGCACCGACTCCCAAGCGAGTGACGCATGACCCCGCGCTAGTGCGTCGACGCTGGGCGCCGCCGTTTTGGCGGACCCCGCGACGAGAGCGTAGTCGTCGGCGACTACGGCGATGTTCTCGGACCGGGTAACGACGCTGTTGTCGCGAGCGAGCCAACGGCGATGCAGTGTGCGAACATCTGGACTGAAATGGGTTGACAGGGAGTCGATCGCGTCCTCGTCATGTCCGACGACGATCGCCTCGGGGTCGCCGTCGAAGGAGTCAGCATCGAAATAGTTGTCACAGTCTTCGGTGAGTAGTGCGACCTCGATGTCGAGAACCGCGGCGTTCAGCGGCTCGATGCCGTCGGCGACACTTGTCGGCCACCACCTTCGTAACCAATGTCCCCAGGCGAGCCGGCGCAGTATCGACAACTGAGTAGGATCGCCGGAACGCTCGACCGAGATGTCGGCACCGTTGTCTCCCAATGCAGTCAGTGCGCCGACGTGTTCTTGTTCGCCGACGATGCGCCACAGCCAGTCGGCATCACCCGGGCTCCACAAGTGCAGATGCGGCGCCGCATCATGCGGTGAATCGAGTCGCCAGGTCAACATTCCGCCGGCGACTTCGAGGGGGAGGGTCATCCATGCGGGGCCGTCGGCGGACCGTGATGCGGTCGAGATCCTCATCGGGCCGACTTTTCGATCGTGGCACGAATACGTGAACGCTGGTCGAAACTCACCGACCGGGCGATCCCGTCAAGTAGGTCTAACAGTGAATCCGCGTCGAATTCGGTTGTCGCCGTGTCAGGTCCGACGACGGACCATCCATGCAACCGAACCCACAGGCGGTTGAGGTAGGGCCGCCAGAATTCCAGCAGATCGGCCGCGAGTGCACTGTTCGCGGCCGAGCCTTCGAGGAGGAACCGCCGGTTGTACATGATGTGCGCCTGGGCGGCCAGCCGCTGCGACATCGCCTGGACGAAATGGTGGGAACTCGGTTGTGGCGCAAGAGGATGCAACTGTGCGGCAACCACTACGCCCACCAGCAACGCGGCATGCCACACTGCTCCGTCGAGGGCCCACGGCTGACGGGACCGGCTGATCTCCTGGCCGACGAGTTCGCCAATGGAAGGCAGTTCGTCCCGATCGCGTGACCGACGCAAGGTAGTGGTCACCCGGGTCGCGATCGAGCGGTCCAGTGGTCGGTCTCCGCCGCGACCCCGCAGTACGGGTATTGTGGCCGGCGCGAATTCCGAAAGAGACAGTCTACGAGCGGATTTCATGATCTCGACTCCGCATGACAGCAGTAACTGGTCGACCGGCGCACCGGAGTCGAATAGCCTCAGCCCGATCTGCGCGGGGACCGCGGAAGCAGTCAGAGTTGCCCACCGCCCGTCGCGGTCACTCGCCGAGACGTCGTCGGTCAGCAGTGCCGCCAATACTTCGGCAATGCACAGGTCGGGCTCGGCGTCGGATCCCCGCTCACCGGCGCCCCATATCCGGTTGAGACGTTCATCGAGTTCGGCGTGATTCTCATCGAGGTACGCGGTCAGATCGGCGACTGACATTCCCGCACTGGACTGATGGATCTCGGCGATCATCTCAGCTGCGATCGAAGCAGCGTCGTTGCCAGGAGCTCCATACGAAACCGCGAGTTCGAAAGCACGCGGGAAGTACTGCTCCTGGATATTCCCGCCGGTGATGGCAGCCGCCCGTCGCTGGTATTTGAGTTCGGTGAACCACCGTGCGGTGTCGGCAATCGTAGGTGCGGCGAGGCTGATCAGTCTGCCGACTTCCGCGACTGACGCGACATCAAGCAATGGTCGACCCAACTCGGGATTGGCACGTAGCCGCAGTACCAACGGATCGATGAGGCATTTGACCGTTCGGGCCAGCGGCTGTCCGTCGCGCCCGCTGAGCACTGCGAACGGGTCACCTTCGACGCGGGTGGCCGTGGCGCTGACCATGTTTCGCCACGCCTGGTCGATCACTGCTGTGCGCGGGCGAGGAGCTGCCATGGTGATCGACATCCTTTCCGGCGCTATACACGGGCTCGCGTCAGAATCTACCGTGTAGGAATGGTCGAACTCGACGACGATGCCATTGAGGTGCGCCGACTCATCGAAGTCCTGGCAGGACAACTGCAGAGCGGGGATGCCCAGTGGTCCTCGACGCTTGAGCGGGCCAGACAGGTTGCCGATGCGACCGCAGATCCGCGGTCGCGGGTGGATGCGCAACTGCGGGTGGCGAATATCGACCATGTGATCAGTCTGAATTCCGGTGAAGTCTCGATCGCGTTGGCGCATTTGGATCGCTGCCTCGAGCTGATCGCATCGGTCCGCGACGTCGATCTCAGTCAGGCTGACCAGCGGCGGCTGAACGAGCAGGAATGGGGTGTTCGCCTCAATCGCTGTCAGGTATTGCAAGCGATGGACGATATCGACGGTGCAGATGCCGACGTGGTCATCGCGCTGGAGTTGGCCTCGGAGACCGACAACGTCGGACGCAATCGTGCGATGACCCTCTGTTCGGTGGCTGCCATAGCCACTGAACGTGAGCAGTGGGCTCGGGCATTGACCTACGCGCGCGAAGCCGTTGACGAATGTGCACTCCATACGCCGGAGTCGTTGGGGATCGCATTGCTGAATCTCGCCCAGGCCCACGCTCGGATCGGAGACTACGACGAGGCGACTCGTGTCGCTGATCGGGCCGAAGGAGTCGTCGACGATATTCAAGCCAGCGCGGCATTGCAGCATTTGCGCGGCTACATCGCGTTGGGACGCAACGACACCGCGCGCGCTGCCGAGTTGTTCGGTGAATACGCGGCTGCGGCCTTGGCTCACGCGGATTTCCTTGAACCGCATCATCGTTCGGAGTCGGCGAAGGCGGTTGGGTTTGGACTGCACGCGAATGACGACGTCGCCGAGGCGCGCGAGCACTATCTTGGCGTCGTCGAACAGGCTCGGGGGGATTCGTCGCCGATGACGTTGGTCGCGGCTTTGGTACAGGCTTCGGGTGCGACGCAGGATTGTGCACTGAGTTCCGAGGATTCTCAGCAGGCCACCCAGCTGCATGACCAAGCGGCTGAATTGATTTGCGAGGCAGCTGAAATCGCGTTGGTGCAGCAGCGATTCGCGATGGCGGCGGTCTGCGACCTGACCCATGCACGCTACGTCGGCCAGTTCCACCCGCACCTCACCACCGCCAATCAGACGGCCTTGCGGTCGGCGTTGGCGAAAGTGCTCGCGGCGGCGGTCTACTTGCATCACGCTAGTTTCGCCTCGTCCCGTCACGCTGAGCGCCGGCACTTCGCGCAGCAACGCGGTGCGGAGGCGATTGCCCTGGCATTCGCGCTGGCATTTCGCCTGGGCGAGTCCGGCGTGGTAGCTCAGTTGGTCGAACTGCGTTGTGCAGCAGCATCATTCGTGGCAGATCACCGGGTGTTGAGTGCTGCCGTGCTGACGGGGGACATCAAGCGCGAAGAGGAGTGGGCGGACGGTGCCGCCGAGCTCATGGTCGGCGACGTGCCGATCCGATCGATCGATGACGACGCGAGACTTATGGTGGCGGCTCCGCCGCCGCTGCTGATGACACCCGATACCGTTGTGCTTGGCGACGCCTTCGACGTCGCCAAGCAGCGGTTCGGACTGTCCGAAGATCGAGCTCCCCTCGTCACTTGGTAGCCAGTGGCGAGGCGGTGCCGGACTACGGGCAGGTGACCTTGATCTCGAAGGACTTCTTCGACGGTGCCGTCGGGTTGGCCATGTCAACGCCCATCACATTGCCGGAGATCGTGTAGGTGTTGCCGTCTTTGGTGGCCTTGGCGTCGCCGCCGGGGGTGCCTTTGGCCCAGCCCAGCGCCTGTCCATTGGTGGCACCGAGGCCGACAGTCTCGACTTCTGGGTTGTCTCCGGTGGTAAGGGTGGCGCCGACACCCGCGGTGCCGCCCGCGGTGTTGTCGCCGATGGCGATGGCGACTTTACCGCCGGTCTCGGTACAGACGACCTTCTTCGATCCCATGTCAAGGGGCTTGCCGTCGATGGTCACCGAGGCGTCACCGCCGGTGCTCACCCCCGTATCACCGCTGCCGGTGTCGCTGGAGGAATCGTCGGAGCACGCGCCCAGGGCGCCGATGAGGCCGATGGCGCCGACACTGGCGACGAGGATCTGGATCTTACGCATGACTACTCCTGATTGTTGTTGAGGTTTTCGGTGCTGCCGCCATGCCGGCGTGCTGGAAATAAACGTAATCGCGACAGGCGTCTACCGATCACAGATCGCATTATTTGGACTGGTCCAGTTTGGGGATCGTTTGTGCTGCTTAGTAATTCAGCGCTCAGTAGTTGTCAGCGCGGCCCACAGTAGTGGTGCGTCCGCGAGATCGCCGTTCGCATACCACCGCTCGCGCTGCTCTCGCTGCCATCTCCCCAGACTTCGGACCGGATCGGTGCAGTCATGTGCGGAGTCGACGGCGAGGATCAAGTCCTCCAATGGATTTCGGCCGCCGAGATCACCCGCGCGCGCCAACGCGTGGTTGGTGGGAACGGCCCACCTGGTGGCGGTGACCAGTTGGGCACCGGTTGCGAGGGCGGCCATCGACAGTCCCATGCCGTCGGGGTGTTCCAGATCGCCGCCGGAATTACATCCGATCAGAGCTGTGCGCGGCGGTAGTCGGTAGCCGCTGGTCAGTACGTCATATGCGGTCAACGGACGATGAGTGCCGTGTTCGTCGGTGCAACACAGGTGCAATGCGGCGCTGACACTCTCGTCGTCGGGCCCCGATGCCGCGCTGACATGCCCGACATACAGGAGTCGTCCAGCATCAATCATATTGTTCCGCAACCAGTTTCGATCAACATCGGTACGCCGGGCGAGGTCCGAATAGGATGCGGCCGGCGGGCGGATTGCCGGGGACCGGTCGAGTAGCGCCGCGAGCGGCGAGACCTCCGATGGCCGGCCCAACACCGAACCGAGTGCTGACGACGCCGATTGTCCTGGGATTCGCGGATCGATAACCGCGACCACTGGACCGGTCCAGGGCGAGTTGGCTTCGTCGCCGGCCGCCACTGTCGCGGGGGCGCTGCCTACGATATCGGCGAATTCGTCGAATGCGACGCCGTCGGCCGCTCCCACGTGCAGCATCTCCCACGGCACCCGAGTCAGGGATGGCGATGGTTGCAGACGCACCATCGGGCGCGTCGGTTCGCCCTTCAGGGTGTCGGTCAATTCGATTGGTATGAGGGCACTTCCGAGTTCGCGGGCGAGGGCCGCAGTGGTGTCGGGTCGTGCGAACGGCCCGTCGAGCAACGCGCGGTCGACACCCTCCGACGTGGTTTCACCGGGGAGTGGATCCGGTGTCGCGTTAGCCAGCGTCGTGCGGGCGGCCGAAAGCACGGCGGCGTCGATATGTGCGACACCGACGGACTTTGACGGGCCCTGTGAGCTAACCCATCGCCACGTTAGGTACCCGTCACCGGCTTCGGCGAATTTCACCAGTAGTGTGCGAGGTTCGGACATACCGGCAGTCTGCCAGCAAGCCGTGGTCGCCGTCGTGGCTATCCGGCGCTGTCGGTGAGCAATTCGTCGCGCAACACCGACTTGTCGATCTTGCCGACCGCGGTGACAGGCAGCCTGCCGGCGATGGCGACGGCGTCGGGAAGTTTGAAGGACGCCAGCCCCTGATCGGCGAGGTATTTCCGAATCGTGGGCAGATCGAGGCCATCGGCGTCGGCGCGGTCGAGGGGAGGTACCAGCACGGCGCAGATCTTTTCGCCGAGCATGTCGTCGGGCAGTCCTACGACGGCTGCCTGACTGATATCGGGATGAGCAAGCAATGCCTCTTCGATGTCGTCGGCTGCGACGTTCTCGCCCGCCCGCACGATGGTGTCCTTGATCCGTCCGGTCACCGCGAGGTGGCCGGACGGCAGGCGGCGGACTTGATCGCCGGATCGGTAAAACCCGTCGTCGGTGAATGAACGCGCATTGTGTTCGTCGGCGCGGTAGTAGCCACGGATGGTGTACGGACCGCGGACCAGCAATTCACCGTCAGTGCCGTCGGGGACGTCATTACCGTCGGCGTCGACGATGCGGACTTCGTCGAGGTCGGACATCGGCCGTCCCTGGACCTCGTGAACCAGTTCGCGTGGATCGTCGAGCCGCGTGTAGCAAATGAGCCCCTCGGCCATTCCGAAGACCTGTTGGATCACACTTCCGAATGCCTCGTCGGCTGCCTGTGCGTCGGGTCGAGCCAGTTTGGCACCACCGACTTGGAGCAATCGAAGCGAGCTGATATCAGCGGGCTCCCATTCGCTTGCGGCACACCATAATTGGGTGAGCGCGGGAACCAGTGCGGTGACGGTCACCCGGTGATCTTCGATCAGGTCGAAGGTGTTGTCCGGACTGGCCACGTCGGTGAACACCACGTGGCCGCCGACCGAGAGCATTCCGAAAAGGCCGGGGCAGCACAGCGGGAAGTTGTGCGCGCCGGGCAGCACGACCAGGTAGGTGTCGTCGGCGCGGAGTTCGGCGATCGTCGCGGATTGTCGTGCGTTGAATGCGTAGTCGTTATGGGTACGCGCGATGAGTTTGGGCAGACCGGTAGTTCCGCCGGATACCAGGAAGAGTGCCGGAAGGTCTGGGTCGACGTCCTCGGGAAGAGTCACCGACGCCGGGTCGGCATCGGGCAGCGCGAGGAACTCTCCAGGGTCGCCGTCGATGAAGATCTGTTCGACGCCGGGCACTCTGGTGCGCAATTCGGTCGCGAGTGTGCGGTAGTCGAATCCGCGACGGCCGTCCTCGCCGATATAGCCGACCGCGCCGGACCGGTCCGCGAGTCCGGCGATCTCCGAGATCCGATGAGCCGGAAGTGTCATCACGGGGACTGCGCCGATGCGCAGCAGAGCAAGCAGGGTGACCGCGAAGGTTGCCGAATTGTTCAGTTGCAGGACTATCCGCTGGCCGGGTGCCAACCCGGCGTCAACGAAGCCGGCCGCACGACGTGCGACGGCCGCGTCTAATTGGGCATAAGTGAGAGTGAAGGGCCCGTCGACCGACGCATCGGTAATCGCCGGCGAATCAGCTCGGTTCAGAACCGCCGAGTCGAGTATCCTCCACAGCGGCAGATTGTCGAATATGTCCGCATTTCTATATTTCTGTGCCGCGATTTCAGGATGTGCGAGATAGCCAACGGTGAGGTCACTGGGGGAATCCACGGGGGTTATTAAAACACGGATCTTTAGGTTAGCCTTATGATATTCCTGCGACGAAGCTAACAGTGGGTTTTGTACCTTTCTAGGTTAGGCTGACCTAAGAGCCGCGAGCCCGTTCCCCCCGATAACCCCACGTCAATCCATGTTCGAGGAATGTAAACATCATGTCGCTGACTACCGACCAGCAGAATGTCGATCACTCGCTAACCGAGATCACTCCCGAGCAAGCCGCTCTGATTTGTGCGGCGTGGGCCAGCGAAGGGAACTTCGGCGATCATGTTGTGTACGAACGCGACGGTCGTTGGGTATTCGCGGCCGGTGTTCGGGTGCGCATTGTCTTGACCAAGGATTCGATCACCGTCACTCGCGATGACGACCAGACTTCGCAGGCGTGGGCCGGTGACCCGTCGGTCGCGCTCGACGCCGCGCTGAGTGCGTTGGACCTGCCGCACTGGCGGGTTTATGGCTGGGTGGGTTTCGACTTCTGCGCACCACACCACGATCTGACCGACCGGGTGCTCGATGATGCCGTTTTGGCGCACCTGATCGTTCCCGAGTTCGAAGCATATGTCGATGCCACAGGTATCGACACCGGCTCGGCCGACACCGTCCGTGCCGAGCGACTGACTGAAATCGCGAGCCGGGCGGGACAACTGGCGGACTCCGCGCCGATCGACGTCAGTGCGGACGTGGACGACTACCGGGGGCGGGTCGCCACCGCAGTGGCCGAGATACGTCGCGGCGATTACCAGAAGGTCATCATGTCGCGCCGGGTGTCCGTCCCGTTCCCGATCGATATGCCGGCTACCTACGCTCGTGGCCGTGCGGGCAACAATCCGGCGCGGTCATTCTTGTTATCGCTTGGCTCGCTCGAGGCTGCCGGATTTAGTCCGGAACTAGTCGTCGCGGTTGACGACGAGGGCATGGTGGTCACCGAGCCGCTGGCGGGCACTCGCGCCTTCGGGCGTTCGGCCCAGCAAGATTCTTCGGCTCGCGAGGAGTTAATCTCTGATTCGAAAGAGATTGCTGAGCATGCGATTTCAGTTCGCGCATGTTTCGACGAGATCGAATCGATCGCCGTCGCCGACACCACGTCGGTGAGTGAATTCATGGTGGTTCGGGAACGGGGGAGCGTGCAGCATCTTGCCTCGACCGTGCGTGGTTCGCTCGACCCGGCAGCGGGACCGTGGCGCGCGCTCGCGGTGCTGTTTCCCTCGATCACGGCCTCGGGCATCCCTAAACGGGAAGCCATCGAAGCGATCTATCGCCTCGAGCCGCATAGCCGTGAGCTGTACTCGGGCGCAGTGTTGACGGCGTCGTCTGCCGGTGATCTGGAAGCGACGCTCGCCTTGCGGACCGCGTTCTCCGACGACGGTCAGGCCTGGCTATGCGCTGGCGCCGGCGTGGTCGACCAGTCCACACCTGACCGTGAATTCGAAGAGACCTGCGAGAAGCTCGGCAGCGTGGCACCCTTCGTCGTGCCCGCCGCCGACTGATCCGTTTTCCACAGTGCCGATTGAACCGACGAAGGAGGGCGTAGCCATGCCCATTGTTGTGCTCGAAGACTTGGTGAAGACCTACGGCGGACCACGGGTACTCGACGGCGTCTCGATGGAGATTTCCGAAGGGCAGATTCTCGGCTTGCTCGGCCCCAACGGAAGTGGCAAGACCACGACCGTGTCGATCTTGTCCACCTTGCTGAGGCCCGATGGCGGGCGCGCTCTGATCGGTGGCTACGACGTCGTTTCGCAGGCATCGAAGGTTCGTGAAATCGTGTCGCTCACTGGCCAGTACGCATCACTCGACGGTGCGTTGACCGTTCGCGAAAACGTGACGATGTTCGGCCGGCTCACCGGTCTGGGCCGACGTGATATCGCCGGCCGGATCGACGAGGTAGTCGAGACATTCGGTCTCGGCGAATTCGTCGATCGAAAAGTTTCGGCGTTGTCGGGAGGTATGCGACGACGCGCGGATATCGCTTGTGCGCTGGTCACCCGGCCGCGGGTGCTATTCCTCGATGAGCCGACGACCGGGCTCGACCCGCAGAGTCGGGCGGCCGTCTGGCAGACGGTCGCGGGGCTGCGCGATGAGGGCATCACCGTGTTGCTGACCACCCAGTATCTCGAGGAGGCCGATCGGTTAGCGGACAACATTGTGATGCTCGACCACGGCTCGGTAGTCCTGTCGGGGACGCCGGAGCAGCTGAAAGGTCTTGCCGGAGCTGCTATCTGCGACGTCACGTTGGCTGACGCGGCTGATCTCCAACGCGCTGAACAGGTGCTGGCCCGGTTCGATCCCGCACCCGGCGACACAGTTGCCGGTGCCCGACCGAAAATCTCGCTCGCCGCACCCGACGGCCTCGATTCGATCAGTGCGGTAGTCGCGGTCTTGCAGGACGCCGCTATCGATGTTTCCGATATCGCGCTACGTCGGCCCTCGTTGGACGAAGTGTTCTTCCGATTCGTCTCCGACGTGCCCGCGGAGCAACGATCATGACCTTTCTCGACGTCCGACCTGCCGGTCGGGTGGCGATCCGAAATTCGGTTGCGGCACCAACCGCGCTCACGGTGCTCACGACTCGACTGATGCGTTCGGGCGTTCGGGAAGGACAGTTCTTCTTCTCCTTCGGTTCGCCGATCGTCTTCTTCGTCTGCCTGTACGTGCCGCTGTACCGCCGATTCGCCGACTACGAGGGTGGGTACGCGCAATACCTGACGCCGGTAATCATCTTGCAGGCCGCGATGTTCGCGGCAATCATCTCGGCTGAGATCGCCGCCGCGGAGGCGCAGGACGGCGTGCGTGATCGCCTTGCTTCGTTGCCGGTGGAGCGGTGGCTCCCGGTGGTCTCGCGAATTCTTTACGCGGCGGTCCGGACCCTCGTCGCGGTCCTCGGCGCCGCCGCCATCGGATCGGCCTTCGGATTCCGGTTCCACGGATCATGGTGGCAGAGTGTGCAATTCGTGGTGCTCGCGGTTGTTTTCGCGGTTGGGCTTTCGATGCTGACCGACTCGCTGGCGAATGTCGTGGCTCACCCCGACAGCATCGTCCAGATTCTGATGATCCCGCAGCTACTGCTGGTGATGCTTTCCACGGGTCTGGTTCCCGCACAGGCGTTTCCGGATTGGATCGCCCCGGTGGTGCGGAATCAGCCGGTATCGATCTTCGCCGATGCGATGCGTGCGCTGACGACCGGCACGACGCCCGACTATGTGGCGGTACTCGCGTGGTCGGCTGGCCTTCTGGTTGGCGGGGTGGTCGCGGTGCGTCTCGCGGCACGAGCGGAGGTTCGACGATGATGACGCTGGACACTCGAACCGTGTCGGCGCCGCGCGCCGCCGTGGATGTGGTCACCCAGTCTGCGGTGCATTGTGGTGCACTGCTTCGTGCGTGGCTGCGCGATCCAGGTGTGATTATTCAGGCGCTGGTCTTTCCGGCCTTCCTACTCATCATGTTTCAGGTCGTCTTCGGCAAGTCGACCACCGCGATCGGCGCGGGGCAAAGTATCTTCGGCAACGCGGGACTGGTGGCACTCGTCGGCGCGATGCAGGGCACAATGCTTACCGGCGTCGCGCTGATCAACGACCGTGACTCAGGTCTGCTCAGCAGATTGTGGACGTTGCCGGTCCCCAGATCGGGTTTCTTGCTGGGGCGTATTCTCGCCGAGGCGGTGCGGATCCTCGCCGGGACCGTCGTTCTACTCGTCTTCGCCATGACAATGGGCTTTCGGTTCGAGCAGGGCCTTTTGGCCGGCCTCGGCGCGGTCCTGATTCCGGTGCTGTTCGGAGTCGCCTGGGCGTGGGTGGTGATAGCGCTTGCGACGGTGTCAGGTAAGGCGCAGATCCAGTACCTCGGCGTGCTGTTTTTGGTGCTGCTGTTCTTCAATACGGGTTTCGCTCCGGCGACCGAGTATCCGGGATGGCTGCAGCCGATCGTCGAATATCAGCCGATGAGCCCCGCGATCGACACGATGGTCGGGTTGGCTGAAGGCGGGCCTATCGCCTCGCCGCTGTCGTTGACCATTTGCTGGGCTGTGGCGATCTCGGCGGTTTTCGGAGTACTTGCCGCGCGTGGTTATCGCCGCGCGGTCCAGGGATAGCAGTTTAGGGATAGAGGAAAGACACGTGACAAAGGACGAACTTCGGGCAGTCGTCGCGCAGGCGCTGGATTTGCCGATCGATGAGATCGGTGACGATCAGGATCTGCTGGAGCTGGGGCTCGATTCGCTCAAGCTGATGGCGCTTACCTCGCGTTGGCGGGCCGGTGGTGCGCGCGTTCACTATTCGGCACTTGTGCTCGAGCCGACTATCGAAGCGTGGTCGGGGGTTTTCGCCAAAGCCGGTGGACTCGCGAAGAAGCGCACGGCAGCCGACGAAGTTCCAGCGTCGGCGCAGCCCGCCTCGACCGACGCTGAGCAGTCCGACGACTTTCCGCTGGCCGGTATGCAGCACGCGTATTGGATCGGCCGGGGCGACGAACAGGCTCTCGGCGGCGTGGCCGCTCACCTCTACGCCGAATTCGACGGCGGCGGAACCGATGTCGACCCGATCGATCCCGAGCGATTGGCCATCGCAGTTCGCCAACTCGTGGCTCGGCATCCGATGCTGCGTGCCGCCATCACCGAAGATGGCACCCAGCGGATTCTGCCGGCGCCGACGCTGCCGGTCTTCACAACCGAGGATCTTCGGAATAAGAACGCACAGGAGATTGCCGCCCGGCTGGACGAAATCCGGGATGCCAAGAGCCATCAGCGAATGGACGTCGAAGCCGGTCAGGTTATCGACATCACGCTGACTCTCCTGCCCGACAACCGGCACCGCCTGCAACTCGACGTCGACATGCTTGCCGCCGATGCACAAAGCTACCGCCGCCTCCTCGACGATCTCGCCGCCCTGTACGACGGTGCCGAACTGCCGGAGATCGGCTACACCTTCCGCGAGTATCTCCAAGCGCGCGAGGGTGAATCGGGCGATGCCGAGGCCGACCGACAGTGGTGGGCGCAGCGCTACCCGCAACTGCCCGAGCCCGCATCACTGCCCTTCGTCCCCGAAGCGGAACGAACTGACCCGTCGCGCAGTTTCCGACTGGCACGGCATTTCGACGAAAAGGGAAAGGCCGCACTGGAATTGGCTGCGCGCTCGCGGGGCGTCACCACCGCGGTGGCACTGGCGACGGTGTTTTCCGAGGTAATCGCCCGATGGTCGTCGGAGCAACGATTCCTGCTCAACGTGCCGCTGTTCAATCGCGAAACACTGCACCCCGAGATTGATTTGGTCGTCGGTGATTTCACCAACTCCGTGCTGGTGGATGTCGACACGTCGGCAACCACGTCGCTGGTCGACTCCGCGCGCCAGGTACAGCGTGAATTACACACGGCCGCTTCGCATTCGTCCTACCGCGGCCTCGATGTGCTCCGTGACCTCGGTGGGCTGCGCGGCGGTCCGGTGACAGCCTCGGTGGTGTTCACCTCCGGTCTGGGACTGGGCGAAGTGTTCTCGCCGCGGGTGACGGCACGATTCGGTGAGCCGGTCTGGATCATCTCACAGGGGCCACAGGTCGACATCGACGCGCAGGTGGTTGAGATGAGTGGCGGATTGTTGACCAACTGGGATATCCGGCGCGACGCATTGCCATTCGGCGTCGCCGAGGAGATGTTCGCCGAGTTCTGCCGAATCCTCGACACACTCATCGCCGCGCCGGAGACCTGGGACGCTGCCGGCTCCTCGGACCTGCCGGGATCAGCACGGGCTACCCGCGACGAAGTGAATGCGGTTGTGACACAGGCGTTTCCGCCGCGAACCTTACATCACGGCTTCTTTGGGCACGCACTGACTGAGCCCAACCGCGCCGCGGTGATCTCCGGTGCCGGCGAGATCACCTACGGCACCCTGGCCGCGCGAGCGCTGTCCATCGGGCAGGCACTCGTTGACGCCGGCGTCCGAGCTGGCGACACCGTTGCCGTCGTCATTCCCAAGGGAGCCGACCAGGTCGCCGCCGTTCTCGGAGTGTTTGCCGCCGGGGCCCAGTATGTTCCGATCGGAGTCGATCAGCCCGGCGCGCGCGCAGAGCGCGTGCTTAATCGAAGCGGTGCTCGGGTTGCTCTGGTATCGACCGCGGCCAACGCGCTGGCCGGTGTCACCTCGATCGCACTCAGCGACGCCGAACAGGGTTCGGCACTTGCCGCTCCGGCGGCAGTATCGCCGGAGTCGGCCGCATACGTGCTGTTCACCTCCGGCTCAACCGGCGAACCCAAGGGTGTGCAGGTCAGCCATCGTGCCGCAGCCAACACCATTGACGCCATCGGCGCCGAATTCGACCTCACCGAGGATGATCGGACCTTGGCACTGTCGGCTCTTGACTTCGACCTTTCGGTATTCGACCTATTCAGTCCGCTCGGCTCAGGTGGTGCGGTGGTGTGCATCGACGAGGCTGATCGTCGTGACGCGCAGGTGTGGGCTGACGTCATCGAACGGACCGGAGTGACAGTCCTTAATGCGGCGCCCGGTCTCATCGGCATGATTGTCGATACCGCACGACCCGAGCAGCTGCGGACCTTGACCACAGTGATCACCGGTGGTGATCGGGTACCTGCGGCATCGGGTCGCGCACTGCGAGAAGCGGTGCCGGGATTGCGATTCGCCGGTTTGGGCGGCGCGACCGAGACCGCGATACATTCGACGATCCGTGAAGTCGACGCCGACTTCCCGGCCGACGCGACGTCGGTGCCCTACGGGACTCCGCTTCGAGGAGTGGCCTGCCGGGTCGTCAACGGTTCCGGTGATGACTGCCCGGATTGGGTGGTGGGTGAACTGTGGATCGGCGGGGTAAGCGTCGCCGACGGATACCGCGGCGATCCGGAACGGACCGCGGCACGATTCGTCGACCACGCCGGAATCCGCTGGTACCGAACAGGTGATCTCGCCCGCTATCGGCCGGATGGCTCGCTCGACTTCCTCGGCCGAGCAGATCATCAAGTCAAGATCCGTGGCCACCGAGTGGAATTGGGCGAGGTCGAGGCCGCGCTCATGTCAGTCGACGGAGTCCGCGACGCAGTCGCGGTGAAGAATTCCGGTGACGGTCTCTCCGCGGTGATCGTCACCGATCCGGCTGCGCCCGCGCAGGTTGCCGACGTGCGCGCGCAGGCAGAGATCTTGCTGCCGCACTACATGATTCCGGATCAGCTGAGCGTCTTGAACACCGTCCCCCTGACCGCCAACGGAAAATTTGACCGGGTGGTCGCAGCGCGGATCGCCGAAGCACAGGGTGGCCCGGCCGCAGCTGAATATGTTGCTCCGCGCAACGCGATCGAAGCGGCGGTTGCCTATGTGATGGCGCAGATCCTGCAGCACGACCGGATCGGTGTGGAATCGGATTTCTTCGCCCAGGGCGGTAACTCGATTCTGGCCACGACACTGACGGCGAGACTGCGGGGACTGTTGTCGCTGAACGGGTTTCGGGCAGCAGAGGTTTTCTCCGCGCGGACCGCGCGGGGTATCGCGTCACGCCTCGTCGAGACGGAGGGTAGCGACGAGCGGCTATCGCGGGTCGCGGATATCCTCCTCGAACTCGCCGAGATCTCCATCGAAGAGGAAGTGCACCAATGAGTTCTGACGACCACGATCCGATTGTCATCGTCGGGATGGCTGTCGAAACGCCGGGGCGGATAGACACCCTGGCGGGATACTGGACGGCGCTGTCGGCCGGCGCAGACCTCATCGGCCCGTTCCCGCGTGACCGCGGATGGGATATCGACGAATTGCTCGCGCTCGCCGACGTCGACGGATGGTCGAAGGTTACCGATGCAGGTGGCTTCCTGGAATCCGCTGGTGAATTCGATCCACTGTTCTTCGGTATCTCGCCGCGCGAGGCCGTAGCGATGGATCCGCAACAGCGAGTGATTCTGCGGACGGCCTGGCGGGCGCTCGAGAACACCGGTATCAACCCGGAGTCGTTGTCCGGCACCGATACCGCAGTATTCGTCGGCGGATCGATCACCGAATACGGGCCGCGCGCGGCCGAGATCAACGAGTACTCGGGTTACCGGGCCAGTGGTACCGCGCTGGGCGCGTTGGCCGGTCGTATCTCGCATTGTCTGGAATTGACCGGACCGTCGATGACTGTCGACACCGCATGCGCGTCATCACTGACGGCGCTGGATCTGGCCGTCAAATCAATCAGGGCCGGCGAGGCCGAGACCGCGATAGTCGGCGGCGTCTGCGTAATGGGTTCGCCCGCAGCATTTTACGAGTTCTCAAAGAATAATGCGCTCGCCTCCGGTGGGCAGTGCCAGCCGTACTCCGCGCAGGCTGACGGCACCCTGTGGGGGGAGGGAGCCGCAGCAGTCGTAGTACAACGCAGATCTGCCGCGCTGCGCGATCATCACCGGATCTACGGCGAGGTATTGGCCACCGGCGTCAACCATAACGGTGGCGGACTGGGAATCGCGGTACCCAGCGCGACCGCCCAGGAACGACTGATGGCGCGAGTGGTCAAGACTGCCGGCGTTGATCCCGGCAAGATCGACCTGATCGAAGGACACGGCACCGGGACGGCAGTCGGCGATCCGTTGGAATTGGAAGCGCTGCAACAGATCTACGGTGATCGGGGCGAGGACGACCGACCGGCATATGTCGGGTCGGTCAAGTCGAATCTTGGCCATGCGCAGGCCGCGTCGGGAATGCTCGGACTAGTCAAAGTGCTGTTGTGCGGACTGCACGGCCAGATCGCGCCGACTCGGCACGCTCAAACACCCACCGAATCCATCGACTGGTCGTCAACGGGACTGCGCTTGGCCGACTCGTTGACTGACTGGTCGGTTGACGGCGAATCGCGTTACGCTGCGGTGTCGTCATTCGGCATCGCGGGCACCAACGCGCACGCGGTAATCGGGATGAGTACGGCGGCCACCGCGAATGAGTGAGTTGGCGATGCCCAATGGCCGTGTGGCGCTGCTGGTCTCATCCGATCGACCGGACGGTGTCGCCCAAGAGGCTGCGGTGTTGGCCGACTACCTCGAGGTGCATGACGAGCTCAGCTCCGAGCATATCGCGTCGGCCTTGCTGCGAGCGCGGCCAGTGCGGCGGCATCGCGCGTTGATTGCGGCGGGTGATCGTGACCACACACTTGGCGCATTGCGGGCCCTCGCGACATCTACGCCCCACCCCGACGTGGTGGTTGCCGCGGCTGCGGCGATCGACCGTCGAGTGGGATTCGTCTTTCCCGGTCAGGGGAGCCAGCGGGCCGGGATGGGCGCCGAACTTTATGAGGCGTCGTCGGTGTTTCGCGCCTGCGTCGATGACGTCGACCGCGAATTCCAGGCAACCGTCGGTATTTCCCCGCTGCGCTACCTCATCGACAAGGATGCGGGCGAGGAGGTCACGCTCGTTCAGCCGGCCATTTTCCTGCTGACCCTTGGGCTGCACGCGATGTGGCGGGACGCGGGGGTAGTGCCGGCCGCGACAATTGGGCATAGTCAAGGCGAGATCGCAGCCGTGGTTGTGTCTGGGCTGCTGAGCCTGCGCGACGCGATCCGGGTTGTCACGACGCGCGCCAGGGAGATTCGCAAACTCGAAGTCGCGGGCATCATCGATCACACGATGGGTGTGATCGGGCAGACTCGCGATCAAGTCGAAGGTTTGCTGGCCCGGTGTTCTGGCTGGGCTGAACTCGCCGTCGTCAACTCGGGTCATATTCACGCGATATCGGGTGACACTGAAGCCGTCGTGGCGATCTTGTCGCGCGCCGAGCAGGCTGGCGCTTTCGCTCGCCGGATCAAAGTTGACTATCCCGGTCACACCAATTTCGTCAGCGGTTACCGTGAGGCGTTCTATGGTGCGACCGCCGGTCTCGACGCCGTCGAATTCCTGACGGGATCGATCCCGTGTTTCGGAGCGACACTCGGCAATCGGATCACACCCTCTGAACCGCTGAGCGATTACTGGTTCTGGAATCTACGCAATATCGTGCGGTTCGACTTGGCGATCATCGCTGCCGCGCGCGACGGTGTCGACACTTTCATCGAGATGTCGGACCACCCGACCATGCTGCTGTCCATACAGGAGAATGTTTACGCCGCGGATGTCCCCGCACCGCAGCGGACCGTCACCGTCGGCACCGTCAAACGCGGCGCCGACCCACTCGCCGAGTTCAGTGCGAATCTTGCCCGCGTCGTCGTCGACGACGCCGCGTATATCTGGCCGCATAGCAGCGCCGGATTGCCCCTATCCGACTTTCCGCACACCCGATTCGAGACATCCTCGTACTGGGCTCCCGACATGGCAAGGAAGTGAGCGCACTCGTGGAACGACTGGTGATTGTCGGCGCAGGTCCCAAGGCGATGGCGGTGGCGGCAAAGGCTCACGTACTGACTAGCCTCGGCCTGCCGGCTCCGCGCGTCAGTGTCATCGAACCGCTTGCGGTGGGCGGCAATTGGATGGAATCGGGTGGCTGGACCGACGGGCGGCACCGCCTGGGCACCAACCCGGAGAAGGATGTCGGCTTTCCCTACCACTCGACGTGGGCACGTGGTCACAACCAAGAGATCAACAAGGCGATGCTGGCATTTAGCTGGACCACCTTCTTGGTCGAGCGAGGTACCTACGCCGAGTGGGTCGATCGCGGCCGCCCGAGTCCGGAACACAACCTGTGGGCGAAATACCTTCAATGGGTCGCGCGAAAGACCAACGTGGATCTCATCCGTGGACGCGCGACCTCGATCGGCTGTACCGAAGCCGATCCCGCTGGCGGCTTCCGCTGGTCGGTCACCGTTACCGGGCCCGACGGAACATCGTCGGTAGTCGAGGCGGATCGGTTGATGCTCACCGGCCCAGGGCAATCCACCAGAGCGCTGGCCGAACATCCCCGGGTTCTGAGCGTTGCCGAGTTCTGGCGGCTCGCGGGCCGTCGGGAACTGCCGGTGTCCTCACGCGCCGCGGTGATCGGCGGCGGCGAGACCGCAGGCTCGGCACTCGATGAACTGGTACGACATGACGTCTTAACCGTTTCGGTGATCTCGCCCGGTGCCACGATCTACACGCGCGGCGAGAGTTTCTTCGAGAACTCGCTCTATAGCGACCCGATTAAGTGGCGCGCGCTAAGTCTCGCCGAACGGCGAGATGTGGTGCGCCGCACCGATCGTGGTGTGTTCTCGGTCCGAGTGCAAGAGTCGCTTCTCAACGACAATCGAGTACACCATCTGCAGGGTCGAGTGATCCGGGTGGCTCCGGAGGGCGACGGGGTCGCACTGACCTTACGCAACGAGTTCCGGCCCGACCAGGAACACGGTTACGATCTGGTTGTCGACGCCACCGGTGGTCAGCCATTGTGGTTCTTTGACCTATTCGACACCGAGGCAACCGATTTCATCGAACTCGCGGTCGGTGGGCCGATCACCCAGGATCGAGTCGAGACGTCGATCGGACACGACCTGGCAATCGAAGGCCTGGCCGCAAGACTTCATCTGCCCAGCCTTGCCGGTCTCGCCCAGGGGCCCGGCTTCCCAAATCTGAGCTGTCTAGGCGAACTGTCCGACCGAGTGCTGTCCAGCGCGGCGACGCGCAATGACGTACCCGGTTTCGCCGAAGTCCATCCAACCCCGAACGAGAAGGTTTAACTCCCATGCGCATCGTGTCATTCGGCTTCCAAACCTGGGGCCAACGGACTCTGGCTGCACTCATCGCGTCGAAACATGACGTGGTTCTGGCCGTCACGCACCCCGCTAGTGACGACGCCTACAAGGGAAGTTGGGCCGATTCGGTCGAAGACCTCGCCCGGGCCAACGACATTCCGGTCCACCTGACCGAGCGCGCCGACGCCGAGACCATCGACATCGTTAAACGGGCCGAACCTGATCTCATCGTCGTCAATAGCTGGTACACCTGGATGCCCAAGGATCTCTACGACCTTCCGGCGCACGGCACCTTGAACCTGCACGACTCACTGCTACCGAAGTTCACCGGGTTCTCCCCGGTGCTGTGGGCGCTCATCAGCGGAGCCGATGAGTTCGGGCTCACCGTCCACCGAATGGATGAGCAGTTGGATACCGGCGACATCCTGGTTCAAAAGCGGCTACCCATTCCGCCGGGAATCACCGGGACCGAGTTGGTTTATGCCGGAATGGATCTCATTCCCGACGCGGTCGACGAGGCATTGGCTGCCGTTGAATCCGGTCAGCCACAATGGCGCCCGCAGGACAAAGCGGCCCGCACCTACTTCCACAAGCGGTCGGAACGGGACAGCCTTGTCGACTGGACCGACACCGCCGACGACCTCGAGCGTTTCGTTCGCGCATTATCCGAGCCGTATCCCCGTGCCTATTCCTTCTACCGCGGCGAGAAAGTCGAAATCGTCGGAGCGGTGATCTCGACGGCTCGCTATGGCGGGACAGCGGGACGGGTGATCGTTCAAGAAGGTGGCGGTGCGGTGGTCTGCGGGCCAGATGCCAAGCGCGGCAACAACTATGCACTGGTTATTACTCGCATCCGCACGGCTGATGGGACCGAACACGACGGCGCGACGTTCTTCCGGCGCGGCGGGTATCTGTCCGATACCCCGCAGCCTTCATGACGGTCTCGTTCGCCGGTCGGCAGGAACCGGACGTCGAATCACCAGACATCGCTGCGCGGCACCCGTTGACGGTGCCGCAACGTCGGGTCTGGTTCCGCTACCTGTGTGAGCCGGAGTCGGCGGCACACAACTTTCGTGCCGTCTACGAGCTACCCGGCACCGTCGATCTGGTCCGCCTGCGAACTGCTTTCGATGAGTTGACCATTCGCCACGATGTCCTGCGCAGCACATTTGCCGAGTCCGTGAACGGTGAGCCCTACCGGGTCGTGGACGGGACCGGACCGCGGTGGGACGCTTTCGACCTGGCGGAGCTGTCACCAGGCGCGGCCGCACGTCGAGTCGAGGTACTACTGCAACGCGATGATGTCGCGTCATTCGATCTGCGGACCGACGTACCGTTGCGTATCACCGCGATTCATCGCGACGGGTGCGATGCGATTCTCTCGCTGACGGCTCACTCGATCGCGTTTGACGCTGACTCGTTGTCGGTGATGGTCGAAGAAGTCAGCGCACTCTATGCCGATCCGTCCGCAGAATTGCCGGTGATCGCGGCACAAACAATTGACGACTCGAGTGAACTGGCCGATATCACTTTCTGGCGCAACCAGTTTGACCGGCGTCCTGATCCGGTTGACCTGGCCGGGGATAGCAGGACCGGTGCGACCGGAGAAGCTAGCCAGACGCGGGCGGGCGCCGACGATCTGATCGCGGAGGGTAGACGGTACGCCACCGCCGGCGGCGTCAGTCTCCGGGCAGTGCTCCTGTCCGCATACGCGGCACTCGTTCAGCGATATACCGGCGCATCGGATTTCGCGATCGCGTTGGGATCTTCGACCCGCGATTCCGCGACGGTGAATGTCATTGGCTGCTATGCGAACGCGATGTTGTTTCGCGCACGCGTGGATCGAGGGGAGTCGTTCGCGGAGTTGGTTGGACGCGTTGATTCGGCGCTGTCCGCCGCCGATAAACACAACCGTGCGGGCATCGACGATGTGGTCCGAGCTCTCAATCCCGTTCGCAGTCGAGATCGCGACGGTATGGAGGAGGTTGTGCGGATAGGTTTCGCCATCCAGGACCGCGCCGGAACGCTCACACTCGACGGTGAGCGGGCACGGCTGCGCCATGCGGGACCGACCTCGATCGGAATCCCGGTACAACTCAGCGTCAACGTCGGAGTTGACGACGCCACGTTCATGCTCGATTCCCGCGGTGGCGCTCTCGACGGTCCGACTGCCGAACAGGTGTTGGCACATTTCACGCGGCTGCTTGAATCGGCCCTGCGTACGCCATCGGCTGCGATTTCCGGACTCGATATGCTCGGTGATGCCGAGCGAGCCGACGTACTGACGCGATCGCGAGGCATATCCACTGCCCCAGTTGCAGGCACCCTAGTCGACTTGCTCGACGATCACGCGGACACTGACGCGCTCGCGCTTGTCGCTGACGTCGCGGGAGCGCAGACGCGGGTGACCTATCGGGAGCTCGATACTCGGTCAAATCGTTTGGCGCGCAATCTTATAGCGCACGGAATTGGGACCGAAGATCTCGTCGGGATCCGACTCGCCGGATCGGTCGAATTCGTCGTCGCGATGCTCGCGGTACTCAAGGCGGGCGGTGCCTACCTGCCGATCGATCCCGGCTATCCGGCCGGACGTATCGAGCATCTGATCGCCGATGCCAAGCCGAGAATCGTCCTCGACCCGACCACGTTGGCAGCCGCCGAATCCGAGGCTCGCACCGAATCGGGACACCGCGTAGTCGATAGCGACCGCGTGCGTCCGCTGACGGCAGGCAATCTCGCTTATGTCATGTACACCTCGGGTTCCACCGGAACTCCCAAAGGCGTACCGGTCGCGCACGGCGCGATCTGCGACCATGTCGCGGGTTTCGGAGCGCAGTGGGACATAACGTCGGCGGCTCGGGTCTTGCAGATCTCGTCGGTCAGCTTCGACGCGTCGCTGCTGGATCTGTTTGTCACCCTGAATCATGGTGCGACACTGGTGATTCCTGATGCACGACGAATTCGCGACCTGTCCTATCTGGCGGAGTCGATTACGCGGCACCGGATTTCGGTACTGCACGTGGTGCCGTCGCTGCTTCGCGCACTATTAGCGCTTCCCGAGTCACGTGAGTGGCGAGACCTGACCCATGTTCCGGTTGGTGGTGAGGCTCTGTCGGGCGACGTCGCCGACCGATTCAGCGCGGTGTACGAGGCGGACCTGCGCAACTATTACGGACCGACCGAAGCGGTGGTATCCGCGACCCACTATTCGGTCCGCACCACGGCCGGCAATCGGATCGTCCCGATTGGTCAGCCCAATCGCAATGTCACCGCCTATATCCTCGACGACCGACTACAACTCGTGCCCGACGACATTGTCGGCGAGATCTACCTCGGAGGACCGCAGCTGGCGCGCGGCTACTTGGACCGGCCAACGATGACGGCCGAACATTTCGTCGCCGATCCGTTCAATCCGGGCCGGCGGCTGTATCGAACCGGTGACCTTGCGAGCCGAAATCGTCAGGGTGACATCGAATTTGTGGGTCGTGCCGATCAACAGGTCAAGATCCGGGGCTATCGCGTCGAACTCGGCGAAATCGCCGCGACGTTGCGTGCTCATCCAACGGTACGCGATGCGGTGATTGTAGTTGACGGCCAACGTGATTCGGGCTTGCTTACCGCGTATCTGATCGCTGATGACACTGAGATCAACGTGGACTCAGTACGGGCCCATGCGGCTAAGACCTTGCCGGAGTACATGATTCCGGCGCGGTACGCCGTGATCACGGCGATTCCGCGATCGGCGACAGGCAAACTCGACAAGAAGGCTCTGCCGCACGCACCGCAGGTCGGCATCCAGGGCCGCAGGCCTCCCGAATCACCAACGCAGCGTCGAATCGCCGAGATCTTTGCCGACCTCCTCGGCGTCGAAGCCGTGGCGGCCGACGAATCCTTCTTCGAACTCGGCGGACACTCGTTGATCGCCAGTCGCCTGGTGAACGCGCTGCGAAGCGAGTTCGGGGCAGCCATTCAGATCCGTGACCTATTCGAACATCCCACGGTGGCAGGTCTCGCCACGCTGGTTGAACGCGCCCCGGCGACCTTGCGGACACGCGCCGCGCCTGAGTTGCGACGGTACGGGCCAGCAGGCCGTAGTCCGTTAGCTCCGATTCAGCGCGCGGCAGTCTCTGATGGCAGTCATGCCCAAGTGCGGGCAACGTTGAGGTTCGATGGCGATCTGGACGCGACTGAATTGCAGCGCGCGTTGTCCGAGGTGGCTGCGCGACACCAGATTTTGCACATGATCAGGGGCGAAGACGCCGATGGCGCCTATCAATCGCCGACGGTCGAGCCGAAGGTCGACTTCGTGAGTGAGCATGTCACGGCCGGTCGATTGGCCCGTGCCCTCGTCGAGGACGAGCATCGAGGGTTCGACCTGCGAGACGAAGTACTTTGGCGGGCAAGACTGTTCATCGACGAAACAACAGCAGTTCTCGCGGTGACTATGCATCGGTCGATTGCTGACACCTGGTCCCTGCGAATCGTCGTCGCCGAACTGGCTGCGGCGTATGACCGCCGGATGACTGCCCAACCGCTACCCGCGGAGGCTTTGGCGGAGATCGAGTTCACCGATCATGTTCACTGGCAGCTCGAATGTGTGGAGATGTTTGCCGAGGACTTGCTCCGGTTGAATGTCGAGTTGGCACGGCTCCCGCGTCCGATGGTGCTGAATCCCGACCCCGAAGCCGGGGGAGAACCGACGGATTCGCCTGACGCGGTGGATTTTGAGGTCAGCCCGGCGTTGCGACGCCGACTTCGTGGCCTGGCCACCGCCGACGGCGCCTCAGAATTCATGCTCTACCAAGCGATGGTCGCTGTCGCACTGAACATCCTGGGTGCCGGTGACGATATCGCGCTCGCGGGGTCGACTTCGGGTCGAGCTGATGTGGCGGTGGCGAATATGGTCGGTCCACTGGCGGGCGAGCTGGTGCTGCGACACGATCTTGCAGGAGCACCGACCCTGCGCGTCGCGCTGGAACAGTCGCGAGATGCCGCCCTCGGCACATACGGCACCGGTGATGTCCCGATCGAAGTAATTACCGCGGAGGCGGTCGCTCGACTGGACGCGCGGCCACGGGTTCAGGCGACTGTAGAAGTACGAGAACAGAATTGGCCGTCGTCGATGCGGTTCGGCCCGGTGCTAAGCGCGGCCGTCCAGACATCGCGGACAGGTCCGGACGACGGTTTGCGATTCGAATTCATAGACGCCGACGACGGTGGATTCCAGGTTCGTGTCGCCGCGGGGGACAGCAATTGCGACCATGCGGCACTCGAGCGGTTCGCCCAGTCTCTGCGGCGCGTACTAGAGATCTTCGCCGTTCACCCGGACCACGGCGTTGCCGAACTGGCCGAAGCCACCACAGACCTCCCCGAATTTTCCAGTAGAGGACATAATGACGAAATCGACTGAGCAGCAACACGCCCCAGATCAGCCGGCGCAGCGGCCACTGCCGCTGTCATTGCCGCAAATGGCTGCTCTGACTGCCCAGCGTCGCGGCACCGCGATCAACCTGTTCGTAGCGTTGGAACTGAGCGGCACAGTGACTGTGGGATCACTCGAGGACGCCGCGATCCGAGTGGTATCCCACCACGAGGTGTTGCGCGGCGTGTACCCCGGTAATCGTCGTCGGCCATACCAGCGTGTGCTCACCGCGCCGGATCAGGTACTCGAGGTTGTAGAACGTGACGGCGACGAAACGGATCTGCTGACCGCATTGATCGACGAGGCGACCTATGGTTTCGACCTCGAAACCGAACTTCCGATTCGGATCCGGCTGCATCGCCTCCCTGGCCGCGACGTGTTGTCGACGACGGTACATCCGGTAGCGGCTGACGATGTCGCGCTCGACCTGATAGTGGGTGAGCTGCTCGGCGCCGCCGGGCCCGCCGCGTCGCTCCAGTACCGGGATTACGCTGCGGCACAGCTCAAGACGGTAGCCGCGACACCGACGTCCGATCCGGCCAGGACCTACTGGGCCGAGCAGCTGAGCGATTCGCCGGCTTATGTTCCGGTAATCGACGTTCCGGCTGGCTCGGGTCCGGCTCGCCGAACCGTGACAATCCCGCCGGAGACCGTTGCGGCGTTGTCTCCGGAGAATGCGGATACCGACGATGCCGCAGCCGCGGTGGTCGCCGCCCTGACCGCCGTCGCACTGCGTGATGCGGGGCTTGGCGACGACATCGTGATCGGGCTGGTCGACGATGCCCGCGCCGACGAAGCGACCGCTGGACTGATCGGCAACGTGGCCAACAGACTGCCGCTGCGCGTACGAGTCACCTCGTCCTCGCCGCGGCAGCTGATTGCCGATCTCGCGCAACTCATCTCATCGGCCCGACGTCACGCGGGTGTCCGGATTGAGCAGACCGCGCAGGCGGTGTCGTCGGAAAACCTCTACCAGGCCCAATTGGCCATTCGTCGAAGTGGACGGCTGGCGGTAGAGGCTAACGGATTGACGGCCCGTGAATCGGTACGACAGCATGCGCAAGACGCAGGCGTGGATATCGCACTCGATGTCGAGCTCGATGATCTGGGGGCCGCGGTAGTGGTCTCGTTCCCGCCACGGCTGGCCGGGCGTCCGGAGATTGACGCATTCGCCACGGGGATCGGGCAGCGGGCCGGCGCCTGGGCGTCGCATCTTGACGGAGATATCGCCGCCGGCGGCGTAGGGGTGATCGTGTTCGCCGGCGACTCCGGTGGTCTGACCCAATTGTCAGGACTTGGCGGTCCGCCGAAAACGGACTCCGAACAGGTTGTCGTACAGGCGATCCGCGAGGTCTTGGAACTTGACGACGACGACGAGGTCGGCCGTGAGGACACGTTCTTCTCGCTGGGCGGCGACAGTATCGCTGCGTTGAAGATGGTTACCGACCTCACCGCTCGTGGCTATGTCATCGATGTGCAGACGGTATTCACATCTCCGTCTGTGCACGAGTTGGGCGCCGCCCTGGATTCCGCCGCGGACTCAGGCGCCGACGAGCGGGCGGCCGACGCGCCGGTTGAGAGTGCGCCGATGAGCGCATCGGGTCTGGATGCTTCGACACTTGCCGCGCTCGGTGCGAAATTCGGTGAGGGACAATAGATGCGAACACTTGACGACCTCGAACGCGCGATGGCGGCGCGGCTCGCCGCCGAAGGTTTGGCCACCACGCCGGCGATTGCGCGCAGACGCGACCGCAGCCGAGCGGCGTTGTCCTTCGGTCAGCGCTATGTGTGGGCACACCAGCAAATCACTCCGGGTAGCACTGCATACAACCTTTGTCTCGCATTGACCTTTCGCGGCCCGGTCGATGACGACGCGTTGCGTCGTTCCTTCCAAGCGCTGACCGTTCGGCACGAAGTTCTACGTACCACCTATCACACCGATGAGAGTGGAGCGCCCTTCCAGCGAATCCACGACGATCTACCGCCTAGAGTGGTCGCTGTCGACCTGACCGGTCAGCCTGCGGAACAGGTAGCCGCCCGGGTGGAGAGGTTGGTTGCCGACGCCGCACATGAGGAGTTCGACCTCACTGCCGAATCCTCAATGAGGTTGCAGTTCATCCGTGTTGACGATGCGACATTGACCGTCGTCCTCGTCATCCAGCACATCGCCTGGGACGGAATGACATTGCCGGCCCTATCGCGGGATGTGGAACGCGCGTACGCACAGGCGACAGTCGGCGAGATCGACGTAGAACCACTGGAGTTGCAGGTCGCGGATTTCGCCGAAGCCGAGCAGGATGCGTTCGAGGCAGCCGACCACTCCGACGAAATCGACTTCTGGGCATCGCGATTCACCGATGAGTCAGGCGTCGCACAGCTAGCGGATCTGCAACTTCCGTATGACCGTCGTCCGGTCGTCGAGACCGAGCGGGGCGAGCGCCTCGACCGACTTCTGGGTACCGCGGCGGACAAGAATCTTCGTGATCTGGCGAATCGATTGCAGGCCACACCGTTTCAGGTCTTTCTGGCTGCCTACTATCTGGCATTGCGACAGATCACCGGCCAAACCGACATCGTCGTGGGCACGACTGTCGCCAATCGCGAGGAATCCGGAACCGATCGGCTGATCGGAAACTTGAGCAATATGCTGCCGCTCAGATTCACCGGTGCGGGAGTGTCGACGTTCGCGGAACTGACTGCCCATGCCGCGTCTGTTACCACTGATGCGTTCGCGCACAAGGCATTCCCGCAAGAGGCCATCGTACGTGCGGTGAATCGGGTGACCGGGAACGTCGGTTCGGGGCTCTTCGACACGATGGTGCTGTTCCTGCAGCAGAAGATCACCGGGCCACAACTTCCCGGCGTACAGACGAGTTGGGAACTGGCGCATCACGGGGCGTCGCTGCTGCCGGTCGCAGTTGAGGTATTCCTGCACGACGATCGGGTCGACGTCCAGATAACCTATCGCACAGACCTTTTCGACGAGCCGACGATTATCCGGCTGCATGACTATATCGATCAGATGCTAGCCGCTGCCGCACCGGAAAAGCCGCTGGAGGACTTGCTGGTCCTCAGTGAGACCGATCGCGCGCGGCTCGCCAGTTCGGCCGTGGGGCCAATCGTGCCGATCGTTCCGGAGACTCTGGACGAGATGATCCGTACGTCGTCCCGGACCCATCCCGAGCGGATCGCGGTTGTCTTCGGGAACACTGAACTCACCTATGCCCAATTCGACGAGCGCGTCAATTCCGTTGCGCGGCTGTTGATCAGCGCAGGGGTGAGGGCGGGAGACAAGGTTGGCCTGTTCGCCGAACGCAGTGAGTGGCTGCCCATCGTCTTCAGTGCCATCCTGCGTGCCGGTGCGGTCTACGTGCCGATCGATCCGAGCTACCCGGCGGATCGTATCGAGTATATGGTTGCCGACGCTCGACTTTCGGTGGTGGTGTGCGCGGCGTCGAAGGCGTTTGCCGGCGCTGGTGGGTCCACTGGCACAGTTCTGATCGATCTGCGTGACGACGCCGTGCTGAGCGAACTCAGCAGGGTGGATTCGACTCCGTTGACCGACAACGAGTTGGCTCGTCCGGTTCATCCACTCGACATCGCGTATCTGCTGTACACATCGGGCACGACGGGGCGCCCAAAGGGCGTGATGGTCGGACATCGCGCGGCCGCGAATCACGTCCAGTGGATGGCCGAGCATTTCGATTTCGGCATGGAACGCATTCTGCAGAAGGCTCCGATCGGCTTCGATGTCTCGGTCTTCGAGTTGATCAACGCCTTGTGCACCGGTTCTGCGACAGTCCTGCCGCCGTCCGACTGGTGGCAGGCCGACGTCGAATCGTTGACCGGGATCATCGCCGAGCACCAGATCACCCAAATCTCGTTGGTGCCCAGCGTGGTTCGAGCGCTACTCGACTCCGCGCCGGACCAAGCCTCGCTGCGTTCAATGCGTTACGTGTATCTGGGCGGCGAGGCTGTGCCGCCCGAACTGGTCACCGAGGCGAGTGAGGTATTCGGTGGAACAGTGCTGGGGCTATACGGCCCAACCGAGGCCGCAATGGACATCATGCATGAAGACTTCAGTGATTCCATCCGTACGCGCGAACGCTATGGCGAGTGTGTCGAACCGGCGTTGATCGGTGTGCCCGAATCGAATTCGTCGGTCTACGTTCTCGATGAGCGACTACGTCCGGTTCCGCCGGGCGTAGTCGGTGAGTTGTATCTCGCCGGCGTGCAGTTGGCGCATGGATACCATCGGCGGCCCGGTTTGAGTTCGGCGACGTTCGTCGCCTGCCCGTTCGGCGAGCAGCCAGGCGCACGGATGTATCGCACCGGCGACATCGCCCGGTGGAATGGCCATGGTTCGATGGAATACCTCGGCCGCGCAGACGATCAGGTGAAAGTCCGCGGGCATCGGATCGAACTCGGCGAGATCAGTTCGGTGCTACGTCAGGCGCCGGGTATCGCTGCGGCAGCTGTCGCGGTGCATGGCGAGGCCCTAGTGGGCTATTACGTTCCCGCGGCCGCATCGGTCGCCGTCGACGACGCGGTGATCCGTGATCACCTCACCGCTCGGCTCCCCGACTATATGGTCCCGGCCACTCTGCTGGTGTTGGACGCACTTCCGTTGACCGCCAACGGAAAACTGGATCGTAAGGCGCTTCCCCTGCCGGAGCTCGGGGCCGAGTCCGGCAACGGCCGGGAACTGCGCGACGACGCCGAGCATGCAGTCGCGGCAGCCATCGGAAAGGTGCTTGGTCTTACTGATCCGACGACGTTGCGGGCGGGAGATGACTTCCTCGCTCTCGGTGGCGACTCGATCAGCGCGATACGTATCGCGGCGGAATTGAAGAAGGCCGGCCGGCATATCACCACCAGTGCACTCTTCGCGGCACGATCAATCGCCGGGATTGCCGCGGCTACCGGAATCCTGGAAACTGACCACGCTCCTGCCCTGGTTGAGGTCTCCGGGCCGGACGGATGGGTGCCACTGAATCCAGTTGCGACGATGTGGACCGAGCAGAATGCGGACCGCACCGGTTTCGCCTTGGCGACCGCTGTCGTTACTCCGCGCGACGCCGACGCCGCGAAGATCCGGGCAACCGTCGACGCCGTTGTCGCGAGGCATCCGATGTTGCGCGCGTCGCTAGCGATAGACGACAACGGGAGCCTCGCATTCCGTATTCCACTCGACATATCTTCGGCCGCAACTAAATTCGTCGACATCACGCTGGCGGCCGATGAGTGGGAGGCCACTGCCGGTGACGTGCTCGCCGAGCAGTTGACGATTCACGCCGCTGCGCTGGACCCCGATGGGGGCCACAATGTCGCCGCGGTCTGGGTACACACCGAAGACACGCATGTCGGTCGCCTCCTGTTAATCGTCCATCACCTTGTCATCGACGGAGTCTCCTGGCGCATCATCGCCGATGATCTGCGCGAGTTGTGGGCGTCGCCAGCCTCGGACCAGGTCGAGGGCACTTCGATGCGAGCCTGGAATACCAACATCGCTCGCCTCGCGACGGCGCCGGAAATTACTTCGTCGTTGGAGAGCTGGGACCGAATCGCAGCTACGCCCGACGTCGTACTCGGTACTAGGGCGTTCGATCCGGCGGCGGATACAGTGGCGACCGTCGCCGAAGTGACCGCCGAGATCACGGCCGCAGACACCGAGTATCTGATGACAACGGTCGCAGGCGCCTTCGGCGCGGGCTTCCTGGACGTGCAACTGGCAGCCTTGACCGTCGCAGTCAACCGACTCCGTGCGGCAAAGGCTCAGGACACCGGCCCCGTGGCGGTGACGATGGAACGACACGGAAGAACCGAATCTCTTTTCGCCGGTGCACAACTGGCCGAGACCGTCGGTTGGTTCACGACCACCTACCCGGCCGCGCTCGGCGCCGCCGGGGCTGGCGCACTCGACGTCGAGGCTGCGCTCGCGGCAGTCAAAGAGCAGTCAGCGGCGGTGAATGATTCTGGCATTGCCTGGGGACTGTTGCGGTGGCTCAACCCAGACGCTCGGCGCGTCCTGGCAGTGCATGCCGCACCGCAGATTAGTTTCAACTATATGGGTCGCTTCACGAACTCCATTGCGGCAGAACCAGATTCATGGGATTCTGCACCCGAGTTCGGTTATCTAGGCGGTCATGCCAACCCGGCGGCACCCGCACCCGCAGTGCTTGATGTCAACACCGTCACCGTCGCCGACGGTGTCAACGCCCGGCTGCAAGCGTCATTCCGCTTTCCTGTCGGAGCCATCACCAAAGCTGATGTCACGTCCCTGGTTGGGCATTGGCAGCAGGCGCTGGCTGACCTTGCCGCGGCGGTGCGCTCTGATGATCGCCGGAGGTTGACGCCGTCGGATGTGCTAGCCGCCGACGTTGACCTGGATGACTTGAATCGCTGGCGGCAGGCCACCGGTGACTTCACCGATGTCTACCCGCTCGCGCCGATGCAGGCCGGACTGTTCTACACCGCGTTGTCGGCCGGCGCCGGCGATGTCTACAACACCCAGACGCTGATCCGGATTTCTGGACCGCTCGACGTTGAGCGGCTGGGCGCGGCATTCGCCACTGTCGTGAACCGGTATCCCAATCTGCGGGTACGCGTCACGGTGTCCAAAACCGGTGTACCGCATGCGCTCGTCGCCGAACGCGTTGACGTGCCGCTGAGATTCCTCGATATCTCCGATACGACAGATGTCGATGCGCGGCTCGGTCAGTTCACTGCCGACGACAATGCGGAGCAGTTTGACCTGGCCAACGGGCCGCTGACGAGGGTCAGTGTGTTGAAGTTGCCGGAACCGGCCCACCATCTGGTGGTGTTGACCATGCACCACATCCTGCTCGATGGCTGGTCCGGCCAGTTGCTCATGCGTGAAGTATTCGCCGAGTACGCCTCTGCCGGTGCACCACCGATTGCCGACCCGACCACCTATGGCAAATTCCTTGCGCTCACCCAACAGCGGGCGGAGGAGACCGAAAAAGCTTGGGCGGAAACGATGAACGGTGCCAGCGCCTGTCTCGTCGCACCTGATCGAGGTGCGGGTGACGGTAGCGCGCCGCTGAGCCGTGCGTTCACCATCGACGACGAACTGGTGAAAGTCCTCACTGATATCGCAAGTGAGGCCGGAGCGACTTTCAGCACTATGTGCCAAGTCGCATGGGCCAACACTCTTCGACTGATCACCGGCGAGGCAGCGACGGTATTCGGCGAGGCGGTATCTGGCCGGCCAGCAGATCTCGACGGGGTGGACACCGCGATCGGCTGTTTCACCAATATCGTGCCCGCAGTCATCAACGTTGACGGTCAGGCGAGCTGGCGAGCGCTGCTGAGTGAAAGCCACACCGGCCGAACCGAACTCATGGAGTACCCGCAGTATCCGCTGACCTCAGCGATGCGGGCCGCGAGCGGCGGCGGGTCGATCCGCAAACTCTTCGACACGATGTTCGTCTACGAGTCCTACCCGCCGGGTCGTGACGAGATCGAGTCGCTGCTCGCCGATGCCGGACTTCGGCTGGAAACTTTCGAAGGCGGCGGGGCGACGGACAATTCGCTCCTGCTGATGATTTTCCCGGCGAACTCGTTGTTACCCAGTGACAGTGTCGAAGCAATAATTTTCGCCGCGGCTGACGCGTTCGAACCCGATGAGGCGGAGATCGTTGAAGCGGCGTTCGTCAATACGCTGCGCGAGATCGCAGCCCATCCCGATCAGGTGGTCGCCGACAGTGCGGTTCTCGACGATGACGCGGAAGGCGCGTTGGTGATGCGGAGGATGTGGCAATGAGTCAGATTGAAGATGTGCTGGCGCTGAGCCCGCTGCAAGAGGGGTTGTTCTCGCTTGCTCAGCTCGCAACCGAGCAGGCCGGTGGTGCGATCCCCGAGGGGGATGTCTACACGATTCCGCTCGTCGTCGACATCGACGGCCCGGTGGATCCAGAAGTGTTGCGCCGCAGCCTGAAAGCACTCCTCATACGCCATCCCAACCTGCGCGCGGTGTTCTGGGATACCGATGTTCCCAAACCCGTGCAGATTGTGCCGAGTGACGTCACGCTGCCGTGGACTGAGCGGGGGGTCGACGCCGACGGAGTCGAAGCCGCCACCGCGGCCGAGGTAGCCAACGGTTTCGATCTGCGCCAAGGGCCTTCGCTGCGCGCGACCCTGCTCACCGTGAACGACCAGCGACGGCGACTGATTGTGACGGTGCATCACATCCTGATGGATGGATGGTCGCTTGGCGTCTTCTTCGCCGAACTCCAAGCGATCTACCTAGCCGGTGGTGTGGCATCGACGCTGCCTCCGGTGCGGCCCTACCGTGACTACATCGCGTGGCTGGCCGAACGTGATGTTGCCGCGGTGGGAAAGCAGTGGGCGGACTATCTGTCCGATGTCTCGGCTCCGCTGATGGTTGCCGAGGCAGCTTCGGGGACGGGTATCGGGTCAGGCGACGGGGCACGTCCAGTCTCCACCCACTACCGCCTACCCGCCGAGGACACCGCGCGTCTGCGGGATTGGGCTCGCGCCCAATCACTCACCCTGAACACGGCGGCCCAGTTCGCCTGGACAATAGTGCTCTCTCGGCTCGTCGATCGCTCCGACGTCGTCTACGGGACAATCGTCACCGGACGACCGGAGCGGTTGCCCGATGCCGATCGGATGATCGGGCTCTTCCTCAATACAATTCCGGTCGCGTTCACCCTTGATTCCGGGGCGACGGTGAACGCTGAATGCCAACGGCTGCAGCGGGAATCGACAGCGATGCGCGATATCGGCTATCTGAGCCTGTCGGCAGTTCAGCGTGCCGCGGGGAGTGGCGCGCTCTTCGATGCGATGTTCGTGTTCCAGAACGCGCCAATGGAAGCGGCGATGGGGGCGATGGAATTCGGCGGAGGCGTCACCTTCACTCCGGTGATGGGGGAGAACCTCACGCACTATCCGCTCACGGTCGTGTCACATCTGCTCGGCGACGAGTTGCTCATCGCCGTCGAGGCGATCACGTCGGTGTTGCCGTTCACGCCCGACGATATCGCCGCGAGTCTCTTGCATGTATTGCGCGACCTCCCGGACAACGCTGCGGTCCCGGTCGGGGACATCGATGTGGTCCCGGTCGATGCGCGGACCCAATTGGCCAGTGCCGCAACTACTCCGCCCCTTGCCGACGCAGAGTCTGGCGCGACCATCTTCGAGCTGTTTGAACGTCAGGCTCGGGAGACGCCGAAGGCATTGGCGGTTGCCGACGGCGATACCGAGCTGACTTTTGAAGAGTTCTATGCGCGGGTGGTCCGTCTTGCCGGTGAACTCGACGGCGTGGGTGAGGAGAACGTCGTCGCGATCAGTTTGCCACGCGGGATAGATTCGCTGGTCGCCATCTTCGCGGTACTCGCCGCGGGTGCGGCGTATGTACCCATCGATATTTCTTTGCCCGCCAATCGAATCGATTCTATCCTCGCGCAGGCCGCTCCGGTCGCGACCATAGTCGGCGGTCAGGGTGGGGTCGCTGGGCTGCCGCGGGCGGGGCAGATCATTGATCTCGATGACGCACAGACGCAGGCGCGGATCGAGGCACGCTCGATCGAGCCACCATGGGTTCGGCGCGACCCGGAGCAGGCCGCTTACATCATCTTCACCTCCGGTTCGACAGGTGAACCGAAGGGGGTGGTCAACACCAACGGAGCGGTGATCAGCTATTTCGTCGACCATCGAGAGCGGGTATATCGTCCGGGTCGTGCGCGCCTGGGCCGGCCGTTGCGGATAGCGCATGCCTGGTCGCTGAGTTTCGACGCCTCCTGGCAGCCGATGATCGGGTTGCTCGACGGCCATGCGCTGCAACTGTTTTCCGAAGAGGCGATGCGCGACACGCAACGTCTGGTCGACGGCATCGCCGAGTCCGGTGTCGACATGATCGACACGACGCCGTCGATGTTCCGGCAGTTGGAGCACGCGGGCATTGTTGATCGGGGACTGTCGATCCTGGCGCTCGGTGGTGAGGCGATTGACGCAGCACTGTGGGCTCGTCTGAGGGTATTGCCCGGTGTGTCGGTGCACAACTGCTACGGTCCAACTGAAGCCACGGTGGAAGCTTTGGTTGCGAATCTTACTGCACCGCAAGACTTTCCCGACATGTCGTCGGCAAATATCGGCGCGCCTACCGCCGGTATGTCGGGCTATATCCTCGATTCCCGGTTACGGCAGGTGCCGGCCGGCGTGGTTGGCGAACTGTATTTGGCTGGTCCACAGGTGGCACGTGGGTATGTTGGTCGCTCCGACAAGACCGCCGATAGATTCGTCGCTGATCCCTTCGTCACCGAAATGCCTGGTACGACAGGAGAATCCGGCCGACGGATGTATCGCACGGGAGATCTGGTCCGGCGCTTGCGCGGCGGCGGTATCGCCTACCTCGGCAGATCCGACGATCAGGTCAAGATCCGCGGCTATCGAATCGAGATCGGTGAGGTGGAGACCGCGCTACGCGAACTGCCTGGTGTCACAGCGGCCGCTGCGGTAGTCGTCCGACGAGGCGGTGGAGCGGGGCTGATCGGGTTTGTGGTCGGCGCCGGGAGCGAAGCGAGCGGGCCGGATGTTGCGGGCGCCGGGAGCGAAGCGAGCGGGCCGGATGTTGCGGGCGCCGGGAGCGAAGCGAGCATCGCCCTCAACCCCACCCTATTGCGCGCGCAGTTGGGTCAACGTCTACCGGGGTACATGATTCCCGCCAGATTGCTGATCCTGACTGAGCTGCCGGTGAACGTGAACGGTAAAACTGATGCGCGCGAATTGAATCGACTCGCGGCGGAGGCATTGGCCACAACCGGCGTGAGTATCGATGCGGTGGCGTCGACGGATACCGAGCGTGCCTTGGTCGATTTGATGACCGAGGTATTCGAGGGGCAGACGCCGGGCGTCGAAGAGGACTTCTTCGAGTTGGGGCTCGACAGTATCGTCGCGATTTCGCTTGCGACGCGTGCTCGTCATCGTGGACTCGCCGTGACGGTGCGGCTGATCGCCTCGTACCCGACGATCCGTGACCTGGCGGCCGCGATCGATCTCGGTCTTGGCGAAGTGGATGAAGAGGAACACAGCGGCTACGGCGATGTCTTGCCGCTGCCCTACGCGTCCTGGATGTTCGCGCAGGACAACTATCGTCGGTTCACCCAGACGGTGGTGTTGAGGGTTGCCGACGGTGCGACCCGCTCGCATGTCGAAGCCATGCTGCAGGCCGTGCTTGATGGACACGACACCTTGCGGTCGATTGTGGTCGCTAACGAGCACGGTGAAGCTCGGCAACGCACGCGCGAACCCGGCACGGTTCTCGCGGCGTCGGTGCTCGCCGAAGAGGAGTTCGACCCGACGGGGCCGTCGACCGCTGAGCGAATCGCCGCCGCGGTTGATCGAGCGAATGACGAGATGAATCTCTGGACCGGAGATTTATTGCGCGCCAACTTGTTACGGGGATCAGCGGGTGACGATATTCTCGCGATCACGATTCACCACCTGGCTGTCGATGTCGTCTCGTGGGGAGTGCTGATGATTGACCTGGCACAGGTCTGGGATCAGATTGTCGCAGGGCAGCGCCCGGAGCCGCCTGCCGAAATCACTTCCTACCGCCGCTGGTGTGAGCTGATGACCGAACGTGCACAAAGACCGGAAGTTGGTGCGCAACGTGAGTATTGGCTCTCTCAGCTCGCGGGGCCGGATCCGGCGCTAGGCTCTCTGGCCGCCGCTGACCGGGTCACCTGGTCGAGTCTGCGGATCGCCGAGGTCACAATCGCTCCGACCGACAGCGCGGCGCTGGTCTCCGGGGTAACTCGCGCCGACGGTGTGCGCGAGGCGCTATTGGCAGCGTTGACAGTGACTTTGGCCTCGTGGCGAGCCGAGCGCGGTATTGAGAATAGACACGGTTCTCTGATCGCGTTGGAAAGCCACGGTCGTGCCGACGAGACGCTGGGAGCCGACACCACGGGCACCACTGGATGGTTCTCCAACGTGTATCCGGTGCGGCTGGGCGCCGGCGAGTTCGCCGTCGATCTCGAGGAGGCCGAGCGGGATCGGAAACGGGTGACCGATCTCGTCGACTCAATCAGCACGCACCTGACGTCGGTCCCCGAGCAGGGTCTTGATTACGGTTTGCTGCACGATATTTCACGCGACCCCGAGATTGTCGCGGCGACCGAGCCGCAGGTGGAGTTCAACTACCTCGGAAGGTTCGACCACAGTGGTGGCCCCGAACGGCCGTGGACGATGGTCACTGACACTGATCTCAACCGTGCCATCCCGATCGCACCTGAACCGGATCTGACGTTGCGGTATCCGTTGAGTGTCATTGCCGCGGTGCAGGCCAGCGAGGGTGGCCCGGAGTTGGTCACGACGCTGCGGTGGAGTGATGTGATATTCACGCAGGCTCAGATCGACGAGTTCGTCAAGCTCTGGCAGCGCAGCGTGAGTCTTGTAGCGACCGCGCGCGATGCATCCGAAAGGGAAAAAGTATGTCAGCCATAGTCATATCGCGGATCGGAGTACTTCGACATGGATAAACCAGGGTGGATCCGAAAATTCCACAAGCCGGGCCCCGATGCTCGCATACCGTTGCTCATCTTCCCGCATGCGGGAGCGGGTGCTTCGGCCTATCGGTCGCTATCGAAGGAGCTCAGCGCTCACTTCGATGTCATCATCTTCCAGTATCCGGGCCGGCAGGACCGGCTTGCTGAGCCACCGCTTGAAGACCTAGCCGATATCGCCGTGGGCGCATTCGCCGAGTTTCGTGTATCGCCGTATAACCGCGGTGTGCCGATCATGACTTTCGGTCACAGCATGGGTGCGGTGACATCCTTCGAATTCGTCCGGCTAGCCGAAGCCGCAGGCATTCCGGTGCGTCAAGTGACATTGTCCGCGGCCGTCGCGCCTTGCCGCGGTGAGTTCCGGCCACCGTCGCCGACCGATGACGAGGAACTCCTCGATCACATGGCTGCTCTGCAGGGCACCGGAAATGATGTGCTCGCCAGCCGCGAATTGATGCGGATGGCATTGCCGGTACTCAAGGCCGATCACGCTGCCGCCGATACCTATCGTTGCCCGCTGGATGTGAAGATCGCGACGCGTATCCACGCTCTTGGCGGCGACAGTGATCCCATTGTCGCCTTGGCTGATCTCAACGGCTGGCGCCAACATAGCGACGACGTTGAGGTCACCGTTTTCGACGGCGGGCATTTCTATCTCAACGAACACCTCGCCGACGTCGTCGAGCTACTCGCCGAGGACGCACGCGAACAAGCGCCGACATAACCCCGGCGCCGAGAAGACCACCTGTTCTGCTTTAGGAGACCGACTTGCCCACCTACCGACTGCCCGACGGCTCTGTCCCGGTGCTGTTGTCCGCCGAAACACCGGATCTACTGCGCGCCGAGGGTGCTGCGATCTCGGAATACCTTGGTGCACAACCGGATATATCGTGTGACGAGGTTGCCGCGATGCTAATCCGTACGCGGACCGTGCGTCGGTACCGGGCGTTAGCGATGGTTTCTGACCGGACGACCCTCGACGCCGCGATGGGCGCGATCGCCGCCGGAGGATCACATCCCAGTGTGGTGACCAATGACAAGCCTGCCACACCCAGGCGTACTGCCTGGATATTCCCGGGGCAAGGCGGGCAGCGCAGGGGGATGGGCAAGCTGTTCTACGACGGCGTTCCGGCATTCCGAGCCGAAGTGGATCTTTGTCACGAGGCGTTCATCGAGGCGTTCGGCGAATCGCCGCGAGACTATGTCCTGGGCTCCGCTCCCAGAGTCGCCGACGACAACGAGCCCGCGCGGTTGGTGCAGCCGGCGCTCTTCATGCAGATGGCTGGTCTGGCGGCGATGTGGCGATCAGTGGGTGTGGAACCGAATGCTGTTGTGGGACACAGTCAAGGCGAGATAGCGGCGGCCTACGTCTCGGGCGCGATGACCCTGGCGGATGCGGCAATGATGGTCGGCACGCGGGCCCGCGCGGTCGAGGCCATCGCATCGGACAAATATGCGATGGGCGTCATCGACGCCGATCGAGACGAAGCCGAAGCGCTGCTCGCGCGAAGCTCGGGCTGGGCACAGATCTCGGTGGTCAATTCGCCTCGGATGGTTGGGATCTCGGGCGAGCGGCACATAGTTGCCGATATCGTCGAGCGATTCACCGAGGGGGGCAGATTTGGACGAGTCATCGGCGTTCAATACCCCGCGCACACCAATCTCGTGAGTCAGTTTAAAGATGTCATCTTCGACACGGCGGGTACGAAACTGGTCGCCGACCACTTCACACCAACCGAAATCGACTGCATCGGTGGCACACTCGGAGATTCAATCACGGCTGAGCTGCCACTTGACGAGTATTGGTTCTGGAACCTGCGCAATGCCGTGCGCTTCGACAAAGCGATCGGTACGGCAGTGGAACGGGGTGCCGACACCCTCATCGAGCTAGCTGAGCATCCCACGCTTGCGCTGCCGGTGCGGGACACCGTCACCGCCGTTGGCAAAGGCACCGAGGTCGTCATCGGTACCTCTAATCGTTCGGCGACCGACCTGTCCGTGTTTACCCGCAACCTCGCAACGGTCATCGTCGGCGATCTGCGTTTCTCCCTAGCCTCGCTGCGATCAGGTCAGGCGCACCAAGATCTGCCGCTGCTCGACTTTCCGCACACGGTGATGAACCGACAGATGCTGTGGATGCCGTTGGCGGACAAGGCGACACCGTCACGCCGCGTCATTTCCGCGCAGACTGCGCCGGCGCCCGCAGTCGTGCCGGTCGTTGCTGTACCGGCGCCGCCCGCCCCGCAGGCGAGGTCTGCCGAGTCGGCGCAGCATGTCGTCGAAGAGTGGGTACGGCTGTCCCGCCGAAAGACGGTCGCGCCGCGCACTATCGGCATCGTCGACTACACCGATAGCCAGGCCGATCTCGCGGTATCGGTAATTGAGCAGGCAGAAGCGTACGGCGCGACGGCGCGGACGATCGACGTTGCCGCCGCTGGCGAGAACGAGGCCATCGACACGGTCGTGATCCTGGTGCCGCAGGCGACCAACCAGCGCGGCGTCGCGGAATCAGTGCGAGACGCGATCGGCCAGACCGCGGACTTCTTCGCAGAACGGCGCTGGTGGTCCAAACCGGCGGCTGCCGGTGACTACTGGCTGGTCACCACGGGCGGCGAGACGGTCGTCGATGCGGACGCGCCGCCAAATCTGGCTCAAGCCGCGATGGCAGCCGGATTCCGTTGTGCCGGAGCAGAATATCCGGATGTCGCATTCCGGCACCTAGACCTTCCCGCCGACGCGGACCCAGTCGCGATTGCGAAACTGGTCACCGCTCTGCATACCGCGGCCGAACCGGAACTGGCGTTGCGTGGCAAGGACCTGTACGCCAAACGGCTTGTCGCAGCAGATGAGTCGCGGCGACGGGCCGATGTCTCCGCGTATGACCACGTATTGATTGTCGGCGGTACCGGCGACGTCGGGTTGGCCTACTGCGAGTATTACGCGCGACGCGGCACGCGGCGGATCACACTGGTGAATAGGTCAGGGGAAACCGCCGCAGTCACCGAGGCGTTGCTCGACATCCGTGAGTTGGGCGCGAGTGAAGTTTCGGTGCTCGGCTGTGACGTCACCGACGTCGAGGCTGTTTCCCGACTTGGCCGGGAATTGGATCGCCGCGCAGTCGATCTCGTCGTGCACGCCGCGGCGGACCTGATGGGGATCAGTTCGATCGAGTTGACCGAGGTGACCGCTGGCCACGTCGAAGGGTTGATGGGCGCGAAAGTCGTTGGCCTTCTCAATGTGTTGGATGCGGTTGACCTTGCTGATGGAGCCGAGGTGATCCTCTGCTCGTCCTTCGCCGCAACCGTCGGTGGTCGAGGGACCCTGGTTTACGCCGCTGCCAATCGGATGCTCGATGCCCTCGGAACTAGGTTGCGCGCACAGGGCCTGGCATGTGTATCTGTTCAGTGGGGGCTGTGGGCCGCACATCATGGTGCCGGTGCGTCGGATCGGCGCGGACTGGAAGCCTTTGGCTACCTACCGTTGTCGGCCGATGATGCGATCGCCGTCGCGCAGTCGCTATCGCCGGGTAATGCCATCGTCACGGCATTTGATTGGGAACGCGGGCGATCTGTACTGAGTAGCTTCGGTTACGGGCCGTTGCTGTCAACATTGTCGAATCCTGCCACTGCAGTTCCGGTACCGACGCCAGCACCGGTACCGGCGCCGACGCCCGCACCGACGCCGGTACCGACGCCAGCGCTGAGTCCAACGCCAGTGCCGGCACCGGCGGGTGGTGTGGATGCCGCCGGTAGGTTGCTGGCGATGATCGGTCAGGTGATTGGTGTGGTTGATCTGGCGAGTATTGATACGGCTCGGCCGTTGGTGGCGTTGGGTCTGGATTCGTTGCAGGCGTTGGAGTTACGTCGTCAGGTGTCGGTGGAGTTCGGTTATGAGTTGCCGGTAGCGGAGTTGGTCAGTGGTGCGTCACTCGATGACGTCATCCGATTGATCGGCGATCGGCCATCAGCACCGGCGCCGACGCCCGCACCGACGCCGGTACCGACGCCAGCGCTGAGTCCAACGCCAGTGCCGGCACCGGCGGGTGGTGTGGATGCCGCCGGTAGGTTGCTGGCGATGATCGGTCAGGTGATTGGTGTGGTTGATCTGGCGAGTATTGATACGGCTCGGCCGTTGGTGGCGTTGGGTCTGGATTCGTTGCAGGCGTTGGAGTTACGTCGTCAGGTGTCGGTGGAGTTCGGTTATGAGTTGCCGGTAGCGGAGTTGGTCAGTGGTGCGTCACTCGATGACGTCATCCGAATGATCGGCGACCGCCCGTCCATTGGCGACGTCGGAACTGCGAAAGCTGCTGTACCGCAGTCTAATACACCAGCAGTTCCCGTTGCTATCCCCGTTGCGCCAGTTGATCCGCCGCCCGGTGAACTGATCGACCGGGTGGGTGCCGTCGCGGAGGAAGTGATCGGCGGGCCACTTGACGGCGATCGAATGCGTTCGGCCCGAACGGATATCAATCTGTTCGGTCTCAGCGCCATGATGCGCTCGCTGTACCCCGCCTTCGCCGACGGTCTGGCACATACCGAGGAGGAGATCGCGGCAGCCATCGAGTTCGCGCCGCGGCACCAATGGCTGTTGCGTCAGTGGCTGGTCGAGCTCGGCCGTAACGGCATCGTCGAACAAGACGCGCGAACAGAGCGGTATCGCTACGTGGCGGCCGTTCCTACGCCGTCACGCTCCGATCTGGGCGAGGTATGCCGCGAATTGGGCTATCGGCCGGAGATGGCGACCTTCCTAGGCGGATCAAACGAGCATCTGACTGAGTTGGTTCAGGACCGTAAACAGTTGCAGGAGATCCTTTTTGCCGACGGCGGGACCGCCGCCGCCGACGCGGCTTATCGGGACAATCTGATCAGCAGCTATCTCAATCGGGGCGCGCGAGCGGCCGTCGCCGACCTGGTTGGCACGTTGCAACAGCAACGTCGGCCGGTGCGGATCATGGAACTTGGCGCCGGCGTCGGTGGAACGACGAATGACGTCGCCGCGGGTCTGGTCGGCATGTCCGTCGACTACTTCTTCACTGACCTCTCGGATTTCTTCCTGGCCTCGGCCAGAAAGCATTTCGCCGAGTACCCGTGGATGCGTTTCGGCATCGTTGATATGAACGTGGACCTGGGTTCTGAGCGCTACGACATCATTATCGGGTCCAATGTGCTGCACAACGCCCACCACATCGGCGATCTGTTGACTAAGTTGCGTGATCGCCTGAATCCGGGTGGTGCGCTGGTAATCATCGAGTCGGTTCACGCGCATGCGCAGATGCTCACGTCGGTGCATCTGCTTATGTCACCGCGTGCGGGTCAGCCGCAAGCCGGTGTCACCGACGTGCGTGCGGGGACCGACCGGATTTTCCTCACCGAAGACGAATGGGTCGACGGTTTCCGCGGGGCGGGACTGACCTCGGCTGTCGTCTTGCCAGGGCAGGGGCATCCGCTCGAAATGCTGGATCAGCGGGTGTTCGTAGCCATCCGCGAGGACTAGGTGACCGGCCGATTAGTCACCGAGCACGGTCTCAGTCGATAATGGCAACGACGATATCGACCTAGAGAGACGGCATATGTCACAAGCAACAGCTCCACGCACTGACGACTCCATAGTTGCTGCGCTCGGCGTCGGGGCCCGCAATCTGTGGGCTTTGACGTTCGGCGATGGGATCGGCGGTTCGGCCAGCACCGACCAGACGGTGCTATTCGACGACGATCACCGCGCACTTCGCCGTTACGGTGACGTCGGCGGCGCCCCGGTTCTGCTGGTTCCGCCCATCGCGGCACCGGCCAGTTGTTATGACCTGTCTGATGAATTCTCCCTGGTCAAGTATCTGCGAGACGCCGGTCGGACACCATATGTGATCGATTTCGGCGAGATTGGTTTTGGTGATCGGCGCCTGGGTTTTGAGGATTTCGTCCTCGACATCATTCCGCAGGCCATCAGGCGCGTCCTCGACGACTCGGGCACCGATCAGGTTGATCTGGTGGCCTGGAGTCTCGGCGGGACGCTGTCCTTGCTGACCGCCGCAGCAGCGGCCAAGCGCGGCGAAACGTCGATCCGCTCGATCACCGCGGTCGCGACGCCGTTGGACTACGACGCCTTGCCGGGATACCGAGAAGCGCGCGCGTTGATGCGCCCGACCGGAGGTAAGGCACCGCTGGTCCCGCTACGCCTCTTGGGCGGCATCCCCGCGCCAGTGGTCCAGGTCGCCTACCGTGCGACGTCGTGGCAGCGTGAACTGCGTAAGCCATTGTTCATCCTGCAGAATCTGCGCAACACCCAGACCCTGGAGCGGATGGAAGTCATCAACCGGTTTCAGCGCACATTCCCGGGATATCCGGGGCGGCTCACTGAACAGATGTGGGATCAGTTCATCTATCGCAACCGGCTGCGCACCGGGGAACTCACCATCGGCGACGTCGAGGTGGATTTGGCCGATATCGACGTGCCGATCCAGCTATTCGGCAGTCATCGCGATGCGCTGTGCAGCTGGACGGCGGCACAGCATGGCGTCGAACTGCTGACCGGTTCGCCTCGGGTCGAGTTCGAGACCGTCGAGTCGTCCCACCTGGGCTTGCTCGCTGGGCCGGACGCGGTCGCGAGTACCTGGCCCGTCATCGACAAGTTTCTGACGTCGATAGACCAGTCAGACGCCGATGCGGTGAAGGCGCGAGGCGGGTCAGCGTAGTAAGAGTGGGGGACGGGATGTTTGGTCGAATGGCGGCAGGCTTATGTGCGGCGGGGATGCTCATTGCGACCGCGGCGTGTTCGGACACGGCGTCACCGCCAGACATCGCTACCTCGTCGGCGACCGTTAGATCGTCAGTTGCGACCGCATCCGCACCTGCGACCTCATCCGCACCTGCAACGTCGGTTTCAACGCCACCGATGGTTGAGGGCCGTGAAGTCGCCAAAGACGAGTTGCTTCTCTTGACGGCGGCAGAGGCCGAACGACTTCTGAGATCCGGTGCGAACCCGATTTCTGTCGAGCAAGTGATGACCTTCCGCAAGGTTGCCCACCAAGAGGCCGACGGCAGCAATTGGATAGTGATCAACGTGTGTTTCGTCAGAGATGCCCCGGCTGTTGTGAGGCTGCTATCTCGGCCGCCCATCGAAACCACCGAGGCGGTCAAAGCCGAAGTGCGCGCGGGAAATTCACCAGACAACTTTCCTCGGGGCGAATGCGACGAATCGAAACTGTCCATAGACATCGGCTAACTGATTCCGATCTCGAATACCACCGGCGCGTGATCGCTCGCGCCCCTCAGTTTTCGGGTGTCGCGGTCGACCCACGCGTTGGTGATCCGATCATCGAGGGCGGGGGAGCACATCGCGTAGTCGATCCGCATCCCCTCCTTGCGGGCGAATCGTAATTGGGTGTAATCCCAAAACGTGTAGTCGTCACCGGCGAATGGTGCCGCGGAGTCTACGAAGCCGGTATCGGTGAACTCGCGCAAAGCATTTCGCTCAGGGTCGGTTACGTGTGTCTTGCCCTCGAAGTACTCGCGATCCCACACATCGTTGTCGGTCGGCGCGATATTCCAGTCTCCGGCCAGCATGATTTGCGCGGCCGGATCATGCACTTTCCACAGCGCTGAGATATCGCGAAGTGCGGTGAGCCACTTGAGTTTGTAGATGTAGTGCGGGTCGTCCACGGCTCGCCCGTTCGGCACATACAGACTCCACACTCGAATCCCGCCGCAGCGTGCGGAAATCGCACGGGCCTCCAACTCGCCCGTGGCATCGTCGGGAAACCTCGGCTGACCGGGGAAGGATGTCTCGATGTCTTCGAGGATTGTCCGCGACGCCAGTGCCACACCGTTTCGACCGCCGCTGCCGACATAGGCGACGTCATAGCCGGCGACCGCGAAGCTCATCGATGGGAATTCGCCGTTGTCACACTTGGTTTCCTGCATGGCCAGGACATCGATGTCGTTCTCGGTCAACCACTCGACAACGAGTTCGGATCGGGCCCGAATCGAATTCACATTCCAGGTCGCGATACGCACTTATTCACTCCCCCAACAGGATCGGCTCAACATCGACATTGCGCCATCGACGTCGCACCGACGCCCGAACGGTCGCCGGCACCGTGAGGACGACGGCGAAAGTAGCCCCGGGACGGGCCTGCCGATAGTGGTCGGCATAAAAGGTCAGCGCATCGGCGAACCAGCGCAGTTGGCGGGGCTCGTCGACCAGAAGCCGTTGCGCGCTGCTGATTTCAGTGACCAAAGGCGAGCCGGTCAAGTCGCGCATACAGTCGTCAAACGCATCCTTGTTGGCGCCGAAGTAGTCGGGGAATTCCCAGGCTCGGGCGAACTCGGAATACACACCCGCCAACCGGGTCATGTCAGCGCCGTCGACCCGGCGAGCGCCGGCCAGCTCGACTGCGGCGGCCTCGCTACGCAAGGCCACCACAGCACCACCGCGCCGGGCGCCATCGAGAAAATCGTCGAAAGTTACAGTGCCGCTCACGAATTGGGACCTCGGATCTTGACGAAGGTTCGGTAATGATCCAGGCTGTACCAGGCGCTGCCGTCGGCGGCGGTGATGATGCGTTCCGCATCGCGGCCCCGATTGGATGCCTTCGCGTTGATATCCCATTCCTGGTAGCGCATCACCTTGCCCGACAGGCTCTTCCGCGGTAGCCGGCCTTCGTTGTTGCGAAAGCTGCGGCCGCCCTGGGTGCCGGGAGCATTCGCGGCCTCGGGCCACCGCCCGGCGTCAATGAGTGCGAGCGTCGCACTCACTCGGGCCGGGATCTTGCCATTGCTTTTTGTCGAACTCGACCCGACCGCTGCGGAGGATGAGGAAACAGCTGACGGCGTGGTGTCGTCGCCGCGATTGGTGATAAGCCAGATCGCGCCGACCACAACGACGATGATGACGACGGCAATCGCCGATGCGATCGATTTGCGCCGGTTTCTGGCGATGGTCGCAGCCGACGGCTTACGCGGCGCGCGTGGTTTAGGTGAGGTTTCCGATGACATTACCCATCACCGTACGTGTCGAGCCGCAGGTGGCGCAGCACGTGGTGCAGTCGATACCCCGACGCCCGCAGGTTCTCACCGCTGGCCCGATCGGTCGCATCCACGGCGACGGCCTCTGCCGGGTTGTCGGGTTTCACCAGCACATGCATCACCGGTCCAACCCGAGTGCCGACCAGGTGTACGTCGGGAATCAACCGTTCGGGCAATGCGAGAATCGTTGGCAATCCGCGATCGGCATACCACCGCGAGATCGGGATCAGTGAGACGCCGTCGGCCCGCGCTCCGAGTTCCACCGGGAGTGCTGAATTATCAAGGGGAGCAATCGCATCCGCACGCAATAGCCATCCCGACTCGAGGTGGAATGTTGCGGTCGCCGCACGTGCCAGCGATTCGGCGACCGTGCGAATCTCCGAGTTGCGAACGGTCATGTAGGACAGCAACCGCACGGAGGTCACCTCGCGGCGGGATACCGAGATGCACTCACCGAGCTCCTTGGGGCCGGTGCCCTCGATGACTAGCGGATCGCCGGCATCGCGCAACAGCCCGGTCACATCGGTAAGTCGGCGGCCGTCGAGTCGGTACCGAACGACTATGCGGTCGCCGAGATATAGGTCCGAGGAGTCGATAGCCCGGTCAGTCATCCCAGCCGAAGGGATCGGAGACCGAACCCGGGGTCCAGGTCAGGCCGGGTACACCCCAGCCGTTCTTCTTGATCACCTTTTTCGCGGCACGCGCGTTGCGTCCGACGAGGACGTCAACGTACAGGAAGCCGTCGAGATGGCCCGTCTCATGCTGCAGCATCCGGGCGAAGAAGCCGTGCCCCTCGACGATGACTTCGTCGCCATTGCGGTCGACGCCCGTTACCCGAGCCCAGTCAGCGCGACCGGTGGGGAACTGCTCGCCGGGTACCGAGAGGCAACCTTCGTCGTTGTCGTCGGGATCGGGCATCGTCTCCGGGATCTCGGTGGTCTCCAGAACCGGATTGATGACCTCGCCGCGTTCGCGTTCGGTGGCCCGGGTGTCGCCCGCCGGGCAGTCATAGACGAACATGCGCTTACCGACACCCACCTGGTTCGCGGCCAGCCCGACGCCGTTCGCTTTGTCCATCGTTTCGTACATGTCGTCGAGTAGAGCGACGTCCTCCGCCGACGGTTTGCCGTCGGCGTCGAGGGTGACGAGTTCGGTTGGCCGATGCAAGACGGGTTCGCCGACGATACAGATCGGGAGAATAGCCATGGTCAGACAGATTACGCCCTGCCGCCCAAGCGTCCCGAGCGCGCCGGTATCGGAAAGTTTCCGGGCGAGTCATCGCGTGTCGGAGTGGGCTGACGTGGTTAGATATCAACGAACAACATTGCTGTGATTAACCCGAACTGCTCGGACCAGACTTGACTTTCGGTGCTGATACGTCGAAGGAACTCCCAGGTCAGCGGGTCGTGAACAGTGATGTGAGAGTAATTTTCACCAAGCGATTCTTTCAGGGAGCGAGATGGACGGCGCAGCGGCGCAGAGTCAGAATCAAGGTGATGCGAGCAAGCACGCGACCAATGCCGACACCTCGTCGCATATCGATCCGCACGAGGTCGGAGCGGACGGTCTGTCGCGACGGGAGCGTGACATCCTCGCATTTGAACGTCAGTGGTGGAAGTACGCCGGTGCCAAGGAAGACGCCATCAAAGAACTCTTCAGTTTGTCGGCGACACGCTACTACCAGGTCCTCAACGCACTCGTCGATCGCCCCGAAGCATTGGCGGCCGATCCGATGCTGGTCAAACGGCTGCGACGGTTGCGTGCCTCTCGGCAGAAGGCGCGTGCGGCCCGCCGCCTCGGATTCGATATCACCTGAGCGGTTTGTGTTGTCCGGGTCACCCCGAGCCGTGAGTTAAAGTTGCCGTGATGAATGCAGATCGCGAACCGAACCGTCTTCCGCTGCGAGCCGGCGCCATGTTGCTCCTCGCCATTGCGGTGGCCTGCATCGGACTGGGTGCCCATGATTTGGCGACCAGGGACGATGATCCGGACAAGGCGTTGGACCAAGTTGCCACCAGCACGCCGACGCCAGGCGGCTCATCTACACCGACGTCGACGACATCGTCCGCGACTGATGTCCGACTGTGTGTATTCAATGCCGGTTCGGTCAGCGGCCTGGCGCGTGAAGTCACCAACGACTTGAAGACGAAGGGCTATACCCTGGCGTCGCCGCAGAATCTGACGACATCGAGTTTCAGTGAGAATACGGTCTTCTACGACACCGACGGCGATGCGGGGAACACCAAGTCGGAGGCGGAAAAGGCTGCCAAAGACGTCCCGGGCGGAGCGAGCGTGGAAGAGCGACCGTCGAGTTTCACCCAGTGCGCAAGTGGTATCCCGGTCATCATGGTTTCGCGTTCTTAACCCAACCCGCAAGGAGTCGCAGTGAAGAATCGGACGGCAACATCCAACACGAGGAACGCTCGCACGTGGGCCCGTGTGGCAACGGCTGTCGGCGCGACTGGCGTTGTCGCACTTGGCCTTGCGGCCTGTAGCAATGGTGAGGAACCGACCGACGTACCGGGCACCACCCCGTCAGTGATCACCGGCGACCAGGCGCCTCCCGGCGACGTGAAGTCATCCGACGGTGAGTCGGAGAAGGCCGGAGCGGTCGCGAAGATCGTGGACACCAAGAATAACGTCGTGGGCACCGCCCTGTTCGCGCCCGAAGGTGGTGGCGTGAAGGTCACTATTGAAGTGACCAAGGGCGTCGCTGCGGGCTTCCACGGTTTGCACCTTCACTCGAACGGGGTATGCGACCCGTCGACATCGGAGCCGTTCTCCAGTGCCGGCGGACATTTGCAGGTCGCCGGACATACCGGGCATCCATCGAGCGGAGATCTGGTGTCGCTCAACGTTCTGAAGAACGGCACCGGCACCACGGTTACCACCACTGATGCAGTGACGTTGAGTCAGATCGTCGGCAAGTCGATCGTGATCCACGAAAAGCCGGACAACTTCGCCAATATCCCGTCGCGATACGCCCCCTCGGCGGACCAGACGACGATGAACACTGGCGATGCGGGCCCGCGCCTCGCGTGCGGTGTCATCGCGGCCAAAGAGTGAATCACGCGAGCTGTGCATGATCACACCCATCGAGTTCGTTGGATCGCCGCCGACACTCGGCGTCGAATGGGAGTTCGCGCTGGTCGACAGGGATACTCGTGACCTGTCGAATTCGGCTGCGGCACTTATCGATGGCGTTGTCGAGCTGGCCGGTGAAGAGATCACCGGCAAAGTGCACAAAGAGCTTTTGCGCAATACCGTCGAACTCGTCAGCGGTGTCTCCACGACGGTCGCCGAGGCGGTCGCCGACGTCGGGGACACGCTCTCGTTGGTGCGGTCGGTCGCAGGTGGGCTGGGCGTAGACCTCTACGGCGCCGGTACGCATCCATTCGCGCAATGGTCCACGCAGTTGCTCACCGAGGGGCATCGATACGCCGAATTGATCGAGCGTACCCAGTGGTGGGGACGTCAGATGATGATCTGGGGCGTACACGTGCACGTCGGAATCTCGCACCGCGACAAGGTGTTACCGATCGTCTCAGCGTTGCTCAAGTACTACCCGCACTTGCTGGCACTGTCGGCGTCGTCGCCGATGTGGTCGGGACAGGACACCTCGTACGCCAGTAATCGCGCGATGATGTTCCAGCAGTTGCCGACTGCCGGATTACCATTCCAGTTCACCCGCTGGAATGAGTTCGAAGCCTTTGTCGCAGACCAGAAGACGACTGGCATCATCGACCATCTCAACGAAATCCGTTGGGATATAAGGCCTTCGCCGCATCTTGGCACCATCGAAGTGCGGATCTGCGACGGTGTCTCGAATACGCGTGAGTTGTCAGCCCTCGTCGCCCTTACCCATTGCTTGATCGTCTACCTCGACCACACGCTGACTGGGGATCAACGCTCTGATCCTGCGGCCACTTTGCCGCAGATGGCTCCCTGGCTGGTGCAGGAGAATAAATGGCGCGCAGCGCGTTACGGACTCGACGCGATCATCATCCAGGATGCGCAGTGTAACGAGCGGTTGGTCACCGATGATCTTGCCGAGATTTTGGAGCGGCTCGCCCCAATCGCGCGGGAATTATCCTGTGTCGATGAACTCGCCGGTGTCGAGGAGATCGTTCGCCGTGGCGCGTCGTATCAACGGCAGCGACTGGTATACGAACGCAGCGCCGATATGCGTGACGTCGTGAGTTCGGTTGTCGCAGAACTGGGCTAGCCGGTTACGGCTTCGGTGACTCCGATTCGGGTTCGGGCTCTGAATTCGATAAACCGTCCTGCGCTCGTTGTTCGCGGTAGACCAGCCGACCGATTCGATGCGCGACCACCGGCGCGGTGATCAGCGCGAACAGACCCGCCAAAATCAGCATTCCGACATCGACGTTGCCCGCCAACCTGATTGACGCGCCCGCGAGGATAAGTAACAGGCCGAACGTCTGCGGTTTGGTCGCCGCGTGCATCCGGCTCAGGGTGTCGGGAAATCGCGCCAGCCCGATTGATGCCGTGAAAGCTACCAGGGCGCCGAGCAGAATCAGCGTCGTGCTGATGATGTCGCCGATCATTGTTGGTCATCCCGGACTCGGAAGCGGGCGACCGCCAATGAACCGAGGAAATTCACCAGCGCGATCGCGACGATGGAGGGGACCACGGTGGAATCCCGGCTGATCGCGGCCCACAGCGCCAGCCCGCACATACACAACGCGATCAGAACGTCGGCCGCGACCAACCGGTCCAATGTGCTTGGGCCGCGCAGGATCCGGTAGGTAGTCAACGCCGCTGAGAAGAGCAAGACCGCGCCAGCGATAGACCAGGCCGTCTGCATCACCGAGTTCATGATCGCTCCTCGTCGTCGATACCGTGATACGGGCTGGGATGCCATTCGCTATCCCGCTCGAATGCCTTGATGAACATCTTCTCGGTATACGCGACCTGTCGGTAGAACGCGCGTACCCGACGTTCACTGCTCACGTCGAAGACGTGGACGTATAAGAGCCGTCGACGGTGGTCGAGTTCCACCACCATCGTGCCCGGCACCAGATTGAGGTAGTCGATAGCGAGTGTGAGCACCATGTCGGACTTGATGGCGACGCGTACCCGCACGACCGCGCCGAGTGGAGGCTTGCCCGGCCGGATGGCCATCCATCCGACCTGGAAACTCGACACCGCGAAGTCGTAGAGCAATCTGATCACCAGAAGCGCAAGGGACAACGGGTGGATTCGACCTTCGACCGGTACCCGCGGCAGTGGCAGCAGCGTCACGATCGCTACCGCGAGGACAAGTCCCGCAATGACATTCGCCCATGACACAACACCCCACAGCAGCACCCACACGAAGGTCAGCCACGCTAGCGACCACAACCGAACGGCGACCTCGCGACTGTCGCTACCCAGCCAGTGTGGCAATCGAATGTGTCCGCGTACCCAAACCAGGGCCGATACCAGCGCCCAGAAGACGGACAACAGACTAAGACGCCACGCGTTGACGACCGCGGACCGAAATGACATCAGTTGCCCCCTTTCGCAGTACCGTCGAGTGCGTTGGGGCCGAGTACGGCTTCGAGATACACCGTGCGAGAAGTGATGTCGTGGGCCGCGCGTTCGGTGTAGGCGATGATCGGACCAGCCCAGATTGTCATCGCCAAGCCGACGATAACCATCGCGACGGTCGGCAGCACCATTGCCGGCGGCATCCGTCCGACGTCGGCACGTTCGGCGAACGCCGAGTCGGTGCTCTCATCGACCAGTGCCGACGGTCCGGCGTCGGAGAGATCGCCTTCCGGTGCGTCGGCGCGGGGCCGCCAAAATCCCTTAGTCCACACGCGGGCAACCACATACAGTGTCAACAGACTGGTAACCAACGAGCCGGCCACCAGCAGCCAGGCCAGAACAGACCCGTCCTGTGCGCCGGCTTCCAGTAGTGCCACCTTGCCGATAAAACCTGAAAACGGTGGAATGCCACCGAGATTCAGTCCGGGAATTAGATAGAGCACCGCCAGGAGTGGACTGGCGATCAGGCCGCCGAGCCGGCGCAGCGACGACGAGCCGGCTTGTCGTTCGATCAGGCCAACAACCAGGAACAACGTTGTTTGCACCAGAATGTGGTGCGCCACATAGTAGATCGCGGCCGACAATCCGAATTCCGATGACAGCGCGATACCGAAGATCATGTAGCCAATGTGACTGACGAGAGTGAACGACAACAGACGTTTGATGTCGGATTGCGCGATAGCGCCCGCGATACCGACGAGCATCGTAAGCAGTCCCGCGACGAGCAGGATGGTATCCATCGAGCCACCCGGGAACAGCAATGTATGGGTGCGAATGATGGCGTATACGCCGACCTTGGTTAGCAACCCGGCGAACACCGCGGTGACCGGTGCCGGAGCGGTGGGATAGGAGTCCGGCAGCCACGTCGACAGCGGGAAGACCGCAGCCTTGATACCGAACGCGACAAGTAGAACCGCGTAGAGAGCATTGCGGGTGCCCGACGGTACGTCGTCGAGCCGGATCGCCATCTCGGCGAGGTTCAGCGTGCCGGTGGTGGCGTAGGCGAATGCGATGCCGACCAGGAAGATCAGCGACGAGACCATCGACACGATTACATACGAAGCTCCCGCGCGAACCCGATCGCCACTCGCGCCAAGCGTCAACAGCACGAAACTCGCGGCGAGCAGGACCTCGAAGGAGACGAATAGGTTGAACAAGTCACCGGCGAGGAAAGCGTTGCAGACGCCGGCACACAGGATCAGATAGGTCGGCAGGAAAATCGAGACCGGCTGCTGCGTTGTGCCGTCGCGGATACCCTGGCCAATGGCGTACACGACCACCAGGAGCAGCACTGTCGTAGAGACCACCAGCATCAGCGCCGACAGTTGATCGACAACCAGCGTGATGCCCAGCGGGCCGTTCGGATAGCCCTTCTCGCCCCAACCGCCGATATGCACGGCATAGGTGCCGTTCTCGTTGGTCAGATACAGCATCAGACTCGACGCGATGAGTCCGATCGAGATCGCGGCGACGGTGACCGCGCGCTGGAAGCGGGGGTGACGTCCCTGCAGGAGCGTCAACGCGGCGGCACCGAGTGGCACGAGTGTCGGCAACACGATCAGCGTGGTGATCCACGAACTGTCGGGTGTCATTCGCGCACCTCCCCGGTGGGTTGCGACTCGGACGCATCATCGAGACAGAGTTCGTCGACGATGTCGGCGACCTCGTCGGGCATGAGGTCGGTCTCGATGACCTTGCGGTGACGTGCCACGAATTCCTCTGCGGTGAGCGGGTTTCCGTCGTCGTCGAAGTAGTCACCCGCGGCGGTGTCGGCGCCGGTGACCGGGTCGTCACTACGGTCGCGGTCGGGGGCGGTATGTATCGAACCGGTCAGGATCTTGACATCCTCGGTGTCGTCTTCGACATCGTCATCGTCTCGGTTGAGAACGAAGAGCCGATAGACCAGTGCCAGCACGAATGCCGCGACGCCCATCGTCAGCACGATCGCGGTGAGCACCATCGCTTGTGCGAGGGGATCGGCGTCTTGGGCGCGGTCGGCCGCGCTCTGACCTTTGATCGGCGGGTTGCCCATACCGCCGGTGATGACGATGATGAGCATGTTGATGCCGTTACCGGCCAGGATCAGCCCGAGCAGCATGCGGACCAGGGACCGTTCCATCAGCAGGTACGCTCCCGCGGCACCCAGAATCCCGGCGGCGATCAAAAGCCCGAGGTTGACGCTCATGCGCTCACCGCCCGCGAGCCGCTGATCTGACTCTCGACGTCGAGTCGCGCACCGAGACTGCGCAGAATGTCGAGGACCAGTCCCACGACGATCAGGTAGATGCCGAGGTCGAAGAACAGTGCGGTGACGATTTTGATGTCACCGAGCACGGGCAGTGTGAAGCTGAACATCGCCGACGACAGCGCCGGTGCGCCGAAGAGTAGCGACGCGATCGCGGTGCCCGCGGAGATAGCCAGACCGGCACCCAGGATCTTGCCGGGTTCGACCGGCAAGGCCTCGCCGAGTTCGTAGCGACCGCCCGCGAGGTAGCGCAGAACCAATGCGAGCCCCATGGTCAGCCCGCCGGCGAATCCGCCGCCCGGTGCGTTATGGCCCGCGTAAAAGAAGTAGACCGACAGCACGACCATCGTCGGGAAGATGAGGCGGGTGGTGGCTTCGAGCACCATCGAGCGATGTCGCGGATCACGTAGGTCGCTGCCCTTGAGCCAGGTGGTGCGGTCCGGTGGGATCGGATCGTCGTCGACGTCGGACAGTGCGACCGCGTCGGCGACTCGGGGTGCGGCACCGAATCGCCTGTTGCGGAACACCATTGACGCCACTCCGGTTGCCGCGACGATGAGCACCGACACTTCACCCAGAGTGTCCCAGGCGCGGATGTCGACGAGGATCACATTGACCGCGTTCGCGCCGTGGCCGAAAGTGTATGCGGCACCGGGAAGATCGACTTGCACGGGTGTGCTGTCGCGGGCCGCCGCGGCGAACAGACCGATACCGACGAGTGTCGCGCCGAATGCCACTGCCAGGGCGGCGCGCAGCGGTCGAAAACCGGTGGAGTGTCGCGGTTCCGGTTCGGCGGGGAGCTTGCGCAATACCAGTACGAAGATCACCAGGGTGAGGGTCTCGACCAAGAATTGGGTGAGTGCCAAGTCGGGAGCGCCATAGAGCGCGAATAGCGCGGCGCAGCCATAGCCGGTGACACTGACGACTATCACCGCGGCCAACCGATTGCGCAGCAGTGTGGCGGTTATGCCAGCGGTGACGATCACCGCGGCGATCACGATCTGCGCGGCATTCTCGAACCCCTTGATGGACAAGGTATTCCGGGATCCGGTGAACAGCATCGCGACGGGGAGCGCGATGGTGGTCAGCAGAATGATGCCGATGGTGATCGGTAACGACCCACGCTGAGTGTTCCGAGTCAGAGTCAGCGAGACGGTGTCGGCGCCGCGCAGGACGGCGTCGTAGATTCGGTCGGCGTTGACCAGCGGCCGATGGACAAAGAGGTGGTCGCGTTCGGCCCGCACGACGAGGAAGACGAGGATGCCGCCGACAATCGCGATCAGTGAGAACACCACCGGCAGTCCGAAGCCGTGCCACATCGCCAGATGTTCGATTTCGTGGCCATAGGTCGGCAGCGTATGCGCGTACGGTTCGAACAGATCCCCCAGCAGTGGGCTGAGGAATCCGGCGACAACACCCAACAGCGCCAACAGGATTGGTGCGAGCAGGAACATTCGAGTCGGCGGATGCATATTTCGGACGGCCGATGTCGGCGCCGTGCGGACCTTGCGGCCGAAGGCCCCCCACAGGAAGCGGGTCGCGTAGGCGAAGGTGAGGATCGATCCCGCGAGCAGGGTGAGGTCGACGACCTTGTCCTGCCAGTCCGACAACGCGCCGCTGGTCCAGATCGAGCCGAAGGCGGTTTCCTTGCCGACGAATCCGACGGTGAACGGCAGACCGCCCATGCTGGCGGCCGCGACGGCGGCGGTCAATGCGAGTACTGGAAGTCGCTCACCCAGCCGGGCGAGGCGTCGAAGATCGCGGGTGCCGGTTGCGTGGTCGATGATGCCGACCACCATGAACAGACATGCCTTGAACAGGGCGTGTGCGACCAGCATCGTCAACCCGGCCATCGCGACATTCGCGTCGCCGATACCAACTAGCACGGTCAGGAAGCCGAGTTGGGAGACCGTGCCGAAGGCCAGGATCAGTTTGAGGTCGAGTTCGCGCAATGACCGCCAGCCGCCCAGGATCATGGTGACCAGACCAAGGGTGATGACGACTACGTGCCAGCTGACGGTCGTCGCGAATGCCGGCGCGAGGCGAGCGACCAGGTAGATGCCGGCCTTCACCATCGCCGCGGCATGTAGGTAGGCGCTGACCGGAGTCGGAGCCGCCATCGCGCCGGGTAGCCAGAAGTGGAACGGGACGATGGCCGATTTGCTCAGTGCGCCAATGAGAATCAGGACGACTGCGGTATCGACCAACGTCGACGACGCAGGCGGATTCGCCAAGATGTCGGAGAGTAAAAAGCTGCCGGCTCGCTCGCCGAGCATGATGATGCCACCGAGCATCGCCAGACCACCGAGGGTAGTAACCAGCAGGGCCTGGGTCGCCGCGCGACGCGATGTCGCGCGCATCGCGTAGAAGCCCACGAGCATGAACGACAGCACCGTGGTGGCTTCCCAGAAGACGTAGAGCACCAGCATGTTGTCGGAGACCACGAGTCCGAACATGGCCGCGGCGAAGGCGATCATCTCGCCGCCGAAGGTCGCGACGCGTGGTCGGACTTCGTCGAAATAGTTGGCGCAGTAACACAATACGAGTGCGCCGATGCCCAGAATCAGTACCGACAAGATCGCAGCTAGGGTGTCCATCCGCAGCACGATCGACATATGCAGGACCGGGACCCACTCGAGTGTCTCGGTGTGCGGGGAACCGGCGGTCGGCCAGCTCGCGATCAGCCAGGCCAGTGCCGCAGCGGGCGCGAGTGCCAGCACGTAGAAGCCGCGCGTACCGAGCCGCATGATCACCATCGGTGCTAGAAGCGCGCACACGCAAAGCGCGACCAGCACTGAAATCACGGGCACTCCGATACGGTTGAGTCGGCCACTGTCGACGACGGGGTGTCACGGGAAATTATGTCCCGCAGGTATCCATCTTACCGATGTGGCTGTTTACGGCTGACTACCCATCCCGAGGAGTACGCATGGCCCACCGCAACGGCAGTCCACGTCGCGACATCGAGTTCGCCGACTCGATTCAACTCAACAGTGTGTTCACCCGGCCGGGTGAAGCGACCGAATTGCCGCGTTTCGCCTTGCCGGATAACCAGAGTCTGCCTGAAACGGCCTATCAAATCGTGCACGACGAGGCGATGCTCGACGGCAACGCCCGACTGAATTTGGCGACCTTCGTCAGTACCTGGATGGATGACGAAGCCAAAAAGCTGTACGCCGAAACCGTCGACAAGAACATGATCGACAAAGACGAGTATCCGATGACAGCGGCGATCGAGGACAGGTGCTGGCGAATGATCGCCGACCTGTGGAACGCACCTGAAGTCGACGATGCAATCGGGACGTCGACCGTCGGGTCGTCGGAGGCATGCATGCTCGGCGGGCTCGCGCTCAAACGGTCCTGGCAGGCGCGTCGCAAAGCGCAGGGCCTGTCTACCGAGAAGCCGAATCTGGTGTTGTCGACCGCGGTGCAGGTCTGCTGGGAGAAATTCTGCAACTACTTCGAGGTGGAACCGAGGTATGTCCCGGTGACCGTCGATCACCTCGTCCTGGACGGTCATGATCTGGAGAACTACGTCGACGAGAACACGATCGGTGTCGTAGCAATTCTCGGTCAGACATTTACCGGAATGTATGAGCCGGTTGCTGCGATCGCCGCGAAACTCGACGACGTCCAGACGAGCGCCGGGCTGGATATCAAGATTCACGTTGATGGCGCATCCGGCGCGATGGTGGCACCGTTCTGTCAGCCCGATCTGGAGTGGGACTTCCGAGTCGAGCGGGTGGTGTCGATCAACACCTCCGGCCACAAATTCGGTCTGGTGTATCCGGGCGTCGGCTGGGTGGTGTGGCGCGACAAGGCGGCCTTGCCGGAGAGCCTGATCTTTCACGTCAGCTATCTGGGCGGCGATATGCCGACCTTCGCCCTGAATTTCTCCCGGCCCGGCGCGCAGGTTCTGTTGCAGTACTACATGTTCCTTCGCCTCGGCCGTGAAGGATATCGCCAGGTACAGCAGGGTTCGCTCGACGTCGCCCAGTACCTGTCGGCACAGATCGGCCAGATGAGCCCGTTCGAGTTGATTAGTAAAGGCGACACCATCCCGGTCTTCGCGTGGCGGCTCCGCGACGGCTATACGGACAAGTGGAATCTGTATGACCTGTCCGATCGCTTGCGGATGCGCGGCTGGCTGGTTCCGGCCTACCCGATGGCCGACGATTTGGCGGACCTGACCGTGCAGCGAATCGTCGTGCGGTCGGGGCTAAGTCGTGATTTGGCGACGGTGCTACTGGCCGATATCAAATCCGAGGTCGACTTCCTGGATCGGCTGGAGTCGCCGTTGCCACGGGAAAGCGCTACCAGCCCGTTCCACCACTGACGGCAGACCGATACGGTTGATCTTGTGAGGAAAATGATCGCCTGCCTACTCGCTGCGTTCTCGTGTGTACTCCTGTTCAGCGGATGTGGCGGTGACGACACCACCAGTAGTGACGGCCTCGATGTCGTGGCACTGCCCGGCGATTTCCCCGCTGATCAGGTTCCGTTGCTGGACGGCCGCGTCCTGACCGCGAATGGCACTCGGGCGGACGGATGGTCGATCACCGTGCAGGGCAAGTCCGATGTCGGCAACGCGCTCGACGCCGCGGTCAAGAAACTCACCGAATCCGGTTTCACCGAATCGTCCCGGACCGCCGAGGGCGGCCAGCGGGTGGTGATGTTGTCGCGCAAGGACGCTGGGACGACCTATTGGGCGCAGGTTGGTGCGACGCCGCAGGCCGCGGGTGGACCCAACTCCGTTTTCTATCAGGTCAACGCCGAGTAGTTCGCCAGGTTCAGCCGAGGCCGGCGTAGAGGGGGGCGTTGGTCGCCGGATCGATGACCACCAGCACGGTGTCTCCGACCCGTGGTATCGCGATCCGCGATACCAGCGTGGTCACCGCGAGGAACTGACCATCGAGTTCGATGGTGAGCAATACATCGGGATTGTCGTTGATGGTCCGGCCGGTATCGGTGACGTTGGCGACGATCGCACTGCGTGCTGGTGTGCCAGCTGCCCGTAGAGTAGCCACGTGTTCGGCCTGGTGCAGTGACGTCGATGCTTGCTGAACCGATTCAGTGAATTCCGAGCCCATGAATGCCTTGGTCATCTTGCCAGTGAATCCGCGTCCGGCTCCAATGTTGTCCAGCATGGTCATCGCGTCGGACTGGCGGTCAGCCGCGGTCTTGCGAGTAAAGATACCCATGTCATCTCTCCTTGATTGGCTTGTGGAGATAACGGTATGGGCGGTATCGGCGTACCGATCACAAGTTCTCGCGCTTAGCGCTCGTCTCGACGTTGCGCATATGCCTCCAACTCGGCGACTTGAGCCGGGTCGAGCGATGGCCGCACCGCGGCGCGCGCTGACTTCAGGTCTTCGGCTGTCACTGTCGCGGTGTCGATATCTCTGCGCATCGCCGCTAACGCTGATTCGCGAAGCAGCGCAGCACAATCCGCCGCGGAGTAGCCGTCCAATTCGGTCGCGACCGTCTTCAGGTCGATCTCGTCAGCGAGTGGCACACTGCGACCGGCGGTCTTCAAGATTTCGAAACGTGCGTCGGCGTCGGGCGGCGGAACGAACACCAGTCGCTCCAGTCGGCCGGGGCGCAACAGCGCGGGGTCGATCAGATCGGGGCGGTTGGTGGCACCGAGCACGACGACATCGGACAGCGGCTCGACGCCATCGAGTTCGGTCAACAGGGCCGCGACCACACGATCGCTCACGCCGGAGTCGGAGGATTGCCCGCGTCGGGGAGCGAGCGCATCGACCTCGTCGAGGAAGATCAGTGACGGCGCGGACTCGCGAGCGCGTGAAAATAGATCGCGCACAGCCTTTTCCGACGATCCGACCCACTTATCCATCAACTCGGCGCCTTTGACGGTATGCACGCTCAGCTGACCCGATGCGGCGAGCGCACGTACGACGAATGTTTTGCCGCAACCGGGCGGGCCGTAGAGCAGCACTCCCCGTGGCGGTTGGACACCCAACCGAGTAAAAGTGTCCGGATGCCGTAGGGGCCACAGCACTGCCTCGGTCAGCGATTGGCGAGTCTGTTCCATATCCCCGACGTCATCGAGGGTGATTGAACCCAGTGCTACTTCGGGTGATTCGGCTCGCGAGACCGGCCGGATCACCGACAGCGCACCTTGCAGATCCTCGGCGATCAGCTGCGGCGATTCGTCGGCTCGTTCGGAAGACTTATCCGCTGACACCCGCGCGGCGGCGCGTAACGCCGCCTCGCGGGTCAAGGCCGCCAAATCAGCAGCGACGAAACCAGGTGTCCGCGAGGCGATTTCGTCGAGATTGAGATCACCACCGGTCGGCACGCCGGTGAGGATCGCCGCGAGTAGCCGACCTCGGGTCGCGGCGTCGGGCAGGCCGATGATCAACTCGCGGTCGCAGAGGGAGGGGTCGCGCAGCCGCGTATCGAGTCCGGCCGAACTCGAGCTGGTGCAGATCAGCGCTATCGGATGCTCGGCGATAGCTTTGCGTAGTGCGTCAAGGATGAGGGTCGATGCGGGTTCCGGTGTCGAAGGCAGCAGTGTGTCGACGTCGGTGATCAGTAGAACGCCGCCCGATGCGGACAGAGCTGTGATGGTGTCATTGACTAGACGTGTACGTGCTTGTGCCTCAAGGGCTCCCGCCGTCGGACCATCGATGATGCCAATCGTGCGAGTGGCGCAGACCGACCGGACCAAGGTTGCTTTCCCGACACCGGCCGGGCCGGTGATGAGAACACCCAACCGGGGTTGTGCACCGAGGGCTGCCAACACTTCGGGTTCGTCAAGGGTAATGCGCAGCCACTCGGTCAGCTTGGCGATCTGCGTGTCCACGCCGACCAACTCGTTGACCGGACGTGCCTTCGCTGGCGGCGTGCGGCGTGTGGAAACAATTGCGGTACTGGGGGATTGGGGTCCTGAAAGTGTGTCGTTGCCGGTTGACCACAGCACCGCGGTATTCGGCTGGACACTCACCGGTCCGTTCGGGCTGACCTCGACGACCGTCAGCAATTCGTTCGTCCAGGTGATCCCAACGGACGCGGCAAGCTTGCGGGTGGCAGTGCCGGCGGTGAACTCGGGCCCGAGGTCGCGAGGTAGTAGTGAGGTGGTGTCGCCGACGCTGACGACCTTGCCGAGCAGCGCCCGACGCAATGTCGCTTCGTCAACCGACTGGCTCGCCAGCGTCGAGCCGGACACCACTACGCGCGCCGCGCCGTGCACGACGACCGGTGACAACACAACCAGTGCGTCTTCTTTGACACCGGCATTCGACAGGGTGATGTCGTCGAGTAAAACGGCACCGGTCGGAAAATCCGCCGGAGTGGCGGCCACCACGGTCGCGGTAACTCTTGCTCCGGTAATCGAGACGGCATCCCACTCCCGAAGGCCGAGTGCGGCAAGCACTTCGGGATGGACTCGGGTGATGCCACGTCTGGCTTCGACGGCTGCCGGATTGAGTTTCGCGGTCAGCGTCAGTTGTGATCCGCTCATGTCGGCCTACGAAGACCCAAGCGGGCCTGCGACTTACGCCGGACCGGCAGCCGCGAGCGGCGTTTGGGCGTGGCACGCCCCAACTCCTTGCGGTCGGCACGCCGCTCACGTGGATGCCGGTCCCATTGATCAGGACGAGCCGCGACCCAGCGCCTATTCCGCCACGCGAATGGGATATGCGCGAGGTACACGATGATGGCGATCTCCATCAACACATACGGGTAGGTCACCAACAGAGCGGCCGCCCCGGCTATCACCACCATGATCGGCGCAATCGCCGCGCGGGAAATTCGGCTGGTCGCCTTCAGTGACGACGTCGGAATCCGGCTGACCGCAAGGAAAGCCGAGAAGATCAGCCATGCACCGACTACTCCGACCGACGTCCACCAGCCATCGCCGAACTGCTGTGCCACGGCGATCGGCAACAAAGCGATGATGGCAGCCGCAGGTGCGGGCACGCCGACGAAGAAGTCCTTCGTGTAGCCGGGGGCGTTCTCGTCGTCGTTGATGGTGTTGAACCGGGCCAGCCGCAATACGATGGCGCAGCAGTAGACCAGCGCGAGTAACCAGCCGACGTCCTCACCGGGCATCAGATGCACATAGACGATGAGTGCGGGCACCACGCCGAAGTTGATCGCATCGGCGAGCGAGTCGATCTCGGCCCCGATCTTGGTGGTGGCCCCCATCAACCGCGCGACTCGCCCGTCGATGCCGTCGAGAAGCGCCGCGCCGACGACGAGTGCCAGCGCGAGGTCGATCTTGTCGTCGCCTGCGAAGCGGACAGCCGATAGCCCGGCGCAGATCGCCAGAATGGTCAGCGCGGACGGAATGACGATCAGCCCCGACTGCAGGTTCGTGCGGCCGTCTCGCTCTGCGGCCGATCTACGCGGCCGGATCCCGGCGAGGCGACGCCGCGCGACTCTGGCCGGTTGGCGTGGCCGACCCGAGATCACGCCGGAGCCTGCGGCAATGTCGCGATGAGAGTCTCGCCGCCGATGGTGCGCTGACCCACCTGTACTTGCGGCACCGAGCCAGCGGGTAGGTAGATGTCGACCCGGGAACCGAAGCGAATAAGGCCATAGGTATCGCCGACCTTGAGTCGATCACCGGGGGTGGCTTCGCACACGATGCGGCGAGCGATCAGCCCGGCGATCTGCACGACGCCGATGCGCGTGCCATCGTCGGTGCGGATGATCATCGACGTCCGCTCGTTGTCGGTGCTCGCCGCTGGAAGGTCTGCGGACAGGAATTTGCCAGCGATGTGCGTAACGGCCTCGGCGATACCGCTGATCGGCACGCGCTGCACGTGGACGTCGAATACCGATAGGAATGTCGAAACGCGGGGGACTGGCTGGCCACCGAGTCCGAGTTCGGGTAGAGGTACCACCTCATCGACGAGTGCGACCTCGCCGTCGGCCGCCGCCACCACGATGCCAGTGCCGGTCGGCGGTACTCGGCCGGGGTTACGGAAGAATGCCGCGCTGGCCGCGGCGAGGACCGCCGCGGGCCGTGAGATCCATCGTTTGCGGCGAGTCAGCACCGCGACTGCAGCCGGCACCGCCACGAATGGGATACCGGCCGGGTGCAGTGGCGGGATAGTCTGCGTTGCCAGCGACCGTAGGTGCTCGAGCGTTGACTGCTGGCGCGGCTCGACGCCGGGCGGACCGGAGGGGGCGGGGACGGGTCGTCGAGCCATCGCTCTACCCAGCCTCTGCGGCGCGTTTGATCTTGCCGAGCGATTCGTTCATGCCTTCATGCAATTCCGCCTCGAAGGAGTCGGCTCCGCCGAACATACGGTCGATGAGAATCCTTGACACAGTAGTGGTTTCACCGTTGGCGGCCTCGCGACGCTCGGTGAGCGTCACGCCTGCCGCACCGGGGGTGAGTGTGTAGCTCCACACCGTGTGATTCTCGGTGACCCGGAAGGCCAGCTCCTTATTCGGCTCGAACCGCACGATCTTCGCGGTGGTCGGCCACACCAGTGCGCCGCGGCGATTGATGTTGATGGTGCGGGTTCCCAGCGAAACCGGCGCGCCGCGGACAATCATCTTCAGGCACTGCGGGCTCCACTCGCCCATCCGCTTGAGGTCGGAGACGACGCCCCAGACCTGCTCGGGGCTGGCGTTGATGTCGATGGATGCTTCGATCAATGGCGCTGCCATGGTCGATCCCTTCTCGGGGGTGAACAGATGTCGCCCGTCACCCTATTAGAAGGTCAGCGCGGCAGCCATCACGGCTCCGATTCCGACGAAAACGGCTGCGTTGATCCACACCGTAGGGGTATTGCCGTCCAGGACCAATGAGCCGAGTTTGCCCGGTGTCAGCCAATCGATCAGGACGAAGGAGAAGGCCAGGACCGCGATCCCGATTAGGACGTAGACAAGCGTAAACAAGATCGAACGCCACAGTTCAAGCCCGGTCCCGGCCATAATCGACGCGGTCAGGATCTGCGCGACGGCAATGACCTGGGCGACGGTCAGAATCACCGCGTTGCGGTTGTGGTCGATCCACACCAGCTTGCGCAGGCTGCCTGGGGTCACCAGGTCGAGAGCCCCGAAGGCGGCGACGAGCGCCACCACTGCGATAAGCCCGTAGGACGCGCTCGACGCCATATTGTCACGGAGCATCTCGACCATGTGCAGTTCTCCCTCGTCGGCGATCAGACCGGGGACACCATGTCCCAGTCACGCACTGATTGTGTCAGCTTTGCCAGGTGCTCGTCGGCACCTCCGAGGGTGTGGCTGATCGCGGTCAGTCGGCTGACGTAGTGCCCGACCGGATACTCGGCGGTCATTCCGATGCCGCCGTGCATCTGAATGGCTTCCTGCCCGATGGTGCGAGCCGATCGGCAGATCTGCAGTTTCGCACGCGAGGCGGTGATCGCGTCGGCGCTGCCCTCGGCAAGCGTCGCGGTGGCGTACAGGCTGAGGCTGCTGGCCAGTTCGAGAAGCACGTACATGTCCGCGGCGCGGTGGGTCAGCGCCTCGAAAGTCGACAGAGTCACCCCGAATTGCTTGCGCGTCTTCAGATATTCGACGGTGAGCGCGAGCGACTTCTCCATAGCTCCGACGGCCTCGGCACACAGGGCGGTCTGTGTGGTGAGCTCTGCGGCGGCGAGGATTTGCGCGGCATCGCCGGCGAGTTTGACGGCGGGTGTGTTGTCAAAAGCCACCTGCGCGCCGCGGCGGCGGTCGTGGGTCCGAAAGTTGCTGCGGGACAATCCGGTTGCGTCAGCGTCGACGAGGTAAAGGCCGATCTCGTCACCGCGGCGCGCCGAAACGATGAATCTGTTGGCGCAATCACCGTGCAACACAGGCGCTTTGGTGCCGGTGATGGTAACGCTGTCGCCGTCGCCCGATGCGGTGGTCGCCACCGCGGCGGCAGGCCAGCGGTCGCCGGGCTCGTTATGCGCCAACGCCAGTAGCAGATCTCCGGCGGCCAGGCCCTGGAGTAGTTCGGGTGCTGCGGCATCGTCGGTCGCCGACAGGATCGCCGCCGGGACCACGACTGCGTCCAGATAGGGTTCGGGGGCCAGCGACCGACCGAGTTCGCCCAGAACGATCGATGCCTCGATCGGTCCGGCGCCCGCTCCGCCGTTGTCCTCGTCGATGGTCAATCCGAGAATGCCCATCTCGGCGAGTTGTTTCCAGACATCGGGGTTCCAGCCCAACTCGGTGTCGGTGACTTTGCGGACCGACTCGACGTCGTAGGCCTTGGTGAGTAGGTCGCGCACTGCGTCGCGCAGCATCTGCTGCTCTTCGGTGAGTTCAAAATCCATTGGTACTCAATACCTTTCGAATGGTGCGGCCTACAGGCCGAGCACGGCCTTGTCGATGATCTGACGCTGAACCTCCGACGATCCGCTGTAGATCGAGACCTTGCGGTAATTGAGGTAGGTAGGGACGGTGAGCTGCGCCCACGTGGCTGCGTCGATTTCGGCTGATCCGTTGGGAGCGTCCGGGTCGACAGACGCGACCGCCAGCGAGTCGGGACCGGCGATGTCGGCGAGCAGTTCGGTCGCGGCCTGCTGCAATTCGCTGCCGCGTAGTTTCAGTAGCGATGATGCCGGATTAGGCTGCCCGTCGGCCGATGACGCCACCACTCGGAGCTGAGTGAGCTCGAGTGCGAGCAGTTCATTCTCGAGTTCGGCAATACGCGAGGCAAGGAACGGGTCATCGAGCAACGTGCCGTTCGCCGTCTTGATCTCGCCGGCCAGCTTCTTGGCCTGTGAGATGCGAATCTTCGACGCGGCGACGCGAGCGACACCGCTACGCTCGTTGCCCAGCAGGAATTTGGCGTAGGACCAACCCGCGTTCTCTTCGCCGACCAGGTTCTCCGCCGGCACCCGAACGTCATTGAAGAAGACCTCGTTGACTTCGTAGCCGCCGTCAATCAGTTGGATCGGCCGAACTTCAATGCCTGGTGTATTCATCTCGACCAGGAGGAAGCTAATTCCGGCCTGCCGCTTGGGAGCGTCGGGGTTGGTGCGGACCAGTAGGAAGATCCAATCGGCATATTGGCCGAGGGTGGTCCAGGTCTTCTGGCCGTTGACGATGTACTCGTCGCCGTCACGGACCGCCTTGGTCTTGAGTGAGGCGAGGTCGGAGCCGGCTTCAGGTTCGGAAAACCCCTGGCACCACCAGATGTCGAGGTTGGCGGTCGCGGGAAGGAATTTCTCCTTCTGTTCCTGTGATCCGAATTCGGCGATCACCGGGCCGACCATGCTCGCGTTGAATGGAAGGGGGTCGGGGACGTTCGCGAGATTCAGCTGTTCCTGCCAGATGTGGCGCTGAATTGGCGTCCAGTCCTTGCCGCCCCATTCGACGGGCCAATGCGGCACGCAGAGACCGTTGGCATTGAGGATTCGAGTCGTTTCGACGATGTCGTCGGGGTAGCGGAGGTCACCGGTCGCTGCGCGATCGCGGATCTCCTGCGGAATCTGAGTGGTGAAAAAGGTACGCAGTTCCTCGCGGAATGCGGCTTCATCGGCATTGAGTGTCAGCTGCATGACTACCTTGATACTCCAGGTGGCGGGTGGGGTCTCGGGTTGGGGTGAATTCATGGGTGGTGAATGGTGTTGCTTCGATTGAATGACCCGGTTCAGTCTTTCTACGTCGGCTGCCAATTCTCGCGATAGGTTGTCGATCGTGAACTATCCGACCTTTTGGTTCCGGTGACCCGTGTACCGTCGATCCGCATGAAACGTGTGCACGCATTCAGTGACGATTGCCTCGGTGACCTGGACGGAGTGGGAGTAGCTCGGGCGATCGCGGCGGGGGAGTTCACCGCGGTTGACGCTGCCACCGCTGCCCTCGCCCGGATCGACGAGGTTGAGCCGGCCATCAACGCAATTGTCATCGACGATCGCGAGCGCGCGCTGGTGCGCGCTGCGGCGAACGAGTTCGCGCCGGGCGCATTCCGCGGTGTGCCATCAGTCATTAAGAACAACACTCTCTTCGAGGGATTGCCGACGATGCACGGATCGGCGGCTGTACCCGCAGTCGCGGCAACCGCCAACGAGCGGTTCACGGATCAGTTGCTGTCGTCCGGGATGAATATTGTTGGAGCGTCTACGCTTCCGGCGTTTGGACTGACCGCGACCACCGAATTCGTCGACCGTGAACCTACGCGCAACCCGTGGAATACCGACTACTCGTCCGGTGCGTCGTCGGGTGGGTCGGCAGCCCTTGTTGCGGCGGGAGCGCTACCAATTGCTCACGCGAATGATGGCGGTGGTTCGATCCGAATTCCCGCTGCCGTATGCGGATTGGTGGGGTTCAAACCAAGTCGGGATCGGGTGATCGCGGCGGCCGAAGGCGAGGCCGCGCCGATCGACATCATTTCTAACGGCATCGTGTCCCGGAGCGTCCGTGATACCGCGCATTTCCTGGCCGACACTCAAAAGTTCTTGCCGGCAAAGAAGTTGCCCGAGTTGGGTTTAGTCGAGGGCCCCGGCAAGCGACGCCTGAGAATAGCCGCCCTGACCCAGCCGCTGACCGGTGCGCTGCTCGACCGCGACACCAACGACGCACTCTATGCGAATATCGAACTTTTGCAATCGTTGGGACATCAAGTCGATCTGATCCCGGTGCCAGTTGACCGAAGCTATATTCGCGACTTCACCGAGTACTGGTCCCTGTTGGCATTCTCTTTGGAATTCATGGGAAAGAGGTTAATAGACAAGGGGTTTGATCGATCTCAGCTGGACCAATTCACTCGAAGTTTGTCGCGGAACTTCCTTCGGAACTTCTGGCGGACACCGTTCGCGTTGCGGGGGCTCAATCGTCAGACCAAGAAATTCCGTGCGGTATATGAGAATTTCGACGTTGTGCTGTCGCCGACGTTGGCGCATACGACGCCGAAGATCGGCTATTTGGATCCGGCCGGGGACTTCGATGAGATCTTCGACCGGCTGGTGCGCTACGTGTCGTTCACGCCGATCAACAATACGGCCGGGACTCCTGCGGTGAGTCTTCCGTTGGCTCAGTCATCGGGGGAGTTGCCGATCGGTCTGCACTACTGCGCCGATCTGGGACAGGAGCAACTCCTACTTGAGTTATGCTTCGAACTCGAAGCGGCGCAACCGTTTGCGCGAATACAGGGGTGAGAGGCATCAAATAGATGACCAAGCGTGGGGGAGGCGCCAACGGCTGGTTCGAGATCACGGTTGGTGGCGCGTTGGGTGCGATGGTGCTCAATTGCGTGGCGTTTGTGTTGCGGACTCCGGGTGGTGCGATTATTGATGACGCGGGTGGGTTGACGTCGTTGATTCGGTGGTCGCTGGTTTTGTCGGTGATCGTGGCTGCGGTGATTGCGGTGGTTGCCTATCGTTCGGCTTTTGTGCGGCGGGTTGATCCCGGTGGTGCGGGGGTGTTGCTCGCGGTGGTCCTGGGTATCGCGATTCAGCGGTATGCCGTTGGGGTGGCAATTCGGTTGTTGTGGCAGTCAATTGCGTCGATTCCGGTACCGCGGGCGTCATACTCGATGCGCGCACAGGCAAGCAGCGGACACTTCTGACGCGCAGTACGTCAAAGACCTAGACGGTGCGATTTGCCGCAGCGCTGGTGTGCGTAGTCGGTGAGGTGACGTCAGAATGGTGGATCGCCGTCGCTATCCGAAGTGTCTGACGATTGTTGGCGCCCAGCGCGCGTGACGTGTTCCGTCAACTCGGCGGCCTCTCTTGCCGCCCGGTTATGTTCTCGTTCTTGTTGTCGCCGTTGGTGTTTGGCGATGGTGCGTTGTTGTCGGTGTTTGGGATCTTGGGCCGTTGGTGACGGTGACGGTGGCGGCGGATCGGCGAACCGGATCTGGTTGAGCGAATCGAACAACTCGGTCCTGGTGAACGATGGTCCGTCGACCCAGATTCCTTCGGGCGTTCGTACCCGGTAGTGGGTGTGGCCGTCGGTATCGGTGGTCATGTTGAATCAACCTAGGTTTTGTGCCGGCTCCGGTTGGGGCTGTTCCTCGATAGTGAGGTCAGCGTAGTGGAGTGTTTCATATTCGATCGGGGGTAGGTGGCCGATACTGGAGTGAAGCCGGGTGGTGTTGTACCAGTCGACCCAGCTGGCGGTCGCGAACTCGATGTCTGTGATCGTCTTGTACGGGCCGGAATGGAAGACCGTGGTGCGGATGCACTCGGTTTTGTACAGCCCGTTCGCTGACTCGATGAGGGCGTTATCGTAGGCATCGCCGACTGATCCGATGGATGCTGCGATGTCTTCGAGTGCGAGCCGTTCAGTCAGCGTGGTCGACGTGTACTGACTCCCGACATCTGAATGATGAATCAGTTCAGCAGCTTTCACTCGATGCCCCTCGTGGCGACGTTGCCACAACGCGATCCGTAGCGGGATGGTGACCAGTTCCACTGACTTCGATGTTGAGGCATGCCAAGCAACGATCCGCCGGGAAAACACGTCGATAATGAACACCACGTACACCCACCCGGCCCATGTTCTGACATAAGTAAAGTCAGTCACCCATACACGGTTGGGTTCGGCAGCGCTGAATTGTCGGTTCAGAAGGTCACCAGCGCGGACGCCGTCGACTGATCAGATTGTCGTTCTGATCCCCTTGGAACGCCGAATACCGTTGTGGTGCAGCAATGTCATTGCCCGGTCCACTGCTCCGTAAGAGACGCCGGGCAGCGTGGTCCGGTCCAGATGGACACGCAGTTTGACCCGCCCGTACAAGCCTTCGGGAGTCATCTTTTTGACTCCGTTGGCATCGGTACGCGACACCACAGACCGCACGGCATCGACAACGTGGGCATCAGAGACTGTCCGCGCCGACGGCCGGCGACTGCGCCAGGCCCGGTAGGTTCGTGCGGCGATCTGGCAACCCTGCTCCCGCAGAACCCGACAGATCGACTCGACCACACGACCCTGAGCACGCTGGGAATCGATGAATCCGATAATCATCGGTTGCGGGGGTCGAGTTCCCCCGCGAAGAAAGTTGTCGCCGCTTTCAAAATAGCGACGTCCTCACGGAGTTGCTTGTTCTCGGCCTTGAGTCGTTTGATTTCTGCCGATTCCTCTGAGGTGGTACCGGCACGGAGACCAGCGTCGATCTGGGCTTGCAGCGCCCACCGACGCACCGTCTCCTGCCCCACACCGACCTGCTTGGCGATCGCCGCCGACGCCGCAGTCAACGAGGCGTACTCCCCGCTATGTGACTCCAACAACCTCAAGGCTCTCGACCGAACCTCGGGATCAATCTTCTTAGGCATGTACTCATCCTTCCTGACTCAGAAGGGAGCGGCATCAAACTAGGGGTGATTCAAGACGTGCACGGCAGGATCTTTGAACTCGTTGTCGCCACCACCGGCTGCGAGATGCGGCTCTGTGATATCTGAAAGAACCGAGCATGAATTGCCACTACCGTGCAGACTCCAGTTGTTAAGCGCGCCGCAGGCAAGCTGCGCATAATATGATGTACTCGGGTTCTCTCCGCAGGCCTTTTCGCGGCTGCTGTATACATTCACCTTCGTGACGTTGATTGTTGCTTGCCCTGCGGACTAGCGGCGAAGAAGTGGAATGTTTCGTGCCGCTTGGACCGGGAATTTCGGCGTTGATGGTCGGTACCATAGTTGTTAACTGCTATCGACGGGCCAGTACCGCATGGGTGGGGATTTAGGGGATCTGTGCGATGTCTTGGACTGTTGCTTGGGGTAGTCGTTGGATCGTTTCGGCGATCCACGGTACGTGCACATTGCGGATGCTCGGACTCGTGGCCTTAAGTGTGACATCACTGATGACGTAGGTGGGCGTCTGATCGGGTGAGCTGGCGGTCGTGGAGATAGCGATCAGCTGGCCTGGTCGAGTAGCGTCGGCTGCTTCGACGGACTGAATCGCAGTGTGCGGAGTGCTGAGAGTGAACAGGGCATTGTAGTTCTGTCCATCGCGTGTCTCGACTACAGATCCGTCAGGACGTACGAACGCGCGTCCGTGTGCCGTATCCCACCAGGTGTCGCCGGAGGCTGTTATTGTTCGCCGAGTCTTGAGGAACTCGCGGAAGTCACTGTCGGAGCGGATGGTGGCGGCGGCGCTACTGGGGAGTGACCGCGATGTCAGAGTTAACAAGTCCATACTGATGAGCGCAATGCCAGGCGGATTTTTGGTCAGAGGATACTGATTGTCTGACATCAGTGCCGTAGCCGAATTTGAACCTGCGCACGACCATGCGGCGGGGCCGTTCTCGTAGGGTTGCCCTGACCACCGTGTTCCATGCTCGACCGGGCCGCTGGCAGGGACCTTCATCAGGTGATAGGTTGCCGTGGTCCACGCATCAATGATTGCGTAGTGGCTCGAGCAGTAACCTGTTGACGCGAGCCGGCCGTCAATGCGACTTTCGGTCGTCGTACCGTCGGCACGGATTCTGGCTAGGTTAGTTGTGTACTGTCCGCCGCCTTTCCCGCGCCCTATATCTAGCCACAGCAAGGCTTCGCCGGTTGCGGTCCGAGTGGAGGTGCCGTCAGCGAGCATACCGGTACTTGACAGCGGAATGTTCCGCGTGCCCGTAGTGGAGATTAGGGTTGTAGTAGTTCGATCGGGAAATGCTAGGCCTGAATTGCCGAAACGGACAATTTGCGCTCTGAACATTCCTTTTCGGTGCACATGCCCAATCGGCTTGAATTCGTCATCGACAAACACGAGCCATGAGGCGTCCGCCACGGAGTCGTATGAGAATTCAAAAGCGCTAGGGCCGACAAGTACCGCCGCTCGTGCACCCTGTGGAATGCGCGAGACCTCGGGCCCCAAGAGATCCGACAGCCCCGGCACTGAGGTCTCAGTTGAGAAGCTACACCCCACTACAGTGATCAATCCTGCGAGGAGTGCGGCAAGGATCAATGAAATTGTCTTGGCGTATGATTGACCAGCCGCTTTCGCCGCATTCACGGAAATCCGTGTCACCATGTCAGTATCCGTGCGCGTATTTTGATTCGGTCAGCTCCTTCGGATAAACAGCTGCTTTGCCTTTGATGCCGAGTTCGATGTTGTTGCCCGTGTAGCGATACGCGGCCCAGATAAGCTGCGAGCAGTTGAACGTGTTGGGGTTCTCGCCCTGTATTTTGTTGAATGTGAAGACTTTATTATAGCCCTTGCCGTCTTGGCGGCGTGCGTATTCCGCTGCTTCGTCGCGATCGGATTGATCCACCCCGACCTCGTATTTCTTGGGATTCACTCGTTTTCCGTACGCCGCGTCCCTCACGTAATGCACGCCCTTCTCATCGGACGCTTCCTCAGTGTCGGTCGCGGTGTAGAACATGCCGTTGTGGCCGTGGTTGTATCCCGCGGTGCACGAGTCAGAAAAGAAGAAGTCACCCTTGTGTCGAGCAACTCCCACCACGATATTGGCGGGCTTCCCGCAAGCCTCATCGGCGTTCGATGAAGATCGGTTTGGCGTTGACGGTGTAGGTATTTAAGTAGATGGTGTGCCCATCACGCGTGGGGTGCGCCCGCGCTGAGGCCGCACCGCCCCCAACGGCCAGGCTCGCGGCCACACTGGCTAGTACCGCCAACACTGTCAGCAGCCCCACAAAGTGTGATCGATACCGCGAACGAGTGGTTTGTCCTTGCCCGTTAGACCGAAACGTCACCGGCGGATGTTGTGATGTCACTGAAACTCCCCTTGACCCTATGTGCGGTATCGCGGTCCCCCTGGTGACCGATATCCCCAGACTGTGCGATAGCCAACTGACTCTGCACTGAACTTCATCACGGTACGATCCGGCACGCAAGCGTTACTGAATGTGACATAGAACACCGAATGTTTGTGGAGGGAAACTCTGAAACGTCGAAGACCATGCATACGCACCGTCAGACGCGACACTTTCGTGCTCGCTCTGCTTGGGTCGTGTGTCGCGCGGTTGTGGTGGGCGGTTTAGCGTGTGGAGGGTGTCGAAGCGATGTGAGTCAAGTCCGGGGTTTTTAGCCTCTGATGGTGTGCGGTTGCAATGGCATGAGTGTGGCGGTTGGTATGTGAATTTGGCCAGTCCCTCGCATTGGGGCACCGCATTGAGGCCTCGGAGTACCGCAGACAATGGGGGTTGGGTGCACGCACACCGCTAATTGGTGCGCAACGCCGAAATCAGATGCGCGCCTACGCATTACAACGCTATTCAACACGTAGTACGTCCTCGGCGGGGGTAGGTTTCCAACAGGCCGGGCCCGCAATGTCAGGGCCAGCATTGGTGCCTTTCGAGCAGGCCGCATACGACCTATGGTCGGGTCGTCTGGCAGCGGCAGGTTTGGTCGTGTTGGCAAGACGCTATTGAATGGGCCGAACACCATGATGGGTCCTGGGCCGCGATCGCCCGCAGACTCGGGGCTTATCCGTCGGTGACCGTTCAAGCAGCCGCCAGCACCGGGCTAACGTTGCGTAGCCCGACGCAACGATGGCTCGACCGCATCACAGCACACCACGCTCAATACGGCACCGTCCTCAACGCCGACGAAGAAGTGTTGCAGTGGATGCGACATGCCCGCCACCGCGAACACATTTCGGAATTCACCGCCGAGGTTGCCACCCAACTCGACGCTCTCGACCCCCACCACCGAAATAGGGAAAATTTTCGGTGCGAAAAGCGACACCGTGCTTGATCGGTTGCGGATCGGGAGCCTTACCGATCCGTTCGCCGCGACCCGCCCACTGATACGCAGTCGTACGAGCCATCTGGAAGATGACGGGACACGTTTGCAATGCCACGAGTGCGGACTGTGGTTTCAGATGCTCGATCAACACATCCCCTCCCACACCGACAACGACGATAACCCGCTCACTGTGCACAGCTATCGTCACCGCCACACACTTGACGCCGATGTTGCCCTTCGTGGCCCCGATACCTGGCGAGAAGCGTGGTGGCACAACCGGTTACACGCGGCAGGATTCTCATCATGGGACGAGACAATCATTTATGCTGCACGCGAACACCTCGGCCCTTATGAACTAGCCGGCCTCCTGGGCAGCACCGGACAAGTCGTGTGGGCAGCGATGACCCGAAACCGCACCGATGAACACCTCTGCGCGGTCACCGCACCCCATCGCATCAGTCGCCACGGCCACCTCGGCGACGACGGTGCCCGTCTGCAATGCCACGAATGTGGACTATGGTTCCGAAACCTCGCAGCACACCTCAAACTGCACCACGACGAGGACGGGACCACACTCACCGCCGCCACCTACCGCCAGCGCCACCACCTATCCGCCACACACAAACTCGCCCACAAAACAACAGCAGGTCCGTAAGCAAGGGACGGCCTTGTAAAGAAGATCACTCAGCGTTCCCGAAAGGGCGCCCACGGAACTGATCCATTCGCCTAACCAGATCGCAACCGGGTCGGGCGTAGTGAACGCACTCCTGACACGCAAGCTGGACCGTCGATTCAGGGGTCTGTTTAATGACTTGCCACATTTGTTGCTTCGGTGCGGCCACCCTCGGTCGGGTTTTGTTGGTTGTATTCGCGACAGTGATCCAACTGGGTTTTCCAGGCGGGTCGATCGCGGCCGGGGCATCGTGCACCCCAAATCCCGGACACGAATGAACGCATCGAAGGCAGTACTGAAGCGGTAGGGGTCAGAAGGTAAGCAGGGGGATGGGAGGGAGTGTCTGCCGAAAGGCGTTGTCGGTGTGCGGGTTTGGGTGGTACCGCGCTCTGACGGCAGTCAGGTCTGTTTGCGATGTCGCGGACTTGCTCACCAATGATCACCCCGTGCCCATCGATGTAGCCCATACCGTCCGGGACGTCGGCGTTTGGCGTGGTGAGCGTGGCGTGATCGGTGATCACTTGCAACGCGATCTGCACGTTGGCATGCGATAGTTCGACGGTGTCGGGCTCGCCAGTGCACGGCGCGCTGATGTCTGTTGAGTCGCAGTCACATTCGAACGGGGTTCCGTTGAGTCACGCAAGGATGGCGTCCGCGCGTTGCGCCCCACGACGTCTGGGATCATTCGGGCAGCAGACAGTGGCGATTAATTGGTCGATGGCGGTGATGGCGACACAGGTGTCTTCTGCGGTTGCAGTCACGCGCAATTCGGCCATCCCATCAGCGAGCGGATCGATGGTTGCGTTACGAGCGGCTTTGGCGTCGGTGTGGCGTTGTCGGACGGCGTCGGGGTCGTGGCGGAAGATTGCCGAATCGACCAGCGCATCTAGTCTGCGAGCGGACCAACTGCCTTTTCTGCCAAGCCTTGTGGCGATTTCGGCATCCACGTCGTGTCGATACCCACGGCCGTCGATCAGATCCGAGCGGGTCACGATCCGGGAGAACTGCCAGGCGGCGATGACACCGTCGCGTAGTTGTTCACCCACGAGCGGCAGCCGGTAGACCATTGCCAAAGCCTCGTTCAGCTGTCGCATTGCCGTGGCCTGTCCGATGGATCTGGTGACCGCATAGCGGGCAGCAACCTGATTGTGCTCAGCAATCAATCGAGCATCATGATCACCGCTGCCTGGCGCTAACTGATCGTGCATGGCGGCCAGGGCGCGGTACTGCTGCCACAACAACAATGATTGTCCGGCACGGCAGGTGGTGATCACATCGATCAGATCGTTGACATGCCCAATGGCACAAGAGCTTTCAACTGGCGCCGGATCAAAGTCGATACCGATCACAGGGGGACCCGACGTGGCCCACGCGTACCGCGCCCGCGTAACACGCGGTGGCGGGGCAGAAGAAGCAACCATCGAACACTCCGAATATGAGAACAAACAGCGTCGGACATTCAGACGCCAACGCGCCTCATCAACAGTGCTTCCCACATCTGAAATATCAACGGGCCACTACCTGCGTAGCCTTGATCGTTATTATGTTCGATTATAGCCGATAACACTTACAAGTCAATAGAAGTCGGCGCAGTTGCGAATTGCCACGTTCCAAAACTAGTGGGACACAGCCTTTTCGGCGCCGAGTCCGGTCAGTGAGCGCACCTCCATCTCGGCGTTGCGGGCCGGATCACCCTTATCCGACGGGGAGGTCAGGGTGCCGATGATGCCTAGTGCGAAGGCGAGTGGGATCGAGACGATGCCCGGATTCGCCAGCGGGAAGTAGGCGAAGTCGGCATCGGGAATCATCGACTTCGGTCCGCCGGAAACGGCGGGGGAGAAGATGATCAACGCGATCGTTGCGGTCAGGCCGCCGTAGATACTCCACAGCGCGCCTCGGGTGTTGAACCGCTTCCAGTACAGCGAGTAGATGATCGTCGGGAGATTCGCCGACGCGGCGATCGCGAACGCGAGAGCGACCAGGAAGGCGATATTCTGCCCGTTCGCCAGGATGCCCAGCACGATGCCGAGTACGCCAAGCGTCACCGCGGCCATCCGTGACACCTTGACCTGCTGAGCCTCAGTTGCCTTGCCGCGCTTGATAACACTTCCGTAGATATCATGTGCGAACGATGCCGACGCGGTAATCGTCAGACCCGCGACGACGGCCAGAATCGTCGCGAACGCGACTGCGGAGATGATTCCGAGAAGTACGACGCCGCCCAATTCGAAGGCGAGCAGTGGCGCTGCGGCGTTCTCCTTGCCCGCTGCGGAAAGGATGCGATCGGGTCCGACGATGGCTGCCGCGCCGTAGCCGAGCACCAGGGTGAACAGGTAGAAGGCGCCGATCAACGCGATCGCCCACACCACCGAGCGTCGAGCTTCCTTGGCGGTCGGCACGGTATAGAAGCGCATCAACACGTGCGGTAGACCGGCCGTGCCGAGCACCAGGGCGATACCCAGCGAGATGAAGTTGATCTTCGACGTCGTGGAACCGCCGTACTGTGCCCCCGGTGCCAGCACGTCTCGGGCCGCGACGGCCTCGTCCGACGACCCGCCAATGGCTTCCTGCGCCGACCCGAGCAGGTCGGAGAAATTCATGCCGAACTTGACCAGCACGATAGCGGTCATCAGTGCCGCACCAGCGATCAACAAGACCGCCTTGATGATCTGCACCCAGGTGGTGCCCTTCATTCCGCCGACAAGCACGTAGACGATCATCAGGACGCCGACCACCGCGATCACGATCGACTGGCCGGTGCGATCTTCGATGTCGAGTAATAGTGCGACGAGACCGCCGGCGCCCGCCATCTGAGCGAGCAGATAGAACAGCGATACGGCCAGCGTCGAAATGGCCGCGGCCAACCGGACCGGCCGTTCCTTGAGTCGGAAGCTCAGGACGTCGGCCATCGTGAATTTGCCTGTGTTGCGCAGTAATTCGGCTACCAGCAACAGTGCGACGAGCCAGGCGACCAGGAAGCCGATGGAATACAGGAAGCCGTCATAGCCGTATACCGCGATGGCCCCGGCGATACCGAGGAAGCTCGCGGCGGACAGATAGTCGCCAGCTATCGCGACGCCGTTCTGCGGACCGGTGAAAGATCTTCCGCCGGTAAAGAAGTCGGCTGCGGACTTGTTGTTGCGGCTTGCTCGGATGACCACGAACATCGTGATCGCGACAAAGGCCGCGAAAATCGAGATGTTGGCGATCGGATTGCCGACGGTATCGGCGGCGAGATGCGTAACTGGTGTATTCATGCGTTGGCTCCGTTTCCATCGGTGTGACCCGTGGTGGCCATCGCTTGGGTGCGAATAGCTTCGGCTTTGGGATCGAGTTTGGAGTTGGCGAAACGGACGTAGAGTCCGGTGATCACGAAGGTCGTGACTATCTGTAGTAGGCCCAGGATGATGCCGACGTTGATATTGCCCCATACTTCAATCGCCATGAAGTCGTGTGCGAACGCGCCGAGCAGCACGTATACCGCGTACCACAGCAAGAAGAACGCGGTCATCGGGAAGACCCACGAACGAAGTGTGTGCTTGAGGTCGGCGAACTCGGGGCTCGCGTCGATCTCAACGAACTGTTGGGGTGTCGGCGACGGCGGATCAGCCGGCCAGCTGGACCGTTCGATTGTGGACACTTGGCCTCCTGTGCTGCGTGGTCTGGGCTACCAAGGGAGGCTATTGCGATCTGAGTCACACTGGAATGACATTCGAATGCGATGAGTCAGACAAGCCGGACTGCGCGACGAACGGCGGTTCTCAATCGGTGAACGGTCAGGGGAGCCGCTCCAGACCCATTCCCAGACGTTCCGGCACATGCATTCGCGCGAATATTCGCGACACGTCGCGCGGAGCGCGCGACGATGTACACACACTGACCAGGACGGTTGTCGCGAACGCCAACGGTACCGTCACCGCAGCGGGATACCCGATGATTACCGCGGCCCAGCCGTCTGAGTTGTTGTCCAAAATCCCTGAAACGGCTAGTACCGCAGCAATACTGGACGTCGAGCCGCCGACGATAAGCCCGCTGATCGCGCCGGCCGAGGTAAGACGACGCCACCAGATTCCCAATACCAGCAAAGGGCACAGGGTCGACGCCGCGACCGCGAACGCCAGTCCGACGGTGCGAGAGAGTTCGAGAGAGGTCGTGGCGGCGGCCAGCGCGACCGGGACCGCACCCCCGATGACGGCGACCCAGCGAAAGTCGCTGATGCGGCCGCGCAGGACATCGGTGGACAGTGCGCCCGCAACGCTGATCAAAAGTCCGGATGATGTCGACAAGAATGCCGCGATCGCACCCGCGGCGACCAGCGCCGCGAGCATGCTTCCCCACATGCCTCCGACAGCGGCCGCTGGTAGCAGCAATACCGCGGCGTCGGAGCTGCCGGTGATGAGCAATTGTGGAACATAAAGGCGGGCAAGCACTCCCAGGACGATCGGGAATAAGTAGAACAGTGCGAGTAACGCGATGACGGTAAGGGCGGTCCGCCGCGCGGACTTGCCGTCCGGATTGGTGTAGAAGCGCACGAGTACATGTGGAAGGCCCATCGCGCCGAGAAAGGTGGCAAGGATGAGTGAAAGAACTTGGTACAGAGCCCGATTGCCCGAAGCGCCAAAGCCGCCGCCAGGCTCTAACCATCGTTCGCCCGATGCCGGGGCACCTGCGACGACGGGCGTCGCCGAACCCGCGCGCAGGGAGAGCGTTGCGTCTTCGCTCAGTTCATAGCGTCCCGCTGTTGTGATGCGATGGTCGACGACCGACACACCATCGAGCGTTCCGGTCACGATGACGCCGGTCGGATCGACCACTGTCAATCTGACGTCGGTGGTGATCGATACCGTCGTATCCTGTGAAACCCGTGGCGGCGCAGTCTCATTCAGCGCCGGTCGGTCGCTGAGGAATACCAGGCCGAGCGAAAGCGCCGGTATCGCCACCGCGGTGAGCTTCAGCCAATACTGAAAGGCCTGAACAAAGGTAACGGACCGCATGCCGCCGCCCACGACGTTGACGATCACGATGGCGCCGACGATGGCGGCACCGGCCCACACGGGTAGGCCGAGCAGGATGTTCAGCGTCAGTCCCGCGCCCTGGAACTGGGGGATCAGATAAAAGGTGCAGATCGCCACGACGACGATCATCGCGACTCGTCGCACCAGCGTCGAACCCAGCCGGAACTCCGCGAAGTCGGGCACGGTATACGCGCCCGACCGGCGAAGCGGCGCCGCGACGAACATGAGCAGTCCCAGGTATCCCGCGGTGAAGCCGACCGGATACCACAGTGCATCCGTGCCGTATTTGGCGATCAGACCGGCGACACCGAGAAATGAAGCCGCAGAGAGGTATTCGCCGGAGATCGCCGCAGCGTTCTGCCGCGCGCCGACCGATCGGGAGGCCACCAGAAAGTCCGAAGTGGTGCGCGCCAGACGTCCGCCGTAGGCGCCGACCGCGATGGTTGCCGCCGCCGCGAGCACTAACGCGACCGCGGTAAGAGTTGACACGTCTGCCCTCACCGGTCGATGCCCTCGTCCGAGCCGCCGTCATCGACGACGCCGAGGAAGTCGTGCTCGGCCTGATTCGCCAACCTCAGATAGAGTCGGCCGACGCCGTAGAGAACGCCGAATAGCAACGGGCCGATGGTGATCCACACGATCCGAATCCCGGCGACCGATGCGGTGCCGATCGGCGGAACGGTTGCCACGATGATCGCGACCGCCACGCAGATGACCAGCACTGCCGCGCCGAGTCGGAGGGCCAGTCCGAGTTGCGCGCGGACCAGTCCGCGGACCAGGACGTCGCCGATCTCGGTCTGTTCCTGTACCTCGACGCGTGTGCGGACTATCCGCGCTCCGCGCCGATGAGCCAGTACAACGCGTTCACGCTGGGCGACAACGGGTTTGGGATTCTCGCTCACGGCGAACCCTGGCCGCGGCCGCGGTAGGACCGCATCGGGTCGCGCACCAGGCGATCCTTGAGGTCGCGAACCTGACGCCGACTGACCGGTAGGTCGATCGCTACGGCAGAACCATTGTCGCGCAGACTGACCAGCGTCGTCGATCCGCGGGTCCGCATTCCGGTCACCATCGGTAACGACACCAGATAGGAGCGGTGGACACGTAGAAATCCGTGATCTCGCCACTGGGATTCCAAGGTGGACAACGGTATTCGAACCAGGTGTGCTCCCGAGGCCGAGTGTAGACGCGCGTAGTCGCCGACCGCCTCGACCCAGGAGATGGAGTCGCGAGGCACCAGCGTAGTGACGCCGCCCAATTCGACCGGGATGACCCCGGAAGAACCATCGGTTGTCGAGGTGCCGGTGGGTTCGATCCGGGCGATCGCCTGCGCCAGCCGTTCCTCGCGTAACGGCTTGAGTAGATAGTCGACCGCGCCGACACCGAACGCGTCGACTGCCTTGTCGTCATGGGCGGTCACGAAGATCACCGCCGGTCGGTGGCTGAAATTCGTTAGTACATCCGCCAATTCGAGCCCGGATAGTCCCGGCATGTTTATGTCGAGGAATACTGCGTCGAAATGGCGTGAGTTGAGAAGGCGCAGCGCCTCATTGGCATCGGCGGCAGTTGTGACCGTGCCGACGCCTGCCTGCCGAGACAATAGATATCGCAGCTCGTCCAGTGCGGGCGGCTCGTCGTCGACCGCTAACACCACTAGCGAAGCCATCGAACATCCTTTCTAGTCCTCATCGGGATCACACCGCAACTCCCGGACGGAATTTCGGCACTCGCATGCCGACCTTGGTCCCCGCGCCAGGGGCGGTCTCGACAACCAGGCCATAGTCGTTGCCGAACGCGGCGCGTAGTCGGTGGTCGACGTTGCCGAGGCCAACATGGGCACCCCCACTGTCGGGGTTTGGATTCGGTGATGGTGTCAGTGCGTCGATGGCACCCGAGCGCAGCAGTTCCGGGTCCATCCCGACGCCGTCGTCTTCGACGCTGATTGCGCAGTCCGATCCGGCGTCAGCCGCCACGATCGTGATAGTGCCATGTCGTCTGCCGGCGAGGCCATGTCGAACGGCGTTCTCCACCAACGGTTGCAATGCCAGGAATGGCAAGACCACGTTGAGCACTTCCGGTGCGATATGAAGTCTGACGGTCAGTGCTGAACCGAATCGGGCGCGTTCGAGTGTGAGATAGCGGTCGATATTGCGCAACTCGTCGGCGAGCAGTGTGTATTCGCCTGCCGCGCGGAACGAGTAGCGCGTGAAGTCAGCGAATTCGAGGATCAATTCGCGAGCGCGATCAGGATCAGTCCGGACGAATGATGCGATGGTGTTGAGCGCGTTGTAGATGAAGTGCGGGCTGATCTGAGCGCGTAGGGCAAGGACCTCGGCGCGGTCGAGACGACTACGCGATGCGTCGAGTTCGGCGAGCTCGAGTTGACTCGACGCGTAGTGGGCGACTTCGGCGACCGCGCCGAATAGTCCGGGGCCCGGCGAGTGGTTGGTAGCAACCAGAAGTACGCCAACGGTCTCGTCATCGGCGATGAGTGGCTGCGCGATGATCGCTCGCAGTGCGGATGTGGTTGGCAGGTCGGAGTTCAGGACGCGACGTCCGCCCGCGTGGGCCGCGCGAGCGGCGTCGTCGAAGATGCTGATGATGTTGTCCGGCACCGCCCCGTCTGAGGATTCGGTCGCCAGCAGCGCGATGTCGGCGTCGTAGACCGCGACGGCCGCTGCACCGGTCAACTCGCGAAGATGTGGCACGGCGTCCGCCGCCGATTGAGGCGTGAGTCCGGAGCGCAGAGATCGGGCGGCCAAGGCTGCGGTCTGCAAGGTGGCATGGACTGCGCGCTCGGTAGGCGTTGTCACCACACGACGGGTCCGCACCATAACGACGAGGGCGCCGATGGTCAGGAGTGCCATCGCGGCCAGCGCCACGGCCACTTGCGGACTCATGGGTGATGAACTTACCCGCTCTAGTACGCCGTCCACTCCGATTGCGCGTAGCGCAGGATCCGTGGGTCCATCAACGTCGACGGTGGCGTCGGACGCGGTTGGCGGTCGGCGGGAAAGACGCCTGCGGCGGCGAGGACGGCTGGGGTTAGAAATCTAGTCTCGCGCGGCGCCGTCATTGTCAGCGACGGTCTTTGAAATCCGGCTAGGTAGAAACCCCAGTCGCCGAAGGATGGGACATCGACGTGGTAAGGCGTGGTCTGAAAGCCGGCCTCGGCGAGTGTCGAACCGATACACCAGAACGACTGCGGCGCGAAATAGGGTGAACCGGATTGCACGACGACTCGACCGCCGGTGGCGAGATGACCGCGCACCATCGCGTAGAACTCGGCCGAATACAGTTTCGCCGTTGCGGTTTCGTCGGGATCGGGCATGTCGATGATGATGACGTCGAAGCGGCTCTGGTTGTCGCGCAACCAGGAAAAGGCATCGGCGGTAACGATATTCGCGCGAGGGTCATTCATCGACCCGCGATTGAGTGAAGTGAGCCGAGGGTCGGTGCGGCCAAGGCGGACCATCTCCGGATCCAGCTCAACGAGCGTGGTGGGGCCGAGGTTCGGGTAGGTGAGAACCTCGCGCAGGGCGAGTCCGTCGCCGCCGCCGAGCACCAGCACCGAGCCGCCGCGTGCGGGAAGCGCAGACATGACCGGATGTACGAGGGCTTCGTGATAGCGGTATTCGTCGATCGAAGAAAACTGTAGATCGCCGTTGAGGAACAGCCGAGTATCGCGGCCAAGGGCGGTGCGACGCTCGGTGATCACAATGTCTTGATAGGCGGTGCGCTCGGCTGCGACCACCGGATCGCGGTACAGGGCTTGGCGCGCAGTCACTTCGAACCATCCGGACATGACGAGTCCGGCGATGAGCGCCGCGACGACCGCGAGGGTCGCCGTGCCTAGCGCGATCAGCTTGGGGCGGCTCAAGACCCGGCCGAATACGACGAAGATCAGAAACGCGCCGGCGGCAGCGTTGACCAGACCGACGACGAGGGCGCCGCGTAATTGCCCGAAGAAGGGCAGGAGAAGAAATGGAAAGCACAAGCCGCCGATCAGTGCGCCGATGTAGTCGGCGGCGAACATGTCGGCGACCGCAGAACCGGCCTCCTGCTTACGGATTCGCTGCAGCAGGACCATCAGCAGCGGGATCTCGGCGCCGATCAGCAGGCCCAGCACGAACGCGACCACGATCAGCGCCGAGGTATAGATCGACAGATAGGCGAACGCGGCGTAGAGCGCCAGGACCGATAGTCCGCCCAACAGTGCCAGCGCCAGTTCGATGATCGCGAACGCCGCGGCAGCGTGGCGTTGCAGGGGTTTGGCGGCCAACGAGCCGACGCCCATCGCGAACACCATTACCGCCAACACGATCGATGCTTGTGTCGCGGTATTGCCGATCAGGAAGGAGCCGAGGGAGATCAGCGCAAGTTCGTAGGCGAGACCGCATGCGGCGCAGACGAATACCACGCCGAGCAGGGCTGCGCGGGCGAACCGCGCGTTGGGGACCGTCGGTGATTCGACCGTCACAGGATGGATGCGCTGATGATCAGCGCGATACCGATATGCGCCACCGCCTGCACCCAGACCGCGGGATGTGGATTTTCGTCGACGAGTAGTTCGCCGAGCTTGCCGGGCGTCACCAGATCGATGAGTAAGAAGGTGATCGCCATCAGCACTATCCCGATCGCGGTGTAGATGACCGTGTACAGCAGGCCCTCGCCGAGGCGGCCCTCGCTCGCGGTGATCGCGGCGACGATGATCAGGGCGATGGCCGCGAGGTTCGACCCGACCAGGATTCCCGCGTTGCGGTTGCGGTCGAACCACAGTTGGTGGCGTAGGTTGCCCGGGGTTAGGAGATCGACGACCGCGAACGACGCGACCATCAAGGCGATACCCGAAGCGCTGTAAGCCGCTGCGGCATAGGAATTCTCAACGATTCGAGTCAGCACGGTGCGCTCCTAGCAGGTTGACGTGTCGGAGTGTTGATGGAAGTGAGTGGTGTCATTTGCCGCTGCCACTTCCGCCGCCCCGGTTACCTGATCCGGTTCCCGAGTAGTGCGGCGTCGGAACCCAGTAGCCGCCGACGTAGTTGTGGTAGTGGTGATAACCCGAGGTGTAGTCCTTGCTCAACATCACCTTGGATTTGCCTGCGGCATAAGGGAACAGCGCGACCAGATAGTCCGGGTACTGCAGAAATCGAGTACCGGCGAGATTGCCCGTAGTGGTGGCGCCGGCGCGGGAGTCGGTCGGTCGCTCCGCGTTGGAGATCGCTGACGCCACCGAATCCGGTGTGCCGTCGGCGATATATGCGGTCTGATTGGATTCGTCGAGCGACGCGTCGCGCTGATAATTGCCCGAGATGTAGTTACGCGCGCTGGTGGACCCGCTGCCGCATGATCCGATCATCAACAAGCCCGCAATCACGACGATTACACCGACAATGATGTTGCGGACGATGAATAGTTTGCGCCGTGGATCAGGAGTGGTCATGCGGCGCAATCCAATTGGGATTGGGTCACTACGACCTCGCCGGATTGCGGATATACATGCCAACTTTGCCAGGTCACCAAGGTGCCGTCGAACTGAGCGAATAGTGCGGTCACCGCGAGCGGGTCCCGCGGGAAGCGGGCGATGAGAACGGGAGCGTCGGCGGCGTGTGCCGTATCTGCGTGCGCGGTCAATCGGTCCACCGTCTCGCGTAAGGCAGCGTCGGAGACGACCGTGATCTCGGCGTCGAATCGGTATCGGCTGTCGCGATATTCGGTTGGCAGGGATTCGGTCCGACCGGGCAAGCACGCGACGGTTTCGGAGAACGTGCCGGTGTCGGTGTCGGAGACGATGACCTGGTGGCTTGCCCCCAACAGGCGCAGATCAATGATGATATCGCCGAATGGCCATTCGTGCTGGGCGAGTGCGGGCAATGCGGGTTCGCCGATGGCAAGGGTCAGCTGTTCGGCGCGAGTGTCCGCATAGGGCACCGCCAATGTGTGCATCGTCATCTGGCGTGCCTCACGCCTCGGGGGCCGGGTTGGACGGATAAATGCGGTATTCGGCATGGCTGAGCACTTCGCCACGGGCGCATTCCCAGCCGGACCCGTAGTCCTCGAAGGACAGTCGATCATTCCCCGCCTGATAATCCTGATAGGCCATATTGCCGGTACCCGAAACCCCCGTCGTCCCGGCCGAGGTGAACCGAGCGTTGCCAGCTTCATCGAAAGCGTAGCGGCGTCCGTCGAGATCAATGGTCGGCGGTCCCGGCGTGACGACGACGCCGGAAAGTTCTTGCCACAGGACGACTTCGAGGTCGGGATCGTCTTCCACGGAAATCCAGGCCTTGCGGCCGGTGCCGGTGTCGATGAAATTTTCTGTCCAGACATAGCCGTCTTGGGTGAGGCGCATCGTCCCGCGGACCGCGAAAGTCTCGCCGCGAATCTCGATCAGGTCACTCGGTTTGAGGTCTCGCGGATTGCCGTGCACGGCGTCGTCGTCGGCTGAGGAGAACGGATCGCCGGGGCGGTAGGTGCGGTTGCGCAGTGCTTCTTCCTCTGCGAGGCGAAGCTTGCGGTTCCCGAGGAAATTGAAAATCACGAACACTGCGATGATCGCGAGCAACGCGACGATGAGGATGATGGCGATCTTCACGCCGATGACCCTATCTGCCGCCTTGCGCCAGGTCGACCGAATCGTCGGCAGTGCGTACGCACGAATGACACCCATCGCCTTGCACTCTCGGCACTCGAGTGCTAAAACGGTACTGGCACTCTACGACCGTGAGTGCCAGGTCGGGACGGTGAGATCGGTCCGTTTGACACGCCGGTCGTCCGTCGCGGGCACCGAGTTCCGGCCATAAGAAACCTAGTGTCACCCCGTATCCGGAGGATCACTTACCAATGGCCAAGATCATTGCGTTCGACGAAGAGGCACGCCGTGGCCTCGAGCGGGGCCTGAACGCCCTCGCCGACGCTGTCAAGGTGACGTTGGGCCCTAAGGGTCGCAACGTCGTTCTGGAAAAGAAGTGGGGCGCCCCCACGATCACCAACGATGGTGTTTCCATCGCCAAGGAGATCGAGCTGGAGGAGCCTTACGAGAAGATCGGCGCAGAGCTGGTCAAGGAAGTCGCCAAGAAGACCGATGACGTCGCGGGCGACGGCACCACCACCGCTACCGTTCTGGCTCAGGCCCTGGTTCGCGAAGGTCTGCGCAACGTCGCAGCCGGCGCCAACCCGCTCGGCCTGAAGCGCGGCATCGAGAAGGCCGTCGAGGCTGTTACCGAGTCGCTGCTCAAGAGCGCAACCGAAATCGAGACCAAAGAGCAGATCGCTGCCACCGCGGGTATCTCCGCCGGTGACCAGTCGATCGGCGATCTGATCGCCGAGGCGATGGACAAGGTCGGCAACGAGGGTGTCATCACCGTCGAGGAGTCGAACACCTTCGGCCTGCAGCTCGAGCTCACCGAGGGCATGCGTTTCGACAAGGGCTATATCTCGGCCTACTTCGTGACCGATGCCGAGCGTCAGGAAGCTGTCCTCGAAGACGCGTACATCCTGCTCGTCTCGAGCAAGGTGTCGACCATCAAGGACCTGCTGCCGCTGCTGGAGAAGGTTATCCAGGCCGGCAAGCCGCTGGTCATCATCGCCGAGGACGTCGAGGGTGAGGCTCTGTCGACCCTCATCGTCAACAAGCTCAAGGGCACCTTCAAGTCCGTCGCCGTCAAGGCACCGGGCTTCGGTGACCGTCGCAAGGCCATGCTGGCCGACATCGCTATCCTCACCGGTGGCGAGGTCATCAGCGAAGAGGTCGGCCTCTCCCTGGAGACCGCTGGTCTGGAGCTGCTGGGTACCGCTCGCAAGGTCGTCATCACCAAGGATGAGACCACCATCGTCGAGGGTGCCGGCGACGCCGACGCCATCGCCGGTCGTGTTGCACAGATCCGTGCCGAGATCGAGAAGAGCGACTCGGATTACGACCGTGAGAAGCTGCAGGAACGTCTGGCCAAGCTGGCCGGCGGCGTTGCAGTGATCAAGGCCGGCGCTGCTACCGAGGTCGAGCTCAAGGAGCGCAAGCACCGCATCGAAGATGCCGTGCGTAACGCCAAGGCTGCCGTCGAAGAGGGCATCGTCGCCGGTGGTGGCGTGGCTCTGCTGCAGTCCGAGTCGGCCATTGACGCTCTCTCGCTGGAAGGCGACGAGGCAACCGGTGCGAATATCGTTCGCGTCGCACTGGAGGCTCCGGCCAAGCAGATCGCCATCAACGCGGGCCTCGAGCCCGGCGTTGTCGCCGACAAGGTCCGCAACTCGCCGCTTGGCACCGGCCTGAACGCCGGCACCAACACCTACGAGGACCTGCTGGCCGCTGGCATCAACGACCCGGTCAAGGTCACCCGTTCGGCGCTGCAGAACGCGGCTTCGATCGCTGCTCTGTTCCTCACCACCGAGGCTGTCGTCGCTGACAAGCCGGAGAAGGCTGCCGCACCGGCAATGCCGGGTGGCGACGAGATGGGCGGCATGGGCTTCTGATCCGCTCAGAACCCTAACGCACAGAACGCGTTTCACGCTGGCCGGTCACTCATATCGAGTGGCCGGCCAGTGTTGTTGTCGGCCGCGGATCGAGTTCGGGAAGAATGGCACCATGTCTACGTCTGCTGACCAGCCCTCGTTGTTGTCCACACTGGCGAACTTCCGGGATCTCGGCGGCTGGTCGACGCCGGACGGTGAAGTCATTCGCGGCATATTGTTCCGCTCGAATCATCTGTCCGATTTGAGTGACGCCGACCGCGGGTACGTCGATGGGCTGAGCCTGACGACGATCTACGATTTCCGCACCACCGATGAGATCAACGCCGCTCCCGACCCCTCGCTGAACGGTGCTGACAATATCCAGCTAGATGTCTTGGCCGACGCTGAATTGTCGGTACCCGCAAACTTGATGGGCCTGTTCGCGGACCCGGACACGGCGGCCCAGGTCTCCGAGCAACTCGCGTCGAACGATGTCGGCAAATCGATCGGTGAGACCTATCGAGGTCTGGTTACCTACGGCAGTGCTCGCGCCGGCTATCGAGACTTCTTCGCCGGTTTGGCTGCCCGCCCTGGCCCGGCGTTGTTCCACTGCACGGCGGGTAAGGATCGAACTGGTTGGGGCGCAGCGGCATTGCTCAGCCTGCTCGGCGTAGCGCGGGAAGATGTCTACGCCGACTACTTGCTGACCAACGACCTGCTGGTGCCATCGTTCGCCGAAGTATTCAAGCTATTCGGCCAAGCCGGTGGCGACCCCGAATTACTGCTGCCCGTTCTTGGTGTGCGTACGGCATACCTGGACAACGCCTTCGACGAGGTTGACCGCGAATTCGGCTCTATCTCAAGCTATTTCACCGATGGCCTCGGTCTCGACGTCGCCGTTCAACGTCAGTTGCGGGAGAAATATCTCAGCGCAAGATAATGCATGTCGTGGTGCCGTGGGCGACTAGTTTCCCTTCGGCGGAGAAGACCTTGCCCTCGGCGGTCGCGGTCCGACGGCCGACGTGGATGGTGGTGCCGACGCCGGTCAGATCGCTGGCGTCGACCGAGACCGTCCGGATGTAGTTCACCTTCAGTTCCAGGGTTGTATATCCAACGCCTGCAGGCAGGGTGGTGTGGACGGCGCAGCCCATCACTGAGTCGAGCAGGGTGGCGCAGATGCCGCCGTGCACGCTGCCCAGCGGGTTGGCGAAGTCAGGCTTGGGGGTGACCGCGAAACTTACCGTGCCCTCGTCGATCGACACCGGTCGCATGCCCAGTAGGCGTCCGATGCTCGGGTGGTCCAGGCCGGGATTAGCGGCCCACGCCCGCATCAGTTCCAGTCCGGAGAAACTAAGCGGGTCGGCGGTGTGTGATGGTGCCGATTCGGGAGTTGATGGTGAATCTGTCTGCATGGCTATGTATGATGACATAGATAGTCCAGCGGATGAAAGTGAGTCCAGATGACCGAGACTCCAGTTGCCGACCAGGGTGATGCACGCGGCCCTCGGGAGCGCATGGTCATCAGTGCTGCGGATCTGATCGGCCGCGACGGTGTGAGCGCCACGTCGATTGGTGATGTCCTCGCCGCGAGTAAGGCGCCGCGTGGTTCGATTTACCATCACTTTCCGCGTGGAAAATCGGAGCTGATGGTCGAAGCGGTGCGGTATGCGGGGGAGTTCATCGCGCGTCGGATCGCGGGTCGGCGAACGGACTCCCCAGCCGAAACCGTCGCCGACATCGGAGCGGTATGGCGTCGGATGCTCATCGACAGCGACTTCCAGTTCGGCTGCCCGGTTCTAGCCGGCGGCCTGGCCCGCAATGCGGAACCGGCCGTCGCAGACGAGGCCCAAGAGATTTTCGCCGAGTGGACCGCGTTAATCACCAACCGCCTCGCCGACGACGGCGTGCCGCGTGAGCGAGCCCAATCACTGGCAATTCTGAGCATCTCCGCCATCGAGGGAGCCGTCGGACTGTGTCAGACGCAGCGACGGGTCACTCCGCTCGATGACGTGATCGTCGAGTTGCAGGCACTCTGCGAATCGGCAGTCGCTACCTGAGCGTGGGTGTCGCGTAGTAAGTTCTCCCCTTGAACAGTGAGGAGAACCCCATGACGCCGGTCTATCGTGCCGCCTTGGGCTCCGACTTCGAGCGGCTACACCCGAATATGCAGTGGCGATATGGGATCGATTCGACCTCGGCGGTCGCGCAAAAGCTGACCGGAATCATGGAGTCCATCTACATCTCGGCCGCGGTACCGCCACCGATCACCTGGTACTACGGGAATCGAAATGCGTTGCCCAGCAAGTCAAGTCGTATGGTGCCGTTTACCCAAGACAATTACTGCTATGTCGACGAACTGGGCCGGGAATGCCTGGCGGTACTGCGGACCTTCGAATACACCTCTGGCACACGGAAACTCAACTCGGTGTTGGTATCGGGGCGAGAAGGTCTGGTCGACTACTTCGGCGACGGTCCCGAATTGTTGTATCCACTGCGGGCGTCGGCAACCGAACGTGGGGACTTGTTGCTCGAGAGCGGCCCGATGCGCTGGCTACGCGGCCCCAAACTCGGGATGAAAGGCCCGTTCGTCCTGGAGATGAAGTACACCGAAGGATGGGACGACGTGCGGCAACGGTTCCGTTGCGATGCAATCGTGCGTAACCCGGTGATCGGCGAAGTGCTCCATTATCGAGGGTGGTTCACTGCGGTGGATCAACCGTGCGCGCTGGCCGATATTCCCGACGAGGCATGGCCGGTGAGCCTGATCGACCGCGAGCGCTGAACGGGTTTTACGGGCTCGGTCAGCTTTGCTCCGGACGGGTCGTGCTCGATGGTAGGTTTCGGGGCATGTCTGTTTCCGCGAAAACTGAATTCGACGTCGATGCACCGCCTTCGGTGGTTATGGAAGTTCTGATGGATGTGGAGTCCCTTCCCGAATGGTCGGGTCCGCACAAATCCGCGACGGTAATCGAAGAGCATGACGACGGCGCGCCGAAGCGGGTGCAGGTGTCGGTGTCGTTGGGGCCGATCTCCGACGATCAACTGCTCGACTACACCTGGACCGAGAACAGTTGCACGTGGGATCTTGTCGAAGGCAATCAGCTCAGTTCTCAGCACGGGGTCTACACGGTGACCGAGGGTAAGGGTGGCGGTGCGCACGTCAAGTTCGAGCTTGAGGTCGAACTCAAGGTGAAATTGCCGGGACTCATTGTGCGACAGGCTCAGAAGGTTGCAGTAGACACCGCGAAGAAGGGCCTTTCGGCCGAGGTGAAGCGTCGCGCTGCCGACTAAGTCGGATGTCCTCACCGGTGACGGGAATCCGGCGCGTGGTCGTAACCTCATCGTTGCACCGCGCGCCGTGTTGTATCGGTAGGCTGGCAGGCGTTGACTGGTCAGTGGGGCTGGTTCGGTGAGGAGTGTAAAGCATTGCGTACCAACAGTTTTGGAAAGTGCACAGCGCGGTTCATTGGCGCGACGATGGCGATTGCCGGGGTGGCCTTTCTGCTTACGCTGAGTGGCGGTACCGCGAATGCCGGCACATCCTGCAATGTCGAGAATGGCCACCGGGTCCAGCGCATCGTCGGCAACAGTGCGTGCGCCGCGACTGCGGGCAAGGGAAGCCGGGCCAGCGCCGAGGACTCCTCGTCGGGAGGCACCGCGATTTCGGTGGCCGACAACGGCGGCAACGCGCATGCCCGCAATCTCCAACCGGGTTCGACCGCACTGGCCGGAGCCAACACTCGTGGCAACGCTTACTCACTGACGACGGGCCCGTCCGCACAGTCGGTCGCCCAGGCTAAGCGCGGAGCTACCGCGGTCGCGATCGGCGGCTGGGCGGGCCAGGCCTATGCCAGCCCCAACGGAACCGCATGTGTCGGCGGATTCGCGGCGGCGTACGAGAGTTCGACCGGAAAGATGTGCGTGCGTTCAGGATCGCTGTACTACCAGAACTGAGACGGGTCGTGTTCACTCAGAAGACATGTACCGTTCGCCGTTCCTGCTTACCGTTGGGTTGTGACTGATCTGGATGAGTTGAAACTAGTCGGACCCGACTTCAGCGCGGTGTCCGGGCGCGAGGCGCTACAGCAACTCGTCGACCTCGCCGATACTTCGGGTTTCGCGGTAAACGACGACGATGACGACGACCCGATCCTGCTGACGCTGCCTGAACGCAACGTCGTGGATACGTGGCGCGAGGACTACCCGTATGACGAGCGGATGAGTCGGCGCGAGTATGAGGTCACCAAGCGACGTCTGCAGATCGAACTCCTCAAACTGCAGAAGTGGTCCAAGAAGACCGGCCAGCGGCATTTGCTGGTATTCGAGGGACGGGATGCCGCGGGCAAGGGTGGCACCATCAAACGCTTCAACGAGCACCTCAACCCGCGCGGCGCGCATATCGTCGCACTTGAGAAGCCCAGCGAGCGCGAAGCCACCGAATGGTATTTCCAGCGCTACATCCAGCATCTCCCGGCCGGAGGCGAGATGGTCTTCTTCGACCGCTCTTGGTATAACCGTGCGGGCGTCGAGCGGGTGATGGGTTTCTGCTCGGATGAGCAGCACAGCCTGTTCCTGCAGCAGGTGCCGTGGTTCGAGAAGATGCTCGTCGACGACGGCGTGAACCTGGTCAAATTCTGGTTCTCGGTAACACCGCTTGAGCAGCGCACCCGGTTCGCCATCCGCCAGATCGATCCGGTACGCCAGTGGAAGCTCTCGCCGATGGATCTGGCGTCGTTGGACAAGTGGGATCGATACACCGCGGCCAAGGAAGAGATGTTCGCCGCAACCGATACCGACCACGCTCCGTGGACAATCGTCAAGAGCAATGACAAGAAGCGAGCTCGTCTCAACGCGATGCGGCATGTGCTCAGCCTGTTCGATTACGACGGCAAGAACGAGGAATTCGTCGGCCAACCTGACCCATTGATCGTCGGCCGTGCCCGCGATCTGGTGGGTGAGTAGCCTAGTTGGAGTGCGTAGTTTCGTAAGCGGCCTGGCGACGTTGGTCGCCATCGCGGCAATTATCGTTGCACTGCCCTCGCTCTGGATCAAGGAACGGGTCATCGACCCCGAGGGTTTTTCCTCGACGGCCGCGACGATGGCCGACAACTCGCAGGTGCAGTCGTATATGGCCGACGAGATCGTCAATCAGGTGGTCACCCGATCCAACGGTCTAGTTCCGACCGCCGTCGCCAAGCCGATCGCGTCGGCGTACACGACAAGTCCGCAGTTCAAGGCGGATTTTGTCGACATCGCTAGCCAAGAGCACGGCTGGTTGTTCAACGAAGCATCGCCCGATCAGCAGGGTAAGGCGATGGAACTCGACCTGACCGACATGGTCAACCGAGTGATCGCGTCGACTGGCCTCACAGTGAAGGTTCCCGGTCCGATCACCGTTCCGATCACTCGGGACGCGGGTGACGGCTTGGAGGCTGGACGTTATCACCGTGTGAGCCAACAGATTACGCAGATCGCCTATATCAGTGTGGTCGTCGGGATCGTCGCCGCGATGCTCGCTCTGCTGGCAGGCCGACGGCGCGGGACCGTGCTCGCCTGGCTCGGAGTCGGCGCCGTCGTGTCGGCGGCGGTCTCCTGGGGATTGGCGACGCTGCTGGCTCATCGGGCCAAACAAGAAGTGTCGGCAACTGATGGCGGTGCCCGCCAGGTCGCCGAGATCACCATTGACGGAGTGCTCGACGACCTTACTCATGTCGCTCTCATCGTCGGTGGCGTTGGGTTGGCCGCGGTCGTAGTCGGCGTGATCACGCGGGCGGCGTTCCGGGGATAAGGACTAAGGGAGTCTGTCTGGGGCAGATATGGCAGAATAGCCTAGCTGGTGACTGCCCTTGGATCTCTTTGGGGTACTGGCCCGGCGATAGCGCTGACGAATCCTTTCCAATTCTGTCTGAGACACGTTATGGTCAATGCCATCGAACCATCCGATCCTTGGAAGGACTGGCATGACCACGAGTACTAACCCGGCGACGGCGAAGCCCGCCTCGAAACCGGTGCCTAAGAAGCCTGCGGCAGCGAGGAAGCCCGCTGCGGAGAAGACTGCAAATGCGCCAGCTGCAGCCGCTAAACCCGCGTCGAAACCGCTCACCCCCGATTTTGAAGTGGCGATCGTCGGAGCTGGTTTCGGCGGCCTGGGCGCGGCGATCAGACTGAAGGATATCGGGGTCACCGACATCGTCATTCTCGAAAAGCACAGTGGAGTCGGCGGGTGCTGGTGGGCCAATACCTATCCGGGCGTGGCGGTCGACGTGCCGTCGCTGGTCTACAGCTTCTCCTTTGATCAGCGCACCGACTGGTCGCGAGTGTTCGCGCCGGGCTCGGAGCTGAAGAAATATGCGCAGAGTTTGGTCGACAAGAATGACCTGGGCTCGAAGCTGCGGCTCAACACCGGCGCCAAGGGCGGCCATTGGGACGAAGACAACCACATCTGGCATATCGAAACCGAGCAAGGCGACAAGTTCACCGCTCGTTTTGTAATCGCGGCCGTTGGCGGTCTGGAAATTCCGCGCCTGCCCGACATCCCGGATATTGAGAAATACGAGGGTAAAGTCATGCACTCCGCCCAGTGGGATCACAGTTACTCGCTGGAGGGTAAGAATGTCGCGGTAATCGGCACGGGCGCTTCTGCGCTGCAGCTCGTCCCGGAAGTTGCCAAGATCGCCGGTCACCTGACCGTGTTCCAGCGTCGCGGCATTTGGGCCGCACCGAAACCCGACTGGAAGGTCGGACCGTTCACGCAGTTCGTACTGAACCGGATCTTCCTGCGCAAAATCATCCGATTTGTCGCCGGCGGTGTCATTTCCCTCGGCGTCGGCGGTGGTGTGCAGTTGGCAAAGCCATGGATGCTGCCGTTTGGCACCTTCTTCGTCAAGCCAGTGCAGCGCGCCTGGATCTGGGCGAACGTCGGTTTTGATTGGGATCTGGCCAAGCGGCTGACCCCGAACTACCCGATCGGCTGTAAGCGTCCGTCGGTGTCGAATAAGTACTTCCCGACCTTCAAACGCCCGAATGTCACGCTGGTCACCGATCCGATCACGCGTGGCGACAAGAAGGGGCTGGTTACCGGCAAGGACGATCTGCATGAGTTCGACGCGATCATCTGCGCCACCGGTTTCCAGGTCGCCGAGCCAAGTTCATTCGCTCCCTTCCGCGTCGTCGGTTACGACGCGGAGAACACCTTCGGCGACGATGAAGTAGTGCTGCATGAGTACTGGGAGAAGTATCGGATGCAGGCATACCAAGGTGTGTCGGGACCGTTCTTCCCGAATGCTTTCATGACGACCGGCCCGTACGGCTATGCCCCGAGTAGCTACCACTCGTACATCGAGGCGGCGTGTGCGCATATCGTTCGCGCGATCAAAGAAACGAAAAAGCGTGGCGCCACCCGTATCGAGGTCAAGAAGGAACCGCACCTCGACTACTGGCACAAGTGTGTGCAGAAGGTCGAGAAGACCGGCTACCGTTCGGCGTGCCGGGCGTCGAATACCTTCTACATCAACAGCCAGGGTGACTCCGCTCTGGTCCGTCCGGAAGGACAGTTCACGATGTGGTGGCAGAACCGCTTCTACAACAAGAACGTATACAAATACGACAAGCTGCCGAACAAGGGCGTCTAGGCCGGTTGTAGCCTGAGAGTGACCTCGGTAGTCGGTGTCGGAGAATTCCGATACCGACTACCCAGGTCTATTTGGTAGATGTCAAAGTCTCCCAAAGAAATTCGTAGGCCAATGCAGACATGAAGGCGGACTGCTTATTGTCGGCCGCCCCGCCGTGCCCGCCTTCGATATTTTCGTAGTAGTGCGGCCGGTGGCCGGTCTCCTCGAGGCGTGCGACGAGTTTGCGGGCATGGCCCGGGTGGACCCGGTCGTCTCGGGTGGAGGTGGTCACCAAGATCTCCGGGTACTCGGCGTCGGCGGAGATGTTTTGATACGGCGAGAATGGCCGGATGAACTCCCATTCCTCGGGGTTGTCGGGGTCGCCGTACTCAGCCATCCACGACGCGCCAGCGAGTAGCTTGTGATAGCGCCGCATGTCGATCAGTGGCACCTGACATACTAGTGCGCCGAACAACTCGGGATAGCGCGTCAACATCACGCCCATCAGTAGCCCGCCATTCGAACCGCCTTGTGCACCAAGCTGTTCCACCGTCGTTACGCCATCGCGGACGAGTTCTGAGGCCACCGCCGCGAAGTCCTCGTAGACCTTATGCCGCCCGGCTTTCACTGCTTGAGTGTGCCACTCGGGGCCGTATTCGCCGCCGCCGCGGATGTTCGCGATCACGTACGTTCCGCCGCGCTGAACCCAGCTACGACCCGATACCGCCGAATAGCCCGGTACCAAGGCATTTTCGAAGCCGCCGTAGCCGTAGAGCAGTGTTGGACCGGATTCGATGTCCCCTCGGCGCACGACGAAATAGGGCACCGACGTGCCGTCGGCCGAGGTTGCGAAGCGCTGGTCGACGGTGACGCCGGAGGCGTCGTATTGGGCGGGCGCCTGCTTAAGCGGTGTGATCGAACCTGCCGAGGTGTCGCCGTGAAGCAGCGTCGAGGGTAGCGTAAAAGTGCTTGCGTTCAAGAAGATCTCATCGCTCACGTCGGGATCGACACCGAGCACCGACACGGTTGCGAGGTCAGGTACGCCGGCCAACTCCACCGGCCGCCAGTCGCCGAGTGTGCGAATCTCGAGTTGCGTCCGTACGTCGTGCAGCGTGGTGAGGATCAGATGCGAACGAGTGAACGAGAAGTCGGCAAGGCTCGTATGCGCGTCAGGGGTGAAAAGTACTGTGCCGTCGCGCTTTCCGTCGAGGAATTCGGCGTAGTCGAATACCAGCAGGGTGCCGGTCGGATAGGTGATATCGGCGAGTTCCCATGGCGACCGGGCGAGCACGAATAGCCAATTCAGGCGAATGGAAGCAGCCGCGTCGGTCGGTACGTCGACGAGAATCTTCTCGTTGCCACGGATCTCGTACAACTCGGAATTGTAGAAATCTGTTGCGCGGGAGGCGAAGTGGCGCTCATATCCGGGAGTATCGTCGAAACTCGCATTGGCGGCGACATCGGTGGTCTCTCCGATGAATACGATCGGAGCATCAGCCAGCGGTGTGCCGCGTACCCATTGCTTGACGATCCGGGGGTACCCGGAGTCGGTCAGCGAACTCGTGCCGTCGGGCTGTTCACCGAAATCGGTGCCGACGTAGATTGTGTCGGCGTCGATCCAACTGACGCGAGACTTGTTCTCCGGCAAGGCATATCCGCCGTCCGCTGGGTCGACCCAGGTCCTGGTGACCAAGTCGAACTCGCGGATCACGGTTGCGTCTGCGCCGCCGCGAGACAGGGAGACCAGTGCGTGTCGGTATTGTTCGTCGGGATTTTCGCCGGGTGTCAGCGTCGACCGCAATACGGTGCCGCCGTGCCAGACCCAATTCTCGTCCTCGGTACGACCAAGCTCGTCGACGTCGATGATGACATCCCAGTGCGGAGCGTCGGTCTCGTATGACTCCAAAGTCGTTCGTCGCCAGAGACCTTTGGGGTTCTCGGCATCACGCCAGAAGTTGTAAAGATACGCGCCGCGCCGAGCCGCGTAGGGAATTCGGTCGTCTGAGTCGAGGATCGCAAGCGTCTGATCTTGGAGTTCGGAGAAGCGGGCTGATCCGGTCAGAGCATCGACGGTCGGCTCGTTATGCGCGCGAACCCAGGCGAGCGCTTCGTCGCCGGTAACGTCTTCGAGCCAGAGGTACGGATCATTGTCTGTGTCAGTCACCTGATCGAGGTTAGTCGTTCGGCATACCGAGCGGTGCGATGAAATTACGCCGATGCCAACGGATCGGAGACCTCGCCGGTGCGGATCGGACAGCGCGTCTTGCTGTAGATGGTTGGCATACATAGATTGCAATGCGTGCATTTGGAGTGTGCGGTGGGGTCGACGGCGAGTAGATGCGGCAGGTCCGGTTCGCGTAGTAGTGCGCGGCCCATCGCGACGAAGTCGAAGCCGTCGCTTAGTGCCATATCGATGGTCGCTCGATCGGTGATGCCGCCGAGCAGGATCAGCGGCAGGTCGACAGCTTGTCGTAGTTGTCTGGCCAGCGGAAGCAGATAGGCGTCGCGGTACGGGTAGTGCTTGAGGAATACCGGTCCGGCCACCTTGAGTCCGGCCTTGAGTGCTCCGGAGAATGCGGCGGCGAACTCCTTGCGCGGAGCCCGACCGTGGAACAAATACATTGGGTTGAGCAGTGAACTGCCGGCAGTCGGTTCGATGGCGTCGAGATGGCCGTCGCCTTCGAGGAGCTGAGCGATCTGACACGCCTCGTCGATCTGAAGTCCGCCTGGCGCACCGTCGTACAGGCCGAGTTTGGCCCAGATCGCCACTTCGCTGCCGACCTCGGCGCGCACCGCCTCGAGTACCTCCCGTGCGAAGCGCGCCCGATTGACGAGCGAACCGCCGTAGGCGTCGCGACGTCGATTGAGGAGCGGCGAGAAGAAGCTGCTGAGCAAATAGTTATGACCGCAATGGATTTCGAGACCATCGAAACCGGAATCTACGGCGATCCGTGCGGCTTTCGCGAAGGTCCTGGTCAATTCCCTTATCTCGGTCGGTGTCACCTTGTGCGTCAACGACATTCCCATCGGGGCGGGTATTCGGCTGGGCCCCAATGCCTTACGGTGGTTCGACGCTGAATTGGCAACGGCGCCTGCGTGTCCGAGTTGAGCAGCTGCCTTGGCTCCCTCGTCGTGAATCGCCTCGGTCAATCGCGCCAGACCGGCCGCCTCCTCGGGCCGCATCCAGATCTGGTGCCGATCGGTACGCCCTTCGGGCGCGATCGCACAGTAGGCCACGGTGCTCATGCCGACACCTCCTGCCGCGACCTCGCGATGGAATTCGACCAACTCGTCGGTGACTACCGCGTCCGGCGTCATGCCCTCGAAGGTTGCGCATTTGATCAATCGGTTGCGCAGGGTGATCGGGCCGAGGTCGGCGGGCGCGAACGGGTCGGGTAACGGTGTGCGAGGTGTCATCGGGGCTCCGGTGGCTGGGGGAGATCGCTAGGGTGCGCCGAGACCGGCGATGACGAATTCGCGGAGCGCGGTGACGGCATCGTCGGGCAGCGGCGTATCGGTACGGCTGAAAGTTCGCATGATGAGGTCGAAAGCCAGCGCCCACCGGCGCCGGGCGAGGGGGCGGTCGATATGAGGAAGCAGTGCACTCCAGGTATCCAGGGAGAACCATCGACCGTGCCAACTGGACTGGTTGGCGTCGTCGACGACTCTGGCGAGCAGGCGCAGATGCAGCCGGCCGAGCGGATCGGCGTGTACCCGCAGGAACGGGGTGAGGATGGCATCGACGACGTCGGCGACGTCGGCGCTGTCCGACAGGGCGTCGAGCGGCTGAGCCCAGTGCGGGGCGAGTCGCTCGTTCAGCAGGGCCGCGACGAGATCTTCTTTGGTGCCGAAGTGGTAGTGGACGGCTGCGACGTTGGCGTCAGCGCTCGCGCAGATTGACCGGACCGAGACCGATTCGTATGGTGCCATCGCCAATAGCGACTCGGCGCAGTCGAGGAGCCGATCGCGAGTACTGGCTGTGGTCTGGGTCATACCCACATCAAACCATATTCCAATCAGTGATTGAAACAGTGTTTGATAGGGTGTGGCGATAGCTCGGTTACCGGCGGGTATGGGAGGCCCGCTGCACCGCTCGCGCGCGCGGACTAGGCTGGCGATCGTGTCAGAACACTTCGAAACAGTTGTCCTTGGTGCAGGTCCAGGTGGGTACGTTGCCGCGATCCGGGCGGCCCAGCTGGGTCAGAAAACCGCAGTCATCGAAGAGAAGTACTGGGGAGGTGTCTGTCTCAACGTCGGCTGTATTCCGTCAAAGGCGTTGCTGCGCAACGCCGAACTGGCGCATATCTTCAATCATCAGGCAGCCACCTTCGGCATGTCGGGGGATGTGAGCTTCGATTTCGGAGCCGCCTTCGACCGCAGCCGGAAGGTCTCCGACGGCATCGTCAAGGGTGTCCACTTCCTGATGAAGAAGAACAAGATCACCGAAATCGACGGGTATGGCGTATTCCGCGATGCCAAGACGATAGTGGTTCGCGGCGGAGCCGCCTCTGATGCCTCCGACCGAGAGATCACCTTCGACAACGTCATCATCGATACCGGCTCCACCGTCAAACTGCTGCCCGGTGTGGAACTGTCCGACAATGTCGTGACCTACGAGACCCAGATCCTGACCCGCGAGCTGCCGTCATCGATCGTCATCGTCGGCGCGGGCGCCATCGGCATGGAGTTCGGCTACGTGCTGGCCAACTACGGTGTTGACGTCACCATCATCGAGTTCCTCGACCGGGTACTGCCCAACGAGGACAAGGACATTTCCAAGGAGATCGCCAAGCAGTACAAGAAGCTCGGCGTGAAGGTGCTGACCTCTACCAAGGTGCAGACCGTCACCGACAACGGGTCGTCGGTCACCGTCACCTACGCCGACGCGAAGGATCAGCCGGGTGAGATCACCGTCGACAAGGTCCTCATGTCGGTAGGTTTCGCTCCCCGCGTCGACGGGTTCGGCTTGGAGACGACGGGCGTCGCGCTGACCGAGCGTGGCGCGATCGCGATCGATGATTACATGCGTACCAATATCGACGGCATCTACGCCATCGGCGACGTCACCGCCAAACTGCAGCTGGCGCATGTTGCCGAGGCGCAGGGCGTCGTCGCAGCGGAGACCATCTCCGGTGCCGAGACGATGACACTGGGCGACTACCGGATGATGCCGCGGGCGACCTTCTGTCAGCCCCAGGTTGCCTCCTTCGGGCTCACCGAGGAGCAGGCGAAGGCCGAGGGGTACGACGTCAAGGTGTCGACCTTCCCGTTCTCCGCGAATGGCAAGGCGCAGGGGCTCGCCGAGACGTCGGGCTTTGTCAAGCTCATCACCTACGGCGAGAATAACGAGCTTATCGGCGGACACCTCGTGGGCGACAACGTGTCCGAGATGTTGCCCGAGCTGACCCTCGCCCAAAAATGGGACCTCACCGCAAATGAGCTGGCGCGCAACGTACATACCCACCCGACGATGTCGGAGGCGCTGCAGGAAACCTTCCACGGTGCCATCGGGCATATGATCAACCTGTAGTCACTCTGACTCCGAAGATCCGAGACTGGACGCCGCCGTGGCCGCTGAATATCGCGGCCACGGTCGGCGTCCATCGTCGTGGTAGCGGTGATCCGGCCTTTCGGTTCGATGCCGGCGGGGCGGTCTGTCGGGCCAGTTCTACACCGGATGGTGCTGGCGCGGTGCGTATTACGGCGACCCGCGGTGTGGTGTCAGCGACGGCATGGGGACCGGGTGCCGACTGGTTGCTGGAGCAGTTGCCGGATTTTCTTGGCGCACAAGACGAACCGGGTGAACTGAAGCCCGGCAATCCGATCGTCGATGAGCTGGTGCGGCGTGCGGTGGGCTTTCGGCTTGGGCGGACCGAACGTGTTTGGGAGGCTTTGGTTCCCGCGATTCTCGAGCAGAAAGTGGTCGGTGCCGAAGCGTGGCGTGCGTGGCGGCATCTGGTGCGCAAATTCGGTCAACCGGCACCGGGGATCGACAATCTCTGGGTGCCGCCGACCCGCGCGGCGTGGCTCGACATCCCCAGCTGGGAATGGCATCGGAGCGGCGCGGAGCCGGTTCGCATGCGGACCATTCGTGGCGCGGCGACGATTGATGTGGAACGGCATGCTGATCGGCTCACCGTGCTGCGCGGCGTCGGCGCGTGGACCGAAGCGGAAACGCGGTCCAGAGCCCTCGGCGATCCCGATGCGGTGTCCGTCGGGGACTACCACATACCGAATGTTGTCGGGAACGCGCTCATCGGTGAACGCATCGACGATGCGCGTATGTTGGAATTGCTGGAACCCTTTGCCGGACAGCGTAATCGGGTGATCCGACTGATCGAGCTGGTTGGGCCGCGGCCGGAACGCCGGGGGCCCCGGATGTCGGTGCGGGATTACCGTCGGCTGTGAGATTTAGTGCAGCGCTTTGAGTCCGACCACACACCCAACGATGCCGAGAATGAATACGATCTTCAGCCACGACGCTGACTCGTCGCCGGTGACCATCGCATAGGTGACCGTAAGTGCGGCACCGATACCAACCCACACCGCGTAGGCAGTGCCAGTAGGCAGGGTGCGCATCGCGTAGGCGAGCCCGGCCATCGACGCCACGAGTGCGACGCCGAAGATGATGGACGGAGCGAGTCGAGTGAAGCCATCAGATTTACCGAGTGCGGTTGCCCAAACTGCTTCCAGCACACCGGAGATGACGAGAATAATCCAAGCCATAACAGAACTCCTGCACCGTCTTTTCGCTGGCCGGGTACGGTGCGCTCGTCCGGGTGTCATCGCGACATGGCTAACCTAGCACGGTGATGTCATCGGTCAAGGCCTTGGTGATGAGCCTCTCCACCTTGCCATTGGATTCCATTGGTCGGCCATCTTGCTCCGTGCGAGTGGGTAGCACGCCAGTCCGATCAGCACCGATGAAAAGTGGCCTAGCGCAGTGAAAGTCGGCGAAATCAACAACGGTACGCCGTAGCACGCTACAACTCCGGCGAGATAGCCCCACCGCCACGGTCGAGCGATGCGGAAGGTCAGCACCGCGATAATCGCGGCGAGGAAATAGCTGACGCCGACATCCTGGGTGTTGCGCATGGAGTCGTCGGCGACATCGTGCGCGATCGCGAGGGCCAGCGTCCCCTCGCTGAGGAGGGTGGCGAGAATGTGGCCAGCGAAACCGATGGCCAGCCAACGCCGCCAGCCCAGCCATCGTTCGGCCGGGGCGAGAAAGATCGCGAATGCGACTGCGTAGGGCAGCCAATAGGCCGCGCCTCCGCCGCCGTCGAGCCAGAACAGACTGAGAACGATGACTCGAAATGGATTCGACGTCAGATGGTCGATATTGGTCGAGCGGTTGGCGAGCACCGTATCGAGAGCACCGGGCGAGAGGAGGTGCTGGACGATCGTGGTGGCGAGCAGGATGGCAAGCCAGCAGAAAGTCAGCGGGGAGCGACGCAGGTATGTCCAGATTCGCTGGCCAACGTCGGTGTACACGGGAATGATTCTCCATCTGCGCCGCCGCCGATGGCTACTTGAGGCTAGTGACGGCCCCGTCGGATCCGGATAAGACCGACACTGAAGACCGCCGCCGAAACGGCCAGGAAGTAGGCCAGTCCACTGGTCTTCGACCACGGTGCGGTAAACGCCAGTTCTTGACCGGTGGCATATACGGCGTTGAGGAACGGCATATAGCCCTGCATGTCATAGCCATTGGGGGCCAAGCTGATCGCTGTCTCGACCACGTACATCCAACCCAGGAGAAGCGCGACCGAACCGGCCGGATTCCGAATCAACGCGGCAATGCCGATACCGAATCCGCACGCACCGAAAGCATAGAGCGGAACAGTCCAGACGAACCGCGCCCCGCTGGCCGATGCGAGGTCGACACCGCCGTAGACCTGGGGAAATGCGGCCGGAAGGACCAGCATCGTCACGACGACCAGTGCGGCCGACACCACGGCCATGATGGAGCCGTAGTAGAGCCATCGCGCGATGGGCGGGGTCACCGAATCTGGAGACGAGAATCGTTCGATATCCATCGAGGTGTCGCGAGACGCGGTGGCTTGCGCGTAGGTCGCGATGATCGCGCCGATGGTCACCGCGAATGTGATCACCCAGTACACCGAGTTCGTGGTGCCGACCGACGTCACTTGGATAGTTGCCGTATCGGCGCTATTGGCGCCGATGGTCGCGAACCGTTCACTCACGATGGCGACCGCCAGGGTGACCGCCACCGACGTCGCGATCGCCAGCGGCACGCCGATCAGCCACACAATGCTGCGACCTCCGCCAGTGCGGATCGCTTCGGCGTGGACCGCATCGATGAGGCGATTCCCCACGTCGCGTCGAAACCTCACGCGGCTACCGTTCGCGTACGTGCCAGGTAGGCGTCTTCGAGATCCGCCGCGGAACCGACGAAGTCGGCGAGTGTGGCATCGGCGGCAACCGTGCCCTCATCGAGCAGGATGATCCGATCAGCCGTGCGGGCAACCTCGTCGAGTAGATGTGATGCGACGACCACCGCGCGACCCTGCGTCGCCAAGTCGGTGAGAAGTGTTCGCATCCAATGGATTCCGGCGATGTCGAGGCCGTTGAGCGGTTCGTCGAACAGTAGTACCGGCGGATCGGCGAGTAACGCCGCGGCGATGCCGATCCGCTGACTCATGCCCAGCGAAAAGCCACTGAGTTTGCGATCGGCAGATCCGGTCATGCTGACGGTGTCTAAGACATCATCGACGCGGCGGCGCGGGACGCCCGCGGCTGCGGCCCGCCAGCGAAGGTAACGCCGCGCTGTGTGCCCTGCGGGAAACCGATTGGCGCCCAAATGTATTCCGATCTGGCGCGCGCGGTCGGGGAGTGTTGTCACCGCATGGCCGCGGAATGTCACCTGACCACTTGTCGGAGCGGACAGGCCGCAGATGCAGCGCAGCAGCGTCGACTTACCCGCGCCGTTGAGCCCGAGCAGATAGGTCAATTCACCGCCGGGCAGGCGGAGCGAGACGTCGTGCAGTGCACTGACTCCGGACGCTCTGCCTGTCCCGGCACGAAAATCCTTGTGCAGGTTGACGATATCGATCACAAACAGTCGCTAGCTGTTGCAGTAGATATTGAGGCCGACCGTCTTGACGCCCCGGCATAGCGAGCTGGCCGCGAGCTTCCAGTTGCCGTCGAGTCGCTTGAATTCGATGGTCATCCTGATGGTCGGCCGGCCGGCCGAGCCGCTGTTCAGCGTCGCGGTGACGGAGTTGCCCTTTTGGACGAGGGGGCCGGTGACTTCATTCCACCCGCGCGGGGCGCGGAAGAGGCCGAGTTGATACACCGTGCGCGGCACCACGACCGAGTTCATCCCGCCTTCGACATTCGCCGCCTTGGCTTGATCGGACGCGGGTGTCTCCACCAGGAATTCGACGATGTCGTTGAGGTCGCCGAGTGATGGGTTGGCTGCGGTCACCTTGAAATTGGCCGGGAAGGACTTCGCCTGTGCGGGTGTGGTGATCAGCGCGGTGCCTGCGACGGCGATGACGAGCGCGCAGAACAGGAGTATGCCGCGGCGGATGGCGGTGAGTGGATGAGTCATAGTCGGACGTCCCTTCGGGTGGATACACCGCAGGAAGCCGGTGTAATAAAAAGGACGCTACTCATTTTAATTATGAAAGGCAACCCTTAGTCAGTGCGTAGCGGGGTGGGTTGAATCACTCCTGGCATACTCGGCCAGGCGCACAGTGATCTCGCAGTTGCCGCCGGCCGGATCGGGGCGCACGGTCACCGCGTATTGCGACCCGAGGGTGGCTGAGGCCGAGGAAAGTGCTTCTTCGATAACCCCGCGTGCGACACCGTGGGCTATCTCGGGATGATCGGCACCGAGTTCTTTCAGTGGACATGAGCAGATCTGCAGTTCATGGGAACCGAACGCGCTGGTTGTCGACCGCACCTGGAATCCGAGCCCGGCCAGCGCGTCGGCGACAACCGTCACCGGATCGGGGACCGGAGTCGGCGGTGGTGGTGCCGGGTGCCGGGCCGCCCACAGCTGGCCGGCCTCGGCCGCGCGCTGTTCACGGGCTCCGGCCGTTGCGCCGAGCCGCCCCAGGAGCAGGCTAAGCAATTCGCCGGTCGGTGCCGTGGCGACTGCTACGTAGCCAAGACGGGGGCGGCCGACCGAAGCCGACGGCAGCTGTGTCGTGGTGGCCTCGCCGGTGTTGATCAGGTTGTTCAGATGAAAGCGGGCAGTGGTGACGTGGACGCCCAGCCTGTCCGCGACGCCGCCTGCGTCGAGCGGTGCGCCTGCGGCGCGCAGGATTTGCAGCGCCGCACCGCGCGGATCGGATGTCGACATCTGCTTCCCTTCGTTATGTCCCGGTACGGCCCCTACGCCTCCGTGGAGTTGAGGACGAGCAACGTGACCGCTGCGGCCTCCTGCGCGAACAACTCGTGGCGCACATTCGCCGCGATGTGCACGGCGCGACCGGCAGTCACCGTGATGGCCGTCCCGGCAATGGTCACCTCGACTTTACCGTGTTGTCCCACGATGAGAATCGGCTGTGCCGCTTGGTGATCGGGCATACGCTGGCCCCCGGTGAAGGCGATCCGGATGACGGTGGCGCCGTCGATGCGCGCCTCGACCTTGACCAGGGGGCGATCGGATCGGGGGCCGTCGGCGACCGCGTCCAGGTCGCCCAGTTCGGTCCATTCGACGACACCGGTGGTACGGGGGGCCACCGAACTACTCCTCCGATTGTGGCCGCTTGCGAACCACCAACTCGATGGCGGCCAAGTTGGCGCGGTACTTGCGGAACGTTGATCGCATCTGCAGGACGCGGGCGCGCGACTCGCCGTCGCGGATGACATTGCCGATGAAGCGCAGTGCTCCGCCGATGCCTTCGTCGGCGATGATGCGGCGCGGTTGTAGCAGTGCCATCGGGGCGAAGCGCACCTGCGTGACCTCAAAACCGTTCGCGGTGAACAGTTCACGCCACTCGGTTTCGGTCAGTGGGCGAGCGTTGACCTTGATCGATCGGGCGAGTGCGCGCTGCAATTCGGTCTTGTCTTCGGCCGGCAGGGTGTCGGGGTGAATTGCGAGCTCGTGTACCGCGTAGTGGCCGCCGTCGCGCAGTACTCGATGCGCCTCGGCCACGATGGTGCCCTTGCCTCGAGCGGATTGCATAGTCAGCATCGCCTCACCGATGGCGATGTCGACCGAGGCGTCGGGAAGTCCGGTGGCCGATGCGTCCGCCTCCACGACCTCGCCGGCGTCGCCGATGATCGACTTGGTGAGTGCGACTGCCGCATCGTCGGATTCGACTCCGACATAACTGCCGGGATCGCGACCGAGGATTTCGGTTGCCGTCCGGCCGAGTCCGGGGGCGATTTCCAGTACGTCGGCACCGGTGATGGGTAGATCGTTCAGCATGCGTTCGGAGAGTTCGGCTCCGCCGGGACGCAGTACGCGCTTGCCGAGCCGGGCCAGCAGCCAGTGGCCAGGCATATCCGCCGGTGTTCGCTCGGCGTACGGGAGTTCAGTTGAGTCCATTGATGGTATCGCCTCTCTATTTAGAGCAATTTCTTACTTTAAATTAGCACGTTTGACAACATACAACCGATTGGTTGTATGATCGTGTGGTGACCGAGGCTGACGAGGACAGAGCTGACGCGATGTTCCATGCTCTCGCCGATCGCACCAGGCGCGATATCTTGCGACGCGTGCTGGCGGGAGAGCATTCGGTCAGTGCACTGGCGGAGCCCTATGACATGAGCTTCGCCGCCGTGCAGAAACATGTCGCTGTCCTGGAGAAGGCTGGGCTGCTCACCAAGCGGCGCAGTGGCCGTGAGCAATTGGCCAGCGGCGACGTGGAAGCGGTTCGGTCAGTGGCATCGATGCTCGACGAAATCGAAGCCGTGTGGCGAGGTCGGATCGCGCGAATCGACGATCTACTTGCCGCCGATGTCCGAGAGTCAACCGATTGAATTCCGAAAGCTCAACTACCACAGAAGGATTGATCACCATGCCTGTTATCGACGTGAAAACCGACACCGACAACCTGACGCTGACCATCACGGCGGAGTTCGCCGCCTCGGTTGAGCGAGTCTGGGGAATCTACGCGGATCCGCGACAGTTGGAGAAGATCTGGGGCCCTCCAACCTATCCGGCAACCGTCGTCGACCACGAACTGCGGCCGGGTGGGCGGGTCACCTACTTCATGACCAGTCCAGAGGGTGACAAGTACCCGGGGTGGTGGCAGATCATCGCCGTCGACGAGCCAACCAGTCTCTCCTTCGACGATGGCTTCGCCGACGAGGACTTCAACCCGGTGCCAGATATGCCTGTGTCGCGCAACGACTATGCGTTCAGCGTCGTCGACGGAAAGACGCGTGCGGTGTACACGAGCACCTACGAGACCGCCGAAGGGCTGCAAAAGGTACTCGACATGGGCGTCGTCGAAGGCGCGAGCAGTGCGATCAACCAGATCGACGTTCTCCTCATCGACGCGTAACCCGGTTCTAGGGCTTACGCCCAATCACGTACTGCCCCAATCCGATTATCGTCTGCTCGACGTCGGTCACACCGGCGTCGTGCAGGCGTCCGGTGATCTCCCACGGCTCGAACATGCGGTATCCGCCTACCGCGGCCACCGTCGCGACGCCGGGCAGCCGTGTCACCTCGGTGTGCACCGAGGTGAAGATGACGACTTCGCCGCCCGGTCTGCACACCCGAACCAACTCGTCGATGACCGGCAGCGGATCGGGAATCAGATACAGGGCGGCAAGGCAGGTAACCGTGTCGAACGTGTTGTCGGCGAATGGAATTGCGTGGCCATCCGCCCGAAGGTAGGCCACGCGTTCGGCCGAGTTGGTGCGAACCGCCGTCGACAGCATCGCCGGTGAGAAGTCGATACCGACACACCGGCCGGCCCGGGTCAATCCGGCGCCCATTTCGGCCGTGTAATTGCCCGGACCACAGGCGACGTCGAGAACCTTCCGGTCACCCGGCCGGGCCAGGTATGTCCTCAACGCTCGGTCGAAATCCGCTGTTGCCCGGCCGCCCAGACTGAAGAGGCGAGTGAACGTCGGCCGCCAAAGGTCCTGATAGATAGTCGAAAACGCATTGCTTTGCATCACGCGCTGGGCGATGGAGGTCATCGTCAGCGCTTACTGTCACGTTCGATTCGTAAGGTGCCCAACGTGGTCGCAAGCGAATCGTATTGTCCGACAAGTAGAACAAAGGCGATCTGCTGCGGTTCGGTGAGATGGCGACGCAACGCGTCCCAGTTGGCATCGGAGATGTCACGCTTCGTGACCAACTCGTCGGCGGCGGTCAACAGGGACCGTTCGCGATCACCCCACCCGGCATCTGGCCCGGCGATGACATTTTCATAGACACTGCCCGTGATGCCCGCTCGGGCACCGAGGCGCTTGTGATGGTCCATTTCATAGTCGCATTGGCGCAGATGCGCGACGCGGATGATGATCATCTCGGTGTCTTTGCGGGATAGCTTGCCGAAGGGCATCATTCGCGCCGAGTAATACAGCCAGCCGCGAAACAAGCCCTTGGCCCGACCGAGTGTGGAAAATATGTGTGCGTCGTCGACTCCGGTTGCCAGCGATGCGCCGCGTGCGAAGATCCAGTTGAAGGGACCGAGTTCGCGCAGGCCGCCCGGGGTGATCCGTGGGGTGCTCATGGAGTCACGGTAGCCGATACCGGCGAAATACTGAATGGTCAGTTCAGGTGACCAATTTGGGTGATTTTGGCAGTCGATAAGCTAAGACAATGACCTCTGAAGGCCAGACGACTGGCAGTCGACGTCGGGCGGTCATCGACGCGACGTTGGGCATCATCGCCAGCGACGGAGTCGAGGCCGCGACGACGCGTCGTATCGCCGCGGCCGCCGGAGTCGGGCAGTCGGGCCTGTTCTACAGTTTCGGATCCCGCGACGGGCTGCTCGCGGCGGTCGTCGAGGCGGGCATCGAAGCCGAGATTAGCTCGTTCGAAGCGCTGGTCAGTGAATTGGAAGCATCGGCGCCCGGCCCCATGTCGATTGGCGATGTCGTGCGGACCGGGTTGCGAACCTATCTCGCGGCGCTGGCAGCGGACCCGGGAACTGAACGCGCACTGGTGTCGCTGGCCCTCTACGCGCAGCGCACCGATGGCATCGACCATCTGGCACGACGACTCTACGACGGCTATTACGAATTGGCCGCGCGGCTGCTTTCCATCGCGGCCGACATCGTCGGTGTGAGGTGGACCTTGCGATGCGAAGAACTGGCACCACTGGTCATCGTGGTGACCGACGGTCTCACCCTCGCCTACCTGGCCAATCCCGATCGCGACTTCGATGTGGTGATCGAGGGAGCCGCAGCGATGTTGCAGACCTACGTCGCCAACTGAGCAGTCGGAGGTCAGTACGGCGAGACGCTGCTCCGATGCTCGTTGATGTCGAGTTTGGCACCGAGGGCGGGGAATGCGCGCTGCGGACAGTTGGTGCGTTCGCAGACACGGCAACCGGCACCGATCAACGTCACCCGCGCCTGCGGGCCGATTTCCAGGCCATCGGAGTAAATGACGCGCGCGGCATGGCGCAGTTCGCACCCGAGTCCGATGGCGAAGGTTTTGCCCGCTTGGCCGAATCGGGTGGCGCGACGTTCGACGGTGCGTGCCACCCAGAAGTAGTTTCGGCCGTCAGGCATCTGCGCGATCTGGGTGAGGATCTTCCCCGGTGATCCGAATGTCTCGTAGACATTCCACAGCGGGCAGGTGCCACCACTGGACGAGAAGTGAAATCCGGTGGCGGACTGTCTCTTTGACATGTTTCCCGCGCGGTCAACCCGGACGAACGACCAGGGTATGCCGCGCAGATTGGGTCGCTGCAAGGTAGAGAGTCGGTGGCAGATCGTTTCATATGACACTGCGTAGAACGCGGAGAGTCGCTCGATGTCGTAGCGGAAATCCTCTGCGGCGCCGTGGAATTGGCTGTACGGCAGGATGGTGGCCGCGGCGAAATAGTTGGCCAGCCCCAGCAGAGCGAGCGACCGGGCGTCGTCGGAGGTGAAGTTTCCCTCGGCTACGAGATCATTCATCAGGTCGCCGAATTCGAGGTAAGCCAACTCGGCGGCGACCTTGAAGGTGCGCTGCCCGGCCGATAGTGCGGCCGAGATGTCGAGGCGACGCGCGTTCGGATCGAATTGGTGCAGAACATAATCGCCCAGATCGACTCGGCGGTTGAGGGATACCCCGTGCACACGTTGCAAGCGGTCGACGATGGCCTGACGAACATCGCCCGAATGCATCCGGATGCGGGTGGAGAGTTCCTCGGCCGCGACGTCGAGGTCGTGAATGTAGTTGCGGCGCTGATAAAAATAGTCACGCACCTCTTCGTGCGGCGCGCTGATACTGCCGCGCATACTTCGATCGCCACGTTCGTCGGTCGCGGCGGCCAACTGATCGGTGACCACCCGATAGCGACGGTGCAGATTGACCATCGCCTGCGCCATCGCGGGATTGGTGGCGACCATATCGGTGACCGCCTGCGGGTCGGTAGCGGCAGCCGCGGCTTCCACATCCTCGTCGAGCATCGCCTCGCGGAGTTCGGCGACCAGCCGCACATTGTCCTGCGAATCGAAGAAGCTGGCCTCGATCCCGAATATCTCGGTGATCCTCGACAACACCGTCGATGTCAGTGGCCGGGCATCGTGTTCGATCTGGTTCAGATATGACGGCGAGATGCCAAGGGTCTGCGCAAGCGAAACTTGCGACATACCGCGTTCGGACCGCAACTGTCGAAGTCGCGAGCCGACGTAGGTCTTACTCACCGCGCTACCACCGTTTCTCCGAAGCGCCCACGGTACGGTTGGGCCGTGAGCCAACCGTATCGCCTGCTGACGGCACTTGGGGGACTGCTGATCGGGACCGCGGTTTTAGTCGGCTGCGGCGGGGAAACCGAGATCGGACGTCCGGTGCCGGCGGATATGTTGCTTTCGCCGGCCGCTCTACCGACCGGATTCACCTCGGAGTCGTTGACCATCGACGATCTCACAGCGGCCAACGCGCAACAATTGACCCTGTCGGCCGACACGGCGATCAGTCCGCAACAGTGCCGCCTAGTCGCCGACGCCCAGTTCAACAAGGCGCTTACCCCGGCGAATTCGGCGGTACTCGGGGCTCGAAGCCTGTCGGCGGGGCTCACCGAATTGGTATCGACGGTCCCTCGCGATGTCGGCGCCGATATTCGCACCAGTACCCGCGATTGTGCGCGTACTACGACGTCGGTGACGGGTGGGTCGATGAAGGGCGCGGTCATCACCACCGACCATGTCCGGCTCGATCCGCCTGAACTGGCATCGTCGACTGCCGGATATGCCGGCCGCATCGGTTCGCTGCGTGTCATCGACATCTTCGTGGTGCGCAGCACCGTCAGCACGCGGTTGGGTGACGGCTCGGTCTCGACTTCGGTCAGTCTCGCCGGATATGCAACCGGCCGTTTCACCTTCGATGCACCCGATGTAGCTCCGGTCACGGTGCAGTTGACGTCGGTGGGCGAGGCGAGTGATTTCGCCAGACCTGCTGTCAGTTCGCGTGCGCCGATATCTGACGACGATTTCGTCGGCCTATTCGGTAAGGCCCTTTCGGCGGCTGGGGATGCGACGAGATAGCGCGGGCGGGTGTGAAATTGTTCACTGCGCGAGAGTCTGGCCGAGGCCACGCCAGCCCGTCTAGGGGGAGTGGTCGGCGTCCGTGGTTTCGGTTCCGGCCGCCAAAATCCCAGTACGCGCGTACTTTTTAGCGGCGTCGCTGAAAGATTCACACGACCAGTTTCGCAAACTTTGCAAAGTCGCGCGAAAAGCTAACCCCATTTTACAGTCGAAAGGGGTTGGACCTGGGTATTTGTTCTGTGGCATCCTCATTGCAGGCACCGCCTAGAGGCGCCGAAGGTTTTGCAAGATTCTCTCGCCTTGACGACAGCCTTGACGACAGCGACTCCAAACCGGTCGCAGTAGAAGAAAGCGAAGTAGCTAATGAGCAACGTCGGTAAGCCACGCACCGCCGCCGAAATCCAGCAGGATTGGGACACCAACCCGCGCTGGAAGGGCATCACCCGCGATTACACCGCACAGCAGGTCGCCGATCTCCAGGGTTCGGTCGTCGAGGAGAACACCCTCGCTCGCCGCGGCGCGGAAATCCTCTGGGAGGGTGTCACCAAGGGTGACGACTCCTACATCAACGCTCTCGGTGCGCTGACCGGCAACATGGCCGTTCAGCAGGTTCGCGCCGGCCTGAAGGCCATCTACCTCTCGGGTTGGCAGGTCGCCGGTGACGCCAACCTGTCCGGCCACACCTACCCCGACCAGTCGCTGTACCCGGCCAACTCGGTTCCGGCCGTGGTTCGCCGCATCAACAACGCACTGCTGCGCGCCGACGAGATCGCTGCCACCGAGGGTGACAAGTCCGTCGACAACTGGCTGGTCCCGATCGTTGCCGACGGTGAAGCCGGCTTCGGTGGCGCACTCAATGTTTACGAACTGCAGAAGGCCATGATCGCCGCAGGTGCCGCCGGTACCCACTGGGAAGATCAGCTCGCCTCGGAGAAGAAGTGCGGCCACCTCGGTGGCAAGGTGCTCATCCCCACCCAGCAGCATGTCCGCACCCTGACCTCGGCTCGCCTGGCCGCCGACGTCGCCGGTACCCCCACTGTTGTCATCGCGCGTACCGATGCCGAGGCCGCAACCCTGATCACCTCCGACGTCGACGAGCGCGACAAGCCGTTCGTCACCGGTGAGCGCACCAGCGAAGGCTTCTACAACGTGCAGAAGGGTATCGAGCCCTGCATCGCCCGTGCGAAGGCTTACGCTCCCTACGCTGACCTGATCTGGATGGAGACCGGCAAGCCCGATCTCGAGGTCGCCAAGAAGTTCGCCGAGGCCGTCAAGTCGGAATTCCCCGACCAGCTGCTGGCCTACAACTGCTCGCCTTCCTTCAACTGGAAGCAGCACCTGGACGACGACACCATCGCCAAGTTCCAGAACGAGCTCGGCGCGATGGGCTTCAAGTTCCAGTTCATCACCCTGGCCGGCTTCCACGCCCTCAACTACTCGATGTTCGACCTGGCTTACGGCTACGCCCGTAACCAGATGTCGGCCTACGTCGATCTGCAGGAGCGCGAGTTCGCTGCCGAGGAGCGCGGTTACACCGCGACCAAGCACCAGCGTGAGGTTGGCGCCGGTTACTTCGACCGGATCGCCACCACGGTTGACCCCAACACGTCGACCGCAGCGCTGAAGGGCTCAACCGAAGAGGGCCAGTTCCACTAGGAATGACTCCCTCTCGGCGTCTTTAGCGATTTAGTTGGGCGGCTCGTGACTTTCGTTGCGGGCCGCCCGACTTGTAGGTAATTGGTTTTGGGCGTTCCCCCACGGGGGTTACCCTTTCTCTCGGTTTCTCGCCAATTCTGTTGGTGTGTAAGGATTTTCGTATGGTTTCGAGTGCTACTCGAGTCGGTATCGTCGGGGCCGGACAGATGGGTGCGGGTATCGCCGAGGTATGCGCGCGTGCTTCGGTTGACGTGCTGGTCTTCGAGTCGAACGCCCAATTGCTCGACGCCGGCCGCGCCCGGATCCTCAAATCGCTCGACCGTGGCGTATCCAGCGGCAAACTGACTGGCCGCGAACGGGATCAAGCGGTCGACCGTGTGCGATTCACCTGCGAACTGGGGGAGTTCGCCGATCGTCAATTGGTGATCGAGGCAATCATCGAGGACGAGACGATCAAGACCGAGGTCTTCGGCCGGTTGGACTCGATCGTCACCGATCCCGACGCCGTGCTCGCGTCGAATACGTCGTCGATTCCGATCATGAAAATCGCGATGGCGACGACTAACCCGGGCCGCGTGATCGGTATGCACTTCTTCAACCCCGTCCCGGTGCTACCGCTGGTGGAACTGGTCACCACACTTGATACCGACGACGAAACATATTGTCGGGCAGAGTCTTTCGCTCAGGATGTGCTCGGCAAGCAGGTTGTGCGCTGCGTCGATCGCTCCGGGTTCGTGGTCAACGCGCTCCTTGTCCCGTATCTGTTATCCGCCATCCGGATGGTCGAAGGTGGTCTCGCAACGGTTGACGACATCGATCGCGCGATGGTCCTCGGCTGCGCCCATCCGATGGGACCACTCAAACTCAGTGACATGGTGGGCCTGGACACCGTGAAAGCTATCGCGGACAAGTTGTACGAGGAGTACAAGGAACCGCTGTTCGCGCCACCGCCGCTGTTGCTTCGGATGGTCGAGGCTGGCCGGACGGGTAAGAAGTCAGGCCGCGGGTTCTACGACTACGCGATCGGGGCGGGCGCCGCTTCTTGAGCCGCGCCCGCCCCGGCGGGGCGTAATCCCACTACGTCCGCGGCTTTTACATATCGGCAAGTTCGGTCACGACGTTAAACGGTGGGGTGCTCTTCCCGATGATCCGGTAGCGGCCCCAGAAATCGACATCGCCGACGAATGCCTCGCGTGAACCATATGGCGTGCGGATCGTTGCGGGCATCCGTTGCAGGTCCCCGACGATCTCGGTCAGTTCGTCGTTCGGTTTGGCTCGACCGATCCAGCGAAAGATGCCGTCGATCGGTTCACGATAGCCGCGCATTTCGATTTCAACTTTGATCTCGGTGCCTCGCACGATTATCGTCGCGAGCCCGATGTAATCGGACTCTTCGTGGGGGTCGTCGTGGAAACGGGGGGCCTCGTGAGTTGGCATCCTGACCCTGCTCTCTGGCTTGTAGTTGGCTGGCGGCTTGCGGAAGTCCCGGTAGCCATCCTGATTGATTCAGTTCCCTTCCCTGGAATCTAAGTATACGGTACCTTAAGTACCGCACACTTTAGTGGTCTAGATCACTTGATTGAGGACCGATTGGACAGGGATGTCAGATGGCAACAGCTTCACAAAGTTCGTCTGCGGGTGACAGCAGGAGGTTCGACCTGGTGCTATTCGGAGCGACGGGATTCGTCGGCGGGCTCACCGCCGACGAGCTTGCCGCAGTGGCGCCGGCGGGAATGAGGATCGCGCTTGCCGGGCGTAACCAGGTCAAACTCGACGTGGCTGCTCGGCGATGCGCTGCGAATGGCACCGCGGTTGAGACGTTGATCGTGGATGTCGAGCGACCGCACACCACCGCGGCAATGGCCGAGGCGGCGAAAGTCGTAGTCAGCACTGTCGGGCCCTATACGCACTATGGGCTCGAGGTTGTGCGCGCATGCGCGCAGGCGGGAACGGACTATGCCGACCTGACCGGGGAGCCGCTCTTCGTCCGGGAAAGCATTCTGACTTTCGGTTCGGATGCCAACCGGAGTGGAGCGCGGATCGTGCATAGCAGCGGATTCGACTCGGTGCCATCAGACCTGCTGGTCTGGCTGCTTCGCGATGCCGCGCGTGCAGACCATGAGGGCAGTCTAACCGAAACCACGATGGTGGTACGGCGTGTGCGAGGTGGTTTCAGTGGCGGGACCGCGGCGTCGGGACTCGCGCATGGGCGCGCGATGGCCGCGGATCCCGTCGCGCGTCGGCACGCGCAAGATCCGTATACGCACAGCGACCGCCGGAATGAGGAACCCGAACTCGGCCGCCAGCCCGATGGGCGGCTTGTCGCGCTGCGAACCATCGACGATGGTTTGCGGGGCTGGGCGGGTGGCTTCTTCATGGGTCCGCATAACACCCGAGTGGTCCGACGCAGTAACACCCTGACGGACTGGTCCTATGGGCGACGATTCAAATATTCCGAGGTAATGGCTGTTCCGGGAGGGCCGCTGTCACTTCTCCCCGCTTCGATAATGGCGGGCGGTCTTTCGATGATGCCTCTCGCCGGCCTGATCAAGTACGTCCCTGAACTGGTAACAGATGCAATCCTGCCGGCGTCGGGCAGTGGCCCGAATGCGAAGAGTAGGGCAAAGGGCCACTTCACCTTCGAGACCTACACGCGCACCACCACCGGCGCGCGCTATCGAGCAACATTCGCGATGACGGGTGATCCCGGATATGCCGCGACGGCGGTGATTCTCGCGCAGGTCGGCCTCGCGCTCGCCCTCGACGGAGAACGGCTCTCGACGTTCGGGGGTGTATTGACTCCCGCTGTGGCGCTGGGCGATGCGTTGATTCCCAGATTGAGGGCGATGGGAGTGCGATTGGACGTTGAGCGACTTTCCGGCAGTGAAACAGCGGCAGGCCCCGCTTACAACAAAGAAGAGGAGCAGGTCATTGGATAACAATGAGGATTTCAGCGGGGACATCCCGCTCACTGTCGACGGTGGACCGGTCGAATACCGGAGCCACATCGCAGAGCGTCGATACACGGCCCAGCGGTTGCTGCTGTCGTCGGCCAATGAGACCTATGACGGCGATCTCGATGTCGACTGGTCGGCACCGGCCGACGTCGATCTCGACTGGTTACCGCCGCGGCTAGCGTCACTTTATGGCACCACCGCGTGGGAACGGATGAGTGCGATTCAGCGGCGGGAGCTGGGGCGACACGAGCTGGTCAATTTTCTCAACTTCGGCATTCTCGCCGAGGGAGCGCTGACGATGCTGATGTTCCGCAATGTCGCCGAGAACCCGAATCTGATGGACGACTACACGCGTTACTCACTCAAAGCGATTCAGGAGGAGACGCGTAATAGTGCGATGTTTTCCCGACTGGTGAACAAGGCGGACCTCCCAAACAATCGGGGTGGCGCAGGGGCGTGGGCGCTATCGAAGACGATTCTATTCATGCCGTCCGGGTTCATAACCGCCGGAATGATCTTGCTGGTTCAGGAGGCTATCCACAGCTTCGCTGTCGCGCTGGCGTCGGATCCTTCGCTGCAGCCTCACGTTCGGCAGACGATGCGTATCCACGAGATATCTGACGAGCGCCACATCGAGTTTTCTCGAATGGAGTTTCGCGCCGCGCTCGCCGACTCGAGCGCGCTTTCCGTTCTGATTGGCCGTCACGTACTGGCAGTCCTCGCGGCGCGGCTTTATCCGATTTTGCTCAACGGTGGGGTCTATAGATCGGTGGGCATCTCGCCGCGCGACGGTCTGCGAATGGCGCGAAAAGATGATCAGTTCCGAATGAGGGCGCGTGCGATGACCGACTCGTTTGTTCGGTTCGGCATCGAGCAAGGAATATTCGGCTCGGTTACCGAGCGCGCGATTCTTCGGTTGGGCCGGATCTTGCCGCACCCCGCATCGATGCCGCGCACAGTCGTCGACTGACGTAAACACCACGTCGAACCTATTGACACCCAGAGTGAGCCAGGACACAATGGTATCTCAAGTATGTGATACCGCGAGTAGGAGGAATCATGACAGTTGAGGCGACACCCGAGGTCGTGAACATGGCCGGTGCATCGGCGACCAAAGGGCGGATGGTTGGCGATCGGCAGAAGACGGCACAGCGTTTGCTGCGTTCTACCGCTGAACGCGCTTACAACCCCGAATTGGACATCGATTGGGACCAGCCCCTCGCAGATGACAAGCGCTGGCTGCCGCCGCATCGCCAAACCATGTACGGCACCAAGACGTGGGACGCGATGAGTGAGGACGAGCGCGACGAATTAGGTCGCCACGAAGCTGTTGCGATCCTCAGCTTTGGCCTCTACGCGGAGGTCGGCCTGTCGATGATGTTGATGCGGGCGGTGCTGGAGAATCCCGACTTGGTCGATGATCACTGCCGCTATGCGCTGGCAGAGGTCGGCGAAGAGACTCGACACTCGACGATGTTCAGTCGGTTGGTCAACAAGACGGGCCTGGAACCGTATACCTATCCGAAGTCGTTGCTGAAACTTGTGCGGCTGGTTGGTCTCGTGCCACTGGGGCCGGCGTCATATGCGGGAACACTCCTGATCGAGGAGGTACTCGATCGACTGCAGCGCGAAGCCAGTGCCGATGAGTCGATTCAGCCGCATTTCCGCCAGCTGATGAAGATCCACGTGCTCGAAGAGGCCCGTCATATTACCTACGCCCGCGAAGAAATGGTGCGGTCAATGGAAGCGCACGGCAAGGTGTACAACGCGATACACCGTGGCGCATTCGCGGTGATGGTATTCGGCGTCCTTCCGGCGCTAGTGACGCCGAAGGTATATCGATCCACTGGGATCGGAATGATGCGCGGTCTCATCGAAAGTCAACTGAGCCCGGAATATCGTAAGCGTGCTGTCTTTGCCGGAGAGCCATTGCTGCGCTTTTGCTACGAAGCCGGATTCATCAAGGGTCGGGTAAGTACCCGCATTCTGATCATGTCGCGTTCGCTGCCCAGCGACGTCGTCGATGAAATCAAGCGTTCCCGCAAGCGATCGGTCGCTGCGTGAGTCGGCAGATAGTCCGAACCGATGACTCGGCGGAGCTGAGCGTTGAGGTCTTCGGCTCATCGTTCGCTCCGACCACGGTCGTATTCACACACGGCTGGACCCTGGCTGGCCGACTGTGGGATGACGTCGTCGCAGGTCTGCACCGAGATCTGGGTGATGACATCCGGACGGTGACCTACGACGCGCGCGGACATGGACTGTCGACCAGTGGCCCGGCAGGCAGCGCGACGCTGCCGCGACTCGCGGCCGACCTCAAGAGTGTGATCGAGGTATGTGCGCCGAGCGGCGACCTGGTGCTGGTCGGGCACTCACTAGGAGGTATGACCCTGATGGCGTTGGCCGAAAACTGGCCTCGGCTACTTGCCGAGCGAGTCGTTGGCGCGGTCTTCGCGTGCACGTCGTCGGGGAAGATCTGGGCACCGGTCAAATATGTGCCGGGATTCATCGCGGCGTCCCCGTGGGTTCTGCGCTTGAACCGACCGAAAATGATGAGATCCACTTCGCTCACCCGGCTGGGGATGCGCTTTGGCCTGTATGGCGGGAAGGCGTCACGATCTCATTTGGAAGACACGATCGAACAGATGCGCCTGGCCGATCCGGGAGTCGTCGCCGACCTCGGCAAAGCGCTGCTGCTGCATGAGCGGGACCACGTTTTGCCGTACTTCGACTCGATCCCGACCGTCGTGCTCACGGGTGCGAACGACCATCTCACGCCGGCTCGCCATGGCCGGCGGATCGCTGAGAGTATCGACGGCGCACTACTCATCGATGAACCGGGCGCCGGACATATGGTTCCGCATGAGAGGTCGTCGGTCGTAGTCCGAGAAGTGGGTGTATTAGTCAGATCCGGCAACGCTGCTGCCCGAACGTTGCGAGCTATACCCGCCTAACCGCGGCGGTGTTCTATTCGGCTTTCGCCGACATCGGCGCGCTTGTCGCCACTCCTCAAAATTCTCAACCGCGACACGACTCTCGTGCCGCGCTGCGGGGCTGCCTCGCTCACCATCAGTCAGGAGCACAACGAGATAATGGCAACTAAGTCAGCGGCCAAAACGGCCAATCGGAAGACCGGGCCCAAAGTTCCCGGAGATCCCATCCATACCGGTGTGCTGATCATTGGGTCAGGCTTCTCGGGCCTCGGAATGGGGATTGAGCTGACGAAGCAGGGTCGCAGCGACTTCATCATTTTGGAGAAGGGCGACGAAGTCGGCGGAACCTGGCGGGATAACACCTATCCGGGCGCGGCGTGTGACGTGCCAACTCACCTGTATTCGTACTCATTCGAGCCGAGATCCAATTGGCAGCGGTTGTGGTCCTATCAGCCGGAGATTTTCGACTATCTGCGTGAGGTAGCTGAGAAATACGATATATACAAGTATCTGTCATTCGGAAAGGTCGCCGAGCGCGGGCGGTGGGATGACGACGAGATGCGTTGGCATATATGGACTGCCGATGGGCAGGAATATGTCACCCAATTCATCGTCTCAGCGATTGGCGCGCTGCATATCCCCAGCATCCCCAATCTGCCCGGAATTGACGAGTTCGCCGGACGCGCATTTCATTCTGCGCAATGGGATCACTCGGCCGATCTCAACGGCAAAAAGGTTGCCGTCATCGGCACCGGTGCCAGCGCGATTCAGTTCGTCCCGCAGATCGTCGACGACGTCACCGAACTCCAACTTTATCAGCGCACTCCGGCGTGGGTGCTGCCGCGAGAGAACCTCGAAATCCCGAGAATAGTGCGCAAGGCCCTCGAGCGGGTGCCGGGTCTACGCCGCGGCTTCCGATCGGGGCTCTACTGGGGGGCTGAGGCAGGTGCATACGCGCTTAACAATCGACCGGCCCTGCTCAAAGTGGTCGAGATCGTGGGGAAGCGACATATCCGTAAGCAGATCGATGACCCCGAAACACGTCGAAAACTCACCCCAAATTATCGCCCGGGCTGCAAAAGGTTGCTCGGCTCGAATACGTACTACTCGGCACTCAACCAGGATAAGTCGGCGGTAATCACCGAAGGAATTGAACGGGTAACCAAGACCGGAATCGTCACCGCCGATGGAGTCGAGCGAGAAGCTGACGTTATCATCTATGGCACCGGATTCCACGTCACTGACTCGTTTGAATCACTCGATATCACCGGCCGGCATGGCGCGGATCTTGTGACGCGTTTCCGCAACGAAGGGCCGCAGGCACTCCATGGAATCTCCGTCGATGGAATGCCCAATGCGTTCTTCCTGTTGGGTCCCAATACCGGCCTCGGGCATACGTCGATCATCTTCATGATCGAGTCACAGATCCGCTATGTGAGCGAAGCCATTCGGATGGTCGGCCGACGTGGAGTGGACGCCATCGTGCCACGGTCGGAGATCCAAACGGCATACAACGAACAGCTTCAGCAGAAGTTGTCGAAATCAGTGTGGAATACCGGCGGTTGCCAAAGCTGGTATCTCGACGCGCACGGCAATAACCGGACGCTGTGGCCAGGCTATACCTGGAAGTACTGGCTGGAGACGCGCCACGTCGCCACCGAAGAGTACGAGTTCCTCAACAAGATCTCCGCCACGAAACCAGTCGATCAGTTGGCCGCGCGTTCCGCGGTTTGATCGCTACTACCATCATTCAGAGAGGCAAGACCCATGAAGAATTTTCGCAATAAGGTCGCTGTGATTACCGGCGCGGGGTCGGGTATTGGGCGGGGCCTAGCGCTCCGACTGGCCGACGAAGGCGCGGCGCTAGCGCTTTCAGATATCGACACGGCCGGCGTAGCAGATACCGCGGCGATGTGTGAAAAGGTCGGTGTAAAAGCCATTCCGTACACCCTCGATGTGGCCGACAAGGATGCCTTCTACCAGCACGCCGACGATGTTATTGGCGAGTTCGGACGCGCCAATCTCTTGTTCAATAATGCCGGTGTCGCCTTGGGGGCTGAGGTGAAAGACATGACCTGGGAGGATTTTGAATGGGTTATGAATATTGACTTCTGGGGTGTCACATATGGGACCAAGGCGTTCCTGCCGCATTTGATCGAATCGGGCGATGCTCACATCGCCAATGTCTCCTCGGTTTTCGGACTAATGGGTATCCCGACGCAGAGCGCATATAACGCTGCCAAATTCGCGGTACGTGGTTTCACCGAGTCGCTCCGGCAAGAAATGAAGATTGGCAAGTACCCGGTGGGTGTTACTTGCGTACATCCTGGGGGTATCAAGACCAACATCATCGCGAATGCGCGTGGTGTGGGGGCAGATGACAAGGCGGAGTTCATGAATCGTGGATTCCAGCTCGTCGCTTTCACTCGTCCAGATTCAGCGGCACGCGCGATCATCCGAGGGGTTCGCGCGAACCGCCCCCGAGTATTGATCGGTCCTGACGCCCGAGTATTCGACGCAATTCCGCGCGTCATTGGTCCTCGTTATCAGGACATCGGCGCTCCGTTCGCACGGCTTGGATTCAAGGTTGGAGAGAAGCTAGGCATCGAACTGTGAGTACTGTCGATATCGCGCAAGTGGCGACTAATACACACGTTCAGACCCTGCAAGTCCTCGAGGTCGTCGCCGAGACCGCTGACGCGGTTTCGGTGATCTTGGGTGTACCCGACAGTCTGGTACGGAAGTTTCGCTACTTGCCTGGACAATTTCTGACCGTGCGAGTACCAAATGGTGAGGATAGCTCGGTTGCCAGGTGCTACTCGTTGTCGAGCTCGCCACACCTAGACGATAATCTGATCATCACGGTTAAACGCGTGCCAGGTGGCTATGCGTCGAATTGGCTCTGCGACAATCTGCGGGCCGGCGATCTGCTGACCGTGCTGTCGCCGTCGGGAAAGTTCGTTCCGCGGTCGCTGCACCAAGATCTACTTCTGGTCGGCGCGGGGAGTGGGGCGACGCCACTACTGTCCATCGCGAAATCCGCGCTGATCGGCGGAACGGCCACGGTGTACTTCTACTATGCGAATAAGACTCACGACGACGTGATCTTCGGATCTGAACTTGAGGAAATTCTGCTCGAGTTTCCCGATCGGTTCACGGTGTTTCACCGACTCGATGATCACGAAGGAATGCCGACAGTCGAAGGCATGGCACACGCGTTCCGGCCGTTCGGAAAATTCGATGTATATCTGTGCGGGCCGGCCAAATTCATGTCTGCCGCCCAAGCTGCGATGCGTGCGGCGCAGGTCCCTCTCGAGCATGTACATACCGAGGTCTTCCAATCCTTGGCCGGTGATCCATTCGCCGACATCGTGATTCCGCCATTCGAAGAAGGAGCGGATTCGGCCGAGGTAACGGTCGAGCTGGCGGGCCAGACCCACACCCTCGCGTGGCCTCGTGAAGTCGCTCTGCTCGACGTACTGCTGAGCAAGGGCATCGACGCACCCTATTCGTGTCGAGAAGGTGCGTGTAGTGCGTGCGCATGCACCCTGCGTTCAGGAGAAGTCCAGATGCGCAAGAACGACACACTCGTCGAAGCGGATCTTGCGGCGGGGCTGACGCTGGCATGCCAGGCGGTGCCGATCAGCGATCAAATCGAGATCGAGTTCGACCAGTAGTCTCATCAAACTATTTATGACAATGACACATCAGTCGGGACGTATGACGGCTATGTTCCTGTGTGATGAGCAACTAATTTCCATCGCAGAACTCGAGGTCACAAATGGCAATCCAACGGCGGTACAACTTGCGCACGAACGATGGCGCGGAACTATTCGTTTCCGACGCGGGAGCGGCCGATCCGGTCGCGACGATTGTGCTGCTGCACGGTCTGTCGCTGACATCAGAGGTCTGGGACCAGGTCTCGGACAAGCTGACCGCCAGCTCAACGCGGCTGCGGGTGATCAGTTATGACTCCCGCGGTCACGGTGGTTCAAGCGGTGGTGAACCATCTCTCGAGACCCTCGCGGACGATCTCGCGTTCGTCGTCGGGCGCCTGGTGCCGACCGGGCCGTTGGTGCTGGCTGGCCACTCACTTGGCGGAATGACGATGCTCGCGCTTGCGCAGCGGCACCCGGACTTGGTGGCTCGACGAGTCACCGGGGCGGTATTCGTCGCAACGACACCCGGCCTTGGGAAAACACTCGAACGCATTCCCGGCGCTCGCGGAGCGACCCGATTCGTCCAGATGGCAGTGCGCCATGCGGCTGTGCCGCAGCGCCCGGCCCCCTTGGTCCGACAGTTCGCCCGCGGCGCGTTCGGTGCTCACCCGTCACGCCGGCAATTGGCCTCAACTATCGCGCAGTCGAGTCAGGCGCATATGCCCGCAATCGCATCGTTGATCGGCTCGATCGCCGACCATGACCGCATCAAGGTAGCGGCGACCTATCGGCACGCCAAGGTAGTCGTTCTGGCAGGTGGAAGAGATAGGTTTTTCGCACCTTCGCATTCACGAACTCTCGCCGCGGGAGTCGCTGGCCGGTTGGTCGAATACCCGTCCAGCGGGCACATGCTTCCGACCGAACAGGCCGACAACGTCGCGCTGCAAATCGCTGCCGTAGCCCTGGAAGCGGTCGCGGTGTGACTGCGGTCAGCGATCGTTCGGCCACGAAGCCGGGGCAGCAATTGCCGAATGTGATCATTCGGGTCGTCAAGTATCAGCTCGATGCCACCAAATCGGCTATCGCCACTACTGGCCGCGCACTCAAGCTTTTTGTCGAGGCATTGGTCTATACCGTGGGTGACACACTGGCTCTAAGGTTCCCGTGGGCCGAGACCGCAGCACAGGCATGGTTCATCATCCGGGTCACCGCGGTACCTGCGGTGCTCGTCTCCATTCCGTTCGGTGTCATCGTTTCGGTGCAGGTCAGCAGTCTGAGCCAACAAGTCGGTGCGACGTCGATGGCCGGTGCCGCCGGCGGACTGGGCGTGATTCGGCAGGGCTCGCCGATGGTTTCGGCACTGCTGCTCGGTGGTGCCGCCGGCTCGGCGATCGCCGCAGATCTCGGCGCGCGAACGATCCGCGAAGAATTTGATGCCATGCGCACGATGGGCATTGACCCCGCGCGGCGGATCGTCGCACCCCGGATGATCGCGATGATGTTGTTGTCGCCGATGCTGTGCGTCCTGATTATCTTCATGGGAGTCGGGGTCGGGTACGCGATCACCATCATGTTCCAGAATGGGGTACCAGGCAGTTACCTGGCGTCCTTCGCCGCGTTCGCGACGGTATCCGACCTAGTTGTCGCGCTTGCCAAGGCTCTGATTTTCGGCGTGGTCATTGTAATCGTCGCATGTCAGCGTGGTCTTGAAGCCAGCAGCGGGCCGCGCGGGGTCGCATCGGCGGTCAACGCGGCGGTCGTGATCGGTGTGATTTCGGCATTCGTCCTGAACGTCATCATCACACAACTCGTTTCGATGTTCTTACCTGCCAGGATCGGGTGATCACATGGTGACGCTCTCCCAAACTACGTTTGGTCAGTCGCGCGCGGGACGTGCCATTCGCCTCGGTACGCGCGCGGTTACCTCGCCCGCCGACGAGTTGGGGCGCCAAGTCACCTTCTACTGGCTAATGCTGCGGTCGGTGCCGCATACCCTTCGCTATTACCGGCGCGAAACGATGGTGGTACTCACCGATATCACCTTCGGCAACGGCAAGGTCGTGGTCGGCGGTGGCACTGTATCGGTACTCGTATTGATGGGTCTGGCCGTGGGCGGCTCGATCGGCATCGAGGGGTATAGCGCGCTGAATATGGTGGGAATGGGGCCGTTAACCGGATTTGTCTCGGCTTATGCGAATACGCGTGAGATGGCCCCCATGATCGCTGCGATCGGATTCGCGATTCAAGCTGGCTGTCGGATAACGGCGGAGATCGGCGCGATGCGAATCAATGAGGAGATCGACGCGCTCGAAGCAATGGCAGTAGAGCCTATTCCATTTGTGGTGACTACCCGGGTCATCGCGGCACTCATCACCACTGTGCCGTTGTACCTGCTCACACTGATTTTGAGCTATATTTCGTGTGCCCTGGTGGTCAACGTGATCCACGGTCAATCCAGTGGCACTTACTACCACTATTTCGAGGCATTCATTCAGCCAAGCGATGTGGTCTTCTCGATTATTAAAGTCGGCGTCTTCGTGGTGCTGGTTACTCTGATCCACAGCTATCAGGGCTTCTACGCGGCAGGTGGCCCGGAAGGCGTGGGGCGGGCCTCGGGTCAAGCCATTCGCGCGAGCCTCATTGTCGTGGTGATCGCGGACATGATGCTGACGCTCACCTTCTGGGGTCTTGACGTCGGCATCAGGATTTCGGGGTAGTACGCCATGTCAACCAAATCCGGCCGCGCACTCAGCCCGACGACGATCCGACTACGCGGCATTGCGCTGCTGCTGGTGATGATCTGTGTTGGCATTGTTCTCTCGATGTACGCAACAGGCGAATTTCAGAATAAGTTCAGGGTCACGGTCAACGCTTCCACGATCGGCGAAGGGTTGACCACCGGCGCGGATGTGAAACTGAATGGACTCTCGATCGGCAAGGTGCGGCGGATCGATACCGTCGGCTACGGGGAGCAGCGGATTGAGCTGGAACTGGAGCCGAATCAAGTCGTACATCTCACCGATCACGTTCGGGCACGATTCGCATCGTCGAATCTATTCGGTGCCACCGCCATCGAACTAATCAAAACCCCCGGCGGCGCTCCGTTGCGGGACGGCGCGACGCTTTCCATCGGTCGTGATTCGACTCAGGTGACCGTGAGTGACGTCTTCTCTCGGGCCGGTAAGTTGGCCGCGACGATTGGTGATCCGGAAGTTATCGGTCTCCTGCGACTATTCGTCACGAATGCGCGTGGAATTGGCAAGTCGTTGGTCGCATTTCTCAACGCCGGACGGATGCTCCGCGACAACCAGATCGGACCGATCCGAAAGTATCTGGCAACGGGAGCGGAGATTTCGGGGGCAGCCGAGTCCATGGTTCCACTGCTGGTCGCCGGTGTGGTCGACTTGCTAGAGCAGGCGAAGTTCCTTGGCACAGAACGGAATCGGGCCCGTACCAAGCGTGCGATCGCGGGTCTGAACGACAAACTGCTCTACCCACTCGGTGATCTGTTCCGGACGCATAACGGTCAGTTCAGCAAAATCGCGGCGACCGCGCTCGACCTCGTGATCCCAGTCGCCGTGTCAATCGGCAGCATCGCGCCCGCAGTCGATCGGATACCAGAATTGATAGCGAATATTCGCGCGGCATTCCCGAACGTAGCGGGTCGGCCACAGCTCCAGTTGCGCATCATCGCAACCAATTTCCCGCAAGTCACGCGTTCAGTCGGCCCGAACAAGGTGGCCGGCCGATGAGGCGGACAGTTGGCCTAGCGCTAAAACTGGGGATATTCGCCGCGATAGTCGCCGCATGTCTGACTCTGGTGGTCAATTCTTTGCGGACTCCGGTGGAAGGAGAGCAGCGCGCCTTTACCGCCGTCATCAGCGATGTCTCTGGATTATTCACCGGCAGCGACGTTCGGATGTCGGGTGTTCAGGTCGGCAAGGTCAAGTCGATCACGCTCGATGGTGCGCTGGCCAGGGTCGGATTCACTGTCAAATCCGATGAGCCGATCTTCGACAATACAAAGGTTGCCGTGCGATACCAGAGCCTCGTCGGCCAACGTTACGTGGAGTTGATACGGGCTGATCAGGACGGATCGCCACTGCCGCCCGAATCGACGATTCCGCTTGCGAACACTATCGCCTCGTTCGACGTCTCCGTTCTATTCAACGGACTGCAGCCGTTATTCACGACACTAGATCCCGCGGCACTCAACACCTTCGGTGAAAATTTGCTGCGCGTCATCCAGGGCGATGGCAGTGGGATCGGTCCAGCGTTGCGTGATATCGAACAGCTCAGCAAATTCGCCTCTAATCGTCAGCAACTGATCACGGTTCTGATCGGGAACCTGGGGATCGTGTCGCAGTCGATCGCAGGAAAGTCCCAGCAGGTTGGAGAATTGGTGAAGCAGCTCAATTTGATTGTCGGCGATATCGCCAACCGAGCCGACGGAATTGTGAAGAGTTCAATCGACGCGAATGAAACGCTCACTCGCGGCGCAGACTTGCTCGGACAGTTGGAGGCTGCCTACGACGACAGTTACGGACCGCTCGACTCATTCCTTCGGCGAGTGTTCCCACCAACGAAACAGGTCGCCGAAGCGCTTGCACTGTTGCCCACGCTGATCACCGGGTTCAACAACTCGATGTCCGGCTTGACCGCCCCGCAGAATTTCACTTGTACCAAGGGGCGAGCGGATATCCCAGGAATCGGCAGCATAGTCCTGGCTAATCAGCGGCTGGTGGTTTGTCGATGAAAGACCTGATGAGTCGAGTGAATCTGACCCGTGGATCGGATTTCCGGTGGGGTGCGGCCGGAATGTCTGTCGCGGTGATCGGATTGATCGTCGCAGCTCTCATTTTCGTGTTTCCGTTCGGACAGTCGGCATATGCTGCTCAGTTGCGATATTCGGGGGCGCTTAATGCCGGTGACCTGGTCCGAATCGCTGGCGTCAACGTCGGTGCCGTGAAGTCGGTTGAACTCGACGGTGACCGAGTAACGGTGAAATTCACCGTCGACAGTGACCAGTGGCTGGGCGACCGGACCTCGGTCGAAGTCAAACTTCTGACCCCGGTCGGCGGCCACTATCTGGCTGTTCAACCCGCTGGACAACGACCGTTGGGTGACACGATGATCCCACCGGAACGCGCCAAGACGGCGTTCGAACTCACAAATGCACTCGAAGCGGCGGCGCCAGCAGTCGACAAGTTCGACGGTACGACGTTGCGGAACACCATCGATGAGGTAAATCGGGCGATTGCCGGTGAACCCGATGCGGTTCGGAACCTGATGTCGGAGAGTTCGTCACTTATCTCGGGCCTGGCAAACCAGTCCGGACAGCTGACCAGCGGAATGCGGGTTGCTGACGAATATGTGGCAGCGATTGCCGAAGATAAGGCGCTCCTGGCCGCGTTCGTGCGAAGTCTAGGTGTTGTCGCGGTAAAACTCGGCACTCATCGGCAGCAGTTGGTGACGACTTTCCAGTCATTGCGGCGGTTGGCGGCGATTGTGCACCGACCGATCGTGGATTTCGGCGACCATATCGAGCCGTCGATCTCTGGGGTGGAGGAGATCTTCCGCAAACTGACGGGAGATCTCGGCAAGACTGACACCGCGATCGAACAGCTAAAGAAGGCTATCGAGACGATCAGCAAGATGATTGGTGTTGACCAGACAAAGGGGCTTCTCGTCGATCAATCGGCGATTACCGTTCGAAACAGTGGACTGTGTGTACCAGCACCGGGGACGACATGCTGAACCGCGCGAAAGTCGTCAGCTATCTCGCGGCACACCGAGCCGCACTCTTGGCGGCCGCTCTGATCGTCGTCGTCGGTACGGTCACCGCGGCATCGCAGTCACCGATGGAAATGGTCGGTCTGCAATCTCAGCGAATATGCGCGGAGTTCACCGATGCGACCGGTTTGTACGTCGGCAACAACGTCTCGATGCTGGGCGTCACGGTGGGGCGGATCGACCGAATCGAGCAGCGCCGCGCGGGAGTCGAAGTCCATATGAAGGTGCGCAAGAGTCTGAAACTGCCAGCTGATGTCGGCGCATTGGTGGTCGCCAGTTCGATTGTGACCGATCGACGTGTGGAATTCACCAAACCGTATACGGCCGGAGCGACTTATCCGGTGGCACGCTGCATTCCGCTCAACCGAACACGAACGCCGAAGGGGATCAGCGACACCCTTGACGGCGTGAATCGCACGGCAGCGGCGCTCCTTGGCGGCAACGATCCAACTCAGATCCGGCAAGGGCGCGAAGCCCTCGACAAATTCATCGCAAATGCGACGGCGATCACCGATGGGACCGGCCCGCAGCTCAACGAGTTTCTGGGGTCGTTGTCGAAGGTTCTGGGAAACACCTCCGAGGTCGACGGGACCGTACGGCGCATGGTGGATTCGCTTTATTCGCTGACCAATATGTTCGTCACGAACTGGCCCGATTTGAAGGCTTTGCTCGACAACCTCAGCGGCGTTGTGCGCGCCGTTCAGGGCGCGACGAACGGACTGGGAGAGGCGCTCGCGTACGCCAACGAATTCCTACCCGTCGCCGTACGCAATATCGGCAGATATGACAAGCAGCTGTATGGCCTGGCAGATACCCTTGTCCCGTATTCGCACGAGTTGCTCAAGCGTGTCGACAACATCGGGGACCTGATCCGATACCTGCCGATCGCGATGGGAAAGCTTCCCGGACTGGTCGATCCGATCATGCACGCGCTGCTCTTCACCTATAAGTCACCGCGATTCGTGACTACGTCGGGTGGGAAGAAGTTGTCGATGAATCTGGCTGATCTGCTGACTTCGATGAGCGGGGCGCGATGATGACGCGATCAGCTAGAAAGCGGGGTGACCGGATTTTGGCGAGGTGTGCACCGATCGTCGCAGCGATGGCGCTATTGCTCACTGGATGTGGTGTACAGGCGATTGACCTGCCACTACCTGGCACCGCGATGTCCGGTGACGGCTACCGTATCTCCATCGCATTCGCGAGCGCGCTCAACCTTCCGGCGAAGGCAAAGGTGTATCTCGATGGCGTCGAGGTCGGGATAGTGGACACTATCAGCCTCCGTGACCGCGATGCCGTGGTTGACGCCCACATCCGAAAGGGTGTGGTGCTGTCCGCCCAAACCACCGCGAGAATCAAACAGTCGTCTCTGCTGGGCGATCTCTACGTCAATCTCAGTCAGCCGACTTCTGGGTCGAAAGGCACGCTGTCCGATGGCGGTCATCTCCCACGCTCGCAGACCTCGCCCGCGGACAACGTCGAGGATATGTTGCGTTCGATCTCGACGTTCGTTGTCGGTGCACCATTTGCCGACATCGCATCGGTGGTGAACGAGGTCAATTCGGCGATGCCGAGCCCGGCGGAATTGATCTCCCTGCGTCGTGCCGGTTTGCAGGCCCTTCACGACGTCGCGACCAGTGAACCCGAACTCAACACAATCCTTGATTCGGCGGCGTCGATCAGCGCGACCCTCGGTCGCAACTCCAACCGTGTCGACTATCTACTCACCCAGGGGCCGCCGCGGGTCGCGGGCCTGGCTGACGTCCTCTTCGGCACGGTTGACCTCATGTTCGGTGTCGCGCACCTGACCCGGAATATCACTCCGCTGCTCAAACCGCTGACGCCGGACCTGAGCCGGATCCTCGGCGTGCTCAGGCCAACTGGGCTGGCGTTGGCCAAATCGGACCAGACCCTAGCGATGGACATGACGACCTTTAACGCACTGTTGAAGGAGAAACTGATTCCATACTTCAACTCGCCGCTGAATCTGCGAGTCCATACCGATGCGACCGCGCCGCAGCAGGCTGACCAGTTGATCGCAGTCCTCCGCGGATTGGGGATGGTCCGATGAAGCTGCCGGCTCCCGTCACGCTTGTTCTGCTCGCGGCGATCACCGTGGTTGGCTCGGTGTACATGGCGGTCGGTGTGCTTCATTACAACCCGGCTGACCGCAAGATTTCCGTTGCCGTGGAAATGAACTCGTCGGGTGGCTTGATGACGACGTCGCGGGTGACGTTGCGCGGTATCGAGATCGGTCGAGTGGAATCGCTCGAGGAGACATCGACCGGTCTGCGAGCACAGTTGTCCATCGACGCCGGCACCCAAATCCCGGCCGGCGCCACCGTGCGCGTGGCGAATCTATCAGCGGCGGGCGAGCAATACCTTGACTTCACCGCAGCCGCGATCACCGCACCGTATTTATCCGACGGTTCGGTTGTTTCCGCCGCTCAGGTGCGACCGGCGGCAACTGTGAGCGAGACCTTGGAACGGCTCGACGCATTGACCGCTTCGCTCGATCCGTCGGCTATCTCCAAATTGGTCGCCACTATGGGCCGTGGGTTCAGGGGTCGGGAGGCCGAGTTCACCAAAATTGTCGCCGCGACGACCAAATTCGCTGCCTTGCTTGATGACAAGGCCGAGAAGTTGCGGGTGCTTTATCACAATGTGCAGGTACTCGGCGACAATTTCGCGGGCTATGGGCCGACGATCTCCCGTGCGGCGACCGACATCGGAGTAGCAATTCCTGATCTGCTGCTCATCGTTCGCGGCTACGAGAGGTATTCGTATGTCGGCGAGAAGATCTTCGACGATCCGATCGGACCGCTGGTCACCAAGTTGACTAAATACTGCGCGCAGCTTTGTCCAGATTTCACGCTGATCGCAACCCTGCTCAGCCCGTATACCCGGCTGGTCCGTCCATTCCGCGCCGACATTGGGCACCTTCTCAATGCCATGCTCCAAGTTTTCCCCGGCGATGGCACCGCGCATGTCGCGGTCACCGTTGGCGGAAAGTAAGCCCCACCCGAAGGAGAACGATGATGAGCGCTCCCACAAAGGATGCGAATATCGAACAGCCGATTGACCGGGAAGAGACAGTCGACGGGCAGTCAGCTGACACTCGCGGTCCCCGCCGCGCGCTGACCGTGCCGTTACCACGGGTGAGATTGGACCGGCGAAGGTTGGGCCTCGGCGTAGCGGTGATTGCGGTACTGGCGCTTGTGATCGGCTGCGCGATCGCCTGGCGCTCAGCGGCATCAGCGCGTGATGACCTTCGCGCTGGGCAAGCCGATGTCGCAGCCGTAAGCGAACTCGCACGGACATATACCCAACGCTCGCTCACTTACGACTACCGAAAACTCGATGACTTCTTCACCGCGGTGACTACTGACGTCACGCCCGCACTTCGCACGAAATACGGCCAGGTCCGGGACACCCTCAGCGAGATCATGACGAAATCGCAAGTCATCGCGACTGGCGAAATCCTGGGAACGTCGGTCACTGCCTCCAAGCCCGACCGTTACGACCTTTTGGTTTTCGCCACTCAGAAGACACAGAACATCCAGCAGGCCGAACCAGGGGAAGCGCCCAACCTCTTGAAACTCACTGTCGTTCGGCGTGAGGGCAAGTGGCTTGTCGATGACTACGCATCGCGTTGATGCGCATGCACGTATAGATGAAATCTGAAGGGAATAACGAATGACGACAACTGCTGACATAGAACCGCTCCCGACGGCCATACCAGGACGAACCGAACCCGCCCCCGAATTTGTCCGTCGGGCCGATGTCTCGATCGCCTATTACCGCCACGGAAATCCGAACGCAGAAGTGATCCTGCTCGTTCACGGCTGGCCTGATTCACATCACCTGTGGGACAACGTTGTTGGGGATCTCGTCGATCGCTTTCATGTTGTGACGGTTGACAATCGGGGTGCCGGACGATCAACCGATCCGCAAGGGTTCCGGCAGTTCCGGCTCAGTGAAATGGCGCAGGACTACCTTGCTGTCGCCGACACGGTCAGTCCTGGGCGACCGGTACACGTGTTGGGCCATGACTGGGGAAGTGTCGCCGTGTGGGAGTGGATCACCGATCCAGAGATCTCATCACGAGTCGCGTCGTTTACCTCGGTTAGTGGCCCGTCCGGTGACCACTTGAGCAAGCTCGTCCGAAAGCGTCTCGCCGGTGGCAGCCCGCGGGGTGCGGTTTTGGCGCTCGGCCAAATCGGATCGTTGTTGTATATGTTCGGTTCATCGATGCCAGTTGTACCCAATATTCTGTTCAAAGCGACGATGACTCCAGAGCGGTGGCGGGCCGGCTTGGCGCTCGCCGAGGGGATCGATAAGGCGAAGATCAGCCTGGGGCCAACCTTCACCACAGACATCCACCGCACCCTGCGCGTCTATCGGGCGAACTTTCTTCCGATGATGTTGCACCCCGAGGATCGATTCACCGATGTTCCTGTGCAAGTGATTGTCGGTACCCGTGACCCGGCTGTACGCCAATCCTCCTACGACGGCGAGGGCGAGTGGAATCGTCGGACCTGGCGGCGGGTGCTTAAGGCAGGCCATTGGCTACCGCATTCACATCCCGGGGTACTCGCCCGTGCCACGACCGAACTTATCGATCATGTCAGCGGCAAAGAACCGGCTCGTGGGCTGGCGCGCGCTGAAATGGGCGTGGCGCGAGGCGAATTCGGTGATCAGTTGGTCGTCGTCTCGGGTGCCGGTAGTGGAATCGGCCGGGCAACGGCGCTGCTGTTCGCTGTACGCGGAGCTGAAGTCGTCGTCTCGGATATCAACGCTGATTCGGCTCACGAGACTGCGCGACAGATCATCACCGCTGGTGGCCGCGCGCATGCATATCAGCTAGATGTAGCCGATCCAGCGCAGGTCCGCGACCACGTAGCGGCAGTTGTCGCCGATCACGGCGTACCCGACGTCGTTGTGAATAACGCCGGCGTCGGCGCGGCGGGGAGCTTTTTGGACACCACCGAAGAAGAATTCAACCGGGTGTTGTCGATTAATTTATTCGGGGTGGTAAATTCTGCTCGCGCGTTTGCCGCAGAGATGGTTGATCGCGGAACTGGTGGACATATAGTGAATCTGTCTAGTATGGCCGCGTATTCGCCGGGGCGTGGGATGTCGGCGTATTCGACCAGCAAGTCAGCGGTGTTTATGTTCTCTGATTGTCTACGTGCCGAAATGGCTGAGCACGGCATAGGGGTCAGCACTATCTGCCCGGGAATCGTGCACACAAATATTATTGCGACGACAAAGGTTTCTGGCGTGAATGCGGCCGAGGAACGTCGTGTACAAGAAGTCGGCGATCGTGCATATGCGATGCGTCGGTACGGGCCGGAGAAGGTTGCCACACAGATCGTGAGTGCGGTGGCCAAGGGAAAAACTGTGGTACCGGTAACGCCGGAAGCGCGTATTCAATACTACCTGAACAGAGCTGCGCCCGGGTTAGTTCGCTACTTCGGTTCCAAGGCATCGATCACCGATCTGATATCGCTGCTCCCAGCCGGGCGCCGCAAGAGTATGGAGGCATGAGATGAGTTGGAGTTCTCTTGATATCCCGGATCTAACCGGGCAGACATTCGTCGTTACCGGTGCGAACGGCGGGTTGGGGACAGTGATCACCCGTGTCCTGGCGCAGAAGAATGCCAAGGTGCTGATGGCATGTCGAAACACCGATTCCGCGCAACGGATCGCTGATGGTCTCATCGGCGACGTCGAGGTTCGCAAACTGGATTTGTCCGATCTGACGTCGATACGCGAATTCGCCCGTAGCATTGAGAATTTCGATGTGCTCGTCAATAACGCCGGGGTGATGAATGTGCCCTTCGGCCGCACAGCCGACGGGTTCGAGACTCAATTCGGGGTGAATCATCTCGGTCACTTCGCGCTGACGGGCTTGCTACTGGACAAGATTGCCGACCGAGTGGTGACGCTGAGCAGTATCGCGCACGGGCACACCCCGAAATTGTGGATTGATGACCTCAACTATGAGGGGCGCCGGTATCAGCGGAACCTCGCCTATGCACAGTCGAAACTAGCGAACCTGATGTTCGCCCGAGAGCTCAATCGCCGGTTCGAGGCTTCGGACCGACCATTGCGGTCCTATGGCGTGCATCCGGGAGTGTCAGGGACAGATCTGTTCACCCGTACTGAGACGATCGCCGATCGATTCGCGAAAATGGGCGCGTCGCTGGCCGGACACCCGCCCGAGAATGCCGCCGAGTCGGCGCTATTCGCCGCGACGACCACAGATGCCGACCCCGAGGTGTTCTGGGGGCCAACTGGCGGCATAACGCAATCGCGTGGGCCGGTTCGCGCCGCGCGTTCGTCGAAATTGTCGAAGGATGCCGTCATGTGGCGGCGGCTCTGGGATAAATCGCAGCTGATGACCGGAGTCACTTACAGCGTATGACTAGGGTGTGCGTTTGTTCGTAAGTTTCCGCTGGGTGTCCAAGGATGAGTGAGTGCAGATGACGCCGAAGGACTTGTCGGGTTCGCGTTTGGTACGTGGTCGCAAGGTGACTCAGGTGGTCGCGAGCCAGGTCGTGCGTGACGTCGGATTACGTGTATCGACGGTCGGTCAGCCCCCCGCTGTCCGTTCGCAGCGCCGCGACATCGCATTACAACAGGCTGCCGAGCAACTTGTGAATGTCCTTGGCGGTATGAAAGGTGCCGCGATGAAACTTGGGCAGATGCTGTCGATTATCGACCTCCCTTTCATTCCTGAGGAGAGTCGTGAAGGATTCCACCAAAAGCTCGCGGTGCTGCGCGACAGTGCACCCGAAGTGGACTTCTCGACGATGCGAACTGTGATAGAAACTGAGCTTGGTGCCGCCATCGACGATGTGTTTGCCGAATTCGATGAAAATGTCGCCGGTGCCGCATCTATTGGTCAGGTATATCGCGCGGTAATGCACGACGGTCGTGAAGTGGCGCTCAAGGTCAAGTATCCGGGAATAGACGCTGCAGTGGTGGCTGACATTAAGAACCTCTCTGCGTTCTTGAAGTTCTGGAGAAACGCAATACCGACTATTGCGACGTCCGAATTCATCGGAGAGTTGCGATCTGCACTTTACAATGAGCTCGACTACGTGACCGAGGCGCGTACTCAGCGCCGGGTCGCACGGAAGTTCGCTGGTCATCCGTTCATCTGCGTCCCCAATATCATCGATGAATTGTGTACACCATCATTGCTCGTCACCGAGTGGTTCGAGGGACTGAATTTCGATGAATCCACGAAGCTCGATAAATCCGAACGCGATCGGATCGGAGAGATCGTCTATCGATTCTACGTCGGTACAATTTATCGTGAGGGGGAGTTTTGTGGTGACCCACATCCTGGCAATGTCCTGCTCGGCACCGATGGCCGCGTTGGATTTATTGACTTCGGTGCATATAAGGAAATGGACTCCGAGTCAATTGAATTCGAACGAAACTTGTGGCGTGCGGGTGCCGACTCCGATGGTGAAAGGATTCGTGAGTTAGCTGTAGGACGGGGAATTATAGCCGCAGATACTGAACTCACCGAGGATGATTGCCTTGAATACACGATGGGGGCTTTTCGTTGGGAGATGGTGGACGAGCAAGTTACCATGACCCCTGAGTTAGCGGGGTCGGTAATGAAAATGCTGAATCCGGGCGGTAGCGCGTTCGGCGAAATTCGTAGTCAGCATTTGCCGCCTGAACACATGATCTCTCGGCGAGTCGACATAGCAACCGCAAGCATGCTCGGGAAACTAGGGGCCACTGCCAACTGGCTCCGTATCGCTCGTGAGTGGATCAGTGACTCTGATCCGAACACTGAACTTGGTCGGTTGGAGGCACAGTGGCGGAGGACTCGACCTGGCCAGTCCGGTTAGAGGTCGAAGTCGTCAGTGGTACGCGCGAGGTGCAAGGGCTGGGTAAGGTCCACGGCGACGTCGGGGTCGACATTCGCCGCGACAATCGCGAGGATGGAACGCACCAGTTGCTCGACGAACTCAGTTTTCGGTAGGGCATCGTTTGCGGGCTTATCTGACCGAATCCACCAGTCCGCGCCCGAAGCCGCGATGCCGAATATCGAGTAGACCGTCAACTCGAGGCGCTGACGCGAGCTGATGAAGTTGGCTAGCACGTCCTCGGACATCACGATGGCGCGGTCGACGGATGCTCGCATGCTTTGAAGCGGATGTTGTGCCGAGCCGGAGGCGCTACCGTACTGGCCGGTGACGAGGAAGGTCACCAGGTTCGGGTGTTCACTGACGACGTCGGCGTATTCGGAGATCAGGTGCGTGAAGATATCCGCGACCGAGTCCTCGTAGAAGTTGATCGCTGATACCAGTCGGCCCCACAGGCTGGCTGTGACGCTCTCCAGAATCGCGCTGTACAGATCGCTCTTGTCGTCGAAGAAGCGGTAGAGCTTCGGCTTGCGAACGCCTAATTCGGTGCAGATGTCGTCCAGTGTGGCGTTCGGACCGATGGTGTCGATTGCTCTGATTGACGCTTCAACGAATTCTGCGCGCACCTTGATCCGGTGGTCGGTCCAGCGGGTTGTACGCGCGTCGGCTCGTTTGGTGGTGACCGTTGCGTCTGACACGCAGTCGATGATATCCGATACCGCCGGTAGCGATCTCGCTGGCGCTCGGACCGTCCAGTTCTGTCGATTTCGCCTGCCGATCGAGAATGTGCGCTACCTTGAGTATCCGATACTTTAGGTTGGGGTAGATGAGGATTCTCCGCAAACGTCAGGTTGCGACGGCGACGCTCGCAATGCTGCTGGTGGCCAGTACGGCCGGCTGTGGTGACATGCTCACCGGCGGCTCCGTACAGACGTCCAGCTATCCGCCGGTCAGTCCGCTGACATCACCAGAGCAGGGAAGCGTCGCGTTGCCCGCTGGCTTCCCGGCCGACGTGCCTGTGATCGCAGGCAGATATCGCCGTATCCAGTCGACCGCTGCGGGTTCGTCGAGTTCGTCCTACCTTCTTGCGGTCAGTGAAGTCGGCCGCGATGCGACCGCACGGGCGCGAAACAAGCTGTTGGCGGCGGGCTTTCAAAGTCAGGAGTTCATCGGGCAGACCACCTACATTGGCGGCTCCGGTCATACGGTGACCTTGTCGACCGCTGACGACGGATTCGGCGTCTATCTGATCTATGCGGTGGTCAAACTAGCGGGAATGCCGTCGATGCCTTCGGTCGATCTGTCAGAGTTGTTCGGGGGATAGCGGCTATGTCACATCAGTACAGTCCGAAATTCGAGCGAATGGGCCGGTTCATCGCTCGGCACGCGATTTTGGTAGTCCTTGTCTGGATTGCTCTTGGGGCAGTCGTGAATATTGCGTGGCCGCAGTTGGAGAACGTCGCATCTCGTAAGGCTGCGAGCCCGATGCCCACTAATTCAGCGGCGATTCAATCGATGATGACGATGGCGGACAAGTTCGGTGAGAAGGGCAATCTGAACTCAATAATTGTCGTTCAGTCAAATCCGAACGGTATGACCCCAGACGCGCGGGCGCGATACAACGCGACAGTTGAACGCTTCAAGGCCAGGCCGGATGCTGTTGCGTTTGTGCAGGATGTTCTCGGAGATCCGGTCGTCGCCTCCAATCCGGCGGTGCGAAGTCAGGTCATGAGTCCTGACGGTAAGGCCTGGATACTGCTCGCGGGACTAACGGGCGAGGTCGGATCACCCAAGACAATAGCGTCGCTTCAGATCGCGAGCGATATTGTCCGGCAGACTTTTGACGGGTCAGGAACGCTCGCTCATGTCACCGGGCCGACCGCGACTATGGGGGATCTGGCCACGTCCAGCGTCGCCGATGTCAAAGTTATCGGGGCTATTACGATAGTCCTGATCGGCTTTATCCTGTTGCTGGTCTATCGGTCGTTCTTCACTGCGCTACTTCCGCTGCTCGTGATGGGTACCAGTATCGTTGTGGCCCGTGGTGTAGTGGCGGGGTTGAGTGAGATCGGGCTGCCTATTTCGACGATGTCGGCCTCACTGATGATCGCTATTCTCTCTGGGGCCTGTGTCAACTACACCGTATTTCTGATTAGTCGCTATCACGAGAACCTGCGATCCGGTATGTCTCAACCGGATGCGCTCGCCCACGCGAGTGGATCGATGTCACGGGTCATTCTGGCGACTGCGGCGACTGTTGCGATAGCCAATCTTGCGCAACTCACGGCCAAGCTTGACTTTCTCGCTGCGGCAGGCCCGGCGGTTGCTATCTCGATTGGTGTCGGCTTTCTCGCCGCGGTCACGATGTTGCCCGCGGTCCTCACCATCGCAGCCCGTTTTGGGCTCGGTCTGGCAAAGCCGGACAGGTCCGGTGCCTATTGGAAGCGGGTCGGCGAACTCGTGGTTGCTCGTCCTGGTCGGACGTTAGTCTCCAGCTTGGTCGTGCTTGGACTACTCGCCGGGTGCACCGCGTTCCTCAACGTGGGATATGACGATCGTAAGGCGCAGCCGCAGGACACCGAAAGTGCTCAGGGGTATGCGCTGATGAATGCGCATTTCCCGTCCGACACGATGATTCCGCAGTATGTGGTCGTTGAGTCGGATCGCGATATGCGCACGCCCCAGGGCCTGGCCGATCTGGATCAGATGGCTGGACGGATCGCGCAGATGCGAACCATCAAGCGAGTCGTCGGAATTACTCGCCCAGACGGCAAGAAGCTCACCCAGGCAACGCTTGCGTGGCAAATCGCGCAGATGGGTACTCAGCTCGGCAAGGCCGGTGATTCCAATCCAAAGATCCGGCAGCGACTCGACCAAGTACGGACCGTAGCCGGTCTGATCGAGTCGATGGGTTCGGGCGACGCGGATATCAATACCGAGGACCTGCTGGCCAGCGCTCGTTCCATGCTTGCGATGGCAAAGTCGGCGTCAGCCGAATTGGCGAACTACGCGGGGTTGGTCAACACATTGAGTTCGTCGGCCGACTCGGTTGACCAACTGGCGCAGTACTCACCAGTCCTGATCGGGCTTGCGAACGCACTCGATTCCGCGTCGAATGTGATCTTGCCAGCTCTGAACTCGGACCTCTGCCGGTACAACGCTGACTGTCGCCACGTGCGCGGTCAACTTCGTACAATCAGCGACTTGAAAAAGAGTGGAGCCCTCCAGAAGATCGCGGACCTAACGCGTTCACTTGCTACCACCTCCGGCCGCGACTCGATGAAGTCGACCATCGAGGCACTGGCTGGGCAATATGCGAAGGCGCAGGCGATGCTCGCCAATATTCCGGCGGCGGAGCGTCAGTTGGATAAGGTTAGCCAGTTGTCCACGGCGCTTTCGGCTGCCGGACTCGATATTTCCGACACTGCCGCGATGGCGCAGCGAGCCCGTAAGATCGCTGATCAGGTACAGTCCGCGACTTCTGCGATGACCACCCTTGCAGCATATCTGCAGACGATCGGAAGTAGCGCTGCCGGCGACTCCGCATCTGGCTTTTATCTTCCCGCCCAGCTGCTCGCCAATCCCGATTTCAGTATTCTCAGCAAAGCATTCATCTCACCTGATGGGAAGACTGCTCGATATCTGATTCAGTCGACAGCCAACCCATTCTCCGCCGACGCGATGGCTCTGACCCGAGAACTGAAGACGGTTGGCGACCAAGCGTTGCCGAATACAAGCCTGTCGACGGCGACAGTCGCGATTGGCGGCTACCCGTCGATAAATAGCGATCTTCAGTCGATGTTCCGACGCGATTTCACAGAGATAGTCATCGTGACGTTGTTGGTCATCCTGCTAGTAATGTGTGTTCTACTTCGCGCCATTGTGGCGCCGTTGTATTTGCTGGCCTCGGTCATTGTCACCTATGCCTCCGCAGTCGGTGCCGGAGTTCTCGTGTTCGGTGTCATCGGAGGTCAGGATATCTATTGGGCGGTACCTGCTATGGCATTCACTTTGGTGGTCGCGGTCGGTGCGGACTATAATATGCTATTCGTCGCACGCCTTAGGGAGAATTCATCTGGAGAGCCGCGGGACGGTGTAGTGCCGACAGTGATGGCAACCGGTTCGGTAATCACATCGGCCGGAATGATATTCGCCGCAGCTATGTTCGGCATGATGGCCGGATCGGTCTCGACAATGGTGCAGATGGGCTTCATTATCGGTATCGGAATCCTTATTGACACCTTTATTGTCCGCACGATCACGGTTCCCGCGATGGTCGCACTAGTTGGACGGACCAGTTGGTGGCCGTCATCGAGGTAGTCCGCATTTCGACTCCAGGAGGCAACGATGATCAGTCAGGAGCATGAACTAGTCCTACCCGCGACGCGTGCGGAAACGATGGATATCTTGCGCGATGTCGAGGGCCTGGATCGATGGTTGCGACCGTATCTGCCGTCGTGGCCAACGATCCACACGCAGACGACGATTCTGGAGCGGACCGACACTGGCGCGCCGGCGCTGGTCAGGACAAAGACATCGTCGTTGGGAATCAAGGACGACGCCTTGGTTCAGTACGAATGGACCGCATCGGGCTGTACCACGAGCATTGTGCGGAGCAAGGTGTTACGGAATTCGGTCAGTGTTTTCGATATAGCTGAGCACGACGACGGAGCTGTGCTCTCGACCAATATGTCCGCTGAATTGAAGATTAAACTGCCCTGGTTGATCGAGCGTAAGTTCGAGGACCTACAGGAGACGTTCGCCCAGGCTGTACAACGTGCGTTTCTCGCCGAAGCCAGGCGGCGGGTAGACCTTCGCTGATCGGACGTGCAGGTCAGCCGGGAGAGTGAATGGTAAGTACGGCCAGCGTGCCGTCCGGACCGCCGCGATAGATGTGCACGACGTCGCTTGGCCACGACACGCTTTCGCCGGTATCGGCGTGCCGCTCGGCACCGATGGGGCCGGCGGTGACGGCGCCGGTGACCACATGCAGGTTTTCGACGACGCCGCGACCGTGTGCGGGGGAGGTGCGCAGCGCGTTGGGTGTGAGTCGGAGCCAGAACACTTCGGTAGTCGCACCGTTGGGGTGATGTTCGACATGCAGCAGTGCGACGTCGATCCCCGTTCCGGTGCCTTCGGTGCCAGATTGCTCACCCAGCAGTGCGGTAAGCGGAACGTCGAGTTGTCCGGCGATGGCGTAGAGCGTATCCAGCGTCGGGTTACGTTGTCCTGCTTCAAGTTCAGAGAGCGATCCCTTGCCAATGCCGGCACGACGGGCGAGTTCCGATAGCGAGAATCCGCGCTCGGCGCGCAGGTCGGCCACTCGGGCGGCCACCGCCCGGCGTATCTCGTCGTTGCTCATCACCCTAGTATCACTGTTCTGTTTACGGAACGGTGTGCCTATGATGTTTCCGTGCAGAACACTCAGCCCGTTGTCGCCGGTCTCGTTACCGCACTGGTGGGATTCACCTCGTCGTTCGTTGTGGTGATCGCCGGGTTGCGGGTGGCTGGTGCGAATCCCGCGCAGGCGGCGTCCGGTCTGTTCGTACTCACCGTGGTCTTCGCGTTGGGCATCATGGTCTTGAGTGTCCGATACCGGATGCCGATCACCCTCGCGTGGTCGACGCCGGGCGCGGCCATGCTTGCCGGGGCGGGCGCCGTGCCAGGCGGCTGGTCGGCCGCGGTCGGCGCGTTCCTAGTCGTTGGAATAGCGATGGTGGCAACCGGTTTCCTACCGTTTCTGAGTGATCTGGTCAGCCGGATCCCGACCTCCCTGGCGCAGGCGATGCTCGCCGGTGTCTTGATGATGCTCTGCCTGGCCCCGGTGAAATCCCTCAGCGAGCAGCCCTGGCTGACGTTGCCGATTCTGGCCGTGTGGTTGCTCGCGTTGCGGTGGGTGCCACGGTGGGCGCTGCCGCTGGCGCTGGTGTCGGCGCTGGTCGTGATCGGTGTCGACCTCTACGTTCGGGGCGTGGGGGTTCATCCGGCCGATGGCCAGAGCTGTTGGCCGACAGTCCAATTCACTATGCCGACATTCACGGTCGCCGCGCTGATCGGTACGGCACTGCCGCTCTACATCGTGACGATGGCATCGCAGAATGTGCCCGGAGTGGCGGTGCTGAAATCCTTCGGTTACGCGGCCCCGTGGCGGGCGTCGATGGCGGTCACCGGCGTCGGCACGATGCTCGCCGCGTGTTTCGGTGGCCACGCGATCAATCTCGCCGCGTTGTCGGCGGCGTTGGCGGCCGGTGATGACGCGGGTCCCGATCGGTCGCGGCGATGGATCGCTGGAGTCAGCGCGGGAGCAGTCTATGTGGCGCTTGCACTGCTGGCCGGGGGACTGACGGTGTTGACGGCCGTCGCACCGGCCGGACTGATCGAAGCCGTTGCGGGACTGGCCCTGTTGGGGACATTCGCTTCGTCGGTGGTTGGCGCGCTGGCCGATGAACAGGACAGGATCCCATCGGCGTTGACCTTCGTCACGGCTGGCGCGGGCATGACCATTGCCGGCATCGGTGGTGCGTTCTGGGGGCTGGTCATCGGCCTGGTCGCCCGCCGGGTGTTGCGGTGACGACTACTCCGAGGCGGCCAGTCGCTTCTTTTGCTCCTCGACGTCGAAATCCGCTGGCGGCCAGTCGAGGTTCAGACTTTCCAGCGCGGCGATCAACAATTCGCAGATAGCCAAGCGGGAGAACCACTTTCGGTTCGCCGGAATGATATGCCACGGTGCGTCGTCGGTGTCTGTGCGATCGAAGATCGCCTGATACGCCTCGAGATAGGCATCCCAGTACGCGCGTTCGTCGATGTCGGCGGGGTTGAATTTCCAGTACTTGTCCGGACGGTCAAGACGTTCGGTCAGACGCGCCTTCTGTTCGTCCTTCGATACCACCATCGCGCATTTGATGATGGTGGTGCCCTGCTCGGTCAGCTCACGTTCGAAGGTATTGATTATGTCGTAGCGAGCCTCCCATTCCGCTTGTGGCACAAGATTATGCACGCGTACGGGCAGCACGTCTTCGTAGTGTGAGCGGTCGAAGATCCCGATCCGCCCACGCGCGGGCAACGCCTTGTGAATTCGCCAGAGAAAGTCGTGCGCGAGTTCTTCGGCGGTTGGTTTGCCAAAGCCGGTGATAGCCAATCCCTGTGGATCGACCAGGCCGCCAACATGCCGGACGATGCCGCCCTTACCGGCGGTATCCATACCTTGCAGGATGAGCAGCACCGACCGCTGATCGCCGGAGCGACCATTCGCGTACAGCAGTTCTTGCAGGTCCGCGAGACGTTCGCCGCGCTCGGCGAGTAACTGTTCGCCGTCCGCCTTGTCGCCGTCGAATCCCGGTGTGGACTCCGGTTCGAATGCGGCGATCGGCCCCAAACCGTTGGCGCGCAATGATTTCCGGGCGGGTTCGGTCCACAGTGACTTGCTCATGGATCAGGAGCTTACCGGCGGTAGCGGCGGTGGTGCGGCAAAAAAGCGTTCTCGCGAGCCGTCGAATTGCGCGACGCCGACCGCAGCGCTCCAGAGCAGCATCGTGAGGTAGTCGATGACGTCCTGTGCCGAACTGTCGGTATCACTGGCAATCCACCAGTTCACCACGTTGCGCGTCGCTCCGACCACCGCGTGTGACCAGATGGCCGCACCCCGGACGTCGGATTCGCGTGCGGTGAGGCGAGCCGATAGGACCGCGGTGATGAGTTTGACGACGACCGCTTCGGGTTCGTCGAAGGCAGCCGTTGCGCGACCGCTCACGAAGCGGTAGACCTGCGGCGCGTCGGCGACGGTGGTGACGAATGCGGAGATGATGCCGCGAGTCTGATCGAATTCGGCCCGGTCTTCGACGATGGCTTGAAGCAGTCGGGGGAGCAAGGTGTTCTGAAAATACGATGCCGACACCGACCTGGCCAGATCGCCCTTGTCGGTGAAATACCGGTACAGGACGGTTTTGGAGACGCCGATATGTCCGGCTATCTCGTCCATTCCGGCGTGGGAACCGAGTTTGGAAATCGCGGCGATGGTGCCTTCGACCAACTGTTCTCGACGTTGAGTCTTATGCCGTTCCCACCGCTGTTTGCGACCGTCGCTCTCCGGCCCGCCCGACCGCGGCTTCGATGCCTCGGTCGCACTGATGAGTGCTTGTTCGATGCCGCGGGTGACATTCGCTGCTGCCGCCGCCGCGGCGCGGGCGGCCCCGACGGGGGTGGGTCTGTTGGGAGGCACCTGGTTAGCCTAGTGGGGATTCGGTAAGACTGGTTTCATGCAGTCTGGACCCTTACCCGAAAGCGTCACCGTCACCGGCGGTGACGCATCGCTTCCCGTTTTGCAGACATCCGCGCCGGGACTGTCGGGGTTGGGGTCGCCAGACGGCGACGCTCAACGACGTCGCGACCTGCGCAAAATGAAGTTCGTGGCGACCGGATTTCTGGTTTTCGCGGCGATCGTCTACCTGTTCACTCGTTGGCTGGAGAGTCGCGATGGTGCTGATGTCGCGGAGTGGGTCGGGTATGTGCGCGCGGCGTCGGAGGCCGGCATGGTCGGTGCGCTCGCGGACTGGTTCGCGGTAACCGCCCTGTTCCGCCAGCCGCTTGGCCTGCCGATTCCGCATACCGCGCTGATCAGAAAGAAGAAGGATCAGATCGGCGATCAATTGGGCGGGTTCATCGAAGAGAACTTCATGACACCCGATCTCATCGAGTCTCGTGCGACAGCACTGAATCTGCCCGGGCGGGTGTCGACATGGTTGGCCGATCCGGTCAATGCGCCACGGGTCGCCGACGAGGCGTCGCGGGCATTGACGTTGGCGTCGGAGATGTTGCGGGACGAGGATGTCGAACAACTCATCATGTCGGCGATCAGGTGGGCGGCCGAGCCGGAATGGGCTCCGCCGGTCGGCCGGATCCTGCAGCAGTTGATCGCCGAAGACCGCCTCGAACCAGTGATTCAACTCGCATGTGACAGAGCACACGATTGGGCGGTCGGTAGCCAGGAGTTGATCGATCGCGTTGTCGATCGGGACGGTCCGGCGTGGGCACCGAAGTTCGTCAATGTCCTCGTCGGCGATCGGATTCATCGCGAGCTCGTGGAGTTCACCGCGAAGGTGAAAACAAATCCGGATCACGACGTGCGGATCGCGATGCACGCCTACGCCGAACAGTTCGCCGATGAACTGCAGAACGACCCGGAGATCATCGCCCGATTCGAGGCGATCAAGACCGAGCTCGTTGGGCGCGACGAAGTGACCGGCGCGGCGTCGACGGCATGGAAAACCGGCAAGGCGGTGATTGAGCAGATGCTCGACGATCCGAACAGCACGTTGCGAAAGACGTTGTCCGACTCGGTGATTCAGGTCGCCACCCGGATCCGCGACGATCAGGGGCTACAGCAGAAGATGAATGGCTGGGTCGCACGCGTCGCGCGTCACGTCGCGACCAACTATTCACAGGAGATTATCTCGGTGATCACCGAGACGGTACGCGGCTGGGACGCCGAGGAGACCAGCCGCAAGATCGAATTACAGGTCGGCCGTGACCTGCAGTTCATCCGAATCAACGGTACCGTCGTCGGTGCGCTGGCCGGACTGGTCATCTATTCGGTCTCGGTGCTGTTCTTCGGCTGACACGCGCCCCGGTTGGAAGCATCGGCGAGGCATACCCAGAGTCGCTTGCGACGCAACATTAGGCGTCGATTGAGTACAACGCTAGCTCGGCGCTTGCATTTGTTAGCACCCTGGCTGATACTGACGATGACCGATAAGGGATGGAGTCGAACACGATGCCGGAATCGCCCGCAACCAAGCCTTCGACGTCGTCGTCAGCCGATGTCGACACGGATGCGAAGATCGGCGGTCCGGTGGACGCGGTGACGGCCGCGGCGTCGGATGTGGTTAATGCCGCATCGGATATCGGCGGCTTCATTCGGTCGCAGCGTGTTGCTGCGCAGGTGTCGCTCCGCCAGTTGGCGGAACGCGCAGGCGTCAGCAATCCGTACCTCAGCCAGATCGAACGAGGGTTGCGCAAACCTTCCGCCGATGTGCTGGCGCAGATCGCCAAGGGGCTGCGTGTCTCGGCTGAGGTGCTGTACGTCCGTGCCGGGATTCTCGAAGAACGTCCCGCGAGTCCAGTCCGAGACGCCCTGATCGCCGACGCGTCGATCAGTGAACGTCAACGACAGGTTTTGCTGGAGATCTACGAGTCCTTCCGGCACGAAAACAAGGGGTCCGGCGCCGGGAGCACAGCAAGCGGGCCGACTTTTACAGCCGCAGAGGCATCGCAAGCCGCAGTCAGCAATGACTCGACGAAGGAGTGAACTTCCATGACCGACAATCCATTCAGCAGCGCCGTGACTCAGGTGAGCGACCTTCTCGGTCAGCTGCGTGAGCGTGGCGAGACCGCCCGCGACCAGGCGCAGGCCCGCGTAGACGAGACCCGTGAGCTGGCCCAGACCAAGGTCGACGAGACCTGGGAACTCGCATTGGCGCGATTCGAAGAGGCCAAGGCCAAGCTTTCCTCCCTGCCCGTCGAACTGCCCGCCGAGCTTGAAGAGCTCAAGGCCAAGTTCAGCCCGGAAGAGCTGCGGAAGGTTGCCGAAGCGTATCTCGCCGTCGCGGCCGGACTGCTCACTTCGCTCTCCGAACGCGGTGAGGGTGTTGTCGAGAAGATCAAGGCCCAGCCGCTGGTCGAAGAGAACCTGCCGAAGCTGGAGAAGGTCTACCAGGATGCACTCGGTCTGACCGAAGACGCTCTCGGTTCGATCTCCGACCAGACCCGCGCCGTCGGCGAGCGCGCCGCCAAGCTGGCCAACTTGGCTGGAAACAAGGTCGACGCAGTCGCGTCCGACGTTGCCGACGAGGCTGCGAAGGCTCCGGCGAAGAAGGCCGCACCGGCCAAGCCCGCAGCCACCAAGCCCGCAGCCACCAAGGCCGCACCGGCCAAGAAGGCCGCTCCGGCCAAGAAGGTCGCTCCGGCGAAGAAGGCTGCTCCGGCCAAGGTCGCCGCCAAGAAGGCTGCACCCGCAAAGAAGGCTGCTCCGGCGAAGAAGGCTGCTCCGGCCAAGAAAGCCGCTCCCAAGAAGTAGATCTCACCCCGTGCCCATCGGGCTGAGCGCATCAATGTTGCCGGGTCGCATACGCGGCCCGGCAACACTGCGTTCGGCGAGGCGGCCGAGTAGTTAGAGTAGGTGCCGTGGACTTCCTTACCGTGTTGAATTACGCGCAGAACTTTGTGTTGCTGGCTCTGACCGTCGTCGCGGGCGTCGCGGCCGCGGTCGCGCTGGTTCACGCGGCGGTGCAACGCGCCGATGCGTTCCCGGCGGTTGATCGTCAGTCAAAAGTCATTTGGGTGTCGATCCTGGCCGCGGCCACTTTGTTCATCTGGTTGTTCGGGGCGGTGAGCTTCCTCGGCATCATCGCCGACGTCGCGATGCTCGTATACCTCGTCGACGTGCGTCCGCGGGTGGACAGCGTTCAGGGACGGTCGTGGTTCCGCAAGAATGGCTGAGTACCGTATCAACGACCTCGCCCAGGTTTCCGGGGTCAGTGTCCGCAACATCCGCGTCTACCAAGACCGCGGACTACTTCCCGCGCCGATCATCAAAGGTCGCACCGGCTGGTATTCCGACGAGCATCTGGTTCGCCTCAATCTGATTTCGCGCATGCTCGAGCGCGGCTACACCTTCGCGACTATCAGCGAGCTCCTACATGCCGCGCATTACGGCATGACCGTCGAGCATGTGTTGCGCGGTTCGCCGCGAGGCGGGCGCCTTCGTAGCCTGCGCCGCGCAGCGACGATCACGATCACCGAGCTTCGCAAGACCCTCAACGCGAGTGACCGGACGATCGCGCTGTCGCAAACCCTCGGCCTGCTGGCGAAGGACGGTGCTCAGTACGCGATTCGCAATCCGGAACTCCTCGAAGGCGCTGAGGCGTTGGTTCGCGGCGGTATCGACATCGACGCCCTCCTCGACCGGTGGTTACGGGTGGAAGCTGACCTCGCCGATGTCGCGCATAGCTTCGTCTCGATCATCACTGATCGGTATTTCGACGAGCGGCTGAGGGATATGAGCGACGTCGAGATCGCGAAGGTGGCCGGACTGATCCAGACCGTGCGGCCGATGGCCCACGAGATCGTGGAGACTACGTTCAGTAGGGCGTTGGACAAAGAGATCTCCCAAGCGGTCGGGATGGCGTCAAAGTATTTCGAGTCGCCGCCCGACGAGTTCTCCGCCGATGAGTCTTCCGACTCGGCGGCCAAGGAAAGTGATGAATAAGTGGCAAAGTCAGTGAAGATCAAGAATGTTGGCCTGGTTGCCGGCGGTGCGGCGGCGCTGGGAATCGGAGTCACCGCGGCCGGTGTCGTGACGGTGCTGGGCAGCCTGGTGCGGGCCGCGCTGAATTACACCGCCATCGAAGACGGACCCGACCCGCTGCTGGCAAAACCCGCTGTCGCACCGCGCCGCTCGACGGTCACGGCAGCCGACGGCGCCGCGCTCAATGTGCTGACCTACGGCCCTGAACCCTCGGCGAGCACCGGCGACGTCGTCGTCATGGTGCACGGCTGGACCTGTAACACCGACTACTGGCTGCCCCAGATCAATCATCTGCTGGCGACCGATCCGGGGCGCACCATCGTCGCCTACGACCAGCGCGGTCACGGCGATAGCACATTGGGACATGAGCGCACCACTGCCGAACTGATTGGCCGTGACCTCAACGCCGTCCTGGGGGCCGTATTGCCATCCGGCCGCAAGGCGGTTGTGATGGGCCACAGCATGGGTGGCATGACCATTCAGACCTGGGCGCAGCAGTTCCCCGACCAAGTGGCAGAACAGATTTCGCATATCTTCCTGGTGTCAACCGCGTCGGAGAAGATTCTCAGCAATATGCAGATCGCGCCGTCGACCATGCCGAGATTCGGTGAGCCGTTCCGCGTGCTCGCGGCATATCTCGTCGCATCAACCCCGGCGCCGACGCCGCGGGTGGCGGCCGGCGCCAAGATCGGCCAGTACATTTCGATGCGGGACCGGGCGCGAGCCGCCCACGTCGAATTCGTCGACGAGATGGTCAGCAGCTGCGACCGGATCGGTCGGGCGTCGTGCGGGTCTGCGCTGGCAAAATTCGACGCCGCCTCGGCATTGGACGCGCTCACCGTGCCGACCACCGTCGTCATCGGGACCGAGGACAAGTTACTTCCGCAAGTGCAATCAGATCTGATGGCAGATCGGTTACGGCGCAACGGTTTCCTGCACGACTACGTGGTGTGGGACAGCGTTGGCCACATGTCGAGTATCGAGGCGGGGGAGAAGTTCAATCAACTGCTCGACGCCGTACTCGCCGACAAAGCGGCCGAACTGGCGTCGTAGTCCGGGCGTCAGAACTCACACCCGACCAGGACCGGCTCGGGTGTGAGCCATACGCCAAATGCATGATGCACGCCGCCGCGCACGTCGCGGGCCAGATCGAGTAGTTCTTCGGTGGTCGCGTTTCCCCGATTCGTCAGCGCCAGAGTGTGTTTGGTCGACAAGCGGACTGGTGAGTCCGGTCCGGGATAACCGCGCGAGTAGCCCGACCGTTCGATCAGCCAGCCCGCGGACAGTTTAACGCCGTCGTCGGCTGCGTAGCGGGGGATGGTGATGTCGTCGCCGATGCGCTGATGGATCCGCGCGAAGACCGCCGCAGCCTCGTCGGCCGGCAGGATCGGATTGGTGAAAAACGAACCGGCACTCCAGGTGTCATGATCGTCGGCGTCGGAGACCATTCCCTTGCCGCGCCGCAGGCTCAGCACCTGGTCGCGAACCGCCGCAGCCGATGCCCGGTCGCCTTCGTTCACACCCATCGCCTGCGCCAACTCGCGGTAGCGCAACGGCTGCGAACGACCATTGTCGTTGAGCCACAACGACACCGACGTCACGATCCGGTCGCTGCGATGCTTAAGGCTGCTGGTGCGATAGCTCAACGCCAGGGCGTCCGGTCCGACGGTTGCGCTGGTACCCGACGCCCGGTCGTACAGCGTCACCTCGCGCAGGAGGTCAGCGATCTCCACGCCGTATGCGCCCACGTTCTGTACCGGGGTGGCGCCAGCGGATCCGGGAATACCCGAAAGGCATTCCAGCCCACCGAATCCGGCTTCGATCGTCGCCGAAACAACTGAATCCCAAGGCTTTCCGGCCTCGACGGTGACGAACGCGCGGCCGGCGTCGGAGCCGAGTTCCAGACCCGACGTCGCGATGACCACGGCGGTGCCGCGGAATCCATCATCGGCTATCACGAGGTTGGAGCCGCCACCGACGACCAATACATCGACACCATCGGCGTCGGCGTGACGCAGCGCTGAGATGACGTCGGGGGTGGTCGTCGCGCGGATCAATGAACCGACCGGCCCGCCGAGACGGAGCGTGGTCAGATCGGCCAGGCGAGGAGAATTCACCATCAGAGGCTAGCGCGAACGGTGCAATTTGCCGTCGGTCGGTGCGCTGTCGGCGAATACCGGGGAGTTGGACACACGTCGTGCTGGCCGATGTGATGGGATTGTTCGTATGGCGAGCACCTTGGAACACTCGGTCAGCTATCCCTTTTCCACCGAACGGCTCTGGACCGTAGTGTCCACCGAGCAATACTGGCACGACCTTCTCGAAGCGATTGGCCACGGCGGCCTGGACACCTTCACTCACGACGGCGATACCGTCACCGTCACGATGACGCAGACCGTCCCGGCAGACAAACTGCCGTCGATGGTGACCAAAATCCGTCCGGGTGACCTACATATCCCGCGTAAATCGGTCTTGCGCCGCCAGGGCGACATCATCGTCGGCGAACTGACCGCGACAGTCGACGGTGCGCCGGCCAAGGTCGACGGCAAGCTGTCGACGTCTGGTGCGCCAGAGTCGACGACGCGCTACACCGGAACGGTCAACGTCAACATCCCCTTCGTCGGCGGCAAGGTGGAAAAGGCCATCCTCGACCAGCTCATCGTGCTGCTTGACGCTGAGCAGGAGCACACCGTCGAATGGGAGCAAGCTCACCGCTGACGGCCGAAATGGCCGAAATGACCCGTGTCAATTGGGTTTAGGTGAATTGCGAGCGGTAACGTGACGCTTATGGCACGACGGCTCAGCTATTCAGCTCGATACAAGCATCCGGTGGAAAAGCTCTACGCTGCGCAGAGCAGCCGGCAGTACTGGGATGACATGATGGCGGGATTCCAGATGATCTCGCCGCATTGCGAAGTCGCGGAATTCGAATCCGGTGACGCCGGTATGCGGGTGGTGCTCAAGCAGACGATCGGTCGCGATCAGCTTCCGCCGCTGGCACAGACGGTGTTGATGAAAGATATGGTCATCACCCGCGAGGAGTCGTTCGGAGCATTCGACCCCGAGAAGACCACAGGCAACTACGACGCGTCGATTCCGGCCGGCCCGGGCAGCCTCAACGGATGGCAGGAACTGTTCCCCACCGAGACCGGGTGCACCATCCGCAAGACCTCCGAGGTCAAGGTCTTCATCCCGTTCATCAACGGCAAACTCGAGCAGATGATGTTGGTCAACCTCGTCGACCTGTTCCGTGCCGAGGCCGAGTACGCCGCGGACTGGGTCAACAAGAATCTCTGACCCTCGCCCATCGGGCCGCGTCACCCGCGGCACGACGAATATCAACCGGCTCCGCCGGGTGGATCGGTGGATGGCGTCGAGTCCGGCGGTTCTCGCCGCGCTCAACTCAACTCCATCGCCGCTGGCGGTGGACCTCGGTTACGGCGGCAGACCGCATACCGCCGTCGAGATGGCCGCTCGGTTGCGGGCCCATCACCCCGCATTGCGCCTAGTCGGCCTGGAGATTGATCCTGATCGCGTGGTGTCGGCCATCGACGGCGTCGAATTCGCGGTCGGTGGATTCGAATTGGCAGGTCTGCGACCACAACTGGTGCGGGCGTTCAACGTGCTGAGGCAATATGACGAGTCCGAGGTCGAGGGGGCATGGCGGCAGATGCAAGACGCTCTCGCCCCGGGCGGCGTGATAGTCGAGGGCACCTGCGACGAGATCGGTCGTCGCTGCTGCTGGATACTGCTCGACGCCGTCGGCCCACGGACCCTGACGCTCAGCTGGGCGCCCGAGCACACCGGTCCTCCCTCCGAACTCGCACCGCGACTGCCCAAAGCGCTCATTCACCGCAATGTGCCAGGCGAACGGGTGCACGAACTGCTCACCGTGGCCGATCGTTGCTGGACGATGGCGGCCGCACACGCATCATTCGGACAGCGGATTCGGTGGCGGGAAACGGTGCGCCTGATGCGCGTTGCCGGGGTACCGGTCGACGTCGCCCGGCGGACCACCCGAGACAATGTCCTCACCGTGCCGTGGGACGTCGTCGCGCCCGTCTAGGGTGAGTGTCATGCGTCTTGCCCTGGCTCAGATCTCCAGTGGCAGCGATCCTGCTGCCAATCTGGCGACGTTGAGCGCTGAAATCGAAGAAGCCGCAGCTCACGGTGTAGATTTGGTGATCTTCCCAGAAGCGGCGATGTGTCGATTCGGAGTTCCGCTGGCACCGGTCGCCGAGCCGCTCGACGGTCCGTGGGCGAGCGCGGTAGCCGAGCTGGCATCGCGCCATCGGCTCACTGTCATCGCCGGTATGTTCACGCCGGCCGATGTCGGCCGGGTCTACAACACGTTGCTGATCGCCGGCCCCGACGGCACGCGGACCGGCTATCACAAGATCCACCTCTACGATGCCTTCGGATTCGCTGAATCCGCGACCGTCGCACCGGGAGATCGCCTGGTCACCGTTGAGATCGACGGGCATACCGTCGGCGTCGCAACCTGCTATGACCTGCGCTTTCCCGATCAATTCGTGGCGCTCGCAGAATTGGGTGCCGAGCTGATCGCCGTCCCGACGTCGTGGGGATCAGGGCCCGGCAAATTGCATCAATGGCAGACCCTGGCGACCGCCCGTGCACTTGACTGCGCGTCGTATGTTGCCGCGGTCGGGCAGGCGTTGCCCGACGACGAGGAGATACGTGTGGGTAAGGCGCCGACAGGTATCGGGTTCAGTCAGCTCACAGATCCATTCGGTACCGTTGTATCGACCTTCGGTGAGACGGCCGCCACAGTTATCTTCGACGTCGACCTGTCCATCGTTGCTACGGCACGTGAGCGGCTCGGGGTCCTCGCGAACCGAACACCGATCCGCTGACCGAACCCCGGTGCACCGAGCGCCATACGAGGAGAACCGCCGGAACATGACCGACGAACCACGCGATGAGTCCACCGACCCCGACAAGTCGCCGGAGACCACGCAGCTTCCGCCGCCGCCGACCGACCCCTCGGCTCGAGCATATTCACAGGTACCCGAGGGTGCCGACGATGATTTCGTGCCGGTCGGCTCGACGGCGAGTTTCGGGAGCCCAAGCGAAGCGTTTGGAACCCCGCAACCGTCGGGTCAGTCCGAAAGCCCGCAGGTGTCCAATTATCCGCCGGCAAAACGGCATCTCGGCAAAATCATTGCACTGGTCAGCGTCGGGGTGGTGCTACTGCTGGTGATCGCCTTCGCAGGCGGGGAGCTCTATTTCCGGCACAAGGTCAAAGATTGTCTCTCGCAAGGGGTCAGCGAATTCACGGGTTCGGAAGCTGATGTGTCGCTGAGCGGAAAGCCAGTGCTCCTGCAGTGGATGTCCGGCGATATTCCGTTCGTGCAGATCGACACCAAAGATGCCGCCGATGCCAGCACGAAATTGCATATGCGGCTCGATAACCTGTCGCAGGATGGCGACACGTCGAAGGTCGGGTCGATCGCCGGTAACGGCTCGTTGTCCTTCGCACGTGTGATGGAACTGTCGAAGACCGGTGGGTTCGGCACCACACCGTCGTCGACGACGCCGGGTGAGACCGGCGGCTTGTCATCGAGTGACACGCAGATCACGAAGGTCGAAGGCAACGCCGCCGACGGAACCATCAAGATTGACTCGACGTACACGTTGGCGTTTATCCCGATTCCGGTGTCGGTCACGATGAAACCTGAGATCGCCGATGGCAAGATTTCGTTCAAGGTGACCAACGCGACGGCTGCAATTTTCGGTATCCCGTCGGATTTCGCGCAGGGCATCGTCGACCAGGTGTCGAAATCGATGTTCGACTCGATGTTTGACACGGTGAAGTTCACCTCGCTCAAGGTCACCGACACCGGGATCGACTTCGTCGTCGCCGGTGACAATGTCAGCCTCAAGCAGGATGTGTCGAGCCCGAGTGGAAGCTGCTCTTCCCTGTTCTGATCGCGACCGGTCGGCCGTCGGCCGCTGCGTTTAGACTGCTGCGATGACCCTGCTCGTCGCGCTGCTGCTCGCGGTTGCCTTCGTCGGTGGGGTGTTCCTCGCCGCCGAAGGCGTCGCGCGGGCAAAGATCGACGCGGCGGTGCGTGAACGGTGCCACGAGGCGGCGGGCTTGCCTACGGTGACGTCCTTCGGGCCGAAATCGATTATCTGGCAATCGCTTTCACGGTCGGTCGATTGGGTCGAGATTGCCACCCAGACGACGCCGGGTGATGTGACGATATCGCTACGGTTAGTCGGGATCACCGGTGACGACTCGACCTCGACCTTGGAGACCGTTGTCTGCCAGGGATATCTGCCGTATTCGCGAATCGTCGAATTCGTCAGTGAGCGTGAGTTATTCGGCTCGTCGCCGCATAAGCTCGTCCGCCTCAGAGGCAGTGCCGGCCGGCGCAGCATTCGAGTGGACATCGTTGCCCGCACGCCGGTGCTGGCATTGCCGTTGACCCTCACGATTCGCCCCGAATTCGGCGGTGAAGGTATCAGTTTCGTGGTGACTCGGGTGCACACACTAGTGTTCGGGTTGCCGACGCAGTTCGCGCAGGCAATCGTCGATGATCTCGGCAATACGCTGCGGACCGCCATCGAGCGATACGCCACCGTCGAGCAGATCATCGTCGGCGACGACGGCATCGAATTCGCGGCGCGAGGCGATCAGGTCGTCATCGCTGCCAATCTGACGCGGCCGACGCTGCGATGGCCGGCCATCCGCGAGTTGGTGAAGTCCTAGTCGAATACGACCGTCTTGCGGCCGTGTACCAAAATTCGGTCCTCCAGATGCCAGCGAACGCCGCGGGCGAGGACCAATGTCTCGATGTCGCGGCCCTGACGGACCATGTCGGCTGTCGAATCAGTGTGGTCGATGCGGGTGACGTCTTGTTCGATGATCGGTCCGGCATCGAGTTCGGCGGTCACGTAGTGGCAGGTGGCGCCGATCAGTTTGACGCCCCGGGCGAATGCCTGGTGATAGGGCCGCGCCCCGACGAAACTGGGCAGGAAGCTGTGATGGATGTTGATGGCGCGTCCGGCCCAGCGCTCGCAGAGTTCAGACGGCAGTATCTGCATGAATCTGGCCAGCACCACGGCGTCGGGCTCGACGGCGTCGACGATATCGGAGACCCGCGCGAATGCGGCCGACTTGTCGTCACCGAACGGGACATGATGAAACGGCACACCGAAACTGGTACACAGCTCGCCGAGGTCGGCATGATTCCCGATGACGGCACTGATCTGCGCTGGCAATTCGCCGCGGTTGGCGCGCCCGAGTAGGTCGATCAGGCAGTGACTATCCTTGCTGACCAGGAGGACGACCTTCTTCGGCTCGCGAGTGGACGTCAGTCTCCAGTCGGTCCGCGGGCCGAATTCTGCGGCGACGGTTTCGGCGAATCGGCCGCGCAGCTCCTCGAAGCCGACGGTGATCGAATCCGCCCGAACCGCCTGCCGGGTGAAGAACCACCCGGTCTCATCGTCGGAGTGATAGGCGGCTTCGGTGATCCAGCCGCCGGCATCGAGCAGGAAGGCCGAGATCCGTGCGACGATGCCGGTCTGGTCGGGACAACCCAACGTCAACACATATCGATCGCTGGCGTCGGGCTGCGAATTTTGCGGGGCGTCGGCGGCGGTCACCTAGTCAGTGTGTCAAGCTCGACTCCGTGACTTCGCCAAACCCCCGTTCCTTGACTCGATCCGACGTCGCCGCGCTGGTCGACCACACGCTGCTCAAGCCGGAGGCGACGCGCGCGCAAGCGCAGGCTACCGTCGCGGAAGCAGCCGAATTGGGTACCTACGCCGTATGCCTGTCGCCGTCGATGTTGCCCATCGACACCGGCAATCAGGTGTTATGCGTAGTAGCGGGATTTCCGTCTGGGAAGCACCATTCGCTGGTTAAGGCCGCCGAAGCGCGACTCGCCGCCGATTCCGGGGCACGCGAAGTCGATATGGTCATCGACGTCGGTATGGCCGTCGATCAACGTTTCGACGAAGTCTTCGCCGACATCCTGACGGTGCGTGAAGCGCTCGGCGACGCCGCGCTGCTGAAAGTCATCATCGAGTCGGCGGCGTTGCTGTCGTTAGCCGGCCCCGACACGGTGACCGAGGTATGTCGACGGGCGGAGCAGGCCGGTGCCGGATTTGTGAAGACCTCCACCGGTTTTCATCCGGCTGGCGGTGCGAGTGTCGAGGCAGTGCGATTGATGCGTGCCGCGGTCAGCGACCGGGTCGGGGTGAAAGCCAGTGGCGGCATCCGCACCGCGGAATTCGCCGCTGACCTGGTAGAAGCGGGCGCGACACGGCTAGGTTTGTCCGGTACGCGGGCGGTGCTCGACGGGTTTCCGGACGCCTGACTACACGACGTCGCGACTGTCGGCTGCGCCACACGCATAATTGCCGGCGCATGTATGGGGCCCGCCGCCGGTAAACTCGGTCCAATGAATGCCAAAGGGCCGACACGGCGCGCGGTACTCGCCGCGGCCGGGCTCGCGGTGGCCGGTGCAGCGGCCGCGTGTGCGACAGATTCCACGCCCAAAAAACCGACCGGACCACGTCAGCCGACCGTCACGTTGACCTTCTCGCCCGCACTCGATAGCGCGCCGCCCAACCCGACCGAGAAATTCTCAGTCACAGCGGGCGGCGGTGTACTCAATCCCGATGTGAAGTTGCTCAACGCTGCCGGCCATGCGGTTCCCGGAACCCTGTCGGACGATCGGATGACTTTCACCGTCAGTGTGCCGCTCGGGTACGGGACCAAATACACCTGGTCGGGCAGTGCGGTGGGCTATGACCGAGTGTCGCGGAAGTTGGACGGATCGTTCACCACGCTGGCGCCGAAGGAGAAGATCGGCGTCGTCGTGAATATCGCCGACGGCCAAGAAGTTGGCATCGCCGCACCGATCATTTTGAGATTCGATGGGACCGTCGATGACAAGGAGGCTGTCGAGAACGCGTTGACGGTCACCACGACGCCACATACCGAAGGCAGTTGGGCCTGGCTTGGTGAAGACAACGGGTCGCGGATTCACTGGCGCAGCAGGGAATACTTCGAACCGGGCACCAAAGTGCATGTGACCGCCAAGTTTTACGGACTCGACTTCGGTGGCGGCGCTTACGGTGATAGCGATGTCACCAGCGATTTCGTCATCGGCCGCGCACAGGTCGTGAAGGCCGAGGCGTCGTCGCATCAGATCGTGGTGATCCGCGGCGGTGCCACTTTGATGACGATTCCATGCAGCTACGGTCAGGGCGACGTTGACCGGAATGTCACTCGGTCGGGCATTCACGTGGTCAGTGAGAAGCACGCCGACTTCTATATGAGTAATCCGGCCGCGGGCTACTTCAATATTCGAGAACGCTGGGCGGTGCGCATCTCGAATAACGGTGAGTTCATCCACGCCAACCCGGAAACCGTTGGCGTACAAGGTGCTTCGAATGTCACCAACGGCTGCATCAATCTATCGCTGGCAAATGCCGAGCAGTATTTCGCGACTGCGATCTATGGCGATCCGGTTGAGGTGACCGGCACTCGTATCGATCTGTCCGAAGCTGATGGCGACATCTACGACTGGGCGGTCAGCTGGGAGACCTGGAAGAGTTGGTCGGCGGTCAAGGGCCAGGCGCCGTCGAAGACTGCGCCCGCGACGCCGAAGGGCGCACCGGTGCCGCGGTAGGCGGTCGGGTTCGAATGTCGCTGGCTGCGCCCCCAACCGCTGGTCGAGTGCCGGAGTTCGGTGGCTGCGCCCCCAACTCGCTGGTCGAGTGCCGAGGAGCGCTAGCGACGAGGTGTATCGAGACCCCGCAAGCCAGCGAATTCCACTGTCCCACAACACAAACTACTTGTTGTTCTTGATATTTCGTCGCGCGTTCGCCTGATCGCGAGGCTTGATGACGATCTGGTCGAGATTGACGTGCGGTGGGCGCGACGCAACGAATCCGATCACCTCGGCGATGTCGTCGGCGGACAGTGGCGTCAGACCTTCGTAGATCGCATCGGCCTTGGCCTGGTCACCCAAGCGTACGACGGAGAATTCGGTCTCCACCATGCCCGGTGCGATTTCGGTCAGTCGTACCGGCTGCCCTAGCAACTCGAGCCGTAGCGTCCGGTGCAGCAATGCCTGGGCATGTTTGGCCGAGGTATAACCGGCACCGTTGTCATATGCCTCCAAAGCCGCGACCGAGGTGACGGTGACGATCAAGCCGTCTCCGGAGGAGATCAGCGCTGGCAGTAGGCTTTTGGTCAGACGAAGTGTGCCGAGTACGTTGGTTTCCCACATCCAGCGCCACTCGTCGAGGTCGGCTTCGGCGACCGATCGCACGCCTTTAGCGCCACCTGCGTTGTTGACCAGAATGTCGACTCGGTCGAGTCTTGCGATGAAGTCGGTCACCGACTGCTGGTCGGTGACATCGAGTCGATAGCCGCTGCCGCCGATCTCGTCGGCGAGCTGTTGGATGCGGTCGAGGCGTCGTGCGCCGACGACCACGTGATAGCCCTGCGCGGCGAGTAAGCGCGCGGTGGCCTCACCGATACCTGAACTGGCTCCTGTTACCACGGCAACACGACGTTCGGAAGGGTTAGCATCAGCCCTGATTGCAGATCGATCGTCAGATGAGGCGGAAGTCATGAAACCAGCCTAGTCACTGCTAGATTCGTGGCCATGTCGCGTTCCGGTGTAGTCGCTGCCGAGCTGCACGTGGGTTCGGTGCCCGCTGCTGCTGTTCTTCAAGCCGTTCGTACCGGTGGGCCGATTACCCGCGATCAACTTGTTCTGGCCACCGGCCTGTCGGCTGCGACGGTGAATCGACAGCTTCACGCACTCACGAGGGTGGGGCTGACTGTGGAACGACCCGACCTCGTCGATCCGGGCAGCATTGGGCGCCCGAAGAATCCGCTGACCACCGACCGCGACAAACTATGCGTCGCCGGCATGCATATCGGCGCCAAGCGCACCCTGCTGGCTATCGCTGACATCGGCGGCCGAACCCTCTACAGCCACGCGGTGGCCACACCGAGTGGCGATGGAAATGACGCGATCAGCCAATTGTCCACGCAGCTAAGCGAATTAGCGGATCGATTCAGTGGGCGCCGGCTCATGTGGGGCGGCGTGGCCCTGGGCGGCGACGTTGACGAACATTCGGGTGTCGTCGACCATCCGGTACTCGGATGGCGGCGGGTTCCGGTTGGGCTGCGCCTCACCGAAGCCCTCGGTGTGCCGGTGTCGGTGTGTGAGCATGTGCAGGCGATGGCCGCGGCCGAGCTTCTCCTTGGATTCCCGCAAGACGGCGGCGGCACCGGACTCTTCTGTTACGCGCGCGAAACCGTAGGTATGGCAATAACATTCGACGGCAAGGTGCGGGTGCCCGCGCGGGGTGCTGGGACGATCGCGCATCTGCCGGTTGACGCGCCGTTGCTGGCGGCAGATGCCGTGCAGGTGTCGCCGCTGTCGACGACCTTGCAGGACGTTATCGGCTCGGAGGCATTGCAGGCCGCCGCACTGCGTAGGGGGCAGACTCCCGAAGATCACGAACTGCTTGATGAGCGTGCCCGGGTACTCGGACAGTCGTTGGCGATGATGCGTGATGTGCTGAATCCGGATGCGATTGTCGTCGCGGGTGATGCGTTCGCCGGACATCCGCGCGGGCTGGCGCCGATCCAGGCTGCGTTCGACGCTGCGAGCCATACGCCCTGGCCGTTGGAGCTGTGTCCGTCGAGATTTGGGCTACGAGTGCAGGAGGGTGCGGCGATCGTGGTGGCGTTGAGCGTGTTGTACGCGGATCCGATTACGTCAGTGACGCTTTCGGCTGATTGAGGGCGTGCCCGCCCGGGATTTTTCGTCCCCCTCGCTGTGGTCAAAGGGCATATTGCCCTCCGAGCTCTATGAGGGGGACGAAATTTCAGCGGCGACGCAACTGCGCCAGGGTTTCCAAAACCGCTGCCACGCTATCGGTCCCAGGAATTCGATATTCTGCGCCGGTCGAACCTTCACCGACTTTGATGCTCACATCCCGACCGTGGCGCAGGTGGGCGAATGCTTTCTCGTCGGTCACGTCGTCGCCAAGATAGACGACGGCGCTGGCGTCGAATTGGTTGCGTAGGCTGTCCAGCGCGATACCTTTGCTGGTCTCGATGACGGCCAGTTCGATCACAGCTTTGCCTTCGGTGGCGTGTACGCCGGGCCATGTTGCGGGGCCGGTGCGGGCAGCGACCAGTGCGGCCTGCGCGTCGTCGGGGGAGGCGTTGCGTACGTGGAGTGTCGTACTGGCCGGCTTCACCTCGACGGTGACGCCGTTGAATCGAGTTGCCAGTGAATGGAATTCACTGACGATGCGACTCAGCCGCGCAGTGTCGTCGGGTGTGATCGGTACGGTGAAGCCGTCAGCGAACTCGCTGCCGTGACTGCCGATCAGGGTGACTCTCGTACTGAGACCCGACAATGCGCGTAAGTCGGATAGGGCCCGCCCCGATACCACCGCTGCCAACGTATCCGGTGCTGTCGCAAGGCTTTCGATTGCTGCTGCCGACGCTGGATTGGGTTTGGCGTCTTGCGGGCGCGAAACTATCGGCGCCATGCAGCCGTCGTAGTCCGATGCTACGACGACGCGCGGCAACGCTGCGAGCCCGGTGAGGGCAGCTGCGAGATCTTCGGGGATGCCGTTGCTGCTCAAAGCATTTCAGCCTTCCGGATACTCGTCTTCTTCGTGAGGTGCTGGCACGAGGGTGCGATCGACGCTTGGAACCGTCGGCTGACTCTCGGCTAGTGTGGATAGGAAACTATGAGCCCAGCGCTCGACGTCATGCGCGAGAACCTGCCTGCGCAGCGCACGCATGCGACGTCGACCTTCCGCCGGATCTTGATTGACGGCGGCCATGATCGCGTCTTTGACGCCGTCCAGGTCATACGGGTTGGCCTGATACGCCGAACGCAATTCGGCTGCGGCGCCGGTGAATTCACTCAATACCAGCGCGCCGCCGAGATCGCTGCGGCACGCGACATACTCCTTGGCAACGAGATTCATGCCGTCGCGCAGTGGGGTCACGAGCATCACGTCGGCTGCGACGAAGAAGGCGATCAAATCCTCACGCGGCACCGGTCGGTGAAGATACTGGATTATCGGATGGCCGACTTGTCCGTAGCGTCCGTTGATATTTCCCACGAGCTGCTCGATACCGGCACGCATCGCGATATAGGAGTCGACACGTTCGCGACTCGGTGTCGCGAGCTGCACCATCGCGGTGTCGCTCGGATCGACCCGCTTCTCGTCGAGAAGTTCGGATAATGCTTTGAGGCGGACGTCGATGCCTTTGGTGTAGTCGAGTCGGTCGACGCCGAGCAGTACTGTCTTGGGATTGCCCAGCTCTGCGCGGATCTCGGCAGCGCGAGCGCGGATCGCTTTCGACTTCGCCTGTGTGTTGAGGGATTCGGAGTCGATCGAAATGGGAAACGCCCCAACTCGAACGGTCCGGAATCCCACCTGAACCAGGCCGAATTTGGATCGAACCCCGATGGAGCCCTTGGAGACCGCATGCCCGGCCAGACGTCGAGCCAGGTAGAGGAAATTCTGGGCGCCGCCGGGCAGGTGAAACCCGATGAGGTCGGCACCGAGTAGGCCTTCGACAATCTCGGTACGCCACGGCATCTGCATGAACAACTCGACCGGCGGAAACGGGATATGTAGGAAGAAGCCGATGCGTAGGTCCGGCCGGAGCATGCGCAACATCTTCGGCACAAGCTGCAGCTGGTAGTCCTGAATCCACACGATGGCACCGTGTGCAGCGGCCTTCGACGCCGCCTGGGCGAAGCGTCGATTGATCTCGACGTAGGTGTTCCACCACTCGCGGTGATACTCCGGTTTGACGATGACGTCGTGGTACAACGGCCACAGCGTCGCGTTGGAGAACCCCTCGTAGTATTCGTTGATCTCTTCGGTGCTCAGCGGCACCGCATGGATGTCGATGCCCTCGATGTCGGGGTTGTCGTCGGAGTCAGGGACGCCCGACCAGCCGACCCAGGCCCCGGTATGCGATTGCAGAATCGGTTCGAGTGCGGTCACCAGCCCACCGGGACTGCGCTTCCAGTGAACGGTGCCGTCGGGCAGTACTTCCTTGTCGACCGGAAGCCGGTTGGCGACCACGACAAAATCGGCGGTGCGGGCATCTTGGGATGAGTCGCGGTCCGAGCCGCTGGAAACAGTCATTTGATTATTGGTGCGCCGTTGGGCGGGGATTAGTTGGCGTCGCCGGGGGCGATTCCGAGCATCGAGAGCAGCATGCGGCACTCGTCGGCATCGGTGGCATACGCTGCGACGACGCGCCGGGCCGAGCTGGCGGTCTCGTCGGCGAGGGCGGCGGGCTCGATGTCGGTGTCGGCGATGTCGGTCGTCTTCGGAGGCATGGTGTCCTTTGGTAGAAGCACGGGTCGAGTACCGATTCTACCCGCGCCTGGTCCGCTGCATCCAGGTCGGGCGCAGGTTCCACGTCGGGCGGTGCGGAATCTGCGGCCGACGCAGGGCACGAGCAACGAACTCGCCGAGGGTCACACCGGCCGCGAGTGCACACCCGATGGCGAATGCGCTGGCGAGCGAGGTAAAGCCGACAAGTGATTGACTGTTGAGGATTCCGTAGAGGCCGCGATAGACGGCGAGACCGGGCAGGAGTGGAGTGATGCCCGCGACGGCGACGACAAGTGGCGGCGTCAGCGCCCTACGTGCGAGCAGACCACCGAACAAGCCGGTTACCGTCGCTGCGATGCTGCTCGCCACGATCGGGCCGGCGGAAAGTTGATTGGTCAGTACCACGACCGTGATTCCGATCGCCCCAGCCAAGAAGGCCACCGGCAGGGCGCGCATCTCGGCGTAGGACGCGAGCGCGTAGGCGGCGGCGGCCAGGCCTCCGGCGATGATTTGCGCAGGGGCATCGACGAACCCGAAGTTGGTATTCGCGGTGATGGTTGGCAGGTAGATGCCGGTGCCTTCGAGTAGCCGGATGGCCATGCTGACGCCCGCGATGATCCCGCCGGTCATCAGCAACAGTTCGAAGAATCGCGCGACGCCGGTGATCGGGGCACCGGTGATCGCATCCTCAACCGACCCGACCAGGGACAATCCAGACAGCAGGACGACCATGCCCGACGCGATGATCTGCGACGGCACCAGTTCGATACCGAGCGATGGTGCGGCCGCGTACATCAGCGCTGCCGGCACGACGGTGATGAAGCCGCCCGCGACCTGCTGGAAGAACATTGGTATGCCGACTCGGTTGAGGAATCGGTTGACCACCACGATCACCATCGTCGTGAGCAGCGCGATGGCGCCGACCACGAATCGACCGCCGAGCAGTACCGAAATACCCGATGCCATGAATCCCCACGCGAAGGTCGCGACCCAGTGCGGGTAGGGATGCGGCGCGGACACGATCTCGTTGACGATGCTGTGGGCGGTCTTCGGGCTCAGCGCCATGTCGCGGATACGTCGGACCAGGCGATCGACCTGCGCGAGTCGCGTGAAATCCATCGAACGGTAGTAGACCTGCCGCATGGTGGTCACCGGCGGCAGGTTGTTGCCTCGGCGGGCGAGCACGACGATGGTGTTGTAGGTGACGTCAACTTCGACGTTCTCCAGGCCGTAAACACCCGCGACGAAGCGGATTTGCTCCTGGGTGTCGATTGCCGCGGTACCCGAATCGAGGAGAACCGCGCCGATCTTCGTGGCGAGGTCGAGGATTTCGGTGATTGCGGCGTCGTCGTCGAAGTCGATCGGTTTGCGGGGCGACACCGTGATGCTGCCGGGCTCGATGGTGTCGATCGTCGCCTGGCTGGTGCCGATGAGGCGCCGCATCGCCTGACCGATATACTTGCGCACGTACGCCTCCTTAGCTCAGTGGTAGAGCACTCGCCTTGTAAGCGAGCGGTCGTCAGTTCAATCCTGACAGGGGGCTCGCTATGCCCTCCACTCGCTACGGCTGGTGGAGGGCTGTTTCGTTCAGCCACGCTGTCACGTACGTTGCCCGCAAGCACTATTGAGTTTCGGAGCAGCGCCCAGCGCGAGGCTACCGGGTGGTGTAGTCGCCGAACAGATCGACGTCGCCGTCAGCTGACGAATTCGCCGGAATCCGGCAACGGGGCGAAAATCAGCAGGCCAAGGATCATTGCGAAGACGATCGCTTCGATGGCGATAACCACGAGGACTCGAAGATACTTCTCCAGCGGGCTGATCCTCCTGTTGCGGAATGTTGGAATCAGCGCGAAGGGAAGGGCGAGCATCGTCATCGCACAAAAGAATAGGCCGATTTCGGCTGGGTAAATATGATCCGAGCTATTCGTGATCGCACCAGTCATGTCTATAGCCACCCCCGGACCTCTGCATGATTTCGAACCCCAACGTTACGTTAGCGGACTATCTCATCGCAAGTGTCGACCGGCTTATCCGCCGGAATTCAGTACCGCCCAGCAGATCTCGGTCAGCCGGTCGGGTAGGTCAATGCGCGAAGCGATCTGCCCGGTGCGCGCCGCATCGTCGGCAATCGCCAGCGCGGCCGGCACGACTATTCGAGCTTGTGCGGGCGTGAGATCCGACCGCGCATCGACCAGAGTCTGTGCCCAGAGTTTGAGATAGTCACGCTGTGCCTGTCGTGCGCCTTTGCGCTGCGGGTCGGGAAGCTGATGCAACTCACTGGTCAGGACGCGCATCAGATCTCGCTGCTTCACCGCGAAGGTGATGTGCGCGTGCAGAAGTCGAGCAAGTCGATCGGTCGGATCGGCGACACCGGCGAGTGCCTCGGCCACACCGCGACGCCGGTACTCGCCTGCGCGCGTCGCTATCGCGGCGAGTATGTCGGCCTTGCTCGGGAAATGCTTGTAGATATTTGGTCCCGACGTTCCGGCCGCACGCCCGATGTCAGCAGTGCTGACCGCGGTGAATCCTCGTTCGCCGAAGAGTCGAATCGCCTGTGCCAGAAGCATTTCGCGAGTGGAAAGTGGCGGTTCGTCCGGTGCGCACTCGAGTGTCGCGGTTGTCGCTCCCAGTTCGACGTCGACCACTGCAAACGCGGCGGCCTCGAGCTGATTCGCGAAGATGTTGCGTGGCAACGTCGCTCGATGCATAGCGGTGCTGCCGAACACTGCGAGTATCGCCCATGCGAGCAATGTGGCATCGGCGTCGGACACTTCGGGGCGGCGGGCCTTGACGAGTGTGGCGAGGCCGGCGGCGGCACTGACCAACTCCGTTCCCAACTCCGCGCGATCTGCCGTGTTGAGGTTTCGCGCTTCGCGTTGCCAGAGGACGGCGGCGAAGCGATCGGATGCGGCGTCGACGGCCCCGGCCGCGATTGCCGCGTTGAGGTCGGATGTGCGGTCAACGCGGCCGACCGCGCGGACGCTCGCGCCGACCGTCGCACGTAGCAAGGCGTGCTTATTGGGGAAATGTCGGTACAGCGAACTCGGTGTGACGCCGACGGCAGCAGCGATGTCGGCCATCGACACTTGCGCGAATCCGTGTGCGGCAAACAAGGTGGACGCGGCCCGCACGATTTGCTGAGCACGGTCGGGCGGGCGGCGACGTTGAGAAGGTCGCATCACCAGAACTCTACCAAGAGAACTGCTTGACAACAGCTGCTATGGGTCGCAAAGTGAATCCCGAATAACCTATTGCGACGGATTGAGGCCCATATGAAGCGCACCATCTACTCCGACGAACACGAAGCGTTCCGGCAAACGATCGCCGCCTTCATTGCCAAGGAGATCAGCCCGTTCTACAGCGATTGGGAACACGACGGTCGAGTGCCGCGCGAACTCCTCAAGAAGATGGGTGAGCTGGGTGTGATGGGCTTCGACATCCCCGAGGAATATGGTGGTGCCGGCGAGACCAGCTACAAATTCCAGGCCATTATGGATGAGGAGGCCGCCAAGGCGGCGGTCGCGTTCGGGCATTACAGCGTTACCACCGGCATCGTCGTGCCGTATCTGCTCAAGCTCGCGAACGACGAGCAGAAGAAGCGGTGGTTCCCCGGCATCGCGGCTGGCGACATCTGTTTGTGCATAGCGATGACCGAACCGGGAACCGGCAGCGACCTGGCTGGTATCAAGACAACCGCGAAGTTGACCGAAGACGGCACACACTATGTGCTCAACGGTTCGAAGACTTTCATCACCGGTGCGCTGAATTCCGAACTGTGCGTTGTGGTTGCGCGAACCTCGCCGCCGTCCGAAACCAACCGCCGCCTCGGCCTCAGTCTGATCGTCGTGCCGACTGACGCGCCTGGGTTCGCCTATGGGCGAAAACTGGAGAAGATCGGACTGAAGGCCAGCGATACCAACGAATTATCCTTTACCGATGTCATGGTTCCGGTGGAGAACCTTCTGGGAGAACAGGATAAGGGGTTCTTCTACCTTGGGCAGAATCTTCCGCGCGAGCGCCTGTCCATTGGTAACGCGGCAGCCGCGACATCGTGGGCCGCCATCGGTTTCGCCAAAGACTATGTGCAGGAACGGCTTGTCTTCGAGAAGCCGGTTGCTGCCTTCCAGAACACCAAGTTCGTCCTGGCCGAATGTGCCGCACAAGCTGATGCCATCCAGGCGCTGGTGGATAAGGGCATCGAACTCGACGACGCCGGAGAACTCAGTGCCTCCGATGCCGCACGAATCAAGTTGTTCGCCACCGAGACCGCAGGGCAGATCATCGATAAATGCCTGCAACTACACGGTGGCTACGGATACATGTGGGAATACCCGATCGCGCGCCTCTACGCCAACACCCGGGTGAGTCGAATCTTCGGCGGCACCACCGAGGTGATGAAGACGATCATCGCCAAGGAGTTGGGGTTGTAGGACGCGAGCTGTCCGAGTCGACCCCTATGATCGCCGCATGACCCGTCCCAGGATCACCGACGATCAGCGTCGAGCCCGCCTCGTCAGCCGGCAGCTTCTCGCCGCGGAGCATCGCGTCAATACCGTCGAGGCAGCAGCCGACGCGATGGTCGCACTTCATGCGACGACGGCGTGGACGGTGTATCTGTCCGCTTGGGCACGGATGAGCGGCTTTGGGCGCGAGTCGATGTCCGATGCACTCTGCGAGTCCAGGACGTTGGTCAAACAGCTCTGTATGAGGCGAACGCTTTTCGTGATGTCGCGTCCGGTTCTCGCCGACGCGGTCTCGGCGACGGCTGCCCGCGTCAGCGCGTCGGAGCGGACCAATATGCTGCGCGACCTGCGTCGCAGCCCCGACTTCGATGATCCGGAAGCGTGGATCGACACCGCTCGGGCCGCTGTCTTGGCCGAACTCGCGGACGGCACCGACCACACCGCCGCTGAGTTGCGTAAGCGCCTGCCTGCCCTCGACGGTCACATCCACTACAAGCCGGAGAAATCCTACGGCGGCAGGATGGCGATGGCGCCGCGGGTCCTGAGCATGATGAGTGCGGCGGGCGAGATCGTGCGCGGGCCCAACGAGGGGAAGTGGTATCAGTCGCGGCCACGATGGGCGGGAATGACGCAGTGGCTCGGGGAACCGCTGGCGCTGGAGGATGCTCACGCTGGCCACGTCGCCATGATTCGACGCTGGCTGGCGACATTTGGGCCGGGCACCGAGACTGATATCGTGTGGTGGCTGGGTTCAACCAAGACTGCCGTTCGAAAAGCGTTGGCGGACATCGACATCGTCGAGGTGGAACTGGACGGCGGGCACCTCGGTTATGTCCTCGCGGACGACGCGGACGACGTCGAAGCTGCCGATCCGCAGGCAGCTCTGCTACCCGAACTTGATCCGACGACAATGGGATACAAGGAACGCGACTTCTACCTCGGCGGACACCGGGCCCAGCTATTCGACAGCAATGGCAATGGCGGCGCCACCGCGTGGTGGGGCGGGCGCATCGTCGGCGGCTGGTTGCAGGACGATGCGGCGCGGGTCCGGTTGCACCTACTTGAGGACGTGTCCGTCGCGGCGCGGCGGGCATTAAGCGAGCGAGCCGCAGAATTGACGGACTGGCTCGACGGAACTCAGTTGCGACCAGGTTATCCGGCTCCGTTTCTCAGGTAGGTTGGCTTCTATATTGATATCTGTCAATATAGACATATGTCCATACAGCCTGCTGGTGAGCGTTGTTCGTCGCTGGTCGCCGAACCGTTGTCCGTTGCGCAGGCAGAGCCGCTCGCACGGGTGTTCAAGGCCATTGGTGATCCGGTGCGATTGCGACTGTTGAGTCTCATCGCGAGTCATGTCAACGCGCAGGCGTGTGTCTGCGACATCCTGCCGGCCTTCGAACTGTCGCAGCCGACGATCTCGCATCATCTCAAAGTCCTTCGCGATGCCGGCGTCCTGGAATCCGAACGCCGCGGGACGTGGGTGTACTACCGGGTTATTCCGGCTGCGCTACAACAACTCTCGTCGATATTGATGGTCGACCCGGCGTCGCGGATCAGCGGATCTGACTGCCGGGAACAGATGTGACACAACCGGAGCCAATTGCCGACCCCGGCGGTGGTGTCCTGACGAGACTCTCTGCGCTCGACAGGTTTCTGCCGGTGTGGATCGGGATGGCGATGGCCGCCGGACTTGTTCTGGGACGGCTGATTCCGGGCCTCGACAATTCGATCGCGGCAGTGACCGTCGACGGAGTCTCGCTCCCGATCGCGATTGGTCTGTTGATAATGATGTACCCGGTCCTCGCGAAGGTTCGCTACGACCGACTCGACATCGTCACCGGCGACCGCGCACTCTTGATTTGGTCGCTGCTGCTGAATTGGGTACTCGGCCCCGCGGTGATGTTCGCGCTCGCCTGGCTGATGCTGCCGGATCTGCCCGAGTACCGCACCGGGCTGATTATTGTTGGTCTGGCCCGGTGTATCGCGATGGTCATCATTTGGAATGACCTCGCCTGCGGTGACCGAGAAGCCGCCGCGGTGTTGGTCGCAATCAACTCGATATTCCAGGTCGTCATGTTCGCCGCACTCGGATGGTTCTACCTGTCAGTGCTGCCCGGTTGGCTCGGTCTGGAACAGACTGCCATCGAGGTGGCCCCGTGGGATATCGCCAAATCGGTGTTCATCTTCCTCGGAATCCCCTTGGCGGCAGGATTTTTCACTCGTCGTCTGGGCGAGAGCGTCAATGGGCGCGACTGGTATGAGTCACGGTTCCTGCCGAAGATCGGTCCCTTTGCGCTTTACGGACTCCTATTCACGATCGTGATTCTATTCGCGCTGCAGGGTGATCAGATAACTACGCACCCATGGGATGTCGTGCGAATAGCGCTGCCGCTACTTGCATACTTCGCCATCATGTGGGGCGGCGGATATCTAGTCGGCGCCCTCGTCGGCATAGGCTATCCACGCACGGCCACACTGGCATTTACCGCTGCGGGCAACAACTTTGAGCTTGCTATCGCCGTCGCAGTCGGTACCTACGGTGTCACCTCGGGGCAGGCCTTGGCCGGTGTGGTTGGTCCGTTGATCGAGGTTCCCGTGCTGGTGGCCCTGGTCTATGTCTCGCTCGCGCTCAGGAAGCGGTTTCGATGATCCCCACTCGCCCCACCGTGTTATTCGTCTGTGTGAGTAACCGAGGTAAATCGGTTATGGCTGAGGCGATTTCGCGATCAAATGCCGCGGAGGTCTTCGAAGCGGAATCAGCCGGGACAGCCGCCGAGATCGGGGGCTCGGTGAACGAGACTTCCACGCGGGTGCTTTCGGAGATTGGTGTCAATATTGGCGACCACGAACCGCGTCAGCTCACCAATGAGCTAATGGTCACGGCCGACCTGATTGTGGCAGTCGGAACCGCTGCGGTCATCCGGCCACCCGCCGGAGTGGTGGTCGAAGTATGGGATACCGACGAGCCGTCTGCACGTGGGATCGGTGGGGTTGAACGGATGCGTTCGATTCGTGACGAGATCGTCGGTCGGGTCGACGATCTCGCGCAACGTCTACGCCGTTGATTCAGAAGCTGTTGTGCTGCAACATGCCTCGCGGTCCGGAGCGATGCTAGCGCCGAATGTCTCGGAATCTGCTAGAACTGTGTAGACCTCCCAGCGTTCCTCATTCGGTCCGGTTATCCACACTTTGTCTTGGGTGGCGTAGCAGCAGGTGCTGCCGACTTCCTGGTCGGTGAACAGCCCCTGGCCGGTTAAGCGTTCGACTTCCCGGCGTACGGTCTCCGACGAATCCACCTCTACGCCAAGGTGGTTGATCGATCCACCCTGGCCGCGAGTCTCCATCAATACCAGCTTCAGCGGAGGGTCTGCGACGGCGAAGTTCGCGTACCCCGGCTTAAGTTTCGTGGGTTGAGTGCCGAAGAGTTTCGAGTAAAATCTGACGGCGCGGTCGAGGTCATCGACGTTGAGCGCCAACTGAATACGTGACATCACTACCTCCTAGATATTCGACATATGTCGAAGTGGCCCTTCAAGGACTACCAACCTTTTCGACGTATGTCAATCTTGGTGATATGGTGACCGCATGCCGAAGGCTTTGCCAGTCATCGATATCAGTGCGCCCATCTGCTGCGAGCCGATCTCGGCGTCACCGCCGATGGGTGACGACGGTGCCCTCGAATTGGCGCTTCGGCTAAAAGCTCTGGCCGATCCGGCGCGAATTCGGATGATATCGATACTCATGAATGCCGACGACGTACGCAGCGGAGATCTCGCCGGTCGGCTCGGTTTGAGCGAACCCACCGTCAGCCATCATCTGAGTCAACTCCGCAAAGCGGGACTGGTGTCGTCGGAACGCCGTGGCATGAGTGTGTACTCCCGAGTCAACAGAGACGCGCTCGATGCCCTGCGGCATGTGCTGACAACCTGCTGCTGACCGTTCACAGGAACCTCCCAGTTTGCTGGCAGACTGGGAGGATGCTGGTACCCCACCATGTATCTCATGACTGAAGGTTTGCCCGTGACGGCCGGTAACAACACCACACTCCCGAACCCCAGAGTCCTCGTCGTCGACGACGAAGACAATATCCGCGAATTGCTCTCCGTTTCGCTGAAGTTCCAGGGGTATGAGGTCCGTACCGCCAGCAATGGCCCGGCAGCACTCGATATCTGCCGGACCTATCGTCCCGACCTGCTCGTACTCGACGTCATGATGCCCGGCATGGATGGGTTCGGACTGCTGCGCCGGTTACGTGCCGACGGTATCGAGGCGCCCGCTCTGTTTCTGTCCGCGAAGGACAGTGTCGAAGACAAGGTCAACGGTCTGACGATCGGCGGTGACGACTACGTCACCAAGCCGTTCAGCCTCGAAGAGGTCGTCACCCGGCTGCAGGTTCTATTGCGGCGCAGTGGTTTTGAAGCGCAAGCCGAGAAGTCGGCGCGCATCATTTTTGCCGATCTGGAACTCGACGACGAGACGCACGAGGTATGGAAGTCGGGCGAACTGGTCTCGCTGTCACCGACCGAGTTCACCCTTCTGCGCTATTTCATGGTCAACGCAGGCACCGTGCTGTCCAAGCCGCGCATTCTCGACCACGTGTGGAACTACGACTTCGGCGGTGAAGTCAACGTCGTCGAGTCATACGTGTCATATCTGCGGCGCAAGATCGACACGGGCGACAAGCGTTTGATTCACACCCTGCGTGGCGTCGGTTATGTCATGCGCGAACCGCGCGGGTGACGGTACCGTGACGTCCTGGAACAGCCGTGTACCGCTTCGGGTGTCACTCGTTGCGCTGACCATGTTCATGCTCCTTCTCGGTCTCGCGGTTTCCGGTCTCGCGGTCACGAAGTCGATGCATGAAGACTTGATTCGGCGAACCGACGACGGCCTGCACGCCGCTGTCGTGAGTTGGGCCCGTCCGAAGGGGCCGCCGCCGATACATATTCCGATTCCGCTTGGTCCACGCCGTCCGCCGTCGCAGTACTACGTGCAGACCACCGATTCCGATGGCATCCGAACCAGCACGAACGATACGTCCGACGCACCCGATCTGACGGGGCTGGACGGTTACAGCGTCGGACCGGTCACGGTCGGATCCGCCGATGGCAACGGCCCCGAATGGCGAGTTATCAAGGTATCCAACCAAAACGGCAGCTCGATTGTGGCGACGCCACTCACCGATGTGCAAGCAACCCTGTCGCGGTTGATGTGGTTACAACTGGGCGGCGGGGCGGTGGTCATCGTGATCATCGGGTTGCTCAGTTATCTGCTCGTACGCGGTAGTCTGGCACCGCTGCGAAGAGTTGAGGAGACCGCCCATGCGATCGCCGGTGGCAACCTCAATATGCGTGTTCCCACCGCATCGCCGAACACCGAAGTCGGTAGTCTGGCGACCTCGCTCAACACAATGCTGGGCCAGATTCAGCATGCGTTCGCCACGACCGCCGCGTCGGAACGAGCTGCCCGACGCTCCGAAGAGAAGATGCGCCAGTTCGTCGCAGATGCGAGCCACGAACTTCGCACACCGCTGACCTCCATCAAAGGTTTCGCCGAATTGCATTCCAAGGGGCCGGCACCCGATCCCACCGACGCGATGCGGCGTATCGACGCCGAGGCCAACCGGATGAATCTGCTGGTATCGGATCTGTTGATTCTGGCCCGTCTTGATCAGGAGCGCCCGATCGAGCAGCAACCGGTCGATCTGCTGATGCTCGGCTCCGACGTCGTCCACAGTGCCCGCGCCGCGTCGCCGGCGCGGGATATCAGCCTGGAGGTGAAGGGGGTGACGGTACCGCCGATTGTCATCGGCGATTCGCCGCGATTAGTGCAGGTGTTCAGCAATCTGGTGCGCAACGCGATCATTCACACGCCGGCCAACGCGACGATCCGGCTCGCGATTTCGACCGATGCGACGTCGGCGCTGGTGCAAGTCATCGATACCGGTGATGGCCTGACCGCCGAAGAACAGGCGCATGTATTCGATCGGTTCTACCGTGGCGACTCGTCGCGGCATCGAACCGAGGCGAGCGGCGGCAGCGGGCTTGGCCTGTCGATAGTGGCGGCACTGATCGACGCCCACGGTGGAACCGTCGGAGTCGATTCAGCACCGAGCGAAGGCGCGACGTTCTGGGTTCGGCTGCCGATCGATGCTCCACCCGATATCGACGGTGCGTTAGATGGTGAGGAGTTCGACGGCGCAGAATTCGACGGCGAGGGCGGCATACCGCAGTAGCACTACCGTTAGGCTGGGTTCATGGCTTCTGTCTTCAGCATGATCATCAACGGTGACCTTCCCGGCCGGTTCGTGTGGCGCGACGAGACCGCTGTCGTCTTTCTGACGATCAATCCCGTTGCGCCCGGCCACGTTCTGGTAGTGCCACGTGAAGAAGTCGATCACTGGGAACAGGTCGATAACGAGCTGTACCTGCATCTGACCGATATTTCGCGCAAGGTGGGTAGGGCAGTCAAAGACGCGTTCGACGCACCCCGCGTCGGATTGCTCATCGCAGGACTCGAAGTACCGCATCTGCATATCCATGTATTCCCGGCGGCCAGTCTGGAAACCTTCGACTTGGCCAAGGCCGACCAGAACCCGGATCCGGCAGCACTTGACGACGCTGCGGCGAAGATTCGCGCGAGCCTGCGCAAACTGGGGTTCGACGAGCACATCGCGGAGTAGCGGCTTCGACTTCGCTGGCCGGATCTACACCGTTCTGTGAATCAGCAACGGCATCACCGCCGATGCGCCAGCCTCGCGGAGTTTGGCCGCGGCGATCGTCAGCGGCCACCCCGACGACGACGCGTCGGCCACCATCAGCACCACCTGCCCGGCAACCGTGCCGGAACTTGGATCGGGTGCATCGATGTGATCGCGCCAGTACGCCGCCTCGACGGCGCCCGTCGCGCCGGAGTCGGGGGTTCTCCCGGCTTGGACCGGGAGGACCGTTCCCGGGCGCCGACCGACCGAACGGAGATGGCTCGCGACCGCCTCGGCGAGATCAGTTCCGGTAAGTCGAAGCGAGACAATGGAATCGGGCCGGATTTCGGCGGCGCGCACCCAGGAGGCCAACGTCGCGACGGCGGCATCGCCTAATTCGCTGACCGCCGCAACGTCACCGTTCTGGGCGGCCCGCAGCACCTCCGACCATTCCGGCGCGTCGGCATGAATCAACACCCGCCCGACCTCGGCCTTCGCATCGGGACTGATCCGACCGCGTTGTCCGAACGTTCCGCCCGGCCACATCTTGCGGGGTTCGAGGATCATGGCGTCGCGGCGCAGGGCGGTGGTGATCGTGCGCAATTGTCCGGGGTCGGTGGTGGACACGAGGTCGTTGGTCAATTGCCCGCGGCAAACCGAGCACTTTCCGCAATCGGCGGGGTCAGGGTCATCGAGGGATTCGACGAGCAATCGCATCAAACACGCGCGGCCCTGCACGTAGTCACGCATAATGTCTGCCTCGCGGCGTCGGGCAGCCACCACGCCGTCGTAGTGCGCCTGGTCGTAAGTCCAGTCCTTGCCGGTCGCCCGCCAGCCGTCGGTCACGCGTTCGACGACATCGTCGACGGCGAGTTGTTTGAGCATGAGTTCGATTCGGGTACGGCGCAAATTGGTCACCGACTCGAGCTGAGGCACTGACATCGGATCTGATTGGCCGCCAAGCGTTGTCAGCAAGGTCTCCATATGATTCGGATTGGGGATCGTCGCGGTGGCGAAATACTCCCAGATGGCATCGTCTATCGGTGAGGCCAGCAGCGCGACAACGGACTCGTCGATTGCGCGACCGGCACGGCCGACCTGCTGGTAGTAGGAGACTGGCGACGGTGGCGAACCGACGTGCACCACGAATCCGAGGTCGGGTTTGTCATAACCCATGCCGAGAGCCGATGTTGCGACGAGCGCCTTGATCTCGTTGTGCAGCAACGCATCTTCCAGGCGGTGGCGGGTCGTCGGGTCAAGCTGGCCGGAGTAGGCCGCGACCGGATAGTCGTTGCCGTGCACAGCTTTTATCGCCGCGACCAGGCGATCGGTGTCGGCGACGGTCAGTGCGTAAACAATGCCTGACCCCGGCAACTCGGGTAGTGACTGCGCGATCCAGCCGTATCGCTGGATCGGCGACAGGCCATTGATCACATTGAGATGTAACGATTTTCGGGCTAGTGGTCCTCTCAACACCAGCGTGTCGTCGCCCAGTTGCACGGCCACATCCTCGGTGACGCGAGCATTCGCGGTCGCCGTCGTCGCGAGGACGGGGGTTTCGGGGTTGAGAGTCGTCAGGACATCGGAGACGCGGCGGTAGTCCGGACGAAAATCGTGTCCCCAGTCGGAGATGGCATGAGCCTCATCGATCACGAGTAGTCCGAGGTTGCCTGCCAGTGCCTGGAGGACTCGGCGTCCGAACCCCGGATTGGCCAGACGTTCCGGGGACACCAGCAACACGTCGAGATCGCCGTTGCGCAGTTGCTCTTCGATCGCCGACCAGTCGTCGACATTCGCCGAATTCAGCGTCGCGGCAAGCAGACCCGCGCGTTCGGCAGCGGCCACTTGATCGCGCATCAGCGACAGCAGCGGTGACACGATCAGCGTCGGCCCGGCACCGCCGCTGCGGCGGATCGCGGTCGCGGCCCAGTAGACGGCGGATTTTCCCCACCCTGTTGCTTGAACAACGAGTACGCGCGCCGCAGGCGCGAGAAGGGCGCTCACGGCCCGCAATTGATCGGATCGAAACGTCGCCCGCGGGCCGGCAAGTGCGGTGATTACCCGGTCGGCGACCTGTTGCTGCGCGGGTTGCAGTGCGGTGGGCGCGTCGGGAGTCATGCCCTCACCGTATCGCCCGGCGCCGACAGCCTTCGGGGGAGAAGGTGCGCACAGTCACCTCACAGCGTCGACGCAGTTGTGCGCAAGTCCGGCATCCGAAGCTGTATCCCATGACCACCGACACGCTTCCCGCCGCCGCGGGCTCCGACACCGGGATGCCGATTGTGACCGAGCCGATCACCGTCGTCGCCGACAACTCCCAGACCGCACCCGTCCTCGACATCGTCGTTCCGGTATACAACGAGCGCGACGACATCGGTTCGACACTGCGTCGGCTGCGGGCCCACCTTGACCAGCATGTGCCCTACACCTCCCGGATCACCGTGGCTGACAACGCCAGCACCGACGGCACCCTGGAGATCGCCGCCGCGATGGTGGCCGAGGTCGCCGGTCTTCGCGTGGCCCATCTCGACCAGAAGGGGCGGGGCCGTGCGCTCAACGCCGTGTGGCAGGCCAGCGACGCCGAGATCGTCGCCTACTGCGACGTCGACCTCTCCACCGACCTCAACGCGCTGATGCCGCTGATCGCGCCGCTGATCTCCGGCCACTCCGACGTTGCCATCGGCACCCGGTTGGCCCGTACCTCGCGGGTTGTACGCGGACCGAAGCGGGAATTCATCTCACGCAGCTACAACTTCATCTTGCGGACCACGATGGGCGCCAAATTCTCCGACGCCCAGTGCGGGTTCAAGGCTGTCCGCGCCGACGTCGCGCATGTGGTGCTGCCCTATATCGTCGACACCGGCTGGTTCTTCGACACCGAACTCCTGGTGCTCGCCGAACGGCTCGGGCTTCGTATCGCCGAGGTGCCTGTCGACTGGGTTGACGATGTCAACAGTAGTGTCGATATCGTCGGGACGGCCGTCGCCGATCTCAAAGGATGCCTGCGCGTCGGCACCGCATTCGCGCGGGGACAGATCCCGGTTGTCGAGTTGCGCAATGCCATCGGTCAAGACCGGGCGCCAGGGTCGGATCTCGACGGTGTGCCACCCGGTCTGATGGGGCAGCTCATTCGGTTCTGCGTGGTCGGTGTCGCGTCGACGATCGCCTACGCCGTCCTATACCTGTTGTTACACAGCTTCTGTGGTGCGCAGGTCGCGAATTTCCTTGCTTTGGGAATCACCGCGGTAGCCAACACCACGGCCAACCGCCGGTTCAGTTTTGGTGTCCGCGGTCGCGACAACGCGGTACAGCATCAGATGCTCGGCTTCGGCATATTTCTGTTCGGTTGGGCGATCACCGCCCTATCCCTTGTTGCCCTTCACTATTGGGCGCCGGAAGCGGGTAAACATGTCGAATTGATCGTGCTGGTCGTCGCGAACCTGGTGGCCACCGTCACCCGATTCGTCGGACTGCGGTGGGTCTTTCGCGCCAAGAGTCAGTCCGCCGCAGCGATTGCGAGCGCCTGATATGACAACTGCGACCGACACCGATACCAATAACGAATCAGTCGGACGGCCCGACACCCCGGTGACCGACCAGGTCGCTGGGGGCTCGGCATCAGAGCGTGAATCCGGATGGTGGACAACGCAAATCGCTCACCGCGTGTCGTTGGCGGTATTGCTTGTAGCCACCACCATTGCTTACCTCTGGAATCTGTCCGCCAATGGCTGGGGCAATTCCTTCTATGCCGCGGCCATCCAAGCCGGATCCCAATCGTGGAAGGCATGGTTCTTCGGCTCCTCGGATATGGCGAATTCGATAACCGTCGACAAACCGCCTGCCTCCCTGTGGATTCCAGGTCTGTCGGTGCGAATATTCGGACTGAACAGTTGGGCGATGCTGGTGCCCGAGGTGCTGATGGGCATCGGTTCCGTCGCGTTGCTGTATTTCGTGACTAGACGCTATTTCGGGCATTGGGCCGCGATTCTCGCCGGTGCGACGTTGGCGGTCACGCCGGTTGCAGCGCTGATGTTCCGGTTCAACAACCCTGAAGCGTTGCTGCTCCTGCTGATGATCGGTGCGGTGTGGGCGGCCTTGAGCGCGATCGAGGATGGGCGGACCCGCTGGCTGGTGCTGTGCGGTGTGTTCGTCGGTTTCGGTTTCCTGACAAAGCAAATGGCCGTCTTGCTGATCGTGCCGGGCCTTGCGATCGCCTATTTCGCGTTCGGTCCGTATGGCTGGGGCAAGCGCCTGGTGCAGCTATTCGCCGCACTCGCCGGTCTGATTGTCAGCGCGGGTTGGTGGATCCTCACCGTCGAACTGTGGCCAGCGTCGTCGAGGCCGTATATCGGCGGTTCACCGACCAACTCGATCCTGGAATTGACTCTGGGCTACAACGGGATCGGCCGGATCAACGGCGAGGAGACTGGTTCGGTTGGACCGGGCCGAATGGGCAACTACGGTGGTCCGGGCGGCGGGGCCGGGGGTGGTCGGTTCAGCCCATTTGGTGAAGCTGGCTGGTCGCGGATGTTCGAACCGGGACAAGGTGGGCAGATCGCCTGGCTTATCCCGGCCGCGCTGATCGTGGCGGTTGCTGGAATCATTGTGCTGCGCAAGATGTCTCGCCGTGATCCTCAGCGAGCCTTCCTCGTCGTATGGGGACTGTGGCTGCTTGTCACGATGGGCGTATTCAGCTTCATGGAAGGTATCTTCCACAGCTACTACACCGCGGCGCTGGCGCCCGCGATTGCCGCGCTGATCGGCGGCGGCGCGACCCTGTTGTGGCGGCAGCGGAGCGAATTGTGGGTCCGTATCGTTGCAGCGGTGGCGGTATGGGCAACGGCCGGTTGGGGATTCGCACTGTTGAATCGCTCGCCCGACTTTCTTCCATGGTTACGCTGGCTGGTGTTGTTGGCCGGCATCGCCGGGGGCCTCGCGTTCCTCCCATCGCAACGTAAGACCGCGATCATCGCAGCCGCGCTGGCCGTCGTGGCCGGTCTGGCCGGGCCGCTCGCATACACACTCGACACGGTCGGCACGGCGAAATCCGGTTCGATCATCAGCGCCGGGCCAAATGTCAACGGCGGCATGGGTGGTCCGGGTGGAGGCTTCGGACGACGCGGCGGGCGGGGCGGTGGCCCAGGCATGACTGGCATGAACGGTATGCCCGGCGGCAACACGGGCGGGCCGGGCAGTACAACCGGGATGCCCGGCATGAACGGTGGAAGCCGTGGTGGCCTAGGCGGGATGAACAGTAGGCAGGCGAGTCCGGGTGGCTCGAATTCCCAAGGCGGTCCCGGTGGCCGCAGTGGAGGTTTGCTGTGGGGATCGAATCCCACTGGTACGGTCATCGCCACCCTCAACGAGAACGCCGACCGGTATACCTGGGTCGCGGCGGCAGTCGGGTCGATGACGGCTTCGGGATACCAGTTGTCGACGAACCACTCGGTGATGCCGATCGGCGGCTTCAATGGGACCGATCCGTCACCCACGCTAGATCAGTTCAAAGAGTTGGTGACACAGAAGAAGATCCACTACTACATCGCAAGTGGTCGAGACGGATTCATGGGCAATTCCGACTCGTCGCGAACGTCGGCGCAGATTAGTGACTGGGTCGAGAGCAACTTCACGGCGAAGACGGTGGACGGGATCACGCTTTATGAGCTGACCGCAATCAAGGTGTCGTAGCACCAGATTGGGGCAAACCCAATATAGTGCTCGATCATGAGGATTTCTGCCCAGCATCGAGTAACCAGAATGGCCGGTCGCGACCCGCACGAATCCGGGCGGGTCGCGACGACACTCGAGTTGTTCTTCGACTTGGTATTCGTCGTGGCCTTCTCGGTTGCCGGCGTCCAAGTAGCCCACGCGTTGGCCGAAGGGCACTTCTTCGTCGCGACAGCGGGTTTCGTCTTTTCCACCTTCGCCGCGATCTGGGCGTGGATCAATTTCAGTTGGTTCGCGTCGGCCTTCGATACCGACGACTGGTTCTTCCGGGTAACCACGCTGTTCCAGATGATCGGCGTCGCGGTAGTGGCACTGGGGATCCCGGCGGTCTTCGCCTCACTCGAGGAGCGTGAGCATCTCGACAACCGGGTGTTGGTATTCGGCTATGTGATCATGCGCGTGGCGATGTCGATTCAATGGATCCGCGCCGCGCTGGCGTCGGAACGATACCGTGGCGTTTGCCTGACCTACGCCGCTGCCATCTGCGTCGCGCAGATCGGCTGGGTAACAATCGCGATTATCGACCTGCCGTTTCTACCGGCGGCGCTCGCATCGCTCATCCTGTTCTTCGTCGAACTTAGCGGACCGGTCATCGCCGAGAACAGCAAATCGGGTCCGACTCCGTGGCACGCGCACCATATCGCCGAGCGGTACGGATTGCTGACCATCATCACCTTGGGGGAGGGCATCGTCGGTACTACCGCAGCCCTCCAGGCCGTCGTCGGAGTCGAGGGATGGACGGTCGAGACCGCAGTGCTCGGCCTGACCGGAATGACGATTCCGTTCGCCATGTGGTGGATCTACTTCGTGGTGCCCACGGGTGAGGCACTGCACCTGCGCCGCCGTAAGTGTTTCGCCTGGGGATACGGGCACATCATCATCTTTATGGCTACCGCGGCGGTCGGCGCGGGGTTACATGTCGCGGCACTCTATATCGAACATGAGGCGCATGTCGGCGCCGGTGTTGTCGCTGCGACGGTCGCGGTGCCGCTCGGCATCTTCTGCATCGGAATCCTGGCGATCTACGACTACCTCCTCGACTTCGACCCGCTCACAGTGGTGCTCGGCGGGGGTGCACTGGTATTTCTGGCTGGCTCGGTGATTCTCGCGTCGGCCGGAGTATCCATCGTTGTCGCCTTGGTGGTGGCCGCGGGTGCGCCGTTGTTCATCCTCGTAGTCGACGAGGCCGGTGGAGGCGCCCGCCGCGATGTGGCCTTGGAGCGGTTGGCGGCGCGGGCCGATCCAGCCGAAGAGGCCCTGCAGTAAGGTGACTGTCCGTGCGCGTACTAGTGATCGGCTCGGGCGGCCGCGAACACGCCCTGCTTCTTGGTTTGAGCCGCGACTCGCAGGTCACCGAACTCCACGTAGCCCCCGGTAACGCGGGGACGGGCGCGGTTGCGACCAATCACGCCGTCGATGTGAGTTCCGGTGAAGCGGTGGTGAGCTTGGCCGCGAAGGTGGAGGCCGACCTGGTGGTGATCGGCCCCGAGGTTCCGTTGGTACTCGGTGTCGCCGACGACTTGCGGGCAGCCGGGTTTGCGACTTTCGGGCCAAGTGCGGCCGCGGCGCGGATCGAAGGATCCAAGGCCTTCGCCAAGGACGTGATGTCTGCTGCCGGTGTACGCACCGCGCGGAGCGAGATCATCGACAGTGCGGCGAATCTCGATGCGGCACTTGATCGTTTCGGTCCCACCTGGGTGGTCAAGGATGACGGTCTTGCCGCGGGTAAGGGTGTGGTGGTGACCCCCGAGCGGGCGAAGGCCCGTGATCATGCCGCTGAACTTCTGGAGACCGGGCATCCGGTTCTGCTGGAGAGTTTCCTGGACGGACCCGAGGTGTCGTTGTTCTGCCTGGTCGACGGCGAGACTGTGGTCCCACTCATCCCGGCGCAGGACCACAAGCGCGTCGGTGACGCCGATACCGGCCCGAACACCGGTGGAATGGGGGCCTACACGCCGCTGCCGTGGTTGCCGACCGGCGCGGTTGATCAGATCGTTGCCGATGTGGTGAAACCTGTTGCGGCAGAGATGGTTCGACGTGGCGTACCGTTCTCCGGTTTGCTCTACGCTGGGCTGGCGATGGGAGCCGAAGGGCCCGCTGTCGTCGAATTCAATTGTCGCTTCGGTGATCCTGAGACGCAGGCGGTTCTCGCACTGCTGCAATCCCCGCTGGGACAGGCGCTTCGGGCAACAGCTACCGGGACGCTGGCCGATCTCCCCGTGTTGGAATGGTCCGACGGCGCGGCAGTCACCGTGGTTCTCGCCGCGGAGAACTATCCGGGTAAGCCGCGCACCGGCGACGCGATCAGTGGTGCGCAGGGCGACGGAGTGCTACACGCGGGCACGGCTTTCGACGACGACGGAGACGTGATCTCGGCTGGCGGTCGAGTCCTCGCGGTCGTCGGCACCGGAGCGGACCTTGCTGCGGCCCGATCGAAGGCTTATGAACGTCTGTCGTCGATCAAGTTGTCGGGCAGTCACTTTCGGAGTGATATCGGCCTGGCGGCACAGGAGGGGCGAATCTCGATCCCGTCGGGGAACTGAGTGAGTTAGCGCGGCCTGTCGGTTGGTCGAGTGCCGTCGTGCGAGCTTGCGAGCCCGCCGGTGTATCGAGACCGGATGGGCCGAAAGGTGAAGTTGGTCAATGCTTTTGATGTGCGTGACGGTTTGTGGTTGAGTTGGGGATTTGTCTGGCGGGGGTCTCGATACACTGACGATCTCGCAGGCTCGTCGTCAGCACTCGACCATCGGGGGTGGCTGACTCGTTCGTCAGCACTCGACTACCGGGGTGGGGCTTTGTCGGCGGCCGGTCGTCTTACACGGCCAGGTTTCGCCCGAGGAAGGTGATGTGATCTGGCAGCACGCTGCGCCAGTAGCGATTGGTGTGCCCACCCGCGCTCGTGGCGAAGGCCGGCGGCGGGCGTAGGCCCGCAGCCCACTGTCGCGTGTACATGAAGAACTGATCGCTGGAGCCGATATCGATCATCAGTGGGATACGAGCGAACCGATCTTGTTGTCCGAAAAGGGAATTGGCCTGGTAGTCCTCGAACGAGTCGAATGCTCGCGGCGGGAAGTTCCGGGGATCGCCCCACAATGCGGGCGAACTCACTGACACCGCAGCGACTCGAGGGGCTCCGAGCATCGCCCCGAGCCGCAATGCGCCGTATCCGCCCATCGACCAGCCGAACAAGCCAATGCGTTCGGTCGACAGGTTCAACGCCGGATTCGACGCCAGCATCGGCAGGAACTCATCGAGGACCATCGCGCCACCGTCGGTTCCATCGGCGCGCAGGTGGTAATAATTTCGCTGCGCATCAACCGATGCGAGCGCGAATGGTGGATTGCCGGCATCGACATATTGCTGCAGCGCGACATGCATTTGCAGTTTGGAACTGAAGATCGATTTCTCGTTGGTGTTCAGTGCGTGTAGTACCACGACGACCGGGAGTTTTCCGGTCACGCCTTTGGGGCGTGCCACGATCCAATTCGTCGCGCGTCCACCCATCTTGGCGGATACGAAACTGCCGTTGATCAGGGGAGGGCCGCCTTCGGCCACCGACTCGCTTGTCTCCGGCGGGAGCTCGTCGTCCGCGGTCTGCGGCTGCTCCATCTTCTTCGGGTCGATTCTGGGTCGATCTTGCGACGTGCCGCAGGCCGCGAGGCCGGCGGTAGCGGCTGCACCCAGCCCAGACAACAAGACCGCACGTCGGGTGACGGCGGTCGGAAATCGGTTGTGGGAGGAAGAAGTCATCGTCCAACAGAATACGTGCTGTGCGATGTCGATCGGTAATCCGACAGGCCCTTTCCGTCGGGGGGAGCGAATAGACGAGTAGTGCGCTACTCGCGCTTCGGTATCGCGCGACGATCACAGTGGAATATGTCACTGAAATGCCATGTCGCGAAAGGTCGCCGCTTATGAGTTCGGGTCACGCGAAGGGGCTATCGGGTGGACGCCGGGCCTTGGTGTTCGCGGGGGCGGGCGTGATCGCGCTGACGTCCGCTGGGCATGCTGGTGCCGGTGTGTCGACCTCGACGTCGCGGTACGGCACGGACTGCGTCTATCGGCTGAGCCTGCCGGTTCCGAGTCACCAGGAGGTGACCTTCGTCGAATCAGATGTCGACGGCGGGCGGTCGGTCACCGTCGCCGGTTCAGTGGCCCCGCACGATGGGGTCGCGTGGACCCGCTGGGTGCCGGCGGTTCACGGCGAGCGGGTGCTGATCGCGGAGCAGGGCGGCATCCAGAGTGTGGCGGTTCACGTCGCGGTACTTCTCGGCGGTGGCCCGTTATGTCGGTAACTGGTGCTCGGCATTCATGATTTCGATCAATACACCACCCGCGTGATCACTGGTTTGGCACGATGTTCCCCATGTCAACAGCTGCGACGCCAAAAGGTCTGCGGCGTCGTGCCCGCTTGGTCGAGGCTGCGGCGGAACTGTTGATGGCCGGTGGGGTGGACGCCGTGCGGCATCGAGCGGTGGCCGACCGGGCGGAGTTGCCGTTGGCGTCCACCACTTACTACTTCGGGTCGCTCGATGATCTGCTCGCCGCGGCCGTCAGTCACGTGAGTTCAGCCGATGCAGCTGCGATCTCGGTACGATGTGACGCCTTGTCTCGTCGGCGTCGGGGAGCGGCGGCCACTGCCGACGCGCTCGCTGAAGTCTTCGTTGGGAGTGATACCACCCGAGCTCAGTTGGCGACCAGATATGAGCTGGTGGTCTTGGCCGCGCGGTACACCGGATTGCAGGACTCGATCCGGGAACGGCAGGGCCTGCTGTCGGTTTTGCATGTCGATGCGCTGGTCAAGTCGGGACGAACCGGGGATGTCGCGCATGCCGCGCAATTACTGGCGGTGGAGGACGGAGCTGTCGTCGGCGCGCTCGCGCAGGGTGACCTGGATGCCGCGAGCGCCGCACGAGACGCACTGGTCGAGGTGGTAGATGTACTAGCCCCGCTGTCGGCTGAGGCGGATTTCAGTGCCCCACTACACTGGTCAGGTGCCTAAACCCGCGATTTCCAATGTCCTGGCCGCCCGCTACGCCTCCGCCGAGCTGGCGGAGATCTGGTCACCGCGCAACAAGATCGCCGCTGAGCGGCAGTTGTGGATCGCGGTCCTCAAGGCGCAACGCGATCTGGGTATCGACGTTCCGGAACAGGCGATCGCCGACTACGAGCGGGTCATCGACCAGATCGACCTGGACTCGATCGCCGACCGCGAACGCGTGACCCGCCACGACGTGAAGGCCCGCATTGAGGAGTTCAACGCCCTCGCCGGACATGAGCAGGTCCACAAGGGCATGACGAGCCGGGACCTGACGGAGAATGTGGAACAGCTACAGATCCTCGCGTCACTGCGCCACGTACATGCCCACGGCGTTACGACCCTGGCGCGCATCACCGATCGGGCGGCGCAGTACGCGACTGTCGTGATGGCCGGGCGCAGCCACAACGTCGCGGCGCAGGCGACCACCCTGGGCAAGCGATTCGCCTCTGCCGCAGACGAACTCATGATCGCACTCACCCGGCTGTCGGAGCTCATCGACCGTTATCCGCTACGTGGCATCAAGGGGCCGATGGGTACGTCGCAAGACATGCTCGACCTGCTCGGCGGCGATGCCGAGAAGCTGGCGCAGTTGGAGGACGCGGTTGCCGCACATCTCGGATTTGCGCGGTCGTTGACCTCGGTCGGGCAGATCTACCCGCGTTCGCTTGACCACGACGTTGTCTCGGCGCTGGTGCAGACGGCAGCGGCACCGTCGTCATTGGCCCACACCATTCGATTGATGGCCGGCCATGAGCTGGTCACCGAGGGATTCCAGCCCGGCCAGGTCGGCAGTTCGGCGATGCCGCACAAGATGAACACCCGCAGTTGTGAACGGGTCAACGGTCTCGCCGTGGTGTTGCGCGGCTATGGCTCGATGGCGGCCGAATTGGCCGGAGCGCAGTGGAACGAGGGCGATGTCTTCTGCTCAGTGGTGCGCCGCGTCGCTCTGCCCGACGCCTTCTTCGCCCTCGACGGTTTGATGGAGACCTTCCTCACCGTGCTTGCCGAATTCGGCGCGTACCCGGCCGTCATCGCCAATGAACTCGATCGCTACCTGCCGTTCCTCGCCACCACCAAGGTGCTGATGGCGGCGGTGCGCGCGGGCGTCGGGCGCGAGACCGCCCACGAGGCGATTAAGGAAAACGCGGTCGCGGTTGCCCTCGCGATGCGTGAGGACGGCAAAGAGCCCGACCTACTCGATCGGCTGGCCGCCGACGATCGGCTGCCGCTCGATCGCGCCCAACTGGATGAAGCGCTTGCTGATAAGAAGGCTTTCGTCGGGGCGGCCGAACAGCAGGTGGCCGATGTCATCGCCGCGGCGCAGAAGATCATCGGACAGTATCCGGAGGCGGCGACCTACGTCCCGGCGCCGATCCTGTAGGCACTAGCCTCGTCATATGCGCCCAACCCTGGATTCGTACCGACATATCGCGTCGGGCAAGGTACGCGAGATCTACGAAGTTGACGACGACACGCTGCTGCTCGTCGCCACCGATCGGATCTCGGCATACGACTTCATCCTCGATACTCCGATCGACGACAAGGGACGCATCCTCACCGCGATGAGCTTCTTCTGGTTCGACGTGCTCGGGGTACCCAATCATCTCGCCGGATCGCCGACCGACGAGCGGATCCCCGCAACCGTCCTTGGCCGTTCGATGATTGTGCGCAGATTGCCGATGGTGGAGGTCGAGTGTGTGGCCCGGGGTTACCTGACCGGATCGGGATTGATCGACTACCGCGACACCGGCACGGTTTGCGGTGTCGAGTTGCCGGCCGGACTTGGCGAGGCGAGCCGACTTCCCGAGCCGATCTTCACACCGGCTACCAAGGCGGCGCAGGGCGATCACGATGAGAACGTGTCCTTCGGCTACGTCGCCGAACAAGTGGGCGAGGAACTCGCCACCACGTTGCGAACGGTAACCCTGGACATCTACTCACGCGGTGCGGCGCTGGCCGCCGATCGGGGAATCCTGTTGGCCGACACAAAATTCGAGTTCGGACAGAATGCCGACGGCACGCTTGTTCTGGCCGACGAGGTACTCACTCCCGATTCGTCACGGTATTGGGAGGCAGCTGGTTACACCGCGGGGCAGGTGCAACCTTCCTTTGACAAGCAGATTGTGCGGAACTGGCTCACCGGCCCGGAGTCCGGCTGGGACCGGCACGGCGAGGCCCCGCCGCCGCCGCTGCCCGCCGATGTCGTCGAGCGGACTCGGGCCCGCTATCTCGAAGCGTACGAACGAATTTCCGGGCTGTCCTTCGCGGACTGGCCGACCGCCGAATAGGAGCGATTCATTGGCAACCGTGCCGAGCACACCACCTGTCGCCAAGAAGGTGCGCAACGAGCGAACGCACCACGGCGACACCGTCGTCGACAACTACGAGTGGTTGCGAGATAAGGACGACGCCGAGGTCATCGCGTATCTCGAAGCGCAAAACGCTTACACCGCAGCGCATACCGACTCACTTGCTGGACTTCGTGACGAGATTTTCGGTGAGATCAAGAGCCGTGTCCAAGAAACCGATATGTCGCTGCCGTATCGGCTCGGCAAGTTCTGGTACTTCGTCCGAACCGAAGAGGGCAAACAGTATTCGGTTTCCTGCCGGGTTCCGATCGCCTCCGCCGACGACTGGACACCGCCCAAGGTGAGCCCGGGCGAAGTGCTCCCCGGCGAGGAAGTGTTGCTGGACAGCAACATCGAGTCGCAAGGGCACGACTTCTTCAGCCTCGGCGCGGCAACGGTCAGCAACGACGGTCAGTGGTTGGCCTATAGCACCGACGTCGTCGGCGACGAGCGCTACACACTGCGCTTCAAGAATCTGACTACCGGCGAATTGCTCGACGATGTCATCGCCGATACCGCTGGCGGGGCCGTTTGGTCGCAGGACGCCGCACATGTCTTCTATCAGACGGTCGACGACTCGTGGCGTCCGGATACGGTGTGGCGGCACGACATTGGTGCCGGCACCGAAGACGTGAAGGTCTTTCACGAGCCCGACGAACGCTATTGGGTCGGGATGGGATTGACTCGTAGCCGGCAGTATCTGGTCATCGGGGTTGGATCGAAGATCACTTCGGAGGCCTACGTGCTGGCCGCTGACAATCCGACCGGTGAATTCGTCAGTGTCGCACCGCGAGTCGAGGGGGTGGAATATGACGTCGAACATGCCGTGATCGGGGGTTCGGACTACTTCCTGTTCACCCACAACGAGGAACGCGACGGCGTCAAATATGAGAATTCGGCAGTCGATATCGCGCCGGTCGCCGATCCGACGCTACGTCGGGAACTGATCGGTCACTCGTCGGAACGGCGAATCGAAGGGGTCGATGCTTTCGCCGACTACCTCACCCTGTCGTATCGGGAGAATGCGCTCCCACAGGTCGCTATCGCCGACCTTCGGTCGATCGAAGGAATCCCGCGCGCCGAGGATTTCGCACCGCTGACCTTTGACCAAGAGTTGTATTCCGTTGGGCTGGGCGGAAACCCGGAATTTGTGACGCCGTCGCTGCGCATCGGCTACACGAGCTTTATCGAGCCGTCGGAAGTGACGTCGCTCGACGTCGCGACCGGACAGCGCACGCTCCTGAAGCGGCAAGTGGTTCTCGGTGAGTACAACGTCGGCGACTACACCCAGAGTCGGGAGTGGGCCACCGCCGCGGACGGAACCAGGATTCCGCTCTCGATTGTGCGGCGCAAGGGAATTGAGGCCACGGCCGACGAGCCCAGGCCGACACTGCTCTATGCTTACGGTTCGTATGAGGCGAGTATGGATCCCGGATTCTCAGTGTCGAGGTTGTCGATGCTCGACCGTGGCGTCGTATTCGTCATCGCACATATCCGTGGCGGCGGCGAACTCGGCCGTCACTGGTATGAGGACGGGAAGACCCTCACCAAGAAGAACACCTTCACCGACTTCGTCGATTCGGCACGTCATCTCATCGGCACCGGCTGGACAGATCCGAAACATCTGGTGGCAGAAGGTGGTTCGGCCGGCGGATTGCTGATGGGTGCGGTCGCCAACCTCGCGCCCGAGTTGTTCAACGGCATTCTCGCGTCGGTGCCATTCGTGGACGCCCTCAATTCGATTCTCGATCCGTCGCTACCGCTGACCGTCATCGAATGGGATGAGTGGGGTGACCCGCTGCATGACTCCGAGGTCTACGAATATATGAAGTCGTATTCGCCGTATGAGAACGTCGGGCCCAAGCCGTATCCGTCAATTCTCGCGCTCAATTCACTCAACGACACCCGCGTTCTATATGTCGAGGCTGCGAAATGGGTTGCGCGACTACAGGAGAACACCACCGCGGACAACCCCATCTTGCTGAAAACGGAGATGTCGGCCGGCCACGGCGGCGTTTCCGGTCGGTACAAGCAGTGGGAGGAGACCGCGTACGAGCTGGCCTGGATCCTGCGGCAAACCGGTGCGCTGGCCGATGACTGATATCGACGGTCTTCTCAACGACCTCCGCGTTCCGGTCGTCGGAGCGCCGATGGCCGGTGCCGCCGGTGGTCGGCTGGCATCAGCTATCACCGCTGCGGGCGGTTTGGGCATGGTCGGCGTCGGGAATGTCGCGACTGTCGAGCAGCTTGCGCCCGAGCTCGAAATCGCTTCGGCTGGCGGCAGATTCGGTGTCGGCCTGATGTGCTGGTCGTTGCCGGACAATCCTGAACTGCTCGATGTCACCCTGGCGGCATCCCCTGCAGTGATCAGCTTGAGTTTCGGTGATCCACGGCCGTATCTGAGTGTCGTGCACGGTGCGGGTATCCCGGTGGTGGCGCAGGTCGGAACTCGAACCGAAGCGCTCGATGTACTTGATGCCGGTGTCGACGCGGTGGTGGTACGTGGCGACGAAGGCGGTGGCCACGGACGCGGTGTTGTTGCCACTTTGCCTCTGCTGCAACAAGTCCTGGATATCACCGACAAGCCGGTATTGGCCGCCGGAGGTATTGCGACGGCACGGGGACTTGCCGCGGTTCTCGCGGCCGGAGCTGCTGCCGCGTGGGTTGGCACGCCCTTCGCGGCGGCGGAGGAGAGCCTGTTCAAGGACTCGGCCAAACAGGCCGTGATCGACGCGGACACCGATCAGACGGTCTATACGAGGGCTTTCGATGTGGCGCAACGGTTCGATTGGCCGACCATCTACGGAGGCCGCGCGCTGAGCAACGACTTCACCGCGCAGTGGGCTGAGCGGGTCACCGAACTGGAGGCCGACGTTCCCGACGCGATGACCGCGCAAATGAAACAGGCTCGTGTGCAAGGCGATACCGCGATGGCCCCGGTCTATGCGGGCGAGTCTGCTGGGCTGGTCACCGAGCACCGAACCGCTGCGCAGGTAGTGGACAGTTTCGCCGGCTTCCGCGACTATCTGGTGGCCGCACAGCGCTGGCTCTGATCGCGTACCCTCCAAAATAGCTGTAGCCCCCGTCGAGACGGGGGCTACAGCTAGTTGAGCGGGAGTGCGAGCCCGGCGATCAGTGGATGATCGTCGGCTGGCGATCCATCTCTTCCTCGGTCAGCGAAGATGCGATCTTCGTGCGCGGCAGGAAGAAGGCCGGGATCAACGTCACGGCGACCAAAACCGCCGCGACGATGAACGCTGTGCCGTAGTGGCCGGCGGCCGACTCGAACCAGTCCAGCGGTGGCTGGGCCGGCGCCTTACCGGCCTGCACGATCTGGTCGTACTTATCCGGATCGGTATTCGAGAGCAATGCGGCGCCACCGAACATGTCGCCCTTCAGGCCCGAGGCCAAGATAACAGCGATGACCGCAGTACCGATTGACGACGCGGTCTGCTGCACCACGTTCATCATCGTCGAGCCGTCGGGCACCTGAGCGTTGGTCAGGGTTGCCAGCGCGGCGGACATGATCGGCATCATCGTCATGCCCATGCCCAGACCCTGGACGAACAGCGCGCCGCAAAGCAGCCAGTAGGACGTATCCGCGCCGAGCATGGTGAACGTCCCCATGCCGATGAAGATCAGTACGATGCCGCCCAAGACGAACTTGCCCGGACCGATTTTGTCCGTCATCCGACCGGCGATCGGCATGGTCAGCATGGCGCCGATACCCTGCGGAGCCAGCAAAAGTCCTGCGGCCAGGGTTGATTCGCCGCGGACTGCGATGAAGTACTGCGGGTAGAGCAGCGACGCACCGAAGAAGGCCATCATGAAGATGCTCATGGTGATGACCGAGACGGTCAGCGTCTTGTTCTTGAATAGTCGCAAGTCCAGCAGCGGCTTGTCAGAGTTGAGCGCGTGCCAGATGAACAGCCCGATCAGAACCGCACCGACGATGGCCGGGATGAGGACCTTCGGCGTGATGAAGGTGCCGGACTCGGTACTCGAGGAAATTCCATAGAGGAACAGTGCGAGACCGGGGGACAGCATCAACAGACCGACCAGGTCGATCTTGGGACGTGACTTCTCGTCATCGTCCTTGAGGACCAGGGCGGCGTAGACCAGCGCGACGATGCCGACGGGCACGTTGATGAGGAAGACCCAGTGCCACGAAGCCTTCTCGATCAGCAGGCCACCGAGGATCGGACCGGCGATGGGGCCGAGCAGCATCGGGATACCGAGGACGGCCATGATCGAACCGATCCGCTCCGGTCCGGCGGCCTTGGTCAGAATCATCATGCCGATCGGCATCAGCAAACCGCCGCCGAGACCCTGGATCACACGGAACGCGACCAGTGAGCCGATATTCCAGGCGAACGCGCACAGAATCGAGCCGGCCAGGAATAGCACCAGTGAGGTCAGGTAGACCTTTTTGGTGCCGAAACGCGAAGCCGCCCAGGACGATAGCGGGATAACTGAGGCCAAGGCCAAGGTGTAGCCGGTCATCGTCCAGGCGGCGCCGGCGGCATCGGTGTTGAATGTCGTCTGGAAGGTGTTCTGTGCCACCGAGACAACGGTGACGTCGAGAATGGACATGATCGCGCCGAGCACGACCACGCCAGCGACGATCAGCACATGCCGATCGAGCGTGGTGTCCGGTGCCTTCGCGGCGCCGGCCGAAGATGGTGACGTCATGCGTGAGCTTTCTGTGGGATGGAAGTCGGGAAATAATCGTTGTCGCCGTTGACAATTGAACTCAAGGTTGACTGAAGGTCGTCTCGCAATTCGGCTGGCAGCCGAGAAACGAAGTCGCGCAACAGGTCTTCTTTGATAGACAGCTGGGCGTCGACAATGTCCTGGCCCTTGTCGGTCAATGAGATTCGTTTGATGCGACGATCCGCCGCATCTTCGCGCCGATCGACGATGCCGAGCCCGACGAGCTTGTCGATGCCCCGGCCGGCCGCGGCGAGCGATAGGCCGAGTTCACCGGCGAGTTCGTTGACCGACATCGGCAGTCCGTGCGAGCCGAGAATGAACACCGAACGCATCTGCGAAAAGGTGAGCTCGGTGGCAACCATGGTGTCCATCGTCGCCGCTTTCGCCGAGCACGTGATGCGCTCGAAGAACTGTTCCAGCACGGCGCAGGTGGCCCCGACCGGATCGTCAGACGATGAAACAGATGATTGCACGCCGACAAAGGTAACCTCCACGCAACTATTGACGCAAGCGCAACTAATAGTGAATTGCCTCACTGCCTCGGGCGGCGGTGGCGGCAATCACCGCGATGCGGCGCGAGCCAGCGGGTAGCGTCGTTGGGTGTGAGCAACGTCAAAGACATCGAAGTAAGAGCGCTCGACGGCAGCGCACTGAATCTCGCCGGCTTTTCCGGTCCGTTGTTGGTAGTCAATGTCGCCAGCAAATGCGGTCTGACGCCGCAGTACACCGGCCTCGAAGAGCTCGCGAAGACCTATGGCGATCGCGGCTTGACTGTCGTCGGCGTGCCATGCAATCAATTCATGGGCCAGGAGCCCGGCAGCGCCGACGAGATAGCCACCTTCTGCTCGACAACCTACGGTGTCACCTTTCCACTGCTGGAGAAGGCCGATGTCAAAGGCGAAGCTCAGCACCCGCTCTACGCCGAGCTGACCAAAGCCGCTGACGCCGACGGCGAGTCCGGGGACGTGCAGTGGAATTTCGAGAAGTTCCTCGTCGACGCGTCGGGCACGGTTGTCAATCGGTTCCGACCTCGCACCGAACCGGGTGCACCCGAGGTCATCTCCGCCATTGAGGCTGCGCTGTAGCTTCCCTATGCGCCGGGTAAGCTGAGGCGACCGAATTTCCACTTCAAAGGAGTTCCCTTTCATGGCGCGTGTGGTTGTCGACGTGATGCCCAAGGCTGAGATTCTCGATCCCCAGGGACAGGCGATTGTCGGTGCGCTCGGCCGACTTGGGTTCTCCGGCATCGCCGACGTTCGCCAGGGCAAGCGATTCGAACTCGAAGTAGACGACTCCGTCGATGATCTCGCGCTCGAGCGCATCGCGGAAGAGTTGTTGACGAACACCGTTATCGAAAACTTCAACGTGACCCGCGTGGAGGCCTGAGCGTGAGTGCGCGTATCGGTGTCATCACTTTTCCCGGCACCCTCGACGACGTGGACGCGGCTCGAGCGGTCCGACTGGCCGGGGCGCAGGCAGTCGAACTGTGGCACGGTGACGACGATCTGAAAGGTGTCGACGCGGTCGTGGTTCCTGGCGGCTTCTCCTACGGCGACTACTTGCGTGCCGGCGCCATCGCGAAATTCGCCCCAGTGATGCGCTCGGTGGTTGACGCCGCAGGCAAAGGTATGCCGGTTCTGGGTATCTGCAACGGTTTTCAGGTGTTGTGCGAGTCCGGGCTGCTGCCCGGCGCGCTCACGCGTAACGAGGGACTGCATTTCATCTGCCGCGACCAATGGCTCAAGGTTGAGAACAACACCACGGCGTGGACCTCACGATTCGACTCGGGTGCCGAGATTCTCGTGCCGCTCAAATCGGGTGAGGGACGCTATGTCGCCTCCGACGAGAAGCTTGAAGAACTCAAAGGCGAGGGGCGGATCGTCTTCAGCTATGCCGGCGGTAACCCAAATGGTTCACAACTCGACATCGCCGGAATCTGCAGCGCGAACAACCGCGTCGTCGGCCTGATGCCGCATCCCGAGCATGCCACCGAGGCATTGACCGGTCCAAGCGATGACGGCCTCGGCCTGTTCTACTCTGTGCTGGATACGGTCCTCGCGAACGTCTGATGATATCGGCGATCATGGCGGCGATCGGTGCCGCGATGATCGTATTGGCGATTGTCGCGGCACGCTGCCGTGACACCGCGCCGGTGGCATCTGGGCTCACCGTCGTCGTGAGCTTAGGTTTGGCCTATGACAACGTAGTAGTAGCCATCGGTCCGCTGATCGACTATGGCGATGTGCTGTCAGCTATCAACGTGCCGCGCTTCTGGTTACACGTATTCACGCTGCCGCTGCTCATCATCGTCGGTGGACTTCTGGTCGCGCGACTCGGCGTCGGATGGTTGACCACCCGAGCGGCGATCGTCGTCGATTCCGTTATGGTTGCCAGCCTCGTAGTTATCGGCGTGATCGGCGAACTCACTCCGCTGGACCTGGTCGAATCCGATGCGGGTGGCGCGACGCGGTATGTCAACGACGCGATGTACGGGCCGCCGATCCCGGCCATCGTCACCATTATCGTGTTGATCGGCCTTGGGGCGCTCGCATGGCGTGCCGCGGGGTGGCCGTGGCTGCTCGTTGGAGCCTTGGTCATGTTTGCCGCGGCAGCGGTGCCCGGCGTTCTCTGGATCAGCAACGCGGGCGAACTCGTTCTGCAAACCACGATTGTCGCCACGTTGGTATCGGTGACCCACTGGGCGCGAGCAGAGATGTCCTTGATAGGAGTTGAGGTATGACCAACACTAGTGCCACCGCCGCGGGCCTTGGCGCATTCATCGATGCCTCGCCGTCGCCCTTTCACGTATGTGACACTGTCGCAACGGAACTCGACGCAGCGGGATATCGCCGACTGGCAGAGACCGCACCCTGGCCGACTGGCGGTGGTTCGTTCTATGTGATCCGCGGCGGCTCGATCGTCGCGTGGTCATCGGAGTCCGGCCAAGGGCCGTTCCGCATTGTCGGTGGGCATACCGACAGCCCCAATCTGCGCGTCAAGCAACATCCGGACAAGACTTCGGCTGGGCTGTCGATGGTTGGGCTCGAACCCTATGGCGGTGCCTGGCTGAATTCGTGGCTAGACCGCGACCTCGGTCTGTCCGGACGCATCGCCTACCGCGATGGTTCGTCGGTGAGTCACAAGCTGATTCACATCGCCGAGCCGATTCTGCGCGTACCCCAATTGGCGATTCATCTATCCGAGGATCGCAAAGGGATTACGCCGAATCCGCAACGCCATGTCGACGCGATCTTCGCGGTGCGGCAGGCGCCGCCGCTACTGGACTGGGTTGCCCGGCAGGTCGACGTCGAGCCGGTTTCGGTACTCGGGTGGGAACTGATGACCCACGACGTAAACCCTTCCGGAGTTGTTGGCGCGCAACAGGATCTGCTGAGTGCGCCCCGGCTAGACAATCAGGGCACCTGTTACGCCGGGCTGCGGGCGTTGCTGGATTCGCCCCAGACTCCGGGTGTCCGCATGCTGGCGCTCTTCGATCATGAAGAGGTCGGCAGCGGCTCCGAACGGGGTGCTGCCTCGGATCTACTGTCGACTGTGTGCGAGCGAATCGTGTTGTCGCGCGGCGGATCCCGCGAGGACTATCTGCGGACCATGGCGGCCAGCGTCTGCGTATCCGGAGATATGGCGCACGCTACCCATCCCAACTATCCCGATCGACACGAGCCCGCACACCAGATCGCGATCAACGGCGGTCCGGTACTGAAGGTCAATCAGAATCTGCGGTATGCCTCGGATGCGCTGGGAGAGGCGGTCTTCGCGTTGGCGTGCGAGCGGGCGAAAGTGCCGCTGCAGCGGTATGTACATCGTGCCGATCTACCCTGCGGGTCAACGATCGGACCGATCACCGCGACCCGTACCGGCTTGCGGACGGTCGACGTCGGTGCCCCGCAATTGGCAATGCACAGCGCACGCGAGTTGATGGGCGTCGACGATGTCTGGATGTATTCGGCTGCGCTGCAAGCCTTTCTGTCCGACAGTTAGTCCGGCGCGAGGACGGAGAGTGATTGTCCCTGGTGTAGGACCAAATATCCGTCGACATTCTGCGCCCAGCCGATGATGGGCAGTTCCCATTTGGTGCCGTCGGACACTGCGAATCCGGTGAGCTGATTGGCATTCGCGAACACGATGGTCTGCTCCGATGATCCCACGCAGGTCAGCTGGTCAATATTCGCGTCAGGGTTATCAAGATCGGGACCGGGTATGTTGCCGACTGATGTGCCGTCGGCTAGTCGGTAGATCGCACGTGAGCGGTCTTTTCGAGCGAGGGCAACCACGGTGCCGCACGGTCGGGTGTTTGCCTTCGAAAGTTCTGGGTCGGTGATGGCCCACAGTGCTTTTGGCTTGGCTGGGTCGCGAATCTCGTAGCGTCCCTGCGTTTGCTGCACGGTCGCGTCACCGATCCCGGTCAGTACCGGCAACGTCGAGGCGCCCCGCACAACTTCGATGTTGCCCGATCGGTGGGTCGGATTCGAGGTGTCGAGCGCGCCGTCGGAGGTCGCGTAGAAATCGACGCTCTGTTTGCCGTAGGTGTTGTGTTGCAAGGTGATTCCGGAGGGGTAGACGTTGATATCGCAATCAGTGCAGCGCAGTCGGTTGCCGCCGGTCGCGGTGTCGACCACGGCGTTCGTGCCGTCGGCTCCGGCAAGGATCAGGATGCGATTCTCGAAGCGGGCCCGCATCGCTGAGGCGAAGGTGCGTGTCCAGATTTCCGCACCCGACGGTGTGGCGAGCATGGCCCGGTAGCCTGCTTCGTCGACGCGTAGAAAATTCGATCCGACGCCGACCACCTGTGCCGTCGAGTCGAGATTCGATACGCTCCCCAGCTTGCCGGAATCCAGATCGGCTAGATAGAACCCATTGGCGGCTTCACCGAGTTTGACTGCGCATCCGACTTCGCCGTCGTCGTTGAGTGCGCAACTTCCCAGGCCGACTCGAATAGGGTTGTCCCACAGCGGTTTTCCGGAAACCGCACTGACCAAGAGATAGGCGCGTCCCAGGCCCGATGGATAGGATAGCAGCCATCGATCCAGCCATCTGCCCGCGACGGTGATTCCGTCGCCCTGCCCGTATTCGGGCAGGGTATCGCTGTCTACGGTCCATGCGGTCTCCGGCTGCGACGAGTAGTTCCGTAGTTGGCCATACCCCGTCGACGGCGGTGTTTTGATGGCGAGGACGAGCCCAACCGACACCACCAGCAGGACGCAGCAAATCGCCACTACGGTGCCGATGCCGACACGTTTGGTGACCTTTCGGAACTGCCCTGACATGGATATCAGTCAATCATGGCATCGGTAAGCGGTTGTCTCCGACGTCGCCCGCCGCGGCTCGGCGGTACTCGGTGGGCGTGCTGCCCCGGCGTCGCTTGAACGCGCTGCTGAACGCGAAAGCCGAACTGTAGCCGACGCGTTCGGCGATACTCGCCATCGTCAGGTCGGTGCCGAGCAGCAGGTCCGCCGCGACGCGCAGCCGCCAGTCGGTCAGGTAGGTCATCGGAGGTTCGCCGACGAGTCCGGCGAAGCGCCTGGCCAGACAAGCCCGTGAGACGCCGGTCTGGTTGGCAAGTGATTCGACGGTCCACCCCCGTTCGACGTTGTTGTGCATCAGTGCCAGTGCGGATCCGACAACGGGATCGGTATGTGCTCGATACCAGCGGGGCGCTTGCGACGGGTCGGCTGCGAGATGTGTGCGCAGGGTCATCACCAGAAGCAGATCCAGTAACCGATTGAGCACGGCTTCCTGGGCGGGAGCGCTGACCGACAATTCGCCGTCCAACAGTTCGATCAGCGGATTATCTTGCGCGGCAACGATTGTGACGCGACTCAGCGCGGCGAGAAGCGGCTTGCCGACCTCGCCGAGCTGGTAGGCGCCGATTAGTGCGACAGTGTCGGCACCCCGGTCAGCGTTACCCCAGGAGCGGATGCCCCGACGCATCTGTTCGGCGACCGGATGGGTGCCGGTTGGGTCGTAGCAGTCGCCATTCGCGTCGATGACCGCGACCACCGGACTGGCTGGGTCGTCGCAGACGAGGTAGGACTCGGTGCCTCGAAACAGTGCGATCGATCCGGTGGTAAGTCGGTGGGTCGCACCATCGCGATACGTGACCACTATCTCGCCCCGACTTACCGCGACGACGGTCAGCGGTGCCTTGTCCTCGATACGGATCGCCCAGCTGCCGGCCATCACCATTCGTAGCAGGAAGGGGGCCTGGGCACGAGGGCCGCTGAGCAGACTGCCAAGTGCATCCACGTGGTCGAGCGTATCGCGAGAATGAGACGAATAGATATGCATTCGAGTGATTTAGCTATGTAGAGACTCATAGAAGTCTCGTTGACTTAGTCCTATGACCCTCCTTCGCTCTCTCGTCTTACTCCTCGCGATGTTGTGCTCCGGGCTCATGGCTGGCCTCTTCGCGGCATTCGCCTACTCCGTGATGCCCGCACTCGCCCGTACCGATGCGTCGTCGTCCGTCGCCGTCATGCAACGGATCAACGTCGCAATACTCAATCCCATATTCGGAGTGATCTTCGGCGGCGGACTGATCGTCTCAGCCCTCGCCGCCGCCGTCAGCTGGAACACGAACCTTCGATGGTGGGCTCTGGTCGGGCTCGGCTGCTATTTGGTTGGCACCTTGGTGACAGTGGCGTTCAACGTGCCGCTCAACAACCAACTTGACGCGGCTGGCATCCCATCGGCCCAGCAGGCCGTCGCCGAGTGGTCGGACTTCGCGGCCTCCTGGGCCCGATGGAATGTCGTGCGCACCGTCGCGCATCTGGGCGGCTTCGCCGTTCTTGCCTTCGGCCTGATTGCCACTCGGCCGTCAGTGTAGAACTACCGCGCCGTGCGCAACACTTCGGCGAATGGCGTGCTCGGCTGACCGATCAGGTCCACGAGATCAGTCGACGTCGAATCAAGCTGGCCGTTGGCGACCCCGGCGTCGGCATCGGCGAGGATCTGCGCAACTGGTTCGGGCAGGCCGTTGCCGGCCAGCGCGGCGGCGTAGTCCTCCTGCGAAAGATTCTGGTAGACAACGGGTTTACCGGTGATATCGCTGATCTGCGCGGCCAGTTCGGCGTAGGTGAGTGGGTGGTCGCCAGCGAGCTCGTAGACCGCGCGGGGGGTATCTGCCAGCAAGACTGCCACTGCTGCCCCGGCGTAGTCGGTACGGGAGGCGCCTGCCACCCGGCCGTCTGCGGCGGCACCGTATAGCGTGCCCGACTCGCTAGCCGCGTCTGCCGCGGCGAGGTAGTTCTCCCAGTACCAGCCGTTGCGCAGGAGCGCGTATGTGATGCCGCTGTCGGCGAGGGACTTCTCGGTCGCGCGGTGCTCGTCGCCCAGGGCCAACGCGCTCTCGGTCGCGCGAAGCAGGCTCGTGTACGCCGTGAAACTCACGCCCGCGGCCTTGATGGCGGCGATGACATTGGCGTGTTGTGCCGCGCGCTGACCGACTTCGGAACCGGAAACGAATAGCAATTTGTCCACGCCGGCGAGCGCGGTGGTCAACGCTTGCACGTCGTTATAGTCCGCCTGGCGCACCGCAACGCCGCTGTCGGCGAGGGTGCCGGCCTTGGTGGAGTCGCGTACGACTGCGACGATGTCGGCTGCGTCGACCCCTTTGGCGAGTAGCGCGTCGATGGCGGCGCCGCCGAGTCCGCCGGTTGCTCCGGTCACTGCATAGGTGGTCATTGGGGTTCTCCTTGGTTCCGATGAGAGTTTCCTCAGCACTGGTGCGTGCTTCCTAGCCACTATGCACTTACTAGAAGTAAGTGTCAATATTGAAGTAAGAACATGTCCGGGAGTATGCTCAGACTCATGGCGCTGAAAAGGGTTGACGAGTCCGTGGGTGAGCCTGTCGTCGACCCTGCCCTGGAAGCCGACGTCTTCGCGCGGGACTGCTCGTCGCGCGACATCCTGCAGGCGGTGACAAGCCGGTGGGGGTTGCTGGCACTTGCCGCGCTACGGGAGGGGGAGTTGCGATTCAGTGCGCTGCGACGACGGGTCGACGGGGTAAGTGAGCGGATGCTGTCGGTGACGCTGCAGTCGCTCGAACGGGACGGATTCGTCAATCGTGAAGTGCTGCAATCTATTCCGCCAAAGGTTGAATACTCGCTGACCGAACGGGGTGCAGCGGTCGCCGGTCAGTTGTACGTACTGATCGAGCTCATTCAAGGGCAGGTCGATGATGTAGCGCAGGCGCGTGAGACGTATGACCGACGGTGAGTGCGGCGGAGGCGGACAACATTCCTACTGTGACAGCAGAACAGAATTACGGCGTCGCACACCGTGAGCGTGCCGACATCGCGGCCGCGCTGTGGTGGTCGCCGCAGGCCGACGCCGACGCGGAATGCCTGATCGCATACCTCACCAGTCGTGAATTGCTGCTCAACGCATGTATCGCCTGGTTCAAAGGTCAGTGGGGTCTACTCGCCGTGACTACTGATCGCATTCTGATGGTCGCCGCGGGTGCCGACGACAAGCGCGGGTTCGCCTACGAACTACCCGCGGCCGCGATCCTGGGCTTCGCGCAGGGTGACAAGGATGGCAAGTACTTTGTGGGCCAACTGCAAGACTACGAATCGTGGACAAAGATCTTCACGAGTAACAAGTTGCCAATCGACATCCCCGACCAGCGCGTTTTCTGGTTGACGCGCAACCTGATGAACGAGCGCCGCGACGATCTCGACAAGGCCGACGACGCGGGTGTGCGAGATCAATTCAAGCGGTTCATGTCGATTCGCGATGCACAGCGAACCGGCGGACTCGACGAAGACACCGCACGTCACGCGATCGCTCGGATTTTCGCCTAGGAGTCGGCGGTCAGCGCCATTCGCCGCCACGGACTCTCCGCGCGGACGAGTAATGCGTTGATCATCGCGCCGACTTCCGATGCCGACGTTCCTGCCTTCTTGAGGTCAAAGCCGGCCATCCAATAAGCGCGGCCGATCAAATAGCCATGTGCGAATTGGCGCCAGTTCGCGTAGTAGTCACGTGCCGCCGACAGGGCCGCGATCAACATCGGCCACGCCTCGTCCTCGGTGAGGTATTCGCAGCGCAAACTCATTCGGACGACAAAAGCGACCCGGCCCAGATCCCATGCGCGAATATGACCGGGGAAATTCTCGTTACGCAATACCGGCCGGAGAATATCCATCGTGCGCAGGTTGTAGAGCGCGTTGTAGTCATCGATTCGGCCGACAACCGGTAGAGCACTCGCGGTGAGGCGTGCGGCGAGAAATTCGCGGTGGTTGTCGATAATCAGTGAATCGGTGCTGTCGATCGCGTCTTGGACAAGCGGTGCGACGACCTCGAAACCCCGGCTGTGCATTCCGTCGAGGAGGCCGCCGACCGCGATTCGCGCCGATACCGCGTCATCGATACCCCACCAGTCACTCATCCGTCGCTGCGCGTCAACGATCGCCTCGCCGGTGTCGAGGGTGTCGCACGCGAATCCGTTGGAGCAGTTCAAGATAGCGCCGACGCTGAGTGCGGCTAGCTGTTCGTTGTTCAGTCCGGAAGTCCCGGCCCACGTGAATGCTGTTGCGAGCGGCGAGGACTCACCAAAGGGAAACGGTTGGATCGGCGGCATGCCCATGAGGATCCAGCGTAGCCGCGCCCTGGAATCAGTCGCTCGTCCGTGCCCCGATCGCCACCACGGCGTCGACTACCGCCTGCGGAGCATCGAGCGAAACGAAGGTGCGGGAGCCGGGAACTTCTACGAACTTCGCGTCCGGGAAGGCTGATGCGAGGCGGCGACCGAGCGCAGCGGTGAAACATCGGTCGGCCATCCCCCACAGAATGGTGACCGGGACCTTGACTCTCGACATCCGGGTGGTCGCCATGCTCATGTCGCCCAGCGCGTCGATTCCCGCGATGACCGCGGCGGCGTCGGCCCGAATCGCCGGATCGGCTCGGACCGTCTGCACCATCTCGGCGGTGAGCGCGGCGTCGGGTTTAGTTGCCAGCAAACCGAATCCGAGCCAAGAGTGTCGTAGCCACTTAGCGCCCATCGCGGGCATCGCGGCATTCAGGACAGGTTTGCGTTTGAGGAGTGTGAAGACGAATTTGAATGGCTGTGGCGGGAATTTGTCGAAAGCGTCGCAGTTGGTGAGCACCACGCGACCGACGAGATCGGGTTCCACGCCGAGTGCGAATTGGCATAGGCCGCCGCCGGTGTCGTTGCCAACCAGCGTGGCGTCGCCGAGGTCGAAGGCGGATACGAACTCGCGGATTAATTGAGCAATGGCCGGTGGGGTGAGTTCGTTCCCAACCGGGACGGGGATGCGGTGTGCGCCGAGCGGAAAGGTCGGGACATAACTGCGGTAGCCGGCATCGGCTAGGCGTTGGGCGACGTCGCGCCAGAGCAATCCGTTAACCAGGACGCCGTGTACGAACAATACGGGTGAATGGGCTGAGTCTTCCGGGCCGTAGACGTCGTACTCGATTTGGCCCGAGGGCAGTTCTGCGAGTGGCATGCGCGCTATCCTTCGACGAGACTTACAAACACCTTGCATGAAAGTTACAAACACTCTGTATGAAAGTCAACAGGCGAACCCAGGCCGAGCGCACCGCCGCCACGCGGCACGCACTGCGGACGGCTGCGCGCGGACTCTTCGCCGAGCATGGCTTCGCGGGGGTTGGCACTCAGATGATCGTCGACGCCGCCGGTGTCAGCAGGGGAGCGCTCTATCACCAATTCGGCGACAAGACCGGCCTATTCGCCGCGGTCTTCGACGATGTCGAGAGCGAAGTCATCGCCGCGACGGCGACGGCGATGTCCACCGCGGATGCCGACGATCCGCTCGGCGCGCTGGTCATCGGCTTCGACGATTTCACCGCGCGTCTGGCCGATCCGGCTCTCAGTCGCATCATCCTCATCGACGCCCCGGCAGTACTCGGCTGGCAGGAATGGCGGGCGCGAGGGGAGCAATACGGATTTAGCGTCGTCGAGGCCGTGTTGGGACAAGCGGTCGAACTTGGGCAGTTGCGACCGCAGCCGCTGCGACCGTTAGCGCATCTGGTGATCGGTGCGGTCGACGAATTGGCACTCTATATTTCTCGCGCCGACGATCCGGCTCAAGCTCGCCGGGAGACTCGCAATGTCATTGAACAGCTGATATCAGCCCTGGCGACCCAAGCTTGAGGCACGTTCGCTCAGGGCGTAGCGACCTCGGAACAGATGCTCTGCCTGCGGCGTTGAGCCCTGCAAGACCCGCAGTCCGACCCAGGTGTCAATCGTTTGGGTGGACATTAACTGCAGGCGTAGTTCACGTGACCACTAGACTTGAGGCAAGCAGGCTGTTTGTCGTGTCACGCGGCTGGGTCGAAGGCTTTAAAGAAAAGGGAGAACGATGTTCGAACGGTTCACCGATCGCGCTCGGCGGGTTGTGGTTTTGGCCCAAGAAGAAGCGCGCATGCTCAATCACAACTACATCGGCACCGAGCACATCCTGCTGGGTTTGATCCACGAGGGTGAAGGCGTTGCCGCCAAGGCGCTGGAGTCGCTGGGCATCTCGCTAGAGGGCGTCCGCAGCCAGGTCGAGGAGATCATCGGCCAGGGCCAGCAGGCACCCTCGGGGCATATTCCCTTCACTCCGCGTGCCAAGAAGGTACTAGAGCTCTCGCTGCGTGAAGCGCTGCAACTCGGCCACAACTACATCGGCACCGAGCACATCCTGCTCGGCCTGATCCGCGAGGGTGAAGGCGTCGCCGCACAGGTACTCGTCAAACTCGGCGCCGACCTCAACCGAGTCCGTCAGCAAGTCATCCAGTTGCTGAGCGGGTACCAGGGCAAGGAGCCGCAGGAAGCCGGCACCGGTGGCCGCAGCACCGAGGCGGGCAGCCCGTCGACGTCGCTGGTCCTCGATCAGTTCGGCCGGAACCTGACCGCTGCGGCCGGCGAGGGCAAACTTGACCCGGTGATCGGCCGGGAGAAGGAAATCGAGCGGGTCATGCAGGTGCTGAGCCGCCGTACCAAGAACAACCCCGTCCTCATCGGCGAGCCCGGCGTCGGCAAGACCGCCGTTGTCGAGGGTCTGGCGCAGGCGATCGTCAATGGCAATGTGCCCGAGACGCTCAAGGACAAGCAGCTTTACACTCTCGACCTCGGTTCGCTGGTCGCAGGCAGCCGCTATCGCGGTGACTTCGAAGAGCGCCTGAAGAAGGTACTCAAGGAGATCAACACCCGCGGTGACATCATTCTGTTCATCGACGAGTTGCATACGCTCGTGGGTGCTGGCGCGGCCGAAGGCGCCATCGACGCGGCGTCGATCCTCAAGCCGAAACTGGCCCGCGGCGAGCTGCAGACCATCGGTGCGACCACCCTCGACGAGTACCGCAAGTACATCGAGAAGGATGCGGCCCTTGAACGGCGCTTCCAGCCGGTGCAGGTCGGCGAGCCGTCGGTGGAACACACCATTGAAATCCTCAAGGGACTGCGCGACCGCTACGAGTCGCACCACCGCGTTTCCATCACCGATGGCGCGTTGGTGGCCGCGGCCACACTGGCCGACCGCTATATCAACGACCGGTTCCTGCCGGACAAGGCGATCGACCTCATCGACGAGGCCGGTGCGCGGATGCGTATCCGCCGGATGACCGCGCCGCCAGACCTGCGGGAATTCGATGATCGCATCGCCGATGCCCGCAAGGAGAAGGAATCGGCGATCGACGCCCAGGACTTCGAGAAAGCAGCGAGCCTGCGCGATAAGGAAAAGACCCTCGTCGCTGAGCGTGCCGAGCGTGAAAAGCAATGGCGCAGTGGCGATATGGATGTCGTGGCCGAGGTCGACGACGAGCAGATCGCCGAGGTCCTCGGGAACTGGACCGGCATCCCGGTGTTCAAGCTCACCGAGGAGGAGACCACCCGTCTGCTTCGTATGGAGGAAGAACTGCACAAGCGGATCATCGGCCAGGAAGACGCCGTCAGGGCTGTTTCCAAGGCGATCCGCCGTACGCGTGCGGGCCTGAAGGATCCCAAGCGTCCGTCCGGTTCGTTCATCTTCGCCGGACCGTCGGGTGTCGGCAAGACCGAGCTGTCAAAGGCGTTGGCCAACTTCCTATTCGGTGACGACGATGCGCTGATCCAGATCGACATGGGTGAGTTCCACGACCGGTTCACCGCATCGCGTTTGTTCGGTGCGCCTCCCGGCTACGTCGGCTACGAAGAGGGCGGCCAACTGACCGAGAAGGTGCGGCGCAAGCCGTTCTCGGTGGTGTTGTTCGACGAGATCGAGAAGGCTCACTCGGAGATCTACAACACTCTGTTGCAGGTCCTCGAAGACGGCCGTCTTACCGACGGACAGGGACGTACGGTGGACTTCAAGAACACCGTGCTGATCTTCACCTCGAACCTGGGCACTTCGGATATCTCGAAGGCTGTTGGGTTGGGCTTCACCAAGGGTGACGACTCGACCTCGAATTACGAGCGGATGAAGCTTAAGGTCAACGACGAGCTCAAGAAGCATTTCCGGCCCGAGTTCCTCAACCGTATCGACGACATCGTCGTGTTCCACCAGTTGACGCGCGACGAGATCATCCAGATGGTCGACCTGATGCTGAACCGTGTGGAAGGTGCGCTTAAGAACAAGGACATGGCCATCGAGGTCACCGACAAGGCCAAGTCGCTGCTGTCCAGGCGCGGCTTCGACCCGGTGCTCGGTGCCCGCCCGTTGCGTCGGACGATCCAGCGCGAGATCGAGGATCAGCTCTCCGAGAAGATCCTATTCGGCGACATCACGGCCGGTCAGATCGTGCTCGTCGACGTGGAGAACTGGGACGGCGAGGGCGACGGGGACGACGCGAAGTTCACCTTCGTCGGCTCTGAGAAGCCCCGTGAGGTGCCAGACACGCCGATCGAGATGTCTAAGACAGCCGGCGGCGAGGCTGACGCCAGCTAGATATCAGCAACTGAAAACGCCAGCGGCGCAATCCGATTGAGGATTGCGCCGCTGGCGTTTCTCGTCGTCCTCACGAGTTGGGAATCGGTGCCCCCCACAACAAGGCGAATAGCACGTCAGCCACCCTGTTCATGCCAGTAGCCTAGGCGATGGTTGACCTAACCACGACGAAGTGCTCAGGAGAACTTGATGGATACCTTCACTGAAACTGGAATCGGCGGTAACGCCTTGGCCGGGCGACGCTGGGTGCCAGTTGACGGCGCACATGCGATCCTCGTCATCGTGCACGGCATGGGTGAGCATTCCCTTCGATATGCGCAGACCGCAGAGTTCTTCGCCGACAACGGTTTCGCGGTATACGCCTACGACCATCGAGGGCACGGGCACTCCATGCTCGACGGTCGGGAACCCGGTGATCTCGGTCCGGACGGCTGGCCAGCTCTTGTCGCTGAGATCGGCGTGATTGTCGGCCACGCCGTTCGTGAGCATCCGGATCTGCCGCTGGTGGTCCTCGCACACAGCATGGGGTCATTCGCCACTCAGCAGTACCTATTGGCGAACTCCGATGTCCCCGACGCCGTTATCCTCAGTGGGACCGCTGCGCTCGATGGTCTGGAACCCGTGCTCAATCTCGATGAACCACTGGATCTTTCAGCTTTCAATGCTCCGTTTTCGCCCGCCCGCACCGACTTCGATTGGCTATCGCGGGACGAGTCCGTCGTGGACCGGTACATCGCTGATGATCTCTGTGGGTTCGGTATTGACGCGGCGTCGGGTAAGCAGATGTTCATCGGCGCTCGGTCGATCGGGGATACGGCACAGGTCGGCGAAATGCGCTCGGATCTGCCGATTCTGGTCGCGGTCGGCGAACACGACCCGGTGAACGGGCAACTGGCACTTGCCAACCTGTTGATCGACCATCTGCACGACGGCGGTCTGAACGACGTGACGCTGACGGCCTATCCGCAGGCGCGTCACGAAATCCTCAACGAAACCAATCGAGTTCAGGTGCGCGACGACATGCTGACCTGGGTATCGGAACGGTTGGCCAGGGCATAGCACTCGCACCCTCTTCGGAGGGTGGTCGATGACCGCTGTGATGTGGATCATAGAATCATGTCTACCAATACCGACCTCTATCGACACAGTCGCGACGAGCTGATCGAGACGATCGGTGACTACGACCGTGCCGTCGCCGAATTCCATTGGCCGACACTGACCGGCTCCTTCAACTGGGCAATCGACTGGTTCGACGCCTTCGCGCGCGGAAATGACGGCATCGCCCTGTGGATCACCGAGCAGGATGGTTCAGATCTCAAAGTCACCTTCGACGAGATGGTACGCCGTTCAGACCGGGTCGCCACCTGGCTTGCCGAGTTGGGAATCATCAAGGGCGACAGACTGATTCTGATGCTTGGCAATCAGGTCGAATTGTGGGAGGTAATGCTCGCGGCGATGAAGCTCGGCGCCATTGTGATGCCGACGACCGCGGCGCTCGGGCCCGACGATCTGCGTGACCGTATCGAGCGAGGCCAAGCACGTTGCGTCATAACAAATCTCGCCGATACCGCCAAGTTCGCCGAGATCGCAGGCGACTATCTGTCGATCGTGGTGGGCGGTGATGCGGCCGGCTGGCAATCGTACTCAAATTCTGCCGATGTCGAGACGGCCGGTCCGTTCGATTCGGTGACCACGGTCGATGAACCGATGCTGATCTACTTCACCTCAGGTACCACGAGCAAGCCCAAGTTGGTGGAGCACTCGCAAATCAGTTATGCGGTAGGTCATTTCACCACTGTCGCGTGGATCGGGCTGCGGCCCGGCGATGTGCATCTGGCGATCAGTTCGCCGGGCTGGGCCAAACATGCGTGGAGTTGCTTCTTCGCGCCGTGGATCGCCGAGTCGACGATCTTCGTCTACAACTATTCCCGATTCGACGCCGCGGCCTTGATGGGCCAGTTGCGCAGGGCTGCGGTAAGCACCTTCTGCGCACCTCCAACGGTGTGGCGCATGCTAATTCAGGCCGACCTCGGCGAGAAGCCTGCTGGACTGCGCGAGCTATTGGGCGCGGGTGAACCGCTGAACCCCGACGTGATCCGGCAGGTGGAACACGCGTGGGGCCTGACGATCCGTGACGGCTTCGGGCAGACCGAGACGACGCTGCAGGTGGGCAATACGCCGGGACAGCCGGTTAAGGCGGGTTCGATGGGGCGACCGATGCCGGGTGTGCCGGTGGTGTTGGTCGATCCAGTGACCGGCGAACTCGGTGACGAGGGCGAGATCTGCTTGGACCTGTCTCGCGGCCCGATGAATCTGATGACCGGCTATCTCGGCGATCCGGTGCGAAACGAACAGGTAATGGCTGGCGGCTACTACCACACCGGGGATGTGGCACAACGTGATTCGGATGGCTACATCACCTACGTAGGCCGCACCGACGACGTGTTCAAATCCTCCGACTACAAAGTGTCACCATTCGAGTTGGAGAGTGTTCTCATCGAGCATCCGGCTGTGGTCGAAGCCGCAGTGGTGCCGCAACCGGACGACACTCGATTGGCTGTACCTAAGGCGTATATCAGTCTGGCCGCAGGGTGGGAGCCGAACGAGGAGACGGCGAAGGCAATTCTGGAGTATTCGCGCGATCATCTGGCGCCTTACCTGAAGGTTCGTCGCGTCGAGTTCTTCGAGTTGCCCAAGACGATCTCCGGCAAAATACGTCGGGTCGAACTGCAGCAGCGCGAGAAGGGAGCGCATGGTGCGGGACAATCGATTTCAACCGAGTACCGGTACGAGGACCTGGTTGGCGGGTAGGCCTGGATTGTCGGCGACCGAGCCTGCTGCGTGGCGAAGTGCTCAGAGGGCTGCGGCACGCTCGGCAACCACTTCGTGTGGCTGTCCGAGCAATTGTGAACTGCCTTGTGCGCGTTTGAAATACAGCTGGATGTCGTGCTCCCAGGTGATGCCGATGCCGCCATGCAGTTGGATCGCCTCGCCTGTCACGTTGCGGAACTTCTCGGAGCAATACACATGTGCCGCCGCTGCTAGTTCCCCGGCGTCGGCCACATCTGACACTATTGCCGCCACGGCCGCGTAGGCGATCGACCGCGATGTTTCGACGTCGGTATACATGTCGGCCATTCGGTGTTTGAGTGCTTGAAATGAGCCGATTGCCCGCCCGAACTGCTTGCGGGACTTGGTGTAGTCGACAGTGAGGTCGAGGGCCGCAGCCGCGCCGCCAACTTGCTCGACGGCTAACAGTGCCCAAGTGAGATCGCGAAACCGGCCGAACACCCCGGGGCCCGACGACACCGCCGTCGCTGGTACTTCGGTGAAGGTAATGCGCGCCATCGGTCTCGTCGGATCGAGCACTGGGAGCGGGGTGACTGCCACGCCTGCGGTCGATGCGTCCACATAGTGCAGCGTGGCCGGGCGGGTATCGATGGCCGACCCGGCGAACACCATCAGAAGATCGGCGGATTCACCGTTGATCACGTAGTCGGCTGTGCCGGTGAGTAACCCGGCGTCGGCGACGACTCCGGAGTGGTGCCAGTCATGCGCGGAGGCCCAGCACACCGCCGCAGTGCGAGAGCCCTCGGCCAGGTCGGGTAACAACTCTGCGCAGGCGGTGTCGTCACCGCTGAACAGCAGGGCGCCGGACGCCATCACCGCGGAGGTCAACATCGGTACCGAGGTCAGTGATGCACCCAGTTCTTCTACGACGGCCGCGGTTTCCAGCCACGACGCGCCCGCGCCACCGAAGGTCTCGGGGATGGCCAGTGCCGCGACTCCGACCTGCTCGCACAGGGTGGACCACAGTTCAGTGTCGGATCGAGTCGCACTGCCGATTGCGTCCCGAAGTGCGGTGTCCCCGCGTCGTCGTAGCACCTCGCGTATCGAGTCACGCAGTGCGGCAACTTCTTCGGGGGATGCGGTGGCGGCGCTCGTCATCGCGACACCTCGATGGTTGCCGTGGTGCCACGCAACGTCTCCAGAATCCGGTCCCGATGTAGTGCGCCGGTACCCCATGCGCTCACCAACGCGCGTGTCTTAGTGATGAACAGGGAAATGTCATGTTCGGCGGTGTATCCGATCGCGCCCATCACCTGTAGGGATTTTCGTGCGGCCAGATATGCCGCGTCACCGGCGGCGACTTTCGCGGCAGCGACCTCGCGGGTCACCAGAACGGTGTCAGGCACCTGCCCCTCGAGCGCCAGTGCTGCGCCGTGTAGGAGCGGGCGCGCCATCTCCAGGGCGACGGCGACATCAGCGAGGTGATGTTTCACTGCCTGGAATGAACCGATGGGTTTACCGAACTGGTTGCGCGACTTGGCGTAATCCGCAGCCATCGTCAGCATCGACTGGCCGAGACCGAGCAGTTGTGCTGCGGTGGCCAGCACCGCGTAATCGATTGCGACGGAGCCGTCTACGTCGGTATCGAGCAGTTCACCAGCGGTGAGAGCGGCAAGCCGTCGAGTGGGGTCGACTGACTGCTTTAGCTCGCCGGCGATACCCTCGGACAGGGTGGTGCCATCGAGTAGGTAGGTGGTGGACACCTCGGTATCCACGGCGCGGGGGGCGAATGGTGCCACCGCGAGGGTGGTGAGATCGCCACGCGCATGCGCTTCGAGTTGCTGCACAGAACCGGTGTCGCGCAACAGGATGGGGACCCCCGCCAGCGTCTCGGCCACTGGCCCGGGGACCGCGTGCCGGCCAAGTTGCTCGGCCGCCACGGCCACCTCGACGGCGCCTGCTCCGCTACCGCCGTATTCGTCGGGAACCAGCAGTCCGGTGACGCCGATGTCAGTCAGCGATCGCCAGATATCTAGTCCCGCTCCGTATTTCCCGTCAGCCCAGGCTCGCGCCGCCGTGGGGACGTCGGCTTTGGCCAGCATGCCGTCAATCGCGGCGGCCAGGTCGGCGTGCTCTTGTTCGAGGAGGAATTTCATCTCTTACTTCCTGGTCACCGAGGCAGACCGAGTAGCCGCTCGGCGATCACGTTGCGTTGAATCTCGTTGGTGCCGGCATAGATCGGCCCGGACAACGAAAATAGATAGCCGTCGGTCCAGTTGTCTTCCAATTCGGCGTCGGCACCTTGCAGATCCAATGCGGTCTCCTGCGCGGCAATATCCCACTGCGACCAGAAGACCTTGTTTATTGAGGATTCCATCCCGAGTTGACCGCCCGCTGCCAAGCGGCTAACGGTCGCGTAGGTGGACAATTCGTACGCGCGCGATCCGATCCATGCGTCGACAACGCCGAGATCTGTTGCGCCGGTGGCGGGTACCTCGGTGCCTCGGTTCCGCCACAGGTCGACCAATCTGTCGGTGGTCGCTAGGAAGCGTCCGGGTGAACGAAGCGAGAGGCCGCGTTCATTGGCTGCGGTACTCATCGCGACCTTCCAGCCGTTATTCACCTGACCGATTACGCCGGACTTGCCCGGATCAGCCGGATCGTCGGGCACAAAGACGTTCTCTAAGAACAGCTCAGCGAAGCCGGGTTCTCCGTCGAGTTGTGCGATCGGGCGGACGCTGACGCCGGGCGCGCGCAGGTCGAACATGAAATAGGTCAGGCCGCGATGGCGTTGTCTAACATTTCCCGTCGCTTCGCTCGCCCCGTCTTTGTCTGAGCGAAACAGCCCGAACGCGAGGTCGGCGAAACTCGACCGGGAACTCCAGGTCTTTTGGCCGTTGAGCAACCAGCCGCCGTCGGTACGAGTCGCCGTCGAGCGCAGCGATGCCAGGTCACTGCCGGCCTCGGGCTCGCTCCATGCCTGCCCCCAAATGTCATCGGCACGAGCCATCCGCGGCATGATCCTGGCCAATTGCTCGGGCGTTGCATGCTCGAAAAGGGTTGGTGCGAGTAGGAATATGCCATTCTGGCTGACTCGTCCGGGTGCGCCCGCGCGGTAGTATTCCTCCTCGAAGATCACCCAGTGCAGCAGTGGCTCGTCGCGACCGCCGTATTCGGTCGGCCAGCTGACCACGGACATTCGGTCGGCAGCCATCGTCGCCTCCCACTCGCGATGCGCCTCGAATCCTTCGGCGGTGTCCATCGATGGCAGCGGCGATCTGGGGATATGTGCGGCGAGCCAGTCGCGTACTTCGGCCCGGAAGGTCTGAGTGGCGTCGTCGAAGAGCAGATCCATGTCAGCGTTGTTCCTGGCTCGGTCGATCGGGCGTGGCGGCGGGCTTGGCCGAGGCCTTCATCGACTTAGCGTCCATGCCGCCGAGTGAATCCCCTTGTGCTGCTTCGGCGTTGGCGGAGTGGGCGAAGTGGTGCCAACCGAAGACCGAATCCATCGAATTGCGCAGCCCCATCTGGTCCTCGCAGATATTGACGGCCTTCTTGGTAAGAGCCAGACCCAATTGGGGCATCTCGGCGATCGACGTCGCGATTCCGTCGACCTTGGCCGCCAGTTCATCTCGCGGCACAACGTGATTGACCATGCCCCAGTCGGCAGCCTGTGTCGCGGTGAACCTCTCGGCGGTGAACAAGATCTCCTTGGCGCGGCGCGGCCCAAGAACAAAGGCGTGCGCGAAATATTCAACGCCCGGAATACCCATGCGCACAACGGGATCGGAAAAAAAGGCGTCATCGGCCGCGACGATGAAGTCGGCGATCCAGGCGAGCATCAGCCCGCCCGCGATACATGCCCCGTGGACCTGGGCGATCACCGGCTTGGGGATCTCCCGCCAGCGTCGGCACATTCCCAGGTACACCTCGGTCTCGCGGGCAAGGCGTTGATCGCCGCCGCCGCGGTTGGTGTGATCCCAGTACAGCGTCGCGCTGTTGTCGTAGAAGGTGTCGAAATCACGCTCGGGCGTACCGATGTCGTGGCCGGCAGAGAAGTGTTTGCCGTTGGCTCGCAGCACGATGACCTTTACCGAAGCATCGTCGACCGCGCGCCGGAACGCGGCATCGAGTGAGTAGGTCATCACCGAGTTTTGTGCGTTGCGGTAGTCGGGACGATTGAGGGTCACGTATGCGATCGATCCGGTCGAGTCGGCGTCGTAGGCCACCGGCGAGGTGTCCGGGCCGAGTTCGTCGGGTTTGAGCGCAGGTGGGATGACAGCATCACTCATGACTCAGAGAGTAACCTAGCAAGTGCTTGGTTGGTAGTGGGTGGGGGCGCAGCTCGAGAGAGACCCACGGTTGCTCGTGGAAAGTCGGACTTAGTCCGAGCGCGCGATCGGCGATGTTCGCAGCACGGTTCTCGTCGCGGTGGAGATACTCGGATACGCGGCCTCGAAGAAATGTTCCGCGTTAGGATCGACGATCACCGCTGCGTCGAGACATTGTGCATATCGATTAGAGTGCGCGACCGGGACATACGGGTCATCGTCCGATCGAATAACAATGCGTTGCAAGATTTTTGAGCTGATCTCGCGCAGTCCATCGGGCGGTTCGTCGATGGCGGAGATGAAACCATCCAGTTCGGGAAGTGTTGGCAACTTCTCGTAAAACGGTGCGACGGTGACGAGTCCGCCCAGCGCGAAGGGGGACGTGAGCTGCCGAAGGTATGCCGTGGTGGTCACACATCCCAGGCTGTGAGCGATAAGTAGCAATTCTGGGTCGGGCTGCCCGATCTGGCCATCGAGGTGTTCGATCCAGTCATCCAACCGGGGCTGCGTCGGGTCAGGTAGGTCGACGGCCCGAGCCGCGATCCCCGCTTGTGTTAGTTCCGAGGTCAGTGACCCGAACCAATGTTTGCCCGAGTTGCCCAGGTATCCGTGGACGATGATTGCCCGTCTGATTCGTCGCGCTCCGGTCATGATCCTCCTGCTTCGGCAGCGCGAGATGTCAGCCAACATCGCGACACTCGCTCGCAGCGAATTGTTACTCTTTCAAACTACTTGACCGTTCGTGTCCTGGTCTCCGCGGAACGGCTTGACGACAAGAGATTCACGGTGCTGATGGACGGTCAGGTAGATCAGTCCGGACTCTCCCGCCTCGAACGAGCGCTCGGAATACCGGGGCAGCCAGACGAGATCGCCGCTGGCAAGGGCGATCGTCTCGTCCGCGGTGTCCACCGAGCCGTTGCCGGAAAGTACTAGCAGCAGAACATCGACCTCGGCGCCGGCATGACGCTCGATGTGCTGACCGGGGCTTAGCGCTACGACATTCGAATCGAGTCCGCGGTCGGATCCGTCGAGTTTCCAAAGAACGCCAGCCGCCTCGGTATCGGTACTCAGTAACGCGCCGACGTTGGTGAGTCGCCGGGGGAGCGGCGTCGCGTTTGTCATGTCAGGTCCCGTCCGTTATTCGATGCCGCGCGATACGCGGCGGTCAGCTCGTCCGCCTCCCGGCGAACCCTACGGCCCACGTCGGTGGCGACGGAGGCGGTCATCGTCGCGTTGGGGCACGCGACCAGCGCGGCGACCACCGATCGGCCGTCGAAGATTGGTGCGCCGATGGTGATCACCGGGACCTCGCCCCGAAGCTCGTCGGGCAGGTAGTCGATGGTGGTCAGTTCAGTGAGTATGTCGCTCATTCGGGATCGCAGTGAATCAGACGCTGTGCCAAGGGAATTCAGCGCGTCCATCAGGGCGACGTAGTCATCGCTCATCCGCTCGATGGAATAGCCGCGCTCGGCGACCGCGGTCAGAGCCAAACGTAGGCGGGTGCGCAGCGCTGCCGGAGCCTGCGAAATCCACTCATCTTGCTCGGCCGGCGTCGACCAAGCGAAAAACTCGCGGGAAATGGGCGGTCGAAGGCGGATGGGTCGGTCGCCAGTCAGCCAGGGCAGCTCGGTCGCCGGTGAATCTGCCGGCGCGTGCTTGCTCCATGTTTGGACCACGACGGTGATCGTGTCGGGGCTGATACGCCGCGCGACGAAACATGGCATGTCGAGGAGATTGTGCAGAGCATTCAGCGCGGGGCGGGCAAGTTCGACCAGGTGGTCGGTAGGCCGTACGCCTGCGGCCAGGGTGGTGAATGCTGGCCCGATGCCGATCGCGCCGGTTGTGCGATCGCGCACAGCCCACCGCTGATCTACCAATTCGCTGACTATCGCGTGTGCCGTCGCGCGGGACTGCCCGGTGCGACGGACAATATCGGCAAGCGTCAGTGGACTCACGGTGTGGTCGGCGAGGAGTTCGACGACGCGGATCGCGCGTTCGGTAGGTGGTGACGGTTGACGAGGCTTGTCATCGTCGCTTACGGTCTGTGTCACATACTCAATATTGGGTGTCGAGTATTCGACATGTCAAGTGCTGTTCAATTGTTCGAGGAGTCGCGGTGGAAGTCGCCGAAACCGAAAGTTCGCAGGGATATGAGTTGTCGCATCTCGATGCGCTCGAAGCCGAGGCAATTCACATCTTCCGGGAAGTCGCCGCGACCTTCGAGCGACCCGGAATGTTGTTCTCCGGTGGCAAGGATTCGGTCGTTATGTTCCACGTCGCGCGCAAAGCCTTCTGGCCGGCGCCGGTTCCATTTCCGTTGATGCATGTCGACACGGGACATAACTTTGACGAGGTCATCGAATATCGCGACCGTGTCGTGGCCGAAACGGGTGTTCGCCTGGTGGTGAGTTCGGTGCAGGACGATATCGACGCGGGTCGGGTTGTCGAACAAACCGGCCCTGGTGCGAGCCGCAACCGGCTGCAGACTGCCGCTTTGCTGCGAGGCATCAGCGACATTGGGTTCGACGCCGTCTTCGGTGGTGCGCGGCGAGATGAAGAGAAGGCACGCGCAAAGGAACGCATATTCAGCTTTCGTGACGAGTTCGGTGCGTGGGACCCTCGGGCGCAGCGGCCGGAACTGTGGCATCTGTACAACGGGCGCCACCACAAGGGTGAGCACATCCGAGTGTTTCCGTTGTCGAACTGGACCGAGCTGGATATTTGGCAGTACATCGCGCGTGAAGCGATCTCGTTGCCGTCGATCTATTACGCACACGAGCGTGAGGTGGTGCCGCGAGACGGCATGCTGCTCGCGAAAACCCGTTTCCTGGAAATGATTCCGGGGGAGACGGTCCAGACGAGACAGGTGCGCTTTCGCACCGTCGGTGACGCGACATGTACGGGGTGCGTACTCAGCGCGGCCATCTCGGTGGAGAAGGTCATCGAAGAGATAGAGGTGACTCGACTGACTGAACGCGGCGCTACGCGTGCCGACGATCGGATCTCCGAGGCTGGGATGGAAGACCGTAAGAAAGAGGGGTATTTCTGATGGGTCGCCGAGTGAGAATCGACGGAGGAGGCTCGGAGCGAGAGCGGGCCCATCAGGTAGGACAACGCTGTTGAGTACCGAATTGCTCCGCTTGGCGACGGCGGGTTCTGTCGATGACGGCAAGTCGACGTTGATCGGTCGCCTGCTCTACGACTCCAAGGCGATCTTCACCGATCAACTCGAGTCCATCGAGAAGACCAGTGCCGAACGCGGTGACGAATATGCGAATCTGGCCCTGCTGACCGACGGCCTCCGCGCCGAACGTGAGCAGGGAATCACGATTGATGTTGCGTACCGGTACTTTTCGACGCCGAGCCGCAAATTCATCATCGCCGACACCCCCGGTCATGTGCAGTACACCCGCAACATGGTCACCGGAGCGTCGACCGCGGATCTCGCGATCATTCTGATCGATGCCCGCAAGGGAGTGCTGGAACAGACTCGGCGGCATGCGTTTCTGTCGTCTCTGCTGGGCATTCCGCATTTGTGTGTCTGTATCAACAAGATGGATTTGGTGGACTGGTCGCTAGATCGGTTCACCGAGATCCGCGATGAGTTCGTAGCATTCGCGGCGAAGCTCAACGTGACCGACCTGACTTTCATCCCGATCTCCGCGCTGGCGGGTGACAATGTTGTCGACTCGTCGTCGAATATGCCGTGGTACGAGGGCCGTCCGCTACTTAGTCACTTGGAGAATGTCTACATCGCGTCTGATCGCAACCTGATCGACGCCCGACTGCCGGTGCAATATGTGATCCGGCCGCAGCGTAGCGATGGCAATGACCATCGGTCCTACGCTGGCACTGTTGCCGGTGGTGTGTTCTCGGTCGGTGACGAAATCGTTGTACTGCCGAGCGGTTTCAGCACGAAAATCAGCGCGATCTGGGGTCCGGGCGGTGCCAAGGTCGATGAGGCGTTCGCGTCGATGGCTGTCGCGGTAGAACTCGATGATGAGATCGACATTGTGCGCGGCGATATGATCGCCCGCCCGCATAACCGGCCGCATGTCGGCCGAGACCTGGACGCGCTGGTGTGCTGGTTTTCCGAAGATACCCAACTGCGACCGGATGCGCGCTACGTCTTGGCCGCCGGGACGCGGACCACCCGGGCGACGGTAGCTGGCTTCAACTATCGGCTCGACGTCAACACCCTGCACCGTGATGAGCAGTCAGATGAATTGCAGCTCAACGAGATCGGCCGGGTCAGTCTGCACACGCAGCATCCGGTGATGTTCGATCCATATCGAACGAACCGCGAGACCGGCAGCTTTATCCTGATCGACGAATCGACCAATAAGACCGTTGGTGCGGGCATGATCAACGGGCCGGTTCAGGCGAGCTCCAATGTGGTGTGGCAGACCACCAAGGTCGGCCGTGAGCAACGCCCTCATCGCGGCGCGACATTGTGGCTTACCGGATTATCCGGTTCGGGTAAGTCCTCGCTGGCGATCGAACTGGAACGTCGCCTGGTTGCTGAAGGCCGACCGTCGTATCTGATGGATGGCGATAATCTGCGGCACGGGCTGAATTCCGATCTCGGCTTCGGTGATGATGATCGCCGTGAGAACATCAGGCGCACAAGCGAAGTAGCGTCACTGTTTGCCGATTCCGGCGCCGTTGCCATCGTCTCATTGATCAGCCCGTTCGCCGCTGAACGGCAACGTGCCAGGGAGATTCACGCGGAGCGGGGCCTGCCGTTCTTCGAGATCTTCGTCGACACACCACTCGCCGAATGCGAGCGGCGTGATCCAAAGGGTTTGTACGCCAAGGCTCGTCGGGGTGAAATAACTCAGTTCACCGGCATCGACTCACCGTATGAGCGGCCGTTGACACCCGAAGCGGTGGTGACACCGGCAGATGGTACTCCGGCCGAGGTGGCCGATGCTATGTTGCGAAACCTTGGACTTTAGAGAGGGCGAATCGAATGACTGACGATCCGAGGATCGCCGATCGGCTCCTTGCCGTCGATCTGGCTACCCGCGCAGGTGAATTGCTGGTTGAGGTGCGCGCGACGAGCGGCTTGAGCGGCCGCGAACTCGGCGACGTCGGGGATCGGCGTTCTGACGACTTCTTGCAGGCAGAACTGGCTGCTGCGCGCCCAGACGATTCCGTGCTGTCCGAGGAATCGGCCGATGATCGGACCCGGCTGGATGCGACGCGGGTGTGGATCGTCGACCCGGTGGACGGCACTCGCGAGTACGGGACTCTCGACGGGCCGCAGGGCGCGCGTACCGACTGGGCGGTGCATGTGGCGCTGTGGGGAACGAATGACGGGCTACTAGTTGGAGCGGTGGCGCTGCCCGCGCTGGGGGTGACCTATTCGGACGACGCCGAGGTCGTGGAGCCAGCGGTTGGGCTCGCGCCGCCGCGCACCGATGAGCGCCCGCGCGTCGTCGTCAGTGGTTCGCGCCCGCCGGAGTTCGCTCAGGCCGTTGCGGACGCGCTCGGCGGGGAGCTGCTGCCGATGGGATCGGCCGGTGCCAAGGCGATCGCGGTGGTCCGCGGTGAGGCCGATGCCTATGTGCACGCGGGCGGCCAATACGAGTGGGACTCGGCTGCGCCGGTCGCGGTCGCGCAGGCAAAAGGGCTGTGGTGCAGTCGAATTGACGGTTCGCCCCTGATCTACAACCAGTCTGACACCTACTTGCCGGATCTGATCGTCTGTAGGCCCGAACTCGCGGAGAAGATCATCGCGACGATCGGGGCATCGTCGGGCGCGTGATTTCGCCCCGCTCCTGCCGCCCGTACGCCTCGTCCCGTGAAAATCGTCCGAATAAGCCCCCAGCGAGGGCATATTGCCCTTGCTGGGGGCCTATTCGGACGATTTTCCCAGGGAGGGGGGAGGGGAAGGGAGGGGAACGGAGGGGGAGGCAGGGAAGGGGAGGTAGGCCGGCTACTTCGCTAACGTTGCGACTCGCTTTACCGACATCCCAGATGGGAAGTTTCCGACGAATCACTGGAGTCACACGAATGAGCCACTCACGTTTGCGAATCAAGACCGGTGCGGCTGCGCTAGCTGCCGCTGCCCTCGGGGCAACGCTGATCGGCGGGACCGGCCAGGCCACTGCCGCCCCGAGCGCGGCCTACCCGCTGTCGAGTTGTATCGGCCTGAGCCCCAACGTCGTCGACCTTCCATACAACCCGACCCGCATTATCGTCGCCGACTATGCCGGAAAGACCTACCTGACCACCGAGTTCAGCAGCCTGTGGGGTTACCAGTCGGCCGTCCGACTCGATCTGCGGAATCTGCAGACCGGAAAGCGACTCAACTTACGGTCGGACCGCCGGGTGTCGCCGCCGTATGTCGGCACCCATCAGCTCTCGTTCCCGACGTCGCGGATCGGCAAAGGTCGGGTCAAGGCGACGCTGAGTTCGGTCAACCGCAACGCATTGTGGTCGGTGCCTGCGACGACGTGCAGCGGCGTGATCGTCATTCGGTAGCGCCGCTTCGCTACCATCGGAACTACCGTGCCACCGCCCGGACGTCGGCGTCTTCGTCGGCCCGGGCCAGCTCAAGCAATTCGGTGACACCGGGCTCAGCGGCCCATGGCCGCAGGGTAATCACCGCAGCTTTTCGGACGTCGCCGTGCGGGTCGCTCACTAGCGGCGCCAGGGCCTTCACGGTGTCGTTGCCCGGCACCACCGCCAGCCCCGCCGCTGCTCCCTTTCGGACCTGCCAGGCGTTGTCACGCAAAGCTTTTCGAAGGAGTTTTGCGTCGACATCGGGTTCGCCGAGGGACGCGAGAGCCGCCAGGCCGGCAGCGCGGACCAGCGGGTCGGCGTCGATGGCAAGTCGTCGAATAGCTTCGACACCCGAACCGACCGTCGCCAAGCCCTGCGCCGCAATCACTCTCACCTCCCGATTCGGATCGTCGGCGGCCACCGCGATTAGTGCGGCGGCGTCGAGTGATACCAGTCCCCGGATGGCTTCGATGCGCACGCGGTGATGCGCGTCGGTGAGAAACCCCGCGAAGAATAGGGGGTCGGCCTCGCGCAACGCTCGAAGGAGGTCGAGGACGCCCGCGCGAACCAGATGGTCGTCCGATGCCGACGCATCGCGCAGTGTTTCCACGAATGTCGGTTTCCCCGCGACGACCTCGATCAGCTCACGCAGGGACTCGACGGCCACCTGCCGTACGCCAGAGTCCTTGTCGCTCAATGCTACTCCCAGAGCTTCTTCGAAACCGTCCGGGGTGTGCTCGGTCAGCGTGGCGATGGCAGTTCGGCGCACCGTGGTGTCGTTGTCGCGAAGATAGTCGAGCAACTCGTCGAGGGTCGGTGACTCCAACGCGACGAGTTCGACGATGCGTGGTGAAAGCGGTTCGCGTGTGGCGGGTGTGGCGTCGAGGAGTGACGGCGACAGGTCCCTGACATCCGCCGCGCCGCTACCTGGACCGATACGAACCTCCGGCTGTTCGATGTCAATCACCGAACGATCATGCGGTGGAAGATGATTCAGACCCTCGACAGGTACCAGGTACGGGGCGACCGGCCGCCCCAGAAACTCCATTTCGCCGGCAGTGTTCTTACGAACGTTGAGGTGATAGCCCCAGTTCGCGTCGTCGCGCTCGGTGATGTCGGCGCGTTGATGGTAAAGGCCCCAACGACTTTCGGTTCGAGTCAGGGAACTCCGGGCGGCGAGCTCCGCGCAATCGCGGATGAATGTCACTTCGGCGCAACGCATCAACTCGTGCGGTGTGCGTCCGCCCATCGCCGCGATCTCGCCGCGCATCCGTTCGAAGGCTTCGATGGCGATGCCGAGTTTGGTCGACGCCTTCGGCGGTGCGACGTAATCGTTGACGAATCGGCGCAACTTATACTCGACTTGCGGCTGCGGTGGTCCATCCGGATTGCGCAGCGGCCGGTAGATGAGTTCGTGCGCGTCGGCGATCTGATCGGCGGGCAGGTCACCCGGGGCAGCGACGTATTTGGCACGATCACTGGCGTGCTGGCCGGTGAGTTCGCCGTAGACGAAGGCGCCGATCATGTAGTTATGGGGCACGCAGGCCAGGTCGCCTGCCGCGTATAGGCCCTCGACACTGGTCGCGCCATTCTCGTCCACCCACACTCCAGATGCGGAATGTCCACTGCACAAACCGATCTCGGAGATATGCATCTCGATGTCGTGGGTGCGATAATCGTGGCCGCGATTTGAGTGGAATGTTCCTCGGGTTGGTCGTTCGGTGGTGTGCAAGATGGATTCCAGAGTGTCCAGAGTCTCCTCGGGCAGATGGGACACCTTCAGGTAGATCGGCCCGCGGGCCGAGTCGATTTCTCGCGATACCTCGGTCATCATATCGCCGGACCAATAGTCGGAGTCGACGAAACGATCGCCGTCGGCGTTGACCTGATACCCACCGAATGGGTTGGCGACATACGCGCACGCTGGCCCGTTGTAGTCCTTGATCAGTGGGTTGATTTGGAAGCATTCGATACCTGACAGCTCAGCACCGGCGTGATAAGCCATCGAGTATCCGTCACCCGCGTTGGTCGGATTCTCGTATGTGCCATAGAGATATCCCGATGCGGGCAGGCCGAGTCGGCCGCACGGGCCGGTTGCGAGAATCACCGACTTTGCGCCGATTACGTAAAAGTCGCCAGTCCGGGTGTGCAGCGCGACGGCACCGACGGCGCGGCCGCCGTCATTCGGATCGGTCAGCACGCGCACGGGCATCAATCGGTTCTCGATGGTGATACGCTCGCGCATCTCCTTGCGGCGCAACACCCGGTAGAGGACCTTCTTCACGTCCTTCCCCTCCGGCATCGGCAGTACATATGAGCCCGAACGGTGCACGCGGCGTACCGCATACTCGCCGTACTCGTCCTTCTCGAACTTCACCCCGTAGCGCTCGAGTCGGGATATCATCGCGAATCCTCTTGTCGCCGTTTGATACACCGTCTTCTGGTCGACTATTCCGTCGTTGGCCCGGGTGATCTCGGCAACATAGTCCTCGGGGGTGGCTTTGCCGGGGATCACCGCGTTGTTGACGCCGTCCATCCCCATCGCCAGCGCGCCAGAGTGGCGGACGTGTGCCTTGTCGAGCAGCAGCACATCGGCGCCGTTCTCGGCCGCGGTGAGTGCCGCCATCGAACCGGCCGTGCCGCCGCCGATAACGAGCACATCGCAGTTGAGACGAAGGGCATCGTCGATCAGGGGAGCGCTGAACGGTTGTGACGCAGTGTGTTCGGTTGAGCCGGTCATGCGATGGCCTTGCTGTGCGAGGTGAGGGGAGCGGGTTGCAATGCGGCGGCCACCGCGGCGTGCGCGGCGGAGTTGTCCGCGCCGGGCGATCGTGGCCGCTCGACGTTGACGACGGCCCGGGCCGGCTCTCCGGCCCGCCCGAGAACGGCGACTCGGTCGCCGAGCAGAACAGCCTCATCGATGTCGTGGGTAATGAAGACGACGGTTGCTGGATGGGCATCGAGGGTGCGAATTAGCAACTGCTGCATTGATGCTCGCGTCTGGGCGTCGAGCGCGCCGAATGGTTCGTCCATCAGTACCGCACGAGGTGCGCCGGCGAGGCCGCGAGCGAGCTGGACGCGCTGTCGCATGCCGCCGGACAGTTCTCGGGGCAGATGGTCGGCGAACTCGCTGAGGCCGATTTCAGTCATCCACCTGGCCGCCTGCGCTTTGCGTTCGGAGCGGGGTACGCCGCGCAATTGCAGTGCAAGGAGGATGTTGCGTCGCACGGTCCGCCACGGATGCAGTGCATCATCTTGGAAGACCATGGCACGGTCGCGCGAGGTTCCGCTGATCGGTTCACCTTGTGCTGCAATGGTTCCCGCGTCGATGGGGTGCAGTCCCGCCAGAGCGCGCAGTAGCGTGGACTTGCCGCAGCCCGATGGTCCGGTAACGACGAGGATTTCGCCCGCCGGGATCGTCAAGGTGAGGCTGTCGATGATCGTGCGAGTACCATGCGTCAGGGTGAGGTCGGTCAGGTCGATGTCGGTGCTCATGAGTGATCCTTTCCGAGTTATCGTGACTCGGCGCGGGGGAGCCAGCGGGTGACGCGGCGACCGATGAGTTCGATTGCGCCGGAGGTGATCACGCCGAGGATGGCAATGGTGAACATGCCGACGAATACACCGGGATAGTCGACGACGGTGTACGCCTGCCAGGTTCGATAGCCGACGCCGAGGCGACCGGAAATCATCTCGGCGGAGATCAGGCAGATCCAGGCGACGCCGACGCCGACCGACAGCCCACCGAAAACACCGGGCATGATCCCCGGCAGGATCACCCGCCAGACGACGTCGCGGCGGGTGCCGCCCATAGTGGCGACTGACTCTTCCCAAATGGTCGGCAATGCACGCACGGCGTGCCGGGTGGAGACTACGATCGGGAACAGGGCGGCGATAAAGGTGATGAAAACCATGCCGGCCTCGTCGGTGGGAAACACCAGAATCGCGATGGGTACCAACGCGATTGCCGGGATGGGTCGACCGAGTTCGGTGAGGGTGCCAAGAGTGTCACCGGCCACCGCCGAGCGTCCCAGCGCGATACCAAGCGGGATGCCGATTGCCGCTGCGAGCGCGAAGCCGACGCCGATCCGGATCAGGGATTGAGCCAGATCGAGGTAGTACTCGTCGGCATGCAACCGACTCCACCACGCCCCCGCAACCTCGGTCGGCGTCGGGACGGTGTCGAAATGCAGCCAGGCGACGATGTCGGTAGTCGCCAGCCATTGCCAAAGGCCCAGTACGACAATGAGGGTCGCGATGCGCAGCGGCCAGCGCAGGGCTGATCGTCTTCGGGTCGTGCGGGCAACGCTCAGTGATGACTCGCCGAGTGTTGCTGCGACGCTGACCGTTTCGCTCGGTGGGGCGACGGACGTCTCGGCGGTGGGCAGTGAACCGGAGTACGTCCCCGCGGTCATTGTTTTACCTCACTGAGCGCCGACCGGTAGCTCACCGTGACAGCGCCCGGATGCGTTCGCTGGTAGGTGTGTGCGCTGTCCTCGGTGGTGAAGGCGACATAACTCGCGCCGTCGCGCAGCCACACCGCGTGGTCGGCAAACCAGCGCGTGCCCAGCACCGGATCGGTGATGTAGGCGGCAGTCACTTTCCGGCCAGTTGTCTTGGCCGCCTGCACGAGTCGCAGTACCGCGGTCGAGTCTGGTGCCCGGACGGCCTCGGTGCTCGCGTACCAGACTTCGCCGACGGCGACCGACTCATTGCCGACGCGGTTGAGTAGTGCGGTGTAGTCACCGCCAGTGCCCGCGACGGCCCTGCGGAGCGCGGAGTCGTCGACGAATGTAGTGAGATCAACGGGGTTGGGAAATGATCCGATTGACTTCAGGTAGGCCTTGTCACCGTCTAGCGCGGCAATCAAAGACGGCTTGAGGGCCGGGTTGAAGTCGGTGCCGCCGGGTCCGTTGTAGAGGTAGACGACCTCCGGTGGTAGCCCACTGTGCTCGGCAACCGTCTGTGCGGCGCCGAGTGGGTCGGCGGCCAACGCCCTGGTTGAATCGAGCTGCGCCTTGAGAAATGCGTCGATGACTTCGGGGTGCTCTTTCGCGAAGGCGTTTCGCGCGACGGTGCCGTGCAGGGTCGGAATACCCAGTTGCGCACCGTCGTAGACGAGACGCGCCTTGTTCTGAAAGACGAGCAAACCGGGCCAGGCGACGAATTGGGCAAGGGCGTCGACCTTGCCCGCGTCAAGGGCTGACGATCCGACCTGGGGCTGTTGGTTGCTGATGTCGACGTCGGTGTCAGGGATGCCCGCTCGTGTCAATGCGGCGAGCAGGGTGCCGTGACCGGCCGATCCGACGCTGGCCGAAACGCGTTTCCCGCGTAGGTCGTTGACCGAGTTGATCGGGGAATCAGGTTTGGTGACAACCATATTGAGTGACCCCTTGGGCGACGAGCCGGTAATCGCCAGGATGGACGTCGCGGTGGCAGGGTTGGTGTTGGCGCGTGATCCGTTGATAAGCAACGGGTAGTCGCCCATCGACCCGATGTCGACTTTGCCAGCGATCATGCCGGTGGTGATCGGGGCACCGGTGTCGTAATCCTCCCAGCGGACCGAGTAGCGCTCCCCGGTCTTTTTAGTCACCTCGTCGAGTCGCTTCTCCAGATCGCCACGCGCGCGCAGAAGGGTTCCCGCGGTGACCGTGTTGATGGTCTTGGACTGGTAGCCGACGACGACCTGTGTTGTGTCGGAAGACTCGTCGGATGACAGGGAACAACCGGTGGCGATGATCGCGATCGTCACGGTGATAGCGGGTATCACGAGACGCCGGAGTCGGGGCGTTCGGAGTGATTTGGGCATGGGGGAACCTCACAGGGCTGTGGTGGGCTGGTGCTTGGGGTTTGGGGCTGGGTGGTCGGTTCGGTGGTGTTCGACGAGGCGTCGGCTCAGCGCAGTAGGTAGGGCATGTTGACCGTGACCGCGCCAGTGGGACAACGGATTGCGCACGGCCCGCAGTACCAGCACTCGTCAACGTGCATGAAGGCCTTGCCGGATTCCGGATTGATGGCGAGCGAATCGAGCGGACAGACCTCGACGCAGAGCGTGCATCCTTCGATGCACAGCGACTCGTCGATGGTCACCGGGACGTCGACGCGATTGTTGACTAGGCTCATAGTGTTTCCCTCGGGGCAGTTGTGTCGCGTAATGCGGTGGCGTGCAGTGAGATTCGGTCGCTGCGCAACCGGATGTATTCGAGGTCGACGGGACGGGCCTCGGGTCCGAGGGAGGTGAGACGCTCGAGGAGAAGTAGGGCCGAGCCGGGCGGGACGTCGAGGTTCGCTGCCGAATGCGGATCCGCGTTGGCCGCTTCGACGCTTTGCCGCGCGGAGTGCAGGCGCTGACCGGAGATCTCTTCGAGGAGGGTGAAGACGTCGGTGTTCTCGATGTCGTGGGTGAGCAGCGGGATGCCAAGGTCGGGGACGAGGTAGGTGAGGTCGAGGCTGACCGGCTCGTCGTCGAGTAGCCGGATTCGCTCGATGTACACGGCATCGGCACCGGCATCGAGCCGCAACCGCCGCGCGACGGCGGCCGGCGGTCGCAACAGCGTGGCGACACGAACTTCATTCCGTACCTCGCCGTGATCGCGCAGGGTTTCCTTCAGACCGCGCAGAGCATCGAGTCCGTGTTCGGCCTTCCGGCGCACCACGTGGGTGCCGACACGAGGAGCGCGATCGATAAGCCCTTCGGCGGCGAGAATCGCGAGGGCATCGCGGATGGTGTTGCGGGAGGCGCCAAACTCGGCGCAGAGATTGCGTTCGTGAAGCGAACCGGTATGTTCACCGCGATCGATGCCCCGACGCAGCACGTCGCTGACGACGCGGGCATCGTCGGCCCGCAGACGTCGTCCGATATCGCTCCTGATCTGCATGGATTCAGAGCCTAAACCGCAGGTGGTGTGCGTGGAACGGGGTCGAATAGTCCCCGCTGCGGGCCTTGACGGCCGGCAGTGGATTCCGCCACCGGGCCGGTGGCGGCGTGAGCGGTGACCTGCGTCGACCGAATATCGGCCGGCGAATGCGCCACCTTGCCCGACGGTGGTCGGAATTGAACCCAGCGCGCGCAAAAGTGACGGCGACCGCAGTGCGCCGACGCGAACTGCCGATGGTGGCACGTCGTCGCCTAAACTTGGCCGGGTGAGCGCACACCCCGATACCGTGTCCGACGCTGCGGCCTCCGCAGATCAGCCCCAGCCATTCCGCGAACTCGGTCTCAAGGATGACGAGTACGCCCGCATCCGCGAGATCCTCGGTCGCCGGCCAACCGATGCCGAATTGGCGATGTACTCGATCATGTGGTCCGAGCACTGCAGTTATAAGTCGTCGAAGGTACATCTGAAGTACTTCGGGGAGACCACAACCGACGAGATGCGCGCTGGCATGCTCGCGGGTATCGGCGAAAACGCCGGCGTCGTCGACATCGGCGACGGCTGGGCGGTCACCTTCAAGGTCGAGTCGCATAACCATCCGTCGTATGTGGAGCCGTATCAGGGTGCGGCGACCGGAGTTGGCGGCATCGTCCGCGACATTATGGCGATGGGTGCTCGCCCGATCGCGGTTATGGACCAGTTGCGTTTCGGTGCGGCGGATCATCCAGATACGCGTCGCGTTGTTGACGGTGTGGTGCGTGGCGTTGGTGGCTACGGCAACTCACTCGGCCTGCCGAATGTCGGCGGTGAGACGGTTTTCGATGCCAGTTATCAGGGCAATCCACTTGTCAACGCGCTGTGTGCCGGCGTGCTTCGTACCGAAGATCTCAAGTTGGCGTTCGCGTCGGGATCGGGTAACAAGATCATCCTGTTCGGTGCGCGTACCGGACTTGACGGCATCGGTGGCGTATCGGTGTTGGCGTCGGAGACCTTCGACGATGCGGATGCCGGGAGCCCCAACCGTAAGAAGCTGCCAAGCGTTCAGGTCGGCGACCCGTTTACCGAGAAGGTGCTCATCGAGTGCTGTCTCGACCTGTACCGGGCGGGTATCGTCGTCGGCATTCAAGATCTCGGTGGTGCCGGATTATCTTGCGCCACTTCGGAATTGGCTGCTGCTGGGGACGGTGGAATGCATATCGACCTCGAGCAAGTGCCGATGCGCGCCGAAGGTATGACGCCGGCCGAGGTGCTGTCGAGTGAGTCGCAGGAACGTATGTGCGCAGTCGTCGCACCGGAGAACGTCGACCGTTTCATGGAGGTCTGCCGCAAGTGGGATGTGCTGGCCACCGTGATCGGCGAGGTGACCGACGGCGAGCGTCTTGTCATCGACTGGCATGGACAGACCGTCGTCGACGTGCCGCCGCGTACGGTCGCGCACCAGGGACCCGTCTACGAGCGCCCAGTCGAGCGTCCGGCTTCGCAGGACGATGTCATCGCGTCGACAACTGCAGGGCTGGCCCGACCGTCATCGCCGGAGGACCTGCGTGCGACGACGCTGAAACTGCTCGCTTCGCCCGCGCTATGCAGTCGCAAATTCATCACCGAGCAGTACGACCGCTATGTTCGCGGAAATACCGTGCTCGCCGAGAATGCCGATTCGGGCATGATCCGCATCGACGAGGAGACCGGTCGCGGCATTTCGCTGGCGACCGACGCGTCGGGTCGGTATACCTTCCTTGATCCGTACCGCGGAGCGCAGCTGGCATTGGCCGAGGCGTATCGCAACGTCGTGGTGTCCGGCGCGACGCCTGCCGCCGTGACTAACTGCCTGAACTTCGGCTCGCCGGAGGATCCCGCGGTGATGTGGCAGTTCCAGCAGGCCGTGCGTGGACTCGCCGATGGCTGTGTACAACTTGGTATCCCGGTCACGGGCGGCAACGTCAGCTTCTATAACCAGACCGGCTCGACACCGATCCTGCCCACGCCCGTTGTCGGCGTGCTGGGTGTCATCGACGACGTGCGCCGCAGAATCCCGACCGGTATCGGCACCGAACCCGGCGAGACGCTGATTCTGCTCGGTGCGACCCGGGATGAGTTCGACGGGTCGATCTGGTCGCAGGTCGTTCACGATCATCTCGGTGGCGTGCCGCCGGTCGTCGATCTGGCTCATGAGCAGTTGCTCGGTGAGATCCTCGTTGCGTCCTCGCGCGACGGCCTGATCTCGGCGGCGCACGACCTGTCCGAGGGTGGTTTGATCCAAACTGTCATCGAGGCGGCGCTTGCCGGCGAGACCGGCTGTCGGATCATCCTTCCCGAGGGTGCCGATCCATTTGTCACGCTGTTCTCCGAGTCGGCCGGCCGAGTTCTCGTCGCGGTGCCGCGAACCGAGGAGTCACGCTTTTCGGCGATGCTCGACGCCCGCGGAATGCCGTGGACGCGTATCGGTGTCGTCGATCAGGGTAGCGATTCGGTCAGCGTGCAGGACCACTTCGAGATTGCACTGCAGGAGTTGCGCGACACCTTCGAATCGACGCTGCCGAAGCTGTTCGGCTAGGACAAGCCTTGGCGATCAAAACCATTGTGCGATAGTCGCCTTCCCGAAGCGCCGGTCATTCGAAGAATGGACGGCGCCTCGGTGACGTCTGTGGTCGCCGGAACTAGGTGGACCGCACGACGGCGAAATGGTCGACGTCGGGGAACGGATCGTAGAAATGGTGCAGGAGTTCGCTCCAGCGTCGGTATTGCGTCGACTGCCGAAAGCCAATTGTGTGATCTTCCAACGATTCCCATTCGACCAGCAGCAGGTAGTGCGAGGTTTTCTCAATACCCCGGGACAGACGTAACGATACGAAACCGGGCATATTCGAGATAATCGATTTCGCTTGTCCGAAAGCGTTCTCGAATTCAGTTTCCATTCCGGATCGGACCGGTAACACAACGTGTTCGATGATCACCCGCACAGATTAGCGGCGCTAACATGCTTGCGCGTCGATAGTTGTCGTTTCTGGGTACTGTGTAGTGGCTAAACGTCGAATTCCGCACGGGTGAACATCAATTTCGCAGCATCGGGAGAACCTATGACTTACGACCCCTATGGTCAGCAACAGCCATATGGCCAGCAGCCGCAATACGGCCAGCAGCCGGCCGCGGGTCAACCGCAGTACGGCCAGCCGCAGTATGGGCAACCGCAGTACGGTCAGGATCCGCAGTACGGACAGGATCCGCAGTACGGTCAGGATCCGCAGTACGGTCAGGATCTCCAGTATGGACAACCCCAATACGGACAACCCCAGTACGGACAGCCCCAGTACGGACAGCCTCAGTACGGACAGCCTCAGTACCCGGCCACGCAGACGCCCGGCTACTCCGCTTATGGAGCGCAGTACGGTCAGCCGTCGGGGTTCCCCGGTTACCCGCAGCCGAAGCCGTCGGGCGGCACTGCGATCACGGCTGCGGTTTTGTCGTTTCTAGGTGTCATCCACATGCTCGTGCTGATCGTCACGGGCGTGTTCATGGCCTCGAGCAACGAAATAACCGACTTCTACGACGGCGATTTGACCGTTGTCGCTGTTGGCCAGGTGGTTATGGCGATTTTGGTGGCGATTCTGCTGATTGTCGGCGGGATCGCGATCCTGCGGCATCGCCTCATCGGGCGGACGCTGGTCGCTGCGGCGTGCGGCACTTTTGCGGTTCTGTCGCTGGTAATCACCTTTGCCACCATGTCTGTCGTAAGTTCCGCGGTCGACGCACACGGCGTATCCAGCGACGTAGCTCCGTCGTTGGCGGGTAGTGCCGTCGGGTCATTCTGTGTGCTGATCTTCCCGATCGTGACCCTCGTGCTGGCCGTCATCCCGCCGACGACACAGTGGATCCAGTCAAACTGAAACGTGTTCTACTTCGGTGAACTAGGGTCGAAGGATGACTCTCAGGATTGTCGAATGGTCGACGGGAACAGTTGGGCGCCATGCGATCGCGGGAATCGATGCTCACCCCGACCTGGAATTGGTCGGGGTGTGGGTGTCTGATCCGGCGAAAGTCGGCCGCGACGCCGGTGAATTGGCCGAGTTGGGCCGCGAACTCGGGGTCGCCGCGACCAACGATCGTGACGCACTACTCGCGTTGAAGCCCGACGCCATCGTCCACACCGCGATGACCGACGATCGCATCATGGAGGCGATTGACGATCTGGTGTCCTTCCTCGAGGCGGGAATCAATGTCGTGTCGAGCGGTCCGGTCGTCCTTCAGTACCCGATGGGCGTCATTCCGGACCCGATGGTCGAGCGTATCGTCACCGCGGCAAAGTCGGGTGGCGCCAGTCTGCATGTGAACGGAATCGATCCCGGCTTTGCCAATGATGTTCTGCCGCTTGCGATGACGAGTCTGTCGCAGCGGATTGACGAGGTGCGCTGTCAAGAGATCGCCGACTACTCGACTTACTACCAGCCCGTGGTGATGAAGCAGATCTTCGGCTTCGGCGAGCCGATGGACAGCATGCCTATGCTGCTCAATCCAGGAGTGCTGTCACTCGCGTGGGGGAGTGTTGTGCGCCAACTCGCGGCGGGGCTCGGTGTCACGCTCGACGAGCCGCTGGTCGAACGCGTAGAACGCGTTGTGGCGGAACAGTCCTATTCGACCGTGTCGGTGGAGATCGCCGCTGGGACGATGGCGGCATTGCGCTTCGAGGTCGTCGGGCAAGTCGGCGGCGTCGACCGAATTGTGTTGGAGCACTACACGCGTACGCATCCCGACCAGCGTCCGGACTGGCCCAAGCCGGCCAACGGTGACGGCTGTTACCGGGTCGCGATTACCGGTGAACCGGCGATGGAAGTGGAGTTCACTCATCACGGTGAAAATGGCGACCACAATGTGTCGGGGATGATCGTCACCGCCCAGCGACTGATCAACGCGGTCGGCGCGGTCGTCGCGGCAGAGCCGGGATTGGTTACCGCACTTGATCTTCCGATGGTCAGTGGTCGGGGGCTGGTGTCCGGGAGCTAGGCATAGTGTGGCGCTCGGTGCTTGCGCCAGAATGAAATCGCGTCCCCCTCAGGAGGTTTCGAGGGCATATTGCCCTTCGGGGCAGCTCAGGGGGACGAGAATCGTGGTGTTGGGGGGCATTCGGGCGGTGGCGGATTGTGTTGGTCAGTCGGCCGGCGGTGGTCTCGATACGGTCAAACTCGCAAGCTCGTTTGACCACTCGACCATCGGAGGAGGTGGGTGTCGCTCGGTGGGTCGTCGGTGATGGCCGGGCAGATTCGGTGCTGGCTATAACGGCCAGGTGTGTGCCGGTTCGCCCTCGTGCATCAGCTCGACGTAGTCGGCGAGCATGCCCGCGAGAGCGGACACTCGATCGTCACCGGCTTCCTCCCGCGCCGAAACCGCGCGCCGCTGCCATTCCGAACCGGACTGCCGCGATTGACAGCGGCCCTCGATCACCGACAGATATCTCGATCGTGCCTTGTGAGAAACACCGAAGGTGTCCAATCCGGCGTCCGCGGTGGGTAGCAACTTGCGCAAGGTCAGTTCGTCCGGTCGTACCCAGCCGACCGTCGGCCAATAGAGTTGTGCCGCAAAGCCTTCCCGCGCCCCGGCGTGCAAATTCTCGGCTGCGGCGTCGAAGGACATCTGCGACCAGATAGGCCGGTCCTGATCAACCAGTCCGCGCAGCAGGCCGTAGTAGAACGCGGCGTTCGCCATTGTGTCGATGACCGTCGGCCCCGCCGGCAGCACTCGATTCTCCACTCGCAGGTGCGCCTGACCGTCGACCACGTCGTAGACCGGACGATTCCAGCGATACACCGTCCCGTTGTGTAGGCGCAGTTCGTCGAGTATCGGTATCTCAGCGGCGTCGAGTATCGCGAGCGGATCGTCGTCGGACGATACCGGTAGCAACGCCGGGAAGTACCGGGTGTTCTCCTCGAAGAGGTCGAAGATGGTAGTTATCCATCGTTCGCCGAACCAGACGCGCGGGCGCACTCCCTGATTCTTCAACTCCAGTGGCCGGGTGTCGGTCGCCTGCTCGAAGACGGGGATGCGGCTTTCATGCCACAACGCTGCTCCGGCGAAGAAGGGTGAGTTGCCCGCGATCCCAACCTGCACACCCGCTATTGCTTGCGCCGCATTCCAGTGCGCGGCAAAGTCTTCCGGTGCCAGGCGCAGATGTAGTTGAAGCGACGTACACGCGGCCTCCGGCACGATCGTGTCGCAGACCAGATGTAGTTGTTCAAGCGCGTGCCCCACCGGAAATTCGATACCCGCGATGTCGATGGTGATGTCTTCGCCACGAGCGGCGAAGATTTGCTCGTTGAGCACGCCGTAGCGCGGGTTCGCCGAGATCGCGTCATGAGTGAGATGCTCGGGTCGCAGTGTCGGCAACATCCCGGTCATCACCAGGTGGGTGTCCTTGGCCGCAGCCCTTGCTTCCGCGGAGTTCAGCGACGCACGCAGTTTCTGTTCCAGGCCGACCATCTCGTCGTCATGCAATGGCCTAGGCGCGACGTTGATCTCGATATTGAACTGAGCGAGTTCGGTCTGAAAGTCTGGGTCGGCGATGGTGTCGAGGACAGCCGCGTTGGCAAGGGCCGGTGCCATCTCGGCGTCGACCAGATTGAGTTCGACCTCCATGCCCAACAACGGCTCGGGTGGCTGTCCCTGGTCGGTGAACAGACCTTCGGCAAGCATTCGGGCGATCGCTTCGGTGCCGCGAGAGACTTGATGTCGGAACCGCACGCGATCAGCTCCGGTGAATGTGCGTTTCGACACATCGGCACCCATCGCTCCATCGTGCAACATGGACGACGTGACTCGTCCGAAATCGGTAGATCCGGCTCAGATGCGTGCGGCGGTACTCGAAGTGCTGCCGTGGCTACACGATGCCGACGCGCAGGCCCCGGAGCGCCCGGCGATCGCTGCCGCTGTCCGGCAGTCCGCCCGCACCCTGGCGCAGTTGGCTCCAGGGGCATCTGTCGAGGTCCGCGTCCCGCCGTTCGTCGCGGTGCAATGTATCGCAGGTCCACGACATACTCGTGGCACGCCGCCGAACGTGGTCGAAACGACACCGCGGATATGGCTGTCGCTAGTAGCCGGTTTGACCGACTTCGATGATGCGGTGGCCCGCGGCGATGTGTCGGCGTCGGGGTCACGTGCGGTCGAGGTTGGCGGACTTCTGCCGCTGATTCGGGTACGCGCGTCGGGCGCTGGGGAGTAAAACTGCTCGCCACACGCGTTATGAGATTCGGAGATGGCGCTGACCGGCCGGTAGAGTAGGCGCTGCGCCTCCTGAAATCAGCCCCAACCCCCGGGAGTCCTTGTGGCCGACATGTCCATCACCAGCCCGAATCTCCTTGCGGCCGAAGATGTCTCGGAGAATGAACCACGCGAGGAATGTGGAGTATTCGGAGTCTGGGCACCCGGCGAGGATGTCGCCAAACTCAGCTATTACGGCCTATACGCCCTGCAGCATCGCGGCCAGGAAGCCGCGGGCATCGCAGTCGGCGACGGTTCGCAGGTCATCGTCTTCAAAGATCTCGGTCTGGTGAGTCAGGTATTCGACGAGCAGACGATGGCCGCGATGGTTGGTCACGTCGCAATCGGCCATTGCCGTTACTCGACTACCGGCTCGACGACCTGGGAGAATTCCCAACCGATCTTCCGCACCACCGCCGCGGGCACCGGCGTCGCACTCGGGCACAACGGGAACCTGGTCAATACCGCTGAATTGGCCGGTCGAGCACGTGAGCTGGGACTGACCGGCTCCGCGGGCGCGACGTCGGATTCTGATGTTCTTGGCGCGTTGCTGGCACATGGTGCGGCCGACCGCACCATCGAACAGGCCGCGATGGAAGTGCTGCCGACGGTCCAGGGCGCGTTCTGCCTCACGTTCATGGACGAGAACACCCTCTACGCCGCCCGTGATCCACACGGAGTGCGCCCGCTGTCACTCGGTCGGCTTGACCGCGGCTGGGTAGTGGCGTCGGAAACCGCAGCCTTCGACATCGTCGGCGCATCCTTCGTCCGGGATATCGAACCCGGAGAACTTCTGGCCATCGACGCCGACGGCGTGCGCAGCAAACGATTCGCCGAGCCGACGCCCAAGGGATGCGTTTTCGAGTACGTCTACCTTGCTCGCCCGGACAGCGTGATCAACGGTCGCAGCGTGCATGCCACTCGAGTCGACATTGGCCGTCGCCTGGCCCGTGAGCATCCCGCCGAAGGTGACCTGGTGATCCCGGTGCCGGAGTCGGGTACGCCGGCCGCGGTCGGCTACGCGCAGGAATCGGGGATTCCGTACGGGCAGGGCCTGATGAAGAATGCGTATGTCGGGCGAACCTTCATCCAGCCGTCGCAGACGATCCGACAACTCGGTATCCGTCTCAAGCTGAATCCGCTCAAGGATGTAATTCGCGGCAAACGTCTTGTGGTGGTTGACGATTCGATCGTGCGCGGCAATACGCAGCGCGCACTGATCCGAATGCTGCGGGAGGCAGGGGCCGCCGAGGTTCACGTACGCATCGCCTCGTCACCTGTACGCTGGCCCTGCTTCTACGGCATCGACTTCGCCTCCCCGGCCGAGCTCATCGCCAACGGTATGGAATCCGAAGAAGGCATGGTCGACGGCGTACGCCAGGCCATCGGAGCCGACTCACTCGGTTATATCGGCACCGACGAGATGATCAAGGCCACCGAGCAGCCCGCGTCGAAGTTATGCGCAGCGTGTTTCGACGGTCACTATCCGATCCCGCTGCCCAAGGAAACGTCGATGGGCAAGGCCGTACTGGAGACGATGCTCAAAAACACCGCCGAAGACCTCGGCGAGGCGGCCAAGGTCGATCCGCTGACGAGCGCCAATGACAACGTCAGCGCGGTAATGCGGCCCTGACGCGTTCATCGTGACGGCGGGCACGTCACCGCGACGTGGATGTGTGGTCGCCAATGTCGGTCGGGTACCGTAAAGCCCGTCCTGCCGAGCGCGGCAGATCTCATTTCACTCGACTATTCGGGGAGTTCATCACCATGTCCGATCGCGATGCCGGTCAGCACGACGCACCCACGGCTGGAGCTTCATATGCCGCAGCGGGCGTCGATATCGACGCTGGTGAGCGCGCGATCGAACTTTTCAAGCCGCATGCCAAACGTGCGACTCGGCCGGAAGTGCTTGGCGGCCTTGGCGGATTCGCCGGCTTGTTCGCACTGAAGGGTGACTACCGCGAACCAGTGCTCGCGGCGTCGAGCGACGGCGTTGGAACCAAACTCGCGGTGGCCCAGGCGATGGGTATTCACGACACCGTCGGGCGCGACCTGGTCGCGATGGTCGTCGACGACCTCGTGGTCTGCGGTGCCGAACCGCTATTCCTGCAGGATTACATCGCGATCGGCAAGGTTGTGCCGGAAGTGGTCGCCGACATCGTCAAGGGCATCGCTGACGGTTGCGTCGACGCCGGCTGCGCGTTGCTCGGCGGCGAGACGGCGGAACACCCGGGCCTGATGGAAGACGGCCATTACGACATCTCCGCCACTGGCGTCGGCGTGGTCGAAGCCGACAGTGTGCTGTCCGCCGATCGGGTGCGCCCTGGCGATGTGGTGATCGCGATGGGTTCGTCGGGTCTGCATTCCAACGGCTACTCGCTTGCCCGCAAGGTGCTCCTGGATTGGGGCCACATGGATATCGGCGGGCATGTCGAAGAATTCGGTCGCAGTCTCGGTGAAGAGCTGCTGGAACCGACCCGTATTTATGCACGTGACTGCCTGGCCTTGGCCGCTGAGGCCGATGTGCGCACCTTCGCTCATATCACCGGTGGCGGACTGGCCGACAACCTCGGGCGCGTCCTGCCGCGCGGGCTGGTCGCGGAACTCGACCGTGGCACCTGGTCACCCGCGCCGATCTTCTCGATGATCGCGCAGCGCGGTCGGGTGGTGCGCGAGGAAATGGAACGCACATTCAACATGGGCGTCGGCATGGTCGCTATCGTCGCGCCAGAGGACACCGATCGGGCGCAAGCGGTGCTGACGGCTAGGCACGTCGACAATTGGGTACTCGGCTCGATCAAGCGAGCGAATGACCCCACCGAGGGCACGAAGACCGGGTCGGCCGTGCTGCTCGGCGAACATCCGCGCTTCTGAGCCATACGGGCTGTGTCGACTGGGATCTCGATACATCCGGCCAGCGGTTGCGCCGGTGAGATGATGTCGGGTGTGAGAACGGCTTGCTGGTTGCGGGTGGTCTCGATACACCCGGCTCGGCTGGCGCCTCGCCGGGCACTCGACCAGCGGGGGAGGCTTTGGTCGGTTGGTGTCTCGTTGGGTACTCGGCTAGCGGGGGAGGCTTTGGTCGGTTGGTGTCTCGCCGGGCACTCGGTCAGCGGCGGAAGCTTTAGTCGACCGGCAGAATTGCCTCGACAGCGGTCACGGTGCCGCAGACGCACACCAGCACCCGACCCTGCTGCTACAGGATCGGGTGAAAAGTGTGTTTCGCCCCGTGGGGCGATGAATCTACCTCAGGAGGGAAAGTGGCTGATCACGTCAAGCGCGACGCCACTCGTCTTCCTCAACCCAATCATCCACCGGATCATGTCGCTCCGGTGCGGTGCTTCCGGACAGCTCGCGTTGCAAGCTGTCGAAATCCGTGTTGGGTGCAGAGTACTTGAGCTGACGAGCAACTTTCGTCTGCTTTGCCTTTGCCCGGCCGCGGCCCATATGGGACCCCCTCGCACAATGACGGGGCGACCAAACTGGTGGCGGCCCCGTTCTAGGTTAGGAATTTCTGTCGTAGTGAACAGTCTAGCGCGCCCGCGCAGATAATGCGGACTCCCACCCTCTGGTGTGGCGCAAAGTCCCAGTCGGAGTGGTCAGGATTGTGTGCCACGCAACTTGGCGATGGCCGCACGACCGGCCTGAACCCGGTCGTCGGCATGCACCGAATCGGGATCGATGCGTGCAGGGATCGACGCGCTGCCATCGTCGGTGCTGATTTTCAGTTCGGTGTCGACCGGAATACCGCGCTTGACGAGGGCCAGCGCGATCGGACCGTATTCGAAGTGGTCGACGACGGTTCCGACACGACCGACGGTCCGCGCGCCCACGATTACCGAGCTTCCGGTTTGCGCCCGGTGATCGTCACTGCCGTCGAGGTGCAGGAGAACCAACTGTCGCGGTGACTTGCCGAGGTTGTGTACCCGCGCGACGGTCTCCTGGCCGCGGTAGCAGCCCTTGTCCACGTGCACAGCGCCATGTTCGCCGGGCCCGCCGATCCAATTGACCTCATGCGGGATGGTTCGCTCGTCGGTGTCAACATCGATACGGGGACGGACAGCGAGAGCGCGCAGAGCTTCGTAGGCCCAGGTGCCAGCCGAGCGGGCACCGGCGTCGGTGATGGCTTTCCACCAGGTGAGCGCCTCGGTCTCGGGGATGACCAGATCGATAACCGGCAGAGTGCGGCCGTCGCCAACCGGAGGCATGATTCGCCAGAAACTCAACGGCTCGTCGTCGTGATGCAGTTCGGGTAAATCACCGGCGTCGTAGACTTCGGCGTCGGCGGGGATGCCGAGTAGTTCGGCGATCGCGCCGGTCCGGGTCGCCGGGCCGACGAGCGTCAGCACCGTCATATCCGGACGGCCCTGTGGGATCACTTTGGCCCAGAAGACCATCTTGGTCAGGAAGTCCAGCAAACCGGGGCCGTGGGTGCCTTCGGTGTCGATCCAGGTGATGCTGTCGATGTCGGTGAGCACGAAATGCTCTTCGACGTGCCCGCGCAGGTCGAGTGAAAGATTCTCGGCACTTCGCCGATCAGGGAGGTCGGCCACGAACTGGCTGGAAATCGTGTGCAACCAGCTGAGCCGCTCTTCGCCGGCGAGTTGGAGGACCGAGCGGTCAGCACGGTCGACAATGACCGCTGAGTTGGTCGCGGCCCGCTGTTCACCAAGCGGATCGCCGAAATGCCAGGCGACAGCCCGGCCAGTGTCATCGGACTGAGGCTCGGGGACGGCTCCCGCAGCGGAAAAAGTACTGAGAATCGGCGACGCGCTCACAGAGAAAAGCCTACTCGCGACACTAGACTGTGACCCCATGGCGGATTTGATCCTTGTCACGGTTGCCGACGGTGCGGCCGACGCTAGTGTGCCCCTGCTCTTCGCCGATGACCTGGCCGCGGTACGCGGCGACGGCATCTTCGAGACTCTTCTCGTGCGGGACGGACGTCCATGCGGCGTCGGCCGTCACCTCGACCGGTTGGCGCGCAGTGCGGCGATCATCGAGCTACCGGCCCCCGATCGCGATGCCTTCGCCGTAGCCGTCGAAACCGCCGCCCGACTGTGGACAGAGCAGCATGGCACAGTGGCCGAAGGTTTGCTCCGCGTGGTTTATTCGCGGGGGCGAGAAGCAGATCCGGCCTCGACGCATGAGCCGGCAAAGGCAACCGCGTATGTGACGGTCGGTCCGGTGGCGCCGCGGGCAGTGCAGGCGCGGGTAAGTGGGGTGTCGGTAATTACCCTCGACCGCGGCTACTCGATTGATCTCGCGCCGTCGGCACCCTGGGCGCTGTTGGGTGCGAAGACGTTGAGTTACGCGACAAATATGGCTGCGCTGCGGCACGCCGCCGGACTGGGTTACGACGACGTGATCTATCTCAGTAGCGAGGGTGTGGTGCTTGAGGGACCGCGGTCGACCGTAGTTGCGGTGACCGGCAAGACATTGGTCACGCCGCCCACCGAAGCCGGAATCCTGCCGGGCACAACGCAACAGGCACTGTTCGAATTCGCCGAGGCGCAAGGCTGGCAGACCAAATCGGAGACATTGCTGACCGAGGACCTGATCGCCGCCGATTCGGTCTGGATGGTATCCAGCGTGACCCTCGCGGCGCGGGTGCGTCGTATCAACTCCTACGAGTTCGATGACGACCAGGCCGGCGGCCGTGAACTCATCGACCTCGCGGGGCTGGTCAACCAGGCGATCGCGGCCGACTGAGCGAGTAGGTGTGCAGCGTCACGGTCTGAGGTGGCTACCTTGGATCGGCGGGCCGACGCCGTTGTCGTTGAGGCGTGAGAACCGTTGCTAGCAGCGGAAACTCACCCGAGGTCCGTCGAGTCGATTTCTGAATAGACCGGCGCCACGCACGTGATCTGGGGCACAATTCAAGTGTACGGCCGACCGTGCGGGACTTGTGGCCCTTGTTGGAGTTGCCGGGCGGGCGTAGCGTTGCGTACGTCTACTACGTCAAGTAGTAGTCGCTGGAGAGATAGCCCACTCACCACTGTTTGCGATGGGATGCCCATAGATGGACACCGTGTCAATGAATCTGGCCATGGATGTCGTCGACGTTTCGCGATGGCAATTCGGCATCACCACCGTCTACCACTTCATTCTGGTCCCGCTGACGATCGGGCTCGCGCCGATGATCGCCGTGATGCAGACCATGTGGCATGTCACTGGCAATGAGCAATGGCTTCGGGCCACCAAATTCTTCGGCAAGCTGTTCCTGATCAACTTCGCGCTCGGCGTCGCGACGGGCATCGTGCAGGAGTTCCAGTTCGGGATGAACTGGAGTGAGTACAGCCGATTCGTCGCAGATGTATTCGGTGCACCCCTCGCTCTGGAAGGTTTGGTCGCGTTCTTCCTGGAATCCACCTTCATCGGATTGTGGATCTTCGGCTGGGGTCGGCTGCCCAAACGCGTTCACCTGGCGTGTATTTGGCTGGTCGCCATCGGTGTGAATGCATCGGCGTATTTCATCATCGCGGCCAATTCTTGGATGCAGCATCCGGTCGGCGTCACCTGGGATGAAGAACGTAATCGTCCGGCGATGAACGATTTCTGGGCGGTCATCACCAACAACACCACGCTCGCGGCCTTTCCGCACGTGGTCGCTGGTGCGCTCCTGACCGCTGCCACTTTCGTCGCGGCGATCGGATGCTGGTGGATGGCGCGGAATATGTGGCGCGCAAAGCAATTGGAGAAGGCGGCGACGTCGGGCTCGGCGGCAAGTGACGATTCTGAGTCCGACGATGCCGTGGAGATCCCCGAGACGGTTTCGCCGAGTCAGATCGGCGCGACGCCAGAGCAGTTACGCGACGATGCCCGAACGCTGTGGCGTCCGGTCACCCGATTTGGGTTGTGGCTCACCATATTCGCCGGTGTCGCACTGTTCATCACTGGCGATTTCCAGGCGCAGATCATGTTCAAGCAGCAGCCGATGAAGATGGCCGCGGCTGAGTCGTTGTGCGAGAGCGAGACCGGCGCTGGATTCTCGATCCTGTCGATCGGCCGGCAGAACAATTGCGAGAATATCGACCACGTCATTGTGGTCCCGAATATGTTGTCGTTCTTGGCCGATCACCGCTTCGACACCCGGCTGCAGGGTGTCGAAGAGCTGCAGGCGCAGTACGCCGAGGAGTTCAACAAACCCGATCAGAACTTCGCGCCCAATCTGTTCGTCACCTACTGGAGCTTCCGGGCGATGATCACCTGGGCGGCCGGCTCGGCGCTACTGGCACTCGCCGGGCTCTGGTTTACCCGCAAGAAGCGCGTTGTCGAGTCTCGACGGTTCGGTCTGTTCGCATTGTGGATGTTGCCAACACCGTTCCTGGCCAACAGTTCCGGCTGGATCTTCACCGAAATGGGTCGCCAACCGTGGGTGGTCGCTCCTAACTGGGTCGACCGACTCGATCCGCTGCGGATCAGCATGCTGGTGAACGACGGCGTTTCCAACCACACCGCCGGGATGGTGTGGGTATCACTGATCACCCTGACGCTGCTGTACGGCGTCCTCGGTGTCATCTGGTTCGCGTTGCAACGGCGTTACATCATCGAGGGGCCGAGTGCGCGCGCTCTGGACGATGCTCCCGACGACAATGCATCGGATTCCGATGCCCCCGAACCACTTTCGTTCGCCTACTAGGAGTCAGTCATGGGATTGCCGGAATTCTGGTTCATCGTCATCGCGGTGCTCTTCGGTGGCTACTTCGTACTCGAAGGTTTCGACTTCGGCGTCGGGATGCTGATGCCCTTCCTTGGTCGCGGCCATAGTGCGGACCCGGCCGTCGGTGACGGTGACACCCGACGTCGCGTCCTGCTCAACACCATCGGGCCGGTCTGGGACGCGAACGAGGTCTGGTTGCTGACCGCCGGTGGCGCGATGTTCGCCGCCTTCGGGGGTTGGTATGCAACGATGTTCAGCGCCTTCTACTTTCCGCTGCTGCTGATATTGGTCGGCCTCATCGTGCGAGTGGTGGCGATCGAGTGGCGCGGCAAGATCGACGATCCGCGGTGGCGGATGTGGTGTGACGTCGGTATCGGTCTTGGCTCGTGGATCCCCGCGTTGTTGTGGGGTGTTGCATTCGCCAACGTCGTGCGTGGTTTGCCCATCGGCGCCGATCACCAATACACCGGTGGCTTCTTCAACTTGCTCAATCCGTATGCGCTGCTCGGGGGATTGACCACCCTGCTGGTCTTCGCGACGCACGGGGCAGTGTTCCTGTCCTTGAAAACCGCAGGTGTGATCCGCGACGACGCCGCGAAATACGCTGTGCGGCTATCGATCGCGACTTTGGTCGTCGCGGGTGCCTTCCTCTTGTGGACACAACTCTCCTACGGCAAGTCGTGGACCTGGATGCCAGTCATTCTCGCTGCGGTGGCTGCCGTCGGCGCGGTCGTCGCCACGCTTCGTCGGGCCGAGGGGTTGGCCTTCGCCGCGACCACGATCGCGATCGCGGGCACCGTGGTGACATTGTTCGGTGTCTTGTATCCGAATGTTTTGCCGTCCACCACCGATCCGGCCTTCAACCTGACGATAGGCAACACCTCGTCCAGTCACTACACGCTGACCATCATGACCTGGGCTGCGGTGTTTATCACCCCGGTGGTGATCATCTACCAGGGATGGTCGTATTGGGTATTCCGCCAACGCATTTCGCTCGAACAGATCCCGCCGTCGGTTGGCCTCCCCTCGTTGTTGGTGGGCGAGCGAAGCGACGGGGGAAAGTGACCGGGCGAGCGAAGCGACGGGAGAAAGTGACCGGGCGAGCGAAGCGACGGGGGAAAGTGGCCGGGCGAGCGAAGCGACGGGAGAAGGTGACCGGGCGAGCGAAGCGACGGCCGCCGTTGGATCCTCGGTTGTTGGAGCGGTCGGCACCGGCCCGCCGGTATGTCGCGGCGACAGTATGTTTCGCGGCTACGACATCGGTCTGTGTCATCGTGATCGCCGCCGTCACAGCATCGATCCTGTCCGAGCTGATCGTCGACGTCGACGCTCGTTCGGTCACCGCGCAGCGAACTCATTTGATCGTGCTCGTCGGTGCCCTGGTGATCCGGGTGGTGTTGCATTACGCGCGGGAGCGGTATGCGCAACGGGCTGCCGACCTGGTGATCGCGGACCTGCGCGGCCAGGCGGTTGATGTGTTGAGCGACCCGCGACGCACCGGCCCGCGGCAACTCCTGCGGGTACGTGATCACGCGGTCACCGTGATCCTGCGCGGCCTCGACGACTTGAGTCCATATTTGTCCGGATATGTTCCGGCGCTGGTGCTTTCGACCGTGATCACTCCGGTGATGGTGGTGGTCATCGCAATGGTCGATCTGCCGTCGGCGGTTATCGTCCTCGTCACGTTGCCGCTGATCCCGGTGTTCATGGTGCTGATCGGTGTGATGACCCGTGATCGGACGGCAGCGAAACTTGCTGCAACGAGCCAATTGTCGGGTCAGCTGATGGATCTCATCACTGGGCTCCCGACGCTGCGCGCATTGCATCGCGTACATCGACCAGCCCGGCAGGTGAGTGAGTTGGGGTGGCGATGGCGACGTTCGACGATGGCGACCCTGCGGGTGGCGTTCCTGTCCGGTGCGGTACTGGAACTGCTCGCGACACTGTGCGTGGCACTGGTGGCGGTCGGCATCGGCGTTCGCCTGGTTTACGGTGAGATGTCTTTGTTCGCAGGTGTTTTCGCACTCATCCTGGCGCCGGAGGTATATCTGCCGCTCCGGCAGGTCGGGGCGCAGTTCCATAATTCCGCCGACGGCTTGGCCGCCGCCGACGATGTCTTCGAGCTGATAGACGCTGACGTGGTCGGCGAGCCGGGTACTCGCCGAGTCGAGATTCGGGGCGGCGATTTCGAGTTCGTCGGGCTGTCGGTTGACGGTAGGGACGCGCCGGCCCCCGACCATTTCTCGTCGGTGATTCGAGGTGGTGCGCTCACGGTGTGGCGCGGTCCTAACGGGATTGGAAAGTCGACGGCATTCTCGGTGTTGCTTGGTCTGCTCGACGACTATTCGGGGCAGGTAACGGTGTGCGGCGAGTCGATTCGCGACATCGACCTCGATCACTTTCGGGCGCAGGTCGCATGGCTGCCGCAACACCCCGCGATCCTGCCCGGCACCGTCGCCGACAACCTCGCGCTATTCGGCGAGGTGAAGGGGGATGATCTCGAATCAGCAATGAATGCGACAGGTTTCGATGTCATCGTCGGTGCACTGGCGGCCGGAACGCAGACGAGGCTTGGGGTTGGCGGCGTCGGCTTATCCGCGGGCCAGCGGCAGCGGCTGGGCGTGACCCGGGTACTGGCGGCTTCGGCCACGATGCTCCTGCTCGACGAGCCGACCGCGCATCTCGATGACACGGCATCTGATGCGGTGATCGCCGCCGTTCGCGCACGTGTCGAAGCCGGCATCACCGCTGTCGTGATCAGTCACCGCGAATCCTGGTGGGCCGCAGCAGATCATTTGATCGACTTCGGGAGCGCCGAACGTGGAACAGCTGCCGAATTCGGGAGTGCGCATGCCTCGGCCAACTGATCGATCGCTGTGGCGAATATTCGGCTACCTGGGTGTCAAACCTCGGCCGGTACTCGCTGCGCTGCTGCTAGGTGTCGGTGGCTCGCTGAGTGCATTGGGCTTGGCCGCGTTGAGTGCGTGGCTGATTACCCGCGCCTGGCAGATGCCACCGATCCTGTACCTCTCAGTCGCGATCACAGCTGTTCGGGCACTGGGTATTTCACGCGGTGTGTTCCGGTATCTCGAACGTCTCGCGACTCACGATCTCGCCTTGCGGGCGATGTCGTCGGCGCGGTCACGGGTCTTCATCGCACTTGCGGCCGGTAGGCCATCTTATTCGGTGCGACTCGGACGTGGCGATCTGCTGACGAGAACTGGCGCCGATATCGACGATGTTGGTAACGCGCTGATCAGGGGAGCCATTCCGATCGGTATCGCGGTAGTTACCGACATCGCCGCGATAGTCATCATGGCCGTGGTTTCGGTGCCGGCTGCGATCGTATTGGCTGGTGCGCTACTCGTAAGTGGCGTTGCCGCACCGGTATTGGCGGCGCGCGGCGCCTCCGATGTCGTTGAGTCCGGTGCGCGAGCACGTGCGGAATTGGCCGAGTCTGTCACTCTGGCCCTGTGGCACGCAGACGAATTGGCCGTCGCGCGACGTCGGCCACAGGTATTGACCGCGGTCGCCGAATCCGAACGGGCCGCACGCACCGCGGCCGACCGAGGCATGCGCTTGCAGTCCCTGGGGAGTGCGGCAATGCCTCTGGCGGTTGGTGTTTCACTGATCGCGGCCTGCGTGATCGGCATCGGTCTGGCTGGCGACCCGACTCTAACGCCGATGACTCTCGGTGTGCTGATCCTGTTGCCACTGTCGGCTTTCGAGTCGACGGCTCCGCTGACTGAGGCTGGCCTGCAATTGGAGCGCAGCGGACAGGCCGCGAGCAGGGTCCTGACGTTGATAGACGATGCCGGGTCGACTGGACTGGCGGCCAAGGACGTCGACGACTTCGCCAACGCGGACGACGTCGCGGTCGATGATCGGCCGACGACTTTGACCTGCCGCGATCTGTGGTGGGGCTGGTCGGCGTCGGCAGGCGACGCGCTGAACCTCGTTGTGGAACCGGGGGAACGGGTGGCGGTGGTCGGCCGGAGTGGTGTGGGGAAGACGGCGTTGCTGCTAACCCTTGCCGGTCTGCTCAACCCGCGTGGTGGCTCGGTTACCGTCGATGGTCGCGGCGAGGTGGCGTCGTCCACCTGCTATTTCGCCGACGATGCGCATATTTTCTCCACCTCGGTTGCGGAGAATCTGCGGGTCGCGTGTGGTGATGCTACCGATGGCGAGATAGTGGCGGCGTTGGCCTCGGTCGGGCTCGCCGGGTGGGTCGACGGGCTCCCCGAGGGCGTCGACACCGTGTTGTCCGGCGGTGCGGCGGCGTTGAGCGGTGGACAACGACGTCGGCTATTGCTCGCGCGAGCCTTGCTGCATCGGGCGCCGGTGGTGTTATTGGACGAGCCGACCGAACACCTTGATCCCGTTGATGCCGACGCGGTATTGCGTGACATCTTCTCGCGCGATGGATCGCTATTCGATTCGGGCCGTAGCGTCGTTGTGGTGACGCATCAACTGCCCAATGGGCATGGTGCCGACCGCATCATCGAGCTGGCCGAATCCGGGTCCGTTCGCGTCGTCGAATAATCCGTTGCGAGGTCGCCGGGCAGGGCGTAGTTTCGTCGGTACACACGGAAGGAGGTGGTCTGGAATTGATTGACAAACGGACACGTGAGGTGGTCATCCGCTAGAACGGTTACGCTGTAATTCGTTTACGCGCAAGCGTTTTGGCGAATTCCAGATGACCACCCGGCCCTCGCATCGCGACCCTGTCTGGTCGCATAGCTCCCGCCATCGGGGGTGGTGCGGGGGCCGTTTCATGTGCGCGGCCAGGACCAAGCGGCCCGTCAGGACACTCGCTAGCCCGCGTACCGCTTCAACTTCGCCGACAGTCGCGGCGTCAAGTCGCCGTCAGCATCGACGCGCTCTTCGACGTACGCGAGGTCGCCGTCGGGGACCAACCCGTATAGCCGCTTGGCGCCGCCGGCATGCTGCCCGGTCTCCGAGCGGATCACGACATCGGTAGTGAGATTCCAGGAGGTCTGGTTAAGCGGGCGGCCGTAGAAGAGTTCGATCCAACCTTCGGCGTGGGCCAGGAGTAATTCGATGTTGTCGTCGTCGCTGATCCGCCAGAAGCCGCTCTCGCGGAGGTCGGGGCGGTCGAGCTCACCATCGGCGTCGAGACGCCAGATCCGTGACGACCAGTTCAGGTAGTTCTCGCCGCTGTGGCTTACGACGATCTGCTGGCCGAACTGATAGTCCTGACCGGTGACGGGATCGTTGCCCTCACCCTCGCCGATCCAGATGCCGACCAGCGGCAGCAGACCAAGCAGGCCCGGGTGTAGGTCAGCGCCGTGCCGCAGATTCGCGGTGTCATGCGCCACCGGGAGATCGCCCCATTCGGGCAGATTCACATCACCGGTCTGCTTGGCGCGTATTTCGGCTGCTTCGATTGCCTCGTTGCCTGAGCGGATATCGCCGGGCAGGCTATCGTCGGCCGAGGTCACGATTCGTCTTTGACCAGGCGGTAGACGGCGTACAGGCCAAACCAGGTGATCAGCACGGAAGCGAGCACCAGCAGGAATTCAAAGAAGATGACCACGGGACAAATCTTAGCGCGACCGGTCGGCGTCGCATCGGGGTGGTGGCCAACATCTCGTTTGCCGCGGTCCGCGACGACAAAGCCCCGGCCCGCAGATGCGGACCGGGGCTTCGAGTCGAACAGTTGCCTTGAATGAACCGTTGCCGGGTCTACTTCGCTACGACGACGTCGTGCTCGTGGACGCCGGGGCCCTCGGGGTTCACGGTGACATCACCGTTGCCGGCGGCGGACAGCGCACGCAGTGTCCAGGTACCGGGAGCGGCGAAGAACCGGAAGTCTCCGGTCGGGCTGGCAACAACCTCGGCGGTGAATTCGCCGGTGGAGTCGAGCAACCGGACGAACGCACCGGCAACCGGTGCACCCGAGCTGTCGGTGACCTGACCGGTCAGCACGGTTTCCTTCTCGACGTCAACGCCCGCAGGCAGTTTCTGTCCCTGCTTGGGTGCAGCACACATGATTTCTTATTCTCCCAACTCAATCGGCACGCCGATCAGCGAACCGTATTCGGTCCAGCTGCCGTCGTAGTTCTTGACGTTCTGGTGACCGAGGATCTCCTGCAGTACGAACCAAGTGTGGCTCGAGCGCTCGCCGATGCGGCAGTACGCGATGGTCTCCTTGGAGCCATCCAGGCCGGCTTCCTGGTAGAGCTCGGTGAGCTCTTCGTCGCTGCGGAAGGTGCCGTCCTCGTTGGCTGCCTTGCTCCACGGCACATTGATGGCGCCGGTGATGTGGCCGGGACGCTGGCTTTGCTCCTGGGGGAGGTGCGCCGGCGCGAGGATCTTGCCGGAGAACTCGTCAGGGCTACGCACGTCGACGAGATTCTTGGTGCCGATAGCCTCGACGACCTCGTCGCGGAATGCGCGGATGCTGTTGTCAGCTGCGCCGGCCTTGTATTCGGTTGCCGGCCGGGTGACGGCGTCGCTCGAGAGCGGACGGCCATCGAGTTCCCACTTCTTGCGGCCGCCGTCGATCAGCTTGACGTCGTTGTGTCCGTACAGCTTGAAGTACCAGTACGCGTAGGCGGCGAACCAGTTGTTGTTTCCGCCGTAGAGGACCACGGTGTCGTCGTTGGCGATACCGCGCTCGGAAAGCAGCTTGCCGAACTGGTCGGCGTCGACGAAGTCGCGGCGAACCGGGTCCTGCAGGTCGGTCTTCCAGTCGAGCTTGATCGCGCCGGCGATATGCCCGCCGTCGTAGGCCGAGGTGTCTTCGTCGACCTCGACGAAGACGGTCTTGTCGGCATTGAGGTTCTGCTCAGCCCAATCAGTGCTGACCAGGACGTCGGAACGTGCCATGATGGCTCCCTTTCGAAATGTGTTTCGGTTGATTCAGCTTTAGGGGGACAGATGGGAAACATCGAATCTTGATTCGATAGATGGGTTCTCATCCGGGGGAGTGATGGACGGCGCGCACACAGGACGTGCGAAACCAGTCAGGAATACTTGTGCGTTACCGCCATCAACGATGGTCGCGGTAGCAGCGACCGTCGTTTACCGACAGCAACAGTTGGCGACACGACAGAAGTCGATGGCGCGGCGGCGGGTGAGCATGAACTCACTGCACGGTTGCATGGCTGAAAGGATACAACAGCTCTCAGAACTGATCCACGCGGACTCGACGGTCCGTTGCGGCACCGGAAACCACCACGTCACTGCCCGCACTGTGCGCCGACGTCGGGACTAGGCCCCAGGGCAACGAGGGCATCGGCACCGCGCGACTGAACCGGTCCAAGATCGCCTGTCGAAACTGCGCGGGGATCTCGGCGGAGGCGTGTTCCTCGGGACCGTCGTAGAAATCCGTCGCCGTGATGATCAATGCATTGCCGCGCACCGCAAGGTCGGCGGAAACGCTTACCCGGATCTTGTCGCCGCGATAACTCGACGCCGACGGCGGGACCGGGGACACAGCACCGGGCGGCAGGGCCACGGTGCCGGTGAGTAACACGCCCGAGGTTCGTTCGAGTAGCCCATCGCCCGGCCCGCCGCCGCCAGCCTTGTCTTCCGGGGCGGGTGTGTTGACCGAAAGGTCGGTGATGTCGAGCAGCCGGCCGAGGTTGACCGAATCGAGTTTCGCGTAACCGGTGACGGCACGGAAAAATAGATCGCTGGTAGGTGCGATCGTCCACCCGTTATCAGTCCGGATATCGGTCGCCGCGATACCCAATTCGGCCCAGCATTGTGTTGTCGCGCACGCCCGAGAACCAGAACGCGGCAACGCCACGCCACGGGCGGTAATTGTGAGAGACGAAAATTCGCCACTATTCGCGTGGCTAATGAATGGGATGCCGCCGAGTGTCACCTCGGGTGTGAAGGTTAGGCGCGACGACGTTCGTAGCGAGTCTGACAGGCGGTTTTCGCTGCGTGCGGCCAGTGCGGTGTCGGTGAGAAAAGCGGCGCCGACGGCGACGAGCGCTACTACGAGGACGATCACGATCGCCCTGCGTAGAAGCGGAGGAGCCGATCGGGGGGATTCATCCGCTTCGTCCGACGCGGGAATGGCCGGTGGGTTGGCTGCGGTGAACGACATCAGGGCTATTCTGTCATTTATCGCGCTGCGTGAAACCGCCGAGTCAACGTCGACTCAATTGATGCGTTGATGATGACTCAGGCCCCCCCGCGGGCCGCTACTTCAGATCGGAGTGGGAGTGGACCTCGTAATTCTAACGGGCGAAGCCAATGCCGACGCCGTGCTGCCCTCGCTCTCCCTATTGGCTCATAGTGCGCGTGTCGCACCGGCCGAAGTGTCGTCGTTGATGGCTACCGGCAGTGCTGAGGCTGTCGTCGTTGATGCGCGCACTGATCTCGCCGCCGCGCGTGGGTTATGCCGCCTACTCGGCAGTACTGGGTCGATACCGGTTGTCGCGGTGCTGACCGAGGGCGGGCTCGTCGCGGTCAACGCGGACTGGGATCTCGACGATTTTCTCCTCACGACCACCGGCCCAGCCGAACTCGACGCCCGACTGCGTCTCCTCGCGGTTCGAGCCCGCGGTGGCGAACTGGTTGAGTCGGGTTCGACGATCGCCCTTGGCGAACTCGTCATCGACGAAGACACCTATACCGCCCGACTACGCGGTAAGCCGATGGACCTGACGTACAAGGAATTCGAACTGCTGAAGTACTTGGCGCAGAACGCCGGTCGCGTCTTCACCCGTGCGCAGCTGCTGCAGGAGGTGTGGGGTTACGACTTCTTCGGTGGCACCCGCACCGTCGACGTTCACGTCCGCCGATTGCGTGCGAAACTCGGCGGCGATCACGAATCGCTCATCGGTACTGTGCGTAACGTTGGGTACAAAGCGGTGCGCCCGTCGAGCCGATCACGAGCATCTGACGATGAATCTGATTCTGCTGCAATCGATTCCGGTGACTTCGAGCTGTTGGAGGAGGCGGTCGAATGACCGACGTTGCCCGCTTGTCAACGTTGACAGCGGATCAGCGGCACGATGTCGCGCAGATTCTCGACGCGGCCTTGGCCGAAGACGGCGTCGCGGCGTTGTCGGAGCAGGCGGTATTGGCGGTCGCACATTCGAGTCCGGAGGTCGAGCATTTTGTTGCCGGCGCCGGGAGCGGAGCGAGCGGGCCGAATATTGCCGGCGCCGGGAGCGGAGCGAGCGGTTACGGCAACGTGTTGCCCGGTCGCGAAGGTGAGAATCCGACCGGAGAGTTGGTGGTTGCACCTGCGCATCGTCGTACCGGCGTCGGCACCGCCGTACTCACCGCGGTTCTCGATGCCTATCCGAACGTCCGGTTGTGGGCGCACGGAAACCCGACCGGTGCGCAAGGTTTGGCGGCTTCGGTCGGAGTGTCTTCGCAACGGGTTCTGCTGCAGCTTCGGCGCGCTCTCGGCGGCGGGTCGGATGCGACCGGTAGCGAGTTACCCGCACTCCCGTCGCGGAATGACATTATTCTGCGGACCTACGCCGGTGCCGAGGACGACGCCGAGATCTTACGAGTCAACAACGCGGCCTTTGACTGGCATCCTGAGCAGGGCGGCTGGACTCTGGACGACATCGCTGCCCGGACCGGCTCGGACTGGTTCGACGAGGCCGGTCTGTTTCTCGCTTTCGATGCGAACGAACCGCGTCGACTCCTTGGTTTCCACTGGACCAAGATTCACGGTCCGCAATTGGGCGAGGTGTACATCGTCGGCGTCGATCCGTCGGCTCAGGGCCGTGGGTTGGGGCGATATCTGACCCTGGCGGGCTTGCGCTATCTGGACCCATTGGTTGCCGAGTGCAACCTATACGTCGAAGGTGACAACACCGCTGCCCTGCACACCTATGAGCGACTTGGATTTGCGCAGTATGCGATCGATGTCGCATATGGCCGCGCATAGTCGCAGCATTTGATTCGCAACGGCAACGAAATCGGACATTTTGCCCCTGTCTGACCTTGTCAGTTAACCGTGTGTTCACCTTGCCGCGTCCGACCGTCCACTACGGACCCATAGCGTCGCTGATCGACAGACTCCAGTGGTTGGAGTATCAAGCGAAAGGCAAGTCTGACGGTGAATATCAAGCGCAAAAGCATCCGCGCGGGTGCAGCAGTTGCAGGTGTCGCGGCGATCATGGCCGTCGCGGCCTGTGGTGGCTCGGATTCCGAACAGACCATCACCGGCGAGGGCTCGACCGCCCAGCAGAAGGCGTTGGAGCATTTCAGTCAGGTTCTGACCGACGAGGGCGGTTCGGTCCTCGACTACACCGGCAGCGGCTCGGGCGACGGTATCAAGAAGTTCCTGGCGAGCGACGTCGACTTCGCGGGTTCGGATTCGCCACTCAAGGGCGACGAGGTCACCAAGGCCAAGGAGCGGTGCGCCGGAAACGACGCATGGCATATCCCGCTGGTCGCGGGCCCGGTTGCCATCGCCTACAACCTCGACGGTATTGAAAACCTGAAGCTCAACCCGACCGTGCTCGCCGGCATCTTCGACTCCAAGATCACCACCTGGAATGACCCGGCCATCGCCGCGTTGAACCCAGGCGCAAAACTGCCATCGACCAAGATCGTGCCGGTCCACCGCAGCGACAGCTCGGGCACCACCGACAACTTCCAGAAGTTCCTGCAGAATGCGGCGCCGCAGGCGTGGCCGTATGAGCACAGCAAGGAATTCAAGGGCAAGGGTGGCTCGGCCGCCGCCAAGTCGACCGGCGTCGGCGACACCGTGAAGAAGACCGCGGGCTCGGTCACCTACGTCGAGTGGGGTTTCGCCACCGAGAACAAGCTCGGCGTTGCCGACATCGACTTCGGTGCGGGTGCGGTCAAGCTCGACGCGACGTCGGCCGGTAAGGCGCTGGACGCGGTCACCTTCAAGACCCCGGGCAGCAAGGACCTCGTCGTCGACTCCGACAAGCTGTTCGCCTCCAAGGTCGCTGGTGCCTACCCGCTGCTGCTGACCACCTACGAGGTGGTGTGCAGCAAGGGTTACTCGAACGCGGATACCGGTGCGGCGCTCAAGAGTGCCTTCACCACCATCCTCGACAAGGGACAGGAAGGGCTCAAGGACATCGGCTACGTGCCGCTGCCCGACGCCTACAAGTCGACACTGCGCGGTACCGTCGACGCGCTTTCGTGAGCTCGTCAGTATGACCACCGCGACCGCGGGGCCGCAGCGTTTGCGGTCCCGCGGGCGCACTTGACACACTTGGGGAAGGCTGCGGGAACTAAAGTCAGCGTGAGCTGGCGCGGGTCCCAATCGAATCATGACCAGAGCCGAATCCGTAGAAGGACGTATGACCTCACTGAGTAAGAGCCAGGGGGACAACGCCGCCGACGCCAGCGTCGAGCCCGGCACGACGCCGCCTCCACCATCGGGTGGTGCGCCGACGGACCTGGCGGGTTCCGCGCGCGGCCGGTTGGGCGATGCCATCTTCCGCAGGCTGGCGGTGGGGTCGGGACTCCTCGTATCGATCGTCATCGCGCTGATCGCACTGTTCCTCGTGGTGCAGGCGACCCCGGCGCTCCTCGACAACGAGGCGAATTTCTTTACCTACCAAGGTGATTGGGTAGTTGACGGCGGAAGCTTGCAGTTCGGCATTCCGAAGTTGTTCTACGCGACGGCGATCGTCGCGATCATCGCGCTACTCATCGCCATGCCCATCGCACTGGGTATCTCGATCTTCCTCACCGAATACGCGCCCAAACGGGTCGTCGGTCCGGTCACCTACCTCGTCGACCTCCTCGCGGCGGTGCCATCGATCGTCTACGGACTCTGGGGCATCCTGGTTCTCGGTCCCGCGCTGGTGCCGGTCAACACCTGGCTGGTGAACAATCTCGGCTGGCTTCCGTTCTTCAAGACGCCCGAGGCCAATGTCACCAATATGTCCACCGGCGGCACTCTGCTGACCGCCGGAATCGTGTTGGCGGTGATGATCCTGCCGATTATCACCGCGGTCACTCGCGAGGTCTTCATCCAGACCCCGGTGGCGCACCGGGAGGCCGCGCTGGCTCTCGGCGGCACCAAATGGGAGGTCGTGCGGATGGCAGTGCTGCCGTTCGGCTTCTCCGGGTATATCAGTGGATCGATGCTCGGCCTCGGTCGCGCGCTGGGCGAGACGATGGCACTGTTCCTGATCATCTCGAACACCGGCCCCATCGACTTCAACCTGATGGAAAGCGGCGAGACTTTCGCGACGAAGATCGCGAACAACGCCGCCGAATTCGATTCGCCAACCAAGACCGGCGCATTTATTTCGGCCGGTCTTACCTTGTTTGTGCTGACGTTCATCGTCAACGCCGCCGCGCGGTCCGTCGTCGGCAGGAAGCAGAACTGATATGACGACCCTCGATATCTCCGGCACCGGCCCGGTGAAAACACGTCCGTCGGGCTTCCAACCGATCAGCGGGCGACGCAAGATAGTCGACCGGGGTGCGCACGTCGCGGTGATCGTCGCCGTCGTCATCGCGATCATTCCGCTGCTGTGGCTCATCGGCACCCTGGTTTACAACGGCATCGAGCCGCTACTCGACCCCGACTGGTGGGTGAGTTCGGAACGGTACGGTGGCGCGCTGAACGCCGTCATCGGCACCTTGATGCAGACGGCGCTGGCCGCGCTCATCTCGGTTCCGCTAGGCATTTTCGTCGCCATTTACCTAGTGGAATACAGCGACGGTAAATCCGTGCTGGCGCGGATCACCACCTTCATGGTGGACATCCTGTCCGGTGTGCCGTCGATCGTCGCCGCACTATTCGTCTACGCGGTGTGGCGCACGACCCTGGGGCTGCCCCGGATGGGCTTCCTAGTCGCGATTGCCCTTGTGCTGCTTATGGTTCCGCTAGTGGTTCGGTCCACCGAGGAGATGCTGAAGATCGTTCCGCAGGATCTGCGGGAGGCGTCTTACGCACTCGGCGTGCCCAAGTGGAAGACCATCTCGCGGATCGTTCTGCCGACCGCGCTCTCGGGCATCGTCACCGGCGTGATGCTGGCCATCTCCCGGGTCATGGGGGAGTCCGCTCCGGTGCTCATCCTCGTCGGCTCAACCAAGGCGATGAACTGGAATCCATTCGACGGAAATCAGGAATCGCTGCCGCTGATGATGGTGCAGCAATACAACAACGGTCCCGGCGCCTTCGACAAGGTGTGGGGCGCGGCGCTGACTCTGGTCATCCTCGTCGCCATCGTGTACTTCGGCGCCAAATGGGTGGCGAAGATCTTCGCACCCAAGACATCCTGATCGCCCCGCTCGCGTACCCATCGCACGAACTCTGCAAGGACTTAACTCATGGCCAAGCGCCTCGACATCAAAGACCTCAACGTCTACTACGGAAAATTCCACGCGGTCAAGGAAGTGACCCTGGAGGTTCCGCCACGCAGCATCACCGCGTTCATCGGGCCGTCGGGCTGCGGTAAGTCGACGGTGTTGCGCACTCTCAATCGCATGCACGAAGTGACTCCCGGCGCTTACGCGACCGGCAAGGTGCTGCTCGACGGTGAGGACATCTACGGTAAGGACGTCGATCCGGTCAGTGTCCGCACCACCATCGGGATGGTCTTCCAGCGGCCAAACCCGTTTCCCACCATGTCAATTCGCGACAATGTGGTGGCCGGGCTGAAGTTACAGGGTGTGCGTAGCCGTTCGACGCTCGACGATGTCGCCGAGCGGAGCCTGCGCGGGGCTAACCTGTGGAACGAAGTGAAGGACCGCCTCGACAAGCCCGGCGGTGGTCTATCCGGCGGTCAGCAGCAGCGACTGTGCATCGCCCGCGCTATCGCGGTCTCACCGGACGTTCTACTGATGGATGAGCCATGTTCGGCGCTCGACCCGATCTCGACCCTGGCCATCGAAGATCTGATGGGTGAACTCAAGAAGGAGTACACCATCGTGATTGTCACGCACAATATGCAGCAGGCAGCACGTGTCAGCGATCAGACCGCATTCTTCAACCTGGAGGACGTCGGGCTGCCGGGCCAGCTGGTGGAGATCAACGACACCGAGGTGATGTTCTCCAATCCGCTCAAGAAGGAGACCGAGGACTACATCTCGGGTCGCTTCGGATAGGCCCCGCCTGCGCATACTCTGCACAAGCAATCATCCCCGACACCGAGTATTGGTGTCGGGGATGATCTATGTCGCAGGGATTGTGTGTGGGAAGGGTTAGGCGCCGGCCTCGGCCAGCTGTTCTGGGGTCTTGCCAGTCGCCTGGAATACCACTCGCCGCCCGATGAGGACGGCGTGATCGGCGAAGCGCTCGTAGTAGCGGCCCAGCAGGGTTACGTCGACAGCAGCCGCGACGCCATGCGTCCATTCGCGGTCCATCAACACGGTGAACAGGTGGCGATGCAGATCGTCCATCGCATCGTCGTCTTCTTGTAGCGCGAGAGCGTCCTGGGAGCTCTGCGAGTTGAGCACTTCACGCGCGTTGCGCGCTAATTGCACCGCGAGCCGGCCCATTTCGGCGAAGTAGCCGTTTACTTCCTCGGGAAGCGCCTTGGCCGGGTGGCGGCGTCGGGCCACCTTGGCGACATGTAGCGCGAGGGCGCCCATGCGGTCGACGTCGGCGACGATCTGAAATCCGCTCACGATCGAGCGCAGGTCGCCGGCCACCGGAGCCTGCAGCGCCAGCAGTGCGAACGACTGTTCCTCTGCCCGCACGGACAGTTCAGTCATTCGGTCATGATCGGTGATGACCTGCTCGGCAACCGACAAATCGGCCTGCAGAAGTGCTTGTGTAGCGCTGGCCATCGCTTGACCGGCCAATTCACACATCTCACCTAGGACAGCATTGAGAGCAACCATCTGCTCCTGATACGCAGTTCGCATGTATCTACAATACGTTCTCCTCCCGACAGATGGCGTCGCCGAGGCATGAACGGGGTATGAAGCCGACCTGAATACCGGTCGCCTATTCGCAGGTGGTGTCGCTAGCGTTGGTAACGGCCAGGTCGTTGGGCAGTTCGCTGGTACTCGAATTCGGCGGCAATTGAGTCACACTGATCGCGCTACCGGCGCTCGGAGTGGAACCCAACGAGCCAGCGTAATCACTACCGAGGATTACTTCGACACCCGAGCGGACTGTGCGATCCGGCTGGATCGATGCTCCGGGGAACATCTTCGCCAGCGTCGCCGCGGCATCCTGTTCGCCCGCACCGTACCGGACAACCGTCTTTTTCTGCTGCTCGGAGGCATCGGCGACGCCGCGTACGTCGAAGCCCAACGGTGTCAACTGCTCGGACACATCGGTGGCCAGGCCGGTTTTACCGGTGCCGTTGAGCACCCGCACGCCGACATTGCCCGGCGACATCGCTGTTGCCGACACCTTGCTGGTTTTGGGCGACGCCGCGGCGGTCGTCGGACCTGACGATGGCGTCGAACTGTCCGCCGACGATTCCTGCTGTTTCTTCTTCTCGCCGGGCAGCGGCTGATCGTCGATGATCGCGTTGAAGATGTTGTTGACGTCCTCGGTACGCGGGATCTCGTTGTTCTGGCCATCGGTCGACGTCCCGGATGTCGGGATGGTCAGGAAGGTCACCCGGCCGGCCTCGATGCCCTGCATCGATTGGGCCAGGTCGAGTAGCGATTGGGTATTCACGCCGTCCACATAGCTGTTTTCGATGAACGTGTTCACAATGCCGTTGAGTCGGCCCGGGTTGGTAAGTACGTTCCCAGACAGCGTCGAGCGCAGCAGGGACGACATGAACAACTGCTGACGTTTGATGCGACCGTAGTCGCCGTTGCCCTCGGTCGAGATGGTCCTGGCCCGTACGTAGCGCAGCGCGGTGCGACCACTGAGCTTCTGTTTGCCGGCCTTGCGGAGAACTGTGCCGATCTCGTAGTCGTAGAGCGGGGTCGTCGAGCAGACCTCGACACCGCCGACCTGGTCGACGATCTTGCGGAAACCACTGAAATCCATGCCGATGAAGTGGTTGATATTCAGGCCGCTCATCTGTGTCAGGAGCTTGACCAGGCACTCCGGTCCGCCCTCGGCATAGACAGAGTTGAGTTTGACGTCGTCGGCGCCGGAGGTCACTTCGCCGTACTGGCCGGTGTTGTTATCCCACGAGCGGCAGTCCGGGCGGCTGACCTGAAGATCTCGCGGGAACGACACCGCGACGACACGGCTCCGGTTGGCCGGCACGTTGACCAGGATGACGGTATCCGAGCGGGCACCTTCGACGTCGCTGGTGGTTCCGGCGCCCACCTTGGCATTCTTACCGGTTCGTGTGTCGGTGCCGACGATCAGATAGTTCTCGTCGCCGTATTGCGCATCCTTGTTGCGAATGTTCTTGTCATGCGGGTTCACCGCGAGCACGGTATTCCACTTGCCGTCAAAGGACCGTTGGGAATTCCAGATGTAACCGGCACCACCGAGTGCGACGATGCATACGATAGCGACCAGGATTCGGCCGGCGATAGTCGCGTCACGGCGGAACATCTCACGTCGGGTGCGCGTCGGCCTGCGCCGGGCGCGGGGTCTGAGCTTCGCGGGGTCGGGCAGCGTCGGTGTCGGCTCGAGTGGCGGAATATGGCTTTGGCCGCGGGACTCGGCGATGACGCGCGCAGCGGTCGCGGCGTCGGAGAGGTCTACCGGTGTGCCTGCGCCGACGGTCGGGATCTTGGTGGTGACGTCGTTGGACACCGGCCCGGCGTCGTAGGCGGGGCGTTCGGCTCGCCGAGGTTCGGCGGGAACTCGGGGGAGTTGGCCGGTCGCATCCATTTGCGCCATCAACTCGCGTACCGTCACTCGGTTGCGATTGCGGACGTAACGGTCGCGGTTGCGGGGTTCACGTAGGCGGTCTGACTCGTCGGCGCGGGGGACACGATTCGACGAACTACGCGGTGTGGCGGGGTTACGCTCGGGATCTCGCTGCGAGCTGCTGTCTGCCCGGCGGCTGCCGGAGCGCCGAGAAGGCTGAGACGGCTGCACCGGCTCGTCTGAGCCCGACGGCGTGTCAGTCAACGTTGCTCCTCATAAGTCTCAATCCCTCGGTGGCCGGTGCGCACCACTGAGCACCGCGACAGTTCGCAGCGGTTGGCTCATATTAATCGGTGGACCTGAGAATTCGACTCAGGCAAACGCGTGAACGACCGCGTCGGGGACTATCCGCCACTGTGCATAACGTCTGCACCCGCCGGGACGGTGGCGTCCTCGGGGTCATCGAGCCAACCGTGTGGAAGCGCGACCTTTCCGGGTGATCCCTGTCGTCCGCGAGGTCCGGTCGCGTCGTCGGGAAACGGAATATCGGGGTCGAGCTGGGCGATGAGTCCGTTCAGCTCGGTCAGCGTCGACACCGATGCGAAGGCGCGTCGCAGATCAGATCCGACCGGGAATCCCATCAGGTACCAAGTCATGTGTTTGCGCAGGTCACGCAGCCCTCGATCTTCGCCGTGGTGCTCGGCGAGCAGCAGTGCATGGCGAGCCAGAATGGTTCCGACCTCGCCGAGGGTCGGTGGCGTCGGAAGTTCTTCGCCCCTCAGTGCCGCCGATAGTTCGGCGAACAGCCACGGGCGGCCAAGACACCCGCGCCCGACGACGACGCCGTCGCAACCGGTTTGCGCCATCATCGCGACCGCATCGGACGCGGCGAAAATGTCGCCGTTGCCGAAAACTGGGATGGTGGTCACAGCTTCTTTCAACCGCGCGATAGCGGACCAATCCGCAGTACCCGAATAGCGTTGAGACGCGGTCCGGGCATGCAGGGCCACCGCGGCGGCACCGTTGTCCTCGGCGATACGGCCGGTGTCGAGATAGGTCAGGTGGTCGTCGTCGATGCCGATCCGGAACTTGAAGGTCACCGGCACTCCGGCCGGCTCGGCCGCCGATACCATTGCCCGCACTATCTGGCCGAACAGTCCACGTTTATAGGGCAGGGCGGCACCCCCGCCGAGTCGAGTGACCTTGGGGACCGGGCAACCCAGGTTGAGGTCGATGTGGTCGGCGAGTCCTTCCCCGACGATGATGCGGACCGCTTCGCCAAGGGTGGCCGGATCGACTCCGTAAAGCTGCATCGACCTGGGCGATTCGTCGTCGTCGAAGGACATCATGTGCAGAGTTTTGTCATTGCGTTCGACGACGGCACGCGCGGTGATCATCTCGCAGACGTAGATGGCGTCGCGGCTCCCGTATTCGCGGCAGAGACGTCGGAACGCGCGGTTGGTGACGCCTGCCATCGGGGCGAGCACCACGGGCGGATCAACGGGATAGGGCCCGATCCGCGCGCTGGTACGAGGAGATACAGAAGTGCTCACGACCACCATCGTCCCACTTGGGACCATCGGCAGGAAAATCCTCGGCGGGACGGGCAGGCGCTTTGGCGGTGCCAATACGATGATGTGATGAGTTCTCATCCGTTGCGTCCGGTGAAGATGACGGCACGCTCGGCGATTCTCAGCGCATTACTCGGCACGCATCCGGCGCAGGCTCGCGCACAGCAGATCGTTGCTATTGCCGATGCGCTCGGCCTGCGGGAATCGGCCGCTCGGGTTGCGTTGACGCGGATGGTGTCGACCGGAGACCTGGTCCGCGTAGACGGTATTTACACGCTTTCGCCGCGGCTGCTCGCGAGGCAGCAGCGGCAGGATCGTGCGATGGAAGTGCCGGTGGGGCGGTGGTCGGGTAAATGGCGAATAGCGATAGCACCTGACGCCCCGCCGTCTGGCGTCGGCGGGGCGCCGCTGCCGGATGTTTTCGGGTTCATGAAATTCGCTGAAGTTCGCGACGGGGTGTGGATGCGTCCGGATAATCACGATGCGCTGTCGATCGACGTCGAGGGACGGGTGTCGTTGTTCTCGGCAGTTCCGCAGGAACCGTCGATTGAGTTGTCCGACAGGCTATTCGAGCCCGCTCGCTGGGCGGCCGACACCGAGTTGATGCTCGCCGAGTACCGCGATGCGGTCGGGGTGGCGGACCGGTTCGAGGTGGCAGCCACCATCGTTCGGCATATCCTTGACGACCCATTGCTACCGCCCGAATTGCTGCCCGACGACTGGCCGGGCGATCGACTCCGGCAGGTCTACCGGGACTTTCGGACCGATTTCATCGAGTTTGTGAATGGTGTGATCGAAGCTAGCGGTGGAACTTCTATTACTCATTAGTTATATTTTGCTTGATATGTGTAATAGATGCACGTACGTTCATAGGGTCGGCGAACCGCGGACGCGGTTGCCCAGCGCATACCCGCTGCCACTGTGAAGGGAACAAAGACATGGCGACGACACATACGGTGCTCAATCAGGTTCCGCCATTGATTGACTACGACGCCGCGCAGCAGCCGACGATCACCGAGGCGGTGCATCGGGCGGGTGCCGAACACGCGCTGGAGGAACTTCACGAGATCGGCGCACTAGCGGGTTCGGCGCACGCGCAGGAGCTTTCCGACCGCGCCGAAGCCCATCCGCCACAGCTGACCACCCATGATCGGTACGGAAACCGAATCGACGAGGTGGTCTACGACCCGAGCTATCACGAGTTGATGAGTCATGCGGTGCGATTCGGCCTGCATGCCGCGCCGTGGGCAGATCCCCGGCCCAATCCTCATCTGGTGCGAGCGGCCAAGATGAGCGTGTGGTCGACGACCGACGCCGGTCACGCCTGCCCGATTTCGATGACCTACGCCGTCGTGCCCGCGCTACGCGCGAATCCGGAATTCGCCGCGACCTACGAGCCCCTGCTCGTCAGCGGTGAATACGACCCGGGCCTACGCATCCCGACCACCAAACGCGGTCTCATCGCAGGTATGTCGATGACCGAGAAGCAGGGCGGCTCCGACGTGCGGGCCAACACCACCACAGCCGTTCCGGCCGCCGACGGCAGCTATCGGATCACCGGACACAAGTGGTTCACGTCGGCCCCGATGTCAGATGTATTCCTAGTGCTGGCCCAGGCGCCGGGCGGGCTCTCGTGTTTCTTCGTTCCCCGGGTCCTGCCCGACGGCACCCGCAATACCTTTGCGCTGCAACGGTTGAAGGACAAACTGGGTAATCGCTCGAACGCGAGCAGCGAGGTCGAATACGACGACACCGTTGGCTGGCTCGTCGGTGAGGAAGGGCGCGGGGTGCCGACCATCGTCGAGATGGTGAACCTCACCCGGTTGGACTGCACACTCGGCTCGGCATCGAGTATGCGTGCTGGGACCACTGCGGCGACACATCATGCGACTTATCGTCGGGCGTTCGGTGCGGCACTGGTCGATCAGCCGTTGATGCGCAACGTGCTCGCCGACCTCGCCGTAGAAGCGGAGGCTGCCACGACGGTCGCGTTGTGGCTGGCTGAGTTGACCGATCAGGCTGTCGCGGGTGACGAGCGAGCGAGGGCGCTACGACGTATCGCACTCGCGGTAAGCAAGTACTACGTCTGCAAACGCGCTCCCATACACGCTGCGGAATCGCTGGAGTGCTTCGGCGGCAACGGATATGTCGAAGAATCCCGGATGCCGCGGCTCTATCGCGAGGCGCCGCTCATGTCGATCTGGGAGGGGTCGGGCAACGTAGCCGCGCTTGATGTCCTGCGGGCCATCGGCAAACAGCCGCAGTCGCTCGAGGTCTTCCTCGACGAGGTGAATAGGGCGGCTGGCGCGGACCGGCATCTCGACGCCGCGTTGGGCCGATTGGCCGCCAGCTTCACCGATCTCGGTGACCTCGGCGCGGTCCAGCACAACGCGCGTCGGCTCGTCGCCGATATGGCCCAGGTATTGCAGGGTTCGTTGCTGGTGCGATTCGGGAATCCGGCGGTCGCCGATGCGTTCTCGGTGAGCAGGCTCGGTGGTGATCACGGCGACGTCTTCGGCACGCTGCCGGTCGGCGTCGACACTGCCGCAATCATCGAGCGTGCGACCACGAAAATTGGCTGATACCAACTCTATTGGCGTTAGAACGGAGAATGCCTTGACTGACGACGATGGCAATCGGGCGGCCGCCTGGTATGAAGGCCTGGCCGAACAATCGGATTCCCCGTTCGCCGATCGCGAGTCGCCCGATATTGAAATCAGTTACCGGACACTGACATACGAGGTGACCGACCGGGTCGCCCGCATCACTTTTAACCGCCCGCGGGCAGGCAATGCCATCACCGCGGACACTCCGATCGAATTGGCCGCAGCGGTTGAGCGAGCCGATCTGGATCCGCGAGTCCACGTGATGTTGGTGTCGGGGCGTGGCAAGGGATTCTGCGGCGGCTACGACTTGTCGATCTTCGCCGAGAACGGTGGCGATCCCAATCGCGGCGTCGACCCGACGACCGGCAGCGTGCTGGATCCGGTTGTGCAGGCACGTAATCACAATCCACGGGATACCTGGGATCCGATGGTCGACTACGCGATGATGAGCCGTTTCAATCGCGGTTTCGCCAGCCTGCTCTACGCGAATAAGCCGACTGTTGCCAAGCTGCACGGATTCGCTGTCGCAGGCGGTACCGACATCGCGTTGTACGCGGATCAGATCATCTGTGCCGATGACACGAAGATCGGCTATCCGCCGACGCGCGTGTGGGGTATCCCGGCTGCCGGAATGTGGGCGCATCGCCTCGGCGATCAGCGTGCGAAGAGACTGTTGCTGACCGGTGACTGCATCAGTGGCAAACAGGCTGCCGAGTGGGGACTCGCGGTGGAATCCGCACCCACCGACGAGTTGGACGCGCGCGCCGAGGCGTTGGTCGGGAGAATCGCTCGCATGCCGATCAATCAACTGATTATGGCCAAACTGTCTCTCAACAGCGCACTTCTCAATCAGGGCGTGGCGAATTCCGGGATGATCAGCGCCGTCTTCGATGGTATCGCTCGGCACACTCGCGAGGGATACGCCTTCCAGACCCGTGCTGCGACGGTCGGTTTCCGGGAGGCGGTGCGCGAACGAGACGAGCCGTATGGCGACTATCGGCGTGCCCAATTCACCAGACCCGCCGACTGAACTCCTACCGCGCACCGCTGAAACGTGTTACAAATCACCCTGATCTATTTGTGAGTTACGTGAGCAAATTTTCAGGAGGAGTCGCATGTCGGCCGCCGCGAAGTCATTGTCCACAACGGTGAACGCATCGTTGCCCGCGGAGTTCGCGGATTTGTCCGAGGATGATCTCGCGAGACTCGACTCCCTATTGCAGGACGCCATCGCCGTACGGGCCGCGTCAATGGACCGAGCGATCAAAGGCTCGCTTAAACACGCGCCGAGATTGGCGCGCCCGGCGATCCGCAAGGTGTTGGGTCTGTGAGCGCCGCTGACCTCGAACATGCCGCCGAGATAACCAAACTCGCACGCGTGCTTGGTACCGACGAAGCTGAACTGGCTTGTCTGGCTGACGTTTCACCATCGGCGATCCGGGAGTTCCGATGCGCCGCCAGTGATCGACTGTTCGCCAGTGACGGTGACAAACTGAAACGGATCGCGTCGGCCGCCAAACTAGTGCCGGTGGCGGTCGCGGGAAAGGCGGCCGCGCTGGCTTTCGGTCCGTTGCTCACTGCCGGTGTGGCAGGGTCGGTGGAACCGGCGCGCGGCATCGCCATCGCGAACACGTTGCCGGTGAAATTTCTCGCCAAGACCGCGATTGAGCTCGACCCCCGACGCTGCGGGCCCATTTTGTCCGAGCTTCCGCCAAAACTCGCCGGCAGGGTGGCCGCGCACCTGGTGGAGGTCGGCGAGCACATCACGCTTGGCCGGTTCGTAGGTGCGATCTCCGATCCAGCTCTACGGGCAGCGGCAGCTGAGATCAGCGATGCGGATCTGCTCCGCGTCGCGTGTCTACTCGAGGATCGCGGCGCGATCGACAATGTTTTCGACGTCATATCCGACCGGCTGTCCGGCGTGCTGGCCGCGGCCGGCGAGGAAGGATTGTGGCCTGAAGCTCTCGGCTTGCTGTATGCGATCAACGACGAACACCGTGCGATTATGGGAAACCTTGCGGCTCAGTTGGATCCAGAGGTACTGGGTTCCTTGGTCGACGTAGCGCACGAGACTCAAGCCTGGTCGACCCTGCTTCCTGTCACGAGAGTGATGAACATCGAGTCGTTGCGAATATTCGCAACGAATCCCGCTGTGCAACAACAGGATACAATCTCGGCAGTGATGGATGAAGCCCTCGCCGAAGGTATGTGGCTGGACCTGCTGCCGCTGGCGGGCGAGCTACCCGAACAATCGCGCAGCTACCTGGCCGGCCGGATCGCGGACCTCGGCCCCGACGTTCTCGACGACCTGGTGCGACAGACCGACGACGCGGCTCAATGGCGCTCGCTGCTACCGCTCGTCGGAGTGATGGGACCCGATGAGGTCGGCACACTGCTCAAGTTGCCGGTCCTCGCCGACGCCGAGGTGATGACAAACGCGTTGGACGCCGCCTCGTCCGGTGAGGGGCTCCCAACCGAGATCTTCGATCTCGTGGTCGCGCACGGCGAAGCGGTCGGGGCCCAGTTCAGCGCCGTATGATCAGTACAGATAGTCTTCGCCGCTGGCGCGAATGGTCACATCGCTGATACTGATTCCCCAGGGCTGGTTGATCACGTGCACCACGGCATCTGCCAGATCTTCCGGGGTAATGAGCCAGTACCGGACCGAATCGACGTCGGTGAGTTCGGTTGGCAGGTCGCCGGCCATCATCGCGCCGACATGGTCGCGATAGGACGCCGCGCGCTGCCCGACGATTCCGTTGATCGCCTTACCATTAACGATCTGACTGGCCAGGTTGGTGCCGCTGACCCCAGTTGGTTTTACGGTCGTGACCTTGATCTTTCCCTTGGTCTCGATGCGCAGCGAATCGGAGAGGGCGGTGACCGCGGCTTTGGTGGCGCTGTAGACGCCGGCACCTTCGATGCCCGCGTTGCCGTAGATCGAGGAAATATTGACGATCTGTCCGCGACCTTGTTCGATCATCTGGTCGTAGACCGCCGAGATTCCGTTGACCACGCCCTTGAGATTGATATCAATCGCCTTGTGCCACTTATCAATTGCTCGCTCGTGATCGGCGAAGTAGGCGAGCGGCATGATGCCGGCGTTGTTGACCAGAACGTCGACGCCGCCGTAGGTACGCACCGCCAGTTCAACCGCGGACTGCAGCTGGGCAAGTTCGGTGACGTCGGCGACCGCGTGAATCGCTTGATGGCCCTGTTCGCGGATGGCTGTGCTGACAGCTTCTAGTCCGGCGGAGTCAATGTCGAGCGCGACGACCCGTGCGCCATCGGCGGCACACTTGCTGGCGATCACCTTGCCGAAACCGTTGGCTGCCCCGGTGATCACGATGACCTTGTCCTGCAGATAGCCAGGCATTTCTTTACCTCGAATACTTCGGGAAACATGTGTAGTCAGATAGTAGGCCGTCGCCGCTCGATAGTTGCCGGAGGCCGGTGTGGCGCACGTCACGGCCGCTGCGTTGGGCGCCGTTCGGAGTGACGGCTCCGGAGTTGATCCACTGACCTGCGCAGATACGGTACGAACTCGGAGCGACGTGCGGATTTGTTGGATCGCGAGATGTTGCGTAAGTTATTGCGAGTCAGAGCGACACGGCGCCGGCCGGGACAGCCCGTAAGGGTCTGGACAGGCTACGGAGATCGACTGCCTCTGACCATCCCAAGTACTTCACTCTTTCCGGGAGCTTTGCGGCTCCGGATGAATGACGTGCGACCTTACTGAGAACCAAACCCGGGTTTGCGCCCGAGATACGGTTCTGTTAGGCTGGGAGAGTTGCTCCGGAGACGGGGTGGCTGGTTTGTTTTTGAGCATTGTTTGCTGGTGAGAGGCCCTGTTGTGGGGTTGGGTAGCTGGTGGGTGTGTGTTCTTTGAGAACTCGATAGTGTGTGATGGATTGTTTGATGCCAATTTTTTTT